>NZ_RWIM01000209.1 GCF_009764645.1 Pseudomonas sp. PB106
GCACTCGATCCAACTGTGGGAGCTGGCTTGCCAGCGATAGCGGCCTGACAGCCGACCACTCCCTAACTGAAACACTCGATCCAACTGTAGGAGCTAGCCCTGCTGGCGATAGCGGCCTGACAGCCGACCACTCTCTAACTGCATGCACTCAATCCAACTGTGGGAGCCAGCCCTGCTGGCGATGGTGGCCTCACAGCCAACCACTCTCTAACTGAAATTCTACTTACCCAAGCCTGCGAAACGCTTGCCTCTGCGAATGTCATGGCCACTGAGTTGGCATTCACGCTGAACGGACTCACATGCAGCGCGCTGTTGGGCATTCAGCAAATGATTTTCCTCGCGGAGTCATCGGTGAATCGCGTCCTCGATCAAGCTGATCCGCAAACTGACACCCACAAAAAAGCCCGTTGAACCTGGGAGGTCCAGCGGGCTTTTTTATCGTGCAAGACCTTACAACGTCCCAAACACTTTCTTCGCCAGACTGGTCGCCGCTGCAGCCGGGTTCTGGCGGATGGTTTCTTCCTGTTTGCCGATCATTTCGAACAAGCCATTCAGCGCTTGTTCGGTCACGTAGTTCTCGACATTCGCACTCTTCGCGTCCACCACACCGAACGCGGCAGCCTGGCCGGCGAACGAGTTGTACTTCTGCGCCACGCCAACCTTGTCGGTCGCCTGTTTGACGATCGGCAGGAACTTGGCGCGGATCTGTTCGCGGCTGGATTTGTCGAGGTATTGCGTGGCTGAGTCATTGCCGCCGCTGAGGATGCCTTTGGCGTCTGCCACGCTCATTTTTTTCACGGCGTCGACGAGGATCGGCTGGGCCTGAGTCACGGCGCCTTCGGCCGCTTTGTTCATCGCGGTTTCCAGTTCTTCGACCTGGGCGCCCATGCCGAAGGCTTTCATCTTGCTCGCGGCTTTGCCGAGTTTGCCCGGCAGTTCGATCTTCACGTCCGGGTTGTTGCTGAAACCACCTGGCGTGCCCAATTGTTTGACGGCGATTTGCGCGCCTTGGGTCAGGGCATCCTTGAGGCCGCCAGTGGCGTCTTTCTGTGACAGGTCGCTCAGCGAGAGGGCGAGGGCGTTGGCGCAGATCATCAGGCCCGCGCACAGGCCGGCAAAGCGAAGGGTAGGGCGGAGCATGACGGCTTCCTTGTTGCGGTAAAGGGGTGACGGACAATGAATCAGCGAATGGCGTCGACGCGGATTTTCAGCGGTTGCGGATCGTTGCCGTCGAGTTGTACGGCATGGTTTTCGGTGGTGATGAACATCAACTCACCGTTGACTTCGATACGCGCGCTGACCGAATAGCGGTGGCCCGGTTTGACCTGGGCGGGATCGTAGCTCAAATGGAAGGGCAGCGGCACCTGGCCTTGAACCGGACCCTTCTGCTCGTCGAGCACCACTGCCGGCGCATCCGCCAGGGAAACATCCTGCAGGCTCACGCTCAAGGTCGCGCTCGGTGGCAGGGCGATGCGTTGCAGATAGAACACTTCGCCGTCGAGGCTGGCCTTGCTGGCTGGGGTGGTCGATTGGCAGGCGCTGAGCAATGTAGCAGCGGCGAGCAGGGTCAATTTTTTCATCGGAACCTCTAATACTTTTGCGCCGGAAGAATCCCGGCGCCGAAGGGAAATCTAGCGGATTTTGCCATTAGCGTCAGTGAACAAACGTAATGGTTTTTCCAGGCGCTGCGAAATCCAATGCGATAGTCGCGCACGCAAGTTACGCGAAACCGGGGCAAGTTCGACATACCACGGCGTGACCAGAATGGATTGGTGGTAGCGGTTTTCAATGCCGCTCAATGTATAGCGTTTGCCCGCAACGACGCTGTCAGGATCGTATTCCATATAGAACGAAGTGGCTGTTTGTTCATCGTGGGTGGCACTGGCCAGTTCAGCATTGGGGTTGTCCGCATCGTGCAGACTGATCGTCACGGCTTCATGCTCGGCAATAGCGCGAGGCTCTTGCACTTCGACATACAGAAAGCCAATCGGGCTCAAATGCAGCGTCTGCCGGTGCGGGGCTTTATTGACGATAACAAAGTAGTCCAGTTCCACCAGCAAAGGCTGTTGGTCATGGAACATCTGCACGTTGATCTGGTACTTCACGCCGACATCGCTGTAGTGATGCGGAAATGAGAACTTCCAGCCAACATCGAAGATTGAAGAGTGTCGCCAGTCTTTGACGTTGATTGGCGACTTCGAATTGACGACTTTGACGCTGACAACCGTTTCATGCTCGCCGCCTTGGGGTGCGCGGAAGTTAGCGGGCAAACGGAAGTCGACAGTAACGGTGGGAGTTTTTTTCTGCAAAAGGCTCATCTCGATATCCTTATCGTGATTATTAAAGTGAGCCTATTTATCCACGAATCAACTAACGAGAAAACCCGGCAAGCTCCCCGTTAGTTGTCGGCAAGTTTCAGACCTCGGCGCTGACCGCCGTTTCTGCCGCATCTTCACTGCGATGCAAGGCGACCTGACGGATCGACAAACGAATATCCGCTGGCAGCACACGCTTGGCTGCACCTTCGGCCAGCTCGCCGAGCAGTTCGTGATAGCTCAGTTTGCCGGCCTCATCGCGGCGCAGCACGTCGAGGTCGAGCAGCGTCTGGATGAAGTGGCGGAACAGACTCTTGTCGAAGAACTCCGGAGCGTTGAGGCCATGGAGGATCGACAGGCGTTGGGCCATGACGGTGCAGAGGTCTTCCAGCTCTTCGGCGCTGATGCTGTTCTGGCCGCTGTTGAGCAGCAAGGAGACGGTCATGTAGAAGCGCTGCAGGGTCTGGGCGATGCTCTTCGACAGCAGCGTCAGCAGTACGAAATGCCGCGAACTTGGCGCCGGACGCAGATAGACATCTTTCTCGAAACGCAGCAGGCCTTGCTCGACAAACGCTTCCAGCCACTGATCGACAACGCCGTCCAGTTCGTCCAGCGACCAGCGAATAAACAGCTCCGACTGCAAGTACGGATACAGTGCGCGGGTGTAGCGCAGGATCTGTTCGCGGCTCATGCGCGAAGCACTCTGGAAGAAGCTCGCCAGCAGCGCCGGCAGGGCGAAGATGTGCAATACGTTGTTGCGGTAATAGGTCATCAGGACGGCGTTCTGCTCGTCCAGATAAAGAATCTTGCCCAGCGCATCGTTCTGCTCGGACAGCAGATCCATGTCCTTCACGTGCTCGATCAGCGCCCGGCCACCGCCTTCCGGCAGCGTGGTGTGCGGCGAGTAAGGGACCTTGCGCAGCAGCGCCAGATACAGATCCAGTACGCGCGCCATGGCGCGATCGTCGAGCGCCAGGCGCGTAGTCGACAGCAGTGCCAGCGCCACCAGATTGACCGGGTTGATCGCGGCGGCTTCATTCAGGTGCTGCGCGACTTTTTCGCCAAGCCGATTGGTGGTTTCATTAAGCCACGCCGGTTTGTACTGCGGGCCGAGTTCCTGCTGGCGCCAGTCCGGTTGCTCGGCGTCGAGGAATTCTGCGAGTTTGATCGGCTCGCCGAAGTTGACAGCGACTTGACCGAAGCGCTGCTTGAGCGCGCCGATGACTTTGAAAATATCGAAGATCGATTCTTTCTTCTTGCTCGCCCCGCGCAATTCGCCGAGGTAGGTACGCCCTTCCAGCACGCGCTCGTAACCGATGTACACCGGCACAAACACGATTGGCATCCGCGACGAACGCAGAAAGCTGCGCATGGTGATCGCGAGCATGCCGGTTTTTGGTTGCAGCATACGTCCGGTGCGCGAGCGGCCGCCCTCGACGAAGTATTCGACCGGGAAACCTTTGGTGAACAGGGTGTGCAGGTATTCGTTGAACACCGAGGTGTACAGCGGATTGCCCTTGAATGTGCGGCGCATGAAGAACGCGCCGCCACGCCGCAGCAGGCTGCCGATCACCGGCATGTTCAAGTTGATCCCCGCGGCGATGTGCGGCGGGGTCAGGCCGTTGCGGAACAGCAGGTACGAGAGCAGCAGGTAGTCGATGTGGCTGCGGTGGCACGGCACGTAGATCACTTCGTGACCCTGGGCAACCTTCTGCACGCCTTCGATGTGGTTGACCTTGATGCCGTCGTAAATCTTGTTCCAGAACCAGCTCAGCACCACTTCCAGAAAGCGGATCGCGGTGTAGGTGTAGTCCGAGGCGATCTCGTTGCCGTAGCGCAGGGCCTGGGCCTTGGCTTTCTCTGGGGAGATGTTTTCGCGCTCGGCTTCCTCGAGGATCGCTTGCTTAACCAGCGGCTGATTGAGCAGGCCTTTGACCAGATTTCGACGGTGGGAAATGTCCGGGCCGATTACAGCGGCTTTGAGATTGCGGAAGTGCACGCGCAGGATTCGCTGGGCCATGCGCACGGTGCGTTCGTGGCCCTTGTTGTGATCGATCAGCTCGCGCAGATGGATCGGCGCGGAGAACTGCACACGGGTTTTACGCCCGAGAACAATAATGCTCAGCAGCCGGCGCAAACGCCCGGTGACGGCCCAACTGTCGGCGAACAACAGTTTCCACGGACTGTTTTCGCTGTCCGGCGATTGGCCCCAGAACACGCTGACCGGAATGATCTGCGCGTCTTCGGCAGCGTTCTGGGTGAGGGCGCTCACGAGGCGGGTCAGGGTCGGCGGTGCGCCACGTTTGTCCTGGCGACCGAGCCAGTCCGGATCCGGCGTCAGGTAGAAAAACGCCGCCGGTTCAATCAGCGAACCCACCGACACCGGCAGCACCGGACGCGGCAGGCCGGCCTTGGTGCACTCGGTGTCGAGCACGGCCAGATCGGTCAGCGAAGGGTTTTGCAGGACGTAGAACACCGGACGACTGCGGTCGAGGTTGAGGGTGAACGACGACTGATTGATCGTCTCCGAGCGAACCCAGAGATACAACAGTCGGCGCAGGGTGCCAAACACAAGACGGCGGAACGGGGAACGGGTCATACGGCTTCTGCGTGAGTGAATAAAACCGAGCGTTTGCTCGGGTGGGCGACAGTTTGCCGTATTAGGCGAAAATCGGCAAAAAAGCGGCGAAGTATTCTCCTGTTGAGACTTTTTGCGCCTGTCATATACTCGGCGCTCTGTCGCCGCGGCCCTTTATGGACGTCGGACACAGGCTGACGTTCCGCAAAGGCTTTCCTGCGAAAAGCCTGTTTAATAATAAAAAAGGAGTATGAACAGATGGCAACACGTGAAACCGGCAACGTGAAGTGGTTCAACGACGCCAAGGGCTACGGCTTTATCCAGCGCGAAGACGGAGTGGACGTGTTCGTGCACTACCGCGCGATTCGCGGCGAAGGGCATCGGTCGCTGACTGAAGGCCAGCAGGTTGAATACGCGGTGATTACTGGCGAGAAGGGATTGCAGGCGGAAGACGTTGTAGGCTTGTAATGATCGTTCCCACGCTCTGCGTGGGAATGCCTCAACGGACGCTCCGCGTTCGCTTTGGGACGCAGAGCGTCCCGGACTGCATTCCCACGCGGAGCGTGGGAACGATCAAAGATCGCAGCCTTCGGCAGCTCCTACAGGTGTACACATGACCCTGTAGGAGCTGCCGAAGGCTCGGGCCGCGATCGGACGATCTTTTGCTTTTAAGCCGTTTTCCAGGTGATCTCTTCTTCACCGTCTGCGCTGATGCGCATCCAGCGATCCGCCGTTTCCTCACCTTCTTCCTCGACCCACGTCCCCGGCGCGCAACGCACTTCCACGTTCAGCGCAGCAAACGCGGCGCGGGCGCAGGCGATGTCGTCGTCCCATGGGGTCTGGTCGCTTTCCAGGTACAGGCTGTTCCATTTGCCCACGGCTTTCGGCAGCCAGGTCACCGGCACGTTGCCGGCCTTGCACTTGTAGGTCTGGCCTTTCTGTACCCAGTCGCTGCACGGGCCAAGGGCTTCGCCGAGCCAGGCGGAAATGGCCTTGTGGTCGACGTCGGCGTCTTTCAGGTAAATCTCGATATCCGGTTGGCGCATGGATGTCCTCACTGCGGGTCTGAAAAATCCATTCGCGGATTTAGCCGGCCCCGGGCACGTGCCCGAGACCAAAAGTTTATTGAAGAACGAAATAATCGTAGCGCATCGACACGGTGGTCTCGAACGGCTCGGCCTGTTCGATCACTGCCGCACGCCGCTCGGCACTGGCGCGCCAGCCGTGGGGCGTCATCGCCAACAGGTTGGCGCGATCCTCGGGCTTGTCCAGCGTCAGTTTGAATTCCAGGGTTTCACTGTGCGCCAGCGCCATGCCCTCCGGCACTAGGGCCAGATGCTTGTCGTCGGTGTACTCGCGCACTTCGTCGTACAGGCGTTCGCGCAGTTCCATCAGATGGCCGCTGGTCGGGCCGACTTTCATCAGACCGCCGCCAACACTGAGCAGACGCTTGGCCTCTTCCCAGTCCAGCGGACTGAAAACGCTGGCGAGAAACTGGCAACTGCCCGACGCCAACGGCACCCGGGCCATACTGGCGATCAACCAAGTGATTGCCGGGTTGCGTTTGCAGGCGCGCTTGACGGCTTCGCGGGAGATGTCCAGCGCGTAACCATCAGCGTTCGGCAAGGCCTCGGCGATCTGTGCGGTGTAATAACCCTCGCCACAACCGATGTCGACCCAGCGATCCGGCGCGTAACTCGTCGCCAGTTCGGCCAGACGCTTGGCCACCGGCGCGTAATGCCCGGCGTTCAAGAAGTCGCGACGCGCCTCGACCATGGCCTGGTTATCGCCAGGGTCGCGGCTGTTCTTGTGCTGCACCGGCAGCAGGTTGAGGTAACCCTGGCGCGCACGGTCGAAGCGGTGGCCGGCGGGGCAGACCACGCCGTTGTCCACCGCATTCAGCGGTTCACTGCAAATGGGGCACGCGAGCATCAGGCGAGCAACTTGATCAGGGTCTGGTAGTAGATCTCGGTCAGCACGTCGAGATCCGCCGCCAGCACGCGCTCGTTGACCTGGTGAATGGTCGCGTTGACCGGGCCCAGTTCAACCACTTGCGTGCCCATGGTCGCGATGAAACGGCCATCCGAGGTGCCGCCGCTGGTCGACGCCTTGGTCTCGCGACCGGTGATGTCCTTGATGCTTGCCGACACCGCGTCGAGCAGTGCGCCCGGTTCGGTGAGGAATGGCAGGCCGGACAAGGCCCAGTCGATGTGCCAGTCCAGATCGTGCTTGTCGAGGATATCGGCCACACGTTTCTGCAGGCCTTCGACGGTCGATTCGGTGGAGAAACGGAAGTTGAACACCGCCACCAGATCGCCCGGAATCACGTTGGTCGCGCCGGTGCCGGAGTTGACGTTGGAGATCTGGAAACTGGTCGGCGGGAAGAAATCGTTGCCATGATCCCAATGCTCGGCGGCCAGTTCGGCCAGCGCCGGAGCGGCGAGGTGGATCGGATTCTTCGCCAGATGGGGATAGGCCACGTGACCCTGAATGCCTTTGACCGTGAGCTTGGCGCCCAGCGAGCCGCGACGGCCGTTTTTCACCACGTCCCCAACCAAAGTGGTGCTGGACGGTTCGCCGACGATGCACCAGTCCAGACGCTCGTTACGCGCAGCGAGACGCTCAACCACCGCTTTGGTGCCGTGGTGCGCCGGGCCTTCTTCGTCGCTGGTGATCAGGAACGCGACCTTGCCTTTGTGGTTCGGGTAATCGGCGACGAAACGCTCGGCGGCGACGGTCATCGATGCCAGGCTGCCTTTCATGTCCGCTGCGCCACGGCCGCAGAGCATGCCGTGTTCATCGATCAGCGCGTTGAACGGGTCGATCTGCCACGCCGTGACCGGGCCGGTCGGCACCACGTCGGTGTGGCCGGCGAAGCACAGCACCGGGCCGTCGTGGTTGCCGTGGGTCGCCCAGAAGTTATCCACATCCTCGATGCGCATCGGCTCGAGGGTGAAACCGGCATCGCCCAGGCGCTGCATCATCTGCTTCTGGCAATCGGCGTCGACCGGCGTCACGGACGGACGGCGGATCAGGTCGATGGCGAGTTGGAGGGTCGGCGAAAGGTCGGCGTGGGCCGTCATGTAATAACTCCGGGTGCGCACGGTAAACCTGTAGGAGCTGCCGAAGGCTGCGATCTTTTGATTTTGTTTTTTAAAATCAACAGCAAGATCAAAAGATCGCAGCCTTCGGCAGCGCCTACCGAGTTTGTTGGCATTGAAAAAGGCGGTCATTCTAAAGCAAAACGGCGGCCCGAAGGCCGCCGTTTGACGTTATCCGTGACCGATTATGCTGCTGCCGGTTCAGGCTTGGCCGCCGGTTTCGGCAACGACGACAGGAACGCCATGATCAGCGCCGCCAGATACGGCAGCGACTGCACCAGCAACATCACCACCCAGAAGCGCATGTCGTTGCTCGGGATGCCGTTGACTAGATAGATCCCCAGTGCCGCGCCCCACAGCAGCAGCATGATGAACAACTCTTCCCGCGCTTCGGAAATCGCCACCCAGAAGCCGTGGTTGTCGGCGTTTTTCGGCGTGCGGAAGAACGGAATGCTGCTGGTGAAGAAGCCGTACAGCACCGCTTTGGCGATGGTGTGCGACAACGCCAGCCCGGCCAGTGCCGCGCAGAAGGCATCTTTCAGGTTCACGCCGACAGCGCGACGGTAGAGGAAGATGATCTTGCCGACCTTGAACACAAACAGCGCCAGCGGCGGGATTGCGAAAATCAGCAGCGGCGGATCGACCCGCTGCGGCACGATGATCATCGCCGCCGACCACAACAGCGCGCCGACGGTGAAGAAAATGTTCATGCCGTCCGCGACCCACGGCAACCAGCCCGCGAGGAAGTGGTAGCGCTGGCCGCGCGTCAGTTCGGTGTCCTTGCCGCGCAGCAGGCTGCCGGTGTGACGCTTGATGATCTGGATCGCACCGTAGGCCCAGCGGAAACGCTGCTTTTTGAAGTCGATGAACGTATCGGGCATCAACCCTTTGCCGTAACTGTCGTGGTAATACGCTGCCGACAGGCCTTTTTCGAACACGCGCAGACCGAGTTCGGCGTCTTCACAGATGCACCAGTCAGCCCAGCCCAACTCTTCCAGCACCGAACGACGGGTCATGGTCATGGTGCCGTGCTGGATGATCGCGTCACGGTCGTTTCGAGTGACCATGCCGATGTGGAAGAAGCCTTTGTATTCGGCGTAGCAGAGCTTCTTGAAGGTGCTTTCGTTCTGGTCGCGATAATCCTGCGGCGACTGCACCACGGCGATTTTCGGGTCGGCGAAGTGCGGCACCATGTGCTTGAGCCATTTCGGGTGCACGCAGTAATCGGAGTCGATCACCGCGATCACTTCGGCGTCCTTGGCGGTGTGCGGAATCAGGTAGTTCAGCGCGCCGCCCTTGAACCCGGCCAGGGGCGAGACGTGGAAGAACTTGAAGCGTGGGCCGAGGGTTGCGCAATAGTCGCGCACCGGTTCCCACACCGCTGGATCCTTGGTGTTGTTGTCGATGATCAGGACTTCGTAGTCCGGGTAATCGAGGGCGGCGAGGGCGTCGAGGGTCTGTTTGACCATCTCCGGCGGCTCGTTGTAGCACGGCACGTGGATCGACACTTTCGGGCGATAGCTGGAGTCGCCCTCGACCGGCAGGAATTCGCGTCGGCGCTTGGGAATCCACACCGCTTCGGCCAGTTCATGCGCTTCGGTGAGCAGTACGATAAACACCCCGAGCGCGCCGAGCGCCAAGAGGAAACCGACCGTCAAACTGAACCAGGTGCTGTATTGCAGGCTGTAGTCGTAACCGATCCATACCAGCACCGATCCGCAAAGGAACGCGATAAAGGTCAGGAAGATCCGCCCGCGCTGACGCAGGGCCGAGCCGTCGATCATCAGCAAGGTCAGCGACAACAGCGCCAGCACCACTGAGCCGATGGCCAGCACGCGCCATTGCGGGATGGCGACCACCGGGCCTTCGAAGTTGAATTTCTGCTGGCGCGCAGCGTTGAACACGCCCCAATACGCGCCGACCGAGCCTTCGTCGCTGGCCTTCCACGGCTGGTCAAACGCTTCGATCACGAAGTAGTTGAAGCCCTGGCGGTTGAGCTTGTTGACCAGATTGCGCAGATAGATCGCCTGATCCGCCGGCGACGCATCGGCGCCACCGCGCATGCGGCCGTTGCTCGGCCAGCCGACCTCGGAGAGTAGCAGCGGTTTCTTCGGGAACAGCTTTTTCAAGTCGCGAGCGCGGTCGAACACGAACTGCCCGGCCTTATCGACCGGGATGAACTCCCAGTACGGCAGAACGTGGGCGGCGATCAGGTCAACGTGCTTGGCCAGCTCCGGGTGTTCTTCCCAAACATGCCATTGCTCGGAGGTAGTCACCGGCACTTTCACCGCCGCGCGCACGCGATCAAGCAGCACGCTGAGTTGTTCGGCGGTGATTTCCTTGCGGAAGATCGCTTCGTTACCGACCACCACGCGAACCACGCTGCGCGAGGTGTTGGCCAGTTCGATGGCGCGCTGGATTTCCCGTTCGTTGCGTTCCTGATCGGGGCTGATCCAGATCCCCAACGTCACGCGCAGGCCGAATTCCTCAGCCAGTTTCGGGATGTCTTGCAGCGAACCGTCGACTGAGTAGATGCGGATGTTGTCCGTCAGCTTGCTCATGATCTCCAGGTCGCGGCGCATTTCTTCGTCAGACGGATACTGATCCTTCTGCGGATATTGTCCCTGCTGGAACGGCGAATAGGAGAAACCGGAGATCTGCTCCGGCCAGTTCGGCGCGGAAACCGGGCGATTGATCAGCGCCCAGAAACCGGTGAACAGGGCAGCGATTGCCAGAACCACCACCAGGTTGAGTCCAAATTTACGCGATGACATAGCTATTTCGGGTTCCAAAGGCTGTGGAACGAAGGATCGGTCGGCTAGACGCCCGAGGGGCGCGCATCCTACACCGGCAGTTCACAAGTCGTACATCGGACAGGGAAATGCCCGACATTGGGCAGCCGACTTTGACTTAAGTTCTTACACTTGTAGCTGCAGGCTTAGAACTTGTCGTCGCGTGGCCCTATAATGCGCGCCGGTTTTTGGGGTAATGGTCATGAGTACAGAAGATCCGCGGTTTGCAGGCATCGCCCGTTTGTATGGCATCGAGGGCCTGGAGCGCTTGCGCGCGGCCCATGTGGCGATTGTCGGCGTCGGTGGCGTCGGTTCCTGGGCGGCGGAAGCCATGGCCCGGTGTGGGGTTGGCGAGATTTCGCTGTTCGACCTCGATGACGTCTGCGTCAGCAACGCCAACCGCCAGTTGCACGCGCTGGACAGCACCGTCGGCAAACCCAAAGTCGAGGTCATGGCCGAGCGCCTGCGCGGGATCAACCCGGATTGCACCGTGCATGCGGTGGCGGATTTCGTCACCCGCGACACCATGGCCGAATACATCACGCCGAATATTGATTGCGTGATTGACTGCATCGACGCGGTCAACGCCAAGGCTGCGCTGATTGCCTGGTGCAAGCGCCGCAAGATCCAGATCATCACCACTGGCGGCGCCGGCGGGCAGATTGATCCGACGCTGATTCAGGTGTGCGACCTCAACCGCACGTTCAATGACCCGTTGGCCTCGAAAGTGCGTTCGACGTTGCGTCGTGATTACGGCTTCTCACGTACCATGACCCGCCATTACAGCGTGCCGTGCGTGTTTTCCACGGAACAACTGCGCTATCCGAAGCCGGATGGCAGCATTTGTTTGCAGAAGAGTTTTGTTGGCGACGGTGTGAAGCTGGACTGTGCCGGCGGGTTTGGTGCGGTGATGATGGTTACGGCAACGTTCGGCATGGTCGCGGCGACCAAGGCTGTGGACAAGATTGTCGCGGGTGTGCGGCGTCCTTCAGATCGGGTTAAACCTCAGGTCTGACGTTGGGGCTTTGATCGTTCCCACGCTCCGCGTGGGAATGCAGCCCGGGACGCTCCGCGTCCCACCCAAAGTGGAACGCGGAGCGTCCGTGGAGTCATTCCCACGCAGAGCGTGGGAACGATCATCGGTTAGCGCGCCAACTCATTCATCCGCTGGAGCACGGCATTCAGGCCATTGCTGCGCGAGGGCGATAGCTGGCGCGAAAGGCCGAGCTGATTGAACCAGTCCGGCAAATCAACCTGCTGCAATTCAGCCGCCGACAACCCGTTAACCCGCAACAGCAATAACGCCACCAACCCGCGAATCATCCGCGCATCGCTGCTGGCGCTGAATTGCCAGTGACCGTCACGCAAATCCCCAACCAGCCACACCTGACTCTCACAGCCATGCACCCGGTTGGCCTCGCACTTGTCCGCGTCATCCAGCTGCGGCAGACGATCACCCAACTGCATCAACAACCGCGCCCGCTGTTCCCAGCCAGCCGCGTTTTGAAACGTTTGCAGCGCTTCGGCAGCCTCGACCGGCAAGCTCATCGCAACAACTCCAGCGCCTGATCCAGCGCTTCAAAGAAGCGCTCCAGATCTTCGGAATCGTTGTACAGCGCCAGCGACACACGTATCGCCCCGGCCAGCTCGAAGCTTTTCAACAGCGGCATTGCGCAATGATGTCCGGCGCGCACGGCGATGCCTTGTTCGGTGAGCAAGTGCGCCAGATCGGCGTTGTGCACACCTTCCACGACAAAACTGGCCAGCGCCAATTGCGGCTTGCCGAGCAATCGAATGCCGTTACGCGCCGCGAGGCCACGCAGTAAATAATCATGCAGCGCCGCTTCATGGGCCGACACCGCGTCTTGATCCAGGCCGGCCAGATAATCGAGCGTCGCGCCGAGGCCGATCACGCTGGCTATCGGCGGCGTCCCCGCTTCGAAACCCAACGGAGCAGGGCGGAAGCGCGAATCCTGATAGTTGGCTTCCAGCACCATTTCGCCGCCAAACTGCCAAGGCTTCAGTTGTTCAAGTGCAGCATTGCGCCCGAACAGAACGCCCAGACCATCCGGTCCATACAGCTTGTGACTGGAAAATACATAGAAGTCGCAACCCAGCGCCTGCACGTCATGGCGACCATGCACCACACCTTGCGCGCCATCGACCACGGTCAACGCGTTCTGCGCTTTGGCCATGCCCAGCAGTGCCGGCAGCGGTTGCCACGCACCCAACACGTTGGAAAGTTGACTGACCGCGAGCAATCGCGTGCGCGGGCCGATCAAGTGCACGGCGGCAGCAAGGTCGATCAAGCCGTCGACGTCCAGCGGCAGGATCACCAGTTTCAGATGGCGCCGTTGTGCCAGTTGCTGCCACGGCAGCAGGTTGGCGTGATGCTCCAGGGCGCTGATGACAATTTCATCGCCCGGATGGAGAAGATGTTCAAGGCCATAGGCCAAGAGGTTCAGCGCACTGGTGGCGCCGTGGGTAAAGATGATCTGCCCGCTGTCACCAGCATTCAGCCATTGCGCGACCTTGAGCCGACTGTCCTCGAACGCCTGCGTCGCGTGAGCGCCCGGCAGGTGTTGCGCACGATGCACATTGGCTGCGCCATTGGCGTAGTAATGCGTCAGTGCGTCGAGCAGGGCTTGGGGTTTTTGCGTGGTGGCGGCGTTGTCCAGATAAGTCTGGTCTTGCCGTTGCAGTGCGGCGATGGCCGGGAAGTCGGCACGCCACGGGGAGGGAATCATCATCTGTTCAGCCCTGTGAACTTGGGCGGGTATACACCGAACCTTGTGGGAGCGAGCTTGCTCGCGAAAGCGTCGTGTCATTCAGCACTGTTGTTGACTGACCGGACGCCTTCGCGAGCAAGCTCGCTCCCACAGGGGGATCGTATGGCTGCTTAGTTGTGAGCGTGCAGCGCTTCGTTCAGTTCGATCGCCGACTTGTGGGTTTTGCATTCCACAGCGCCGGTTTCCGAATTGCGACGGAACAGCAGGTCAGCCTGACCGGCCAGCTCACGTGCCTTCACGACTTTAACCAGGTTGTTGTTTTCGTCCAGCAGCGCAACCTTGGTGCCAGCGGTCACGTACAGGCCCGACTCAACAGTGTTGCGGTCGCCCAACGGAATGCCGATACCAGCGTTGGCGCCGATCAGGCAGCCTTCGCCAACCTTGATCACGATGTTGCCGCCGCCCGACAGGGTGCCCATGGTCGAGCAACCGCCGCCCAGGTCCGAACCCTTCCCGACGAACACGCCAGCCGATACGCGGCCTTCGATCATGCCCGGGCCTTCGGTGCCGGCGTTGAAGTTGATGAAACCTTCGTGCATCACGGTGGTGCCTTCGCCCACGTAAGCGCCCAGACGCAGACGTGCCGCATCAGCGATACGCACGCCGGCCGGAACCACGTAGTCGGTCATTTTCGGGAATTTGTCCACCGAGAACACTTCCAGCAGATCGCCACGCAGACGGGCTTCCAGTTGCATTTCCGCCAGTTCGCTCAGGTCGATGGCGCCTTGGCTGGTCCACGCCACGTTCGGCAGCAGCGGGAAAATCCCGGCCAGGCTCACGCCGTGCGGCTTGACCAGACGGTGCGACAGCAGGTGCAGCTTGAGGTAAGCCTCAGGCGTCGAAGTCAGTTGAGCATCTTCAGCCAGCAAAGTGGCGACCAGCGGCTTGTGGCTTTCAGCCAGACGGGTCAGCAGCTTGCCTTGCACGGCATCGATGCCTTTCACGGCTTCAGCCAGTTGCGCCGCTTGTGCGGTGGTGAAGGTGATGGCCTGGTTGCCTTCGGTGTAACCGAGGATCGGCGCAACAGCAGCGACCAGTTCGGCCGAAGGATTGAGCAGCGGCTGTGCGTAGAACACTTCCAGCCACGCGCCTTGACGGTTCTGAGTGCCGACACCAAAGGCGATGCTGAACAGGGAATTGGACATGTAAATACACCTCTACAAAGAGTGACGGGCTGCTTACTTCAGAGCGGCCGCGTAGATATCTGGCTTGAAGCCAATCAGGGTTCGGTCACCGAGATCGAGCACCGGGCGCTTGATCATCGAGGGTTGAGCGAGCATCAGTTCGATGGCTTTCGACTGGTCGAGATCGGCTTTGCGTTCGTCGTCGAGTTTGCGAAAGGTCGTGCCTGCGCGGTTCAACACCGTTTGCCAGCCGTGTTCGTCACACCATTGGGTCAGGTGCTCACGGTCGATGCCGGCGGTTTTGTAATCGTGAAAGTCGTAGCTGACAGCGTGTTCATCGAGCCAGGTGCGCGCCTTCTTCATGGTGTCGCAGGCTTTGATGCCGAAAAGGTGCAACGTTTTACTTGAAACGGTCAAGGAATTGCCCCCTTTACAGGTGCTGGAGAAAAATGGTGACGGATTATGCCATGACCCTTCGGCGAATACGCAAAACCCTGTAGGAGCTGTCGAGTGAAACGAGGCTGCGATCTTTTGATTGTGTCTTTAAAGATCAAAAGATCGCAGCGTGCCGCAGCTCCTACACATTTTTGTGCGGACATCAGTTGGGGCTGTGCGACATAGGTGCAACGGTCAGACACAGCCTAAGCGGCTAATATGGCAGTTCAACGCTGTCGATTGTCTGAGATTTCCGCTTTATGCAAACCGCCTACACCGTTCTGATCCTGCTGATGCTGGTCAGCGTCTCGCGTCTGGTCGGTCGGGTCATCCCGCTGCCATTGCCTCTGGTACAAATCGCCGCCGGTGCCTTGCTCGCCTGGCCAACGCTCGGTCTGCATGTAGCGCTGGACCCGGAGTTGTTCCTGTTTCTGTTCCTGCCACCGCTGCTGTTTTCCGATGGCTGGCGCATGCCCAAGCGTGAGTTCTGGCACTTGCGCGGGCCGATTCTGACGCTGGCTGTCGGGTTGGTGCTGTTTACGGTGGTCGGCGCCGGGTACTTCATTCATTGGCTGCTGCCGGCAATTCCGTTGCCGGTGGCATTTGCCCTGGCCGCCGTGCTGTCGCCGACTGACGCCGTGGCGGTATCGGCGATTTCGCAGAACCGCTTGCCGACGCCGCTGATGCACATGCTGCAAGGCGAGGCACTGATGAACGATGCGTCGGGTCTGGTGACGTTCAAGTTCGCCTTGGCCGCAGCCATCACCGGGGTGTTTTCGCTGACCAACGCCAGCCTGACCTTTGTCGTTGTAGCGCTGGGCGGGCTGGCCGTCGGTGTGGCCTTGAGCTGGCTGGTCGGGCGTCTGCGCGCGTGGATGATCGCGCGCGGTTGGGACGATCCGGCCACGCACGTGGTGTTCATGCTGCTGTTGCCGTTTGCCGCGTATGTCTTGGCCGAGCGGCTCGGCGTCTCGGGCATTCTCTCGGCCGTGGCGGCGGGAATGATGCAGAGCTGGCTCGATCTGCTGCCACGGCAGACCAGCACCCGTTTGCTCAACCGTAGTGTCTGGTCGTTGCTGGAGTTTGCCTTCAACGGTTTGATCTTCCTGCTGCTCGGTCTGCAATTGCCGGACATCATCAAAGCCGTGGTCAGCCATGAACCGACGTTGTGGCCGACGCTGTTTTATCGCTGCCTCGATGTCATTGCAATCTTCCTCGCCCTGGTGGTGCTGCGGTTTATCTGGGTGCAGAGCATCTGGCGTTTGTCGGTGCTGTTGCGACGTTGGCGCGGGAAGGGCGATCTGACCCAAGTGCCGACCGCGCGCTCCTGCTGGTTACTGACGGTCGGTGGCGTGCGCGGGGCGGTGACGCTGGCGGGTGTGATGTCGGTGCCGATGTTGATGGGCGCAGAGGCATTTCCCGAGCGTGATCTGCTGATCTTCATTGCTGCGGGCGTGATTCTGCTGTCGCTGATCTCGGCCTGTATCGCTCTGCCGTTGTTATTGCGTGGCATCGAGAAGAGTCCGGATGACAAGCGTCGTCAGGAGGTTCGCGACGCCTGGCGCAAAACCGCCGAGGCGGCGATTCATGCGCTGGAGACTGAGGAGGCCGCCCCGCAGGATGCGGCTCAAGCGGCGCTGGCGGCAGAGTTGAAGGCACGGATCATGTCCGAATATCGCCATCAGCTCGAAGTCTTCAATGACTCTGCCGAAGCCCAGGCGTTGGCATTCCAGATGGATTTGCTGGAACGACGGTTACGCCTCAAAGCCCTGCGGGCTCAGCGCCTGGAACTCTACAGCCTCAGCCGTCACCACCAGATCGGTGATGACGTGCTCAGGGAAGTGCTGGCCGATCTCGATTTGAGTGAAGCCAACCTGGGGCAGGTCAAATAGTCTCGACGGTGCTGTCAACGGCGGGATAAGCCGACGCCATAAAGGCTTTATCTTTCTCGCTGAGATCCAGGTTCAACCATATTTCAAAATCTCCGTGTGTCCATGATTGATAAATCTGGTAGTGCATGATGGATTTCGGATCGTAAGCCGAATAATTGACTTCGCTCTTGTCCAGAAGATTGAAGTAGCGTTCTTCAACTGTTTTGCGTCGGAGGTCGTCTTCGTCGGCGTCGTCGGGAATCCAATGCGCTTTGTAAACCGCGTCTTTGTTCCATGGAATGTTCGCCTCGGGGTGCAAGTGCTCATGTTCTGCCCCCAGTGCGTGACCAAATTCATGCATCACGTAATGAGCGAAGACTTTCGGCTGGAGCATCCACTCTCCAATTTCCATGGTCGGGCCGTCTGTTTCGAGCAGCGCGTCCGTGCCGATTTTCGACCAGTACTGGCCTTCCCCTGCTTGAATTCGAATATCACCTTCAACTCCTTCAACGAATTCGAACTTTAGATTGATGTGAGGTAGCCACTGACTGGCGGCTGCCTTGACGCCGTCTTTGAATGCCTGACTTCCGCTCAGGAACGCAATCCGCAAAGTTCGTCCTGGAGCCCAGAATTTTGTATGCCGGGCGACGCCGCGCTTTTTACGACTGGAAGAGGACGCGGCGCTGTTCGCGGGGTTTTCAGTGATGGCCGCTGCATAGGAAGCGGCCAGGTCCGAGGGTTTTACAGTCGTGCATGTATTGGGTGTGTTCATTATTAACAGTCCTTGTTATTTATTTGGAAGGTTTGTGTTTTAGTTTGAGTGGGTGGGGGGTTATTTTGGGTAAAGCAATCGCATCAGTTGTTTGTCTTTCTTACTGATTTTTCGGTTGGTCGAAATGTGCCAGTTACCCAAGGTCAAACTGTTGAGCACTGGGTAGTGCATGATCGATTTTCTGTCGTAATCCAGATACAGCGCCTCGAATGAATCGAAAGGCGTGAAGATGTTCTGATCCACTTGCTCTTTTGTCAGCGGATTCATCTCGCGGGTTTGATAGTGTTGATAAACTTTTGGCTTGTCCCACGGGATATTGGCTTTTGGGTGCTGGTGTTCATGCATCGCGCCGAGAGCGTGGCCAAACTCGTGAAGTACGATGGTGACGAAGTCTTCATGACCAGGCTTGACGCCAAGGTTCAGAGTGGCCTGGTAAGGCACAATGATCAGTGCGTCGGTGCCCAGAACCGAGCTGTTGTAGGGTGTCTCGGTCGCAATGCGGATATCACCTTCCTTGCCCTCGACGAAGTCAAAGTTCAGATTCACGTACTGCATCCACTGGCTGGCAATATCGATGATCTTCTGTTTGTGCTCGACTTCAGGATTATCCATAAAGGCAATTTTCAGTGTTCGACCATTAGCCCAGAGCTTCGAGTAGTTCACAAGGGAGCGCTTGCGACGATTACCCGTGGACGCGCCAGCATTCGCCGCATTCTCGTTAATTGCGGCCTCGAAAGACACCCGGTCATCTAAGGCGGGCGCTAATTGCAAATCCAGAATCGAATGCATGTGGGTTTTCTTCCTGGCAGTAAAAGTTTGATGAGTGGAAGTGGCTTAGTACTTCAACACTAACTTCGGTCTGCAAGAGGAGAAAGCCGGGAAATAATTTGATATGTAACTTGGCAATTAAGCCAGCGCGCCAGATTGCCTGGCGCGGGCACTTTTTAGTTATTTGCGACGGATAATAAAGTCGCGAATTCGTTCAGCCGCTTCTACGCATTCGGCCAGCGGTGCGACCAGCGCCATGCGTACACGTCTGGCGCCCGGATTGACACCGTCGACGTCGCGCGAAAGATAGGAGCCCGGCACCACGGTGACGTGCTCTTCAGCGAACAGATCGCGGCAGAATGCGGCGTCATCACCCTGCACGTTCGGCCACAGGTAGAAGCTGCCATCGGGGCGCTGCACATCCATCACTGGGCTGAGAATGGCCAGCACGGCGTCGAACTTCTCGCGGTACAGCGCACGGTTGGCGCGCACATGGACTTCGTCGTTCCAGGCCGCGACGCTGGCCAATTGCGTTTGCACCGGCATCGCACAGCCGTGGTACGTGCGATAGAGCAGGAAGCCCTTAAGAATGTCAGCGTCGCCGGCGACAAAACCGGAACGCAGGCCCGGCAGGTTGGAGCGCTTGGATAGGCTGTGGAACACCACGCAGCGCTTGAAATCCTGACGGCCCAATTCGACACACGCAGTGAGCAAGCCCGGCGGCGGCGTTTGTTCGTCGAAGTACAGCTCGCTGTAGCACTCGTCGGCGGCGATTATGAAATCGTATTCGTCAGCCAGCGCGATCAGTTTCTTCAGCACGCCGACCGGAATCAGTGCGCCAGTCGGGTTGCCCGGCGAGCACAGAAACAGGATCTGGCAGCGCTGCCAGATGTCCGGGGAGACCGCGTCGAAATCCGGATTGAAGCCGTTCTCGTCGAGGCACGGCAGGTAGTGCGGCTTGGCCCCGGCGAGGAACGCCGCGCCTTCGTAGATTTGATAGAACGGATTCGGGCTGACCACCAGCGCGTCATCGCCACGGTTGACCACGGTCTGGGTGAACGCGAACAGGGCTTCACGGGTGCCATTGACCGGCAGCACGTTGCGCGCCGGATCGATCCAGCCGCTCGGCACGCCGAAACGACGCTCGCACCAGCCGGCGATGGCTTCGCGCAGGGCCGGAATACCCAGTGTGGTCGGGTACACCGCCATCTGATCCAGACTGTTGGCCAGCGCTTCGGCGACAAAGCTCGGTGAGCGGTGTTTCGGCTCGCCGATCGACAGCGCGATCGGGCGTTTGTCCGGGTTTGGTGTCACGGTGCCGAGCAGGGCGCGGAGCTTTTCGAACGGGTAGGGCTGGAGCTGGTTCAAAGCGTTGTTCATGGGGGCTGGGTCTCGTGCTAAGCCATTTGAGTCCGTGCGCGCCATCAGATACTGAGGCGCGAAAGCTTGATGTCGGGTTCCTGATTGACGCTCAACTGCTCGACGATCGCATCCTGCAAGCGGCTGCACAGCAGCGGGTCGGACAACGGTTGGTTGTGCGCGTCGGTGATGAAGAACACGTCTTCCACCCGCTCGCCCAAGGTCGCAATCTTGGCATTCTGCAGCGACAGGTCGAACTCGAGGAAAATCCCGCCGATCCGCGCCAACAGTCCAGGGCGGTCAGGCGCAGTCAATTCGAGCACGGTCACCGGGCGCTGGGCGTCGTTGTGAATCGTCACCTGCGGCGCGAAGGCGAAATGCTTGAGCTGGCGCGGCACCCGGCGCTGAATGATCGTCGGGTAGTCATCCGGGTCGCGCAGGGCTTCGGTGAGGCCTTCGCGGATCTGTTTGACCCGCGCCGGGTTGTCGCCGATCGATTCGCCTTCGTTGTCGAGCACGATGTAGGTGTCGAGGGTGAACTGGCTGCTCGAGGTGATGACCCGGGCGTCGTGAATGTTCAGGTTGAGCTGATCCATGGCGGCCACGGTCACGGCGAAAAAGTCGTGCTGATCCGGTGCATAAATGAAGATCTGCGTGCCGCCTTCGAATTCGCGCTGGGTGGTTTCCTTGATCAGCACCAGCGGCCCGCCATCGACGGGCTGCTGCAGGATCGCATCGCTGTGCCAGGCCACGTCGCCAGCGGTGTGGCGCAGGAAATAGTCATCACCCAGTTGCGCCCACAACTGCTCGACGTCATCAGGATCGGTGCCGCCGCGCACCAGAATATCCAGTGCGGCGCTCTGGGTCTGGCGGATCTGCTCTTCGCGGTCGACTGGATTTTCCAGGCCGCGACGCAAGGCGCGTTTGGTCTCGGTGTAGAGCTGGCGCAACAGGCTGGCGCGCCACGAATTCCACAGTGTCGGGTTGGTCGCGTTGATGTCGGCGACGGTCAGCACGTACAGATAGTCGAGGCGGGTTTCATCGCCGACCGCCTGCGCGAAATCGTGGATCACCTGAGGGTCGGACAAGTCCTTGCGCTGGGCGGTGGTCGACATCACCAAGTGGTTCTGCACCAGCCAGACGATCAAGCGGCTGTCCCACACCGGCAATTGGTGGCGCTGGCAGAACGCCTCGGCATCGACCGCGCCGATTTCCGAGTGATCGCCGTGCCGACCCTTGCCGATGTCGTGGTACAGGCCGGCCATGTAGATCAGCTCTGGCTTGGGCAGCTTGGCCATAAGCTTGGCGGCCAGCGGGAATTTTTCCGACACTTGCGTGTACTGCAATTTGCGCAGGTGCTTGATCAGGTTCAGCGTGTGCGCATCGACCGTATAGATGTGGAACAGGTCGTGCTGCATCTGCCCGACGATAAAACCGAACTCCGGCAGATAGCGGCCAAGGATGCCGTAACGGTTCATCCGGCGCAGGTTGCGGTGAATGCCGATCTTGCACTTGAACAGCTCGATGAACAGGCTGGTGTTGCGAATATCGTTGCGGAAATTGTCATCGATCAGGTGACGGTTCTCGCGCAGCAGGCGAATGGTGTCGGCGCGCACACCTTTGATTTCCGGTTGTTGCGCCATCAGCACGAAGATCTCGAGCATGGCGAACGGCGTGCGGCGGAACACATTGTCGTTGCGCGCCTCGATGTAGCCGTCATGCAGCTGGAAGCGCGCGTTGATCGGCTGCGGCGGCGCTTCGTCTTCCGGGGCGAGGATGACTTCCTCGAAATGCTGGATGATCAGGTCGCTGAGCTGGGCAATGCTCATTACCACGCGGAAATACTGTTGCATGAAGTTTTCGACGGCCTGTTTGGCGTCGTCGCCTTCAAAACCGAGCAAGCCGGCGATAGTGCGCTGATGGTCGAACAGTAAGCGGTCTTCGGAGCGGCCAGCGAGCATGTGCAGGGCATAGCGCACTTTCCAGAGGAATTCCTGGGAGGAGGCGAGCAGGGCATTTTCGCTCTCGACCAGGAAGCCTTCGCCGGCGAGGGCGCGTAGATTCAGGGTGCCGTATTGACGACGGGCAACCCACAAAATGGTCTGAATATCCCGCAGTCCGCCCGGCGAGCCTTTGACGTTGGGTTCCAGGTTGTATTCGGTGTCGTTGTATTTGTGATGGCGAGCCTTCTGTTCGGCGCGCTTGGCCAGGAAGAATTCCTTCGCCGGCCACATGTGTGCGGTGCTGGTGACATCGAGCATGCGCTGGCGCAAACGCTCGGGGCCGCAAATGGTGCGGCTTTCCATCAGGTTGGTAACCACCGTCAGGTCAGCGCGGGCTTCTTCGGCGCATTCATCGACCGAGCGCACGCTCTGACCGACTTCCAGGCCAATGTCCCACAGCAAAGTGAGAAAACGCTCGATGGAATCGCGGAAGACTTCGTGATCGGCGCTGTCCAGCAGGATCAGCAGGTCGATATCGGAATAAGGGTGCAGCTCGCCGCGACCATAACCGCCGACCGCCACCAGTGCGATGTCGGCGTCTTCGCTCCAGTTGAACTGGTCCCAGGCCTTTTGCAGGATGTTATCGACGAACCAGGCGCGGTCTTCGATCAGGCGGCGAATGTCGCGGCCATTGCGAAAACGCGTGTCGAGTACCTCGCGAGCCTGGCGGATCGCCTTCTTGAACGCCGCGATAGGACTCGCTTTAAGGGCCAGTTCAGCCTGGAACTGGCCGCGGTCGAAGAGTTCGGGATCCACCTGCGGCATCGATTGGCTTTCCTTCTATAAGGCTGGGAGCGTTTTCTGGATCAGGCCGAGATGCGCGGGATGGTGTCGTCGGCGCGCAGAGTGAAGATCTCGTACCCGGTATCGGTCACCAGCAGGGTGTGTTCCCACTGCGCCGACAGCTTGCGGTCCTTGGTTATCGCGGTCCAGCCGTCGCCCAATACTTTGGTGTCGGCCTTGCCTTGGTTGATCATCGGCTCGATGGTGAAAGTCATGCCGGCCTTCAGTTCCATGCCGGTGCCCGCGCGGCCGTAGTGCAGGATCTGCGGCTCTTCGTGGAAAACCTTGCCGATGCCGTGGCCACAAAACTCGCGAACCACCGAGAAGCCGTTCTTTTCGGCGTGCTTCTGGATGACTTCGCCGATGTCGCCGAGACGGCAGCCGGGTTTGACGATTTCGATCGCCTTGTACATGCATTCCTGAGTGATCTGCGACAGACGCTCGGCCCAGACTGGCACTTCGCCGACGTGGAACATGCGGCTGGTGTCGCCGTGGTAGCCATCCTTGATCACGGTCACGTCGATGTTCAGGGTGTCGCCGTTTTTCAGCGGCTTGTCGTTCGGAATCCCGTGGCAGACCACATGGTTGATCGAGGTGCAGATCGACTTCGGGTAGCCCTTGTAGTTGAGCGGGGCAGGGATGGCTTTCTGCACATTGACGATGTAGTCATGGCAGATCTGGTTCAGCTCATCGGTGGTGACGCCCGGTTTGACATGTTCGGCAATCATTTCCAGCACATCGGCGGCCAGTTTGCCGGCGACACGCATGCCAGCGATGTCCTCGGGAGTTTTGAGGTTGACGGTCATACAGGCTCTCTCTGCGCTCGGCGGCGCTTGCTGATACGAATGGGGTGGCAAGTGTTCGTTTTGCGACCCTCAAAAACGCGATTCTAACAGACACACGGCGCAAATCCGCGCCCGCGTGCATCGCTTCTCTCTATACAATGGTGCGCCTGACGCCGATTCCAAGGGGGCTGCGCCCATGTCCTTGGTGCGAATACAGATTTCGTGTTCCGTTTCTGCGCACCCTGTGGTATAAAATGCGCCGCTTTCCGGGGATACCCCGAAAGGCTTAAATCCACACACGTGTCGACACGATGACCTGGGTGCCCTTGGCTTAATGCCATTGGTTGGTCATTGGGATACGTGGAGGCCAAACCCGACTTATTAAGGAACTATCATGTCCCAAGTCAACATGCGCGATATGCTGAAGGCCGGTGTGCACTTCGGTCACCAAACCCGTTACTGGAATCCGAAAATGGGTAAGTACATTTTCGGCGCGCGTAACAAGATTCACATCATCAACCTTGAAAAAACCCTGCCAATGTTCAACGAAGCTCTGACTTTCGTAGAGCGTCTGGCCCAGGGCAAAAACAAGATTCTGTTCGTCGGCACCAAGCGTTCCGCTGGCAAGATCGTTGCTGAAGAAGCAGCACGTTGCGGTTCGCCGTACGTCGATCACCGCTGGTTGGGCGGCATGCTGACCAACTTCAAAACCATTCGTGCTTCCATCAAGCGTCTGCGTGACCTTGAAGTTCAAGCCGAAGACGGTACTTTCGCCAAGCTGACCAAGAAAGAAGCGCTGATGCGCTCCCGTGACCTGGAAAAGCTGGATCGTTCGCTGGGCGGCATCAAGGACATGGGCGGTCTGCCAGACGCACTGTTCGTGATCGACGTTGACCACGAGCGCATCGCGATCACCGAAGCCAACAAGCTGGGCATCCCGGTAATCGGCGTTGTCGACACCAACAGCAGCCCGGAAGGCGTTGACTACATCATCCCAGGCAACGATGACGCAATCCGCGCTATCCAGCTGTACATGGGTTCGATGGCTGACGCAGTTATCCGCGGTCGCAACAACGTTGCTGGCGGTACTGTTGAATTCGCAGCTGAAGAAACTCAGGCTGCAGCTGAGTAATTGACGCCCTGGCGTTGACTCAGTAAGCAAAAAGGGGGCTTGGCCCCCTTTTTGCCACCTCGAAAACCATTTGTCGGCGGCGCAGCTACAGCTCCTGTAACGTGCAGCAGCTACAAGGTGGGGCTCGGGACGAATTGAACGCCCGTTCGATCGGGTGGAATGGTTGAAAACCTATCCAAGAGGAATTTGAAAATGGCAGCAATTACTGCAGCGTTGGTTAAAGAACTGCGCGAGCGTACCGGCGAAGGCATGATGGACTGCAAGAAAGCCCTGGAAAAGGCTGACGGCGACATCGAAAAAGCCATTGATGACATGCGTGCTTCGGGCGCGATCAAGGCTGCGAAGAAGGCTGGCAACGTTGCCGCTGAAGGCGCAATCGCAATCAAGGACGACGGTAAAGCTGCCGTTATCCTGGAAGTGAACTCGCAGACCGACTTCCTGGCTCTGCAAGACGACTTCAAAAACTTCGTTGCTGCCAGCGTTGAAAAAGCCTTCGCTGACAAGCTGACCGACGCAGCTCCGCTGATCGCTTCGCAAGAAGCTGCTCGCGAAGCACTGGTTGCCAAAGTAGGCGAAAACGTCAACATCCGTCGTCTGACCCGCATCGAAGGTGACGTTGTAGGTTCGTACCTGCACGGCAACAAGATCGGTGTTGTTGTGGCTCTGAAAGGCGGTGACGTCGAGCTGGCCAAAGACATCGCGATGCACGTAGCTGCAAGCAACCCTGAGTTCCTGCTGCCTTCGCAAGTTTCGGCTGAAGCGATCGAGCGTGAAAAAGCTGTGTTCCTGCAGTTGAACGAAGAGAAGATCAAAGGCAAGCCAGAAAACATTGTTGAGAACATGGTCAAAGGCCGTATCAGCAAGTTCCTGGCAGAAGCAAGCCTGGTTGAGCAGGCGTTCGTCAAGAACCCTGAAATCAAGGTTGGCGAGCTGGCCAAGAAAGGCGGCGCTGAAATCGTTTCCTTCACTTACTACAAAGTAGGCGAAGGCATCGAGAAGCCGGTCGACAACTTCGCTGAAGAAGTTGCTGCCCAGCTGGCTGCCGCCAAGCAATAAGACAGTTTTCAACTGTCGCCCGAAAGAGGCTGCCCGCTCACGCGCGCAGCCTCTTTTCAGATGGGGTAACCAATTTTTAATTGGTTTACCTCTGGAACTGACTTACAAAGCCATGTTCCGATGGCGCTGAAGCAGCGCCAAGCTAGAGTGAACGCCAGCTGTAAACAGCTCGCAAAGAATTTTTAAAATACGCCGCAGGAGAGATTCGCAATGGCTCAGCAGGGCAGTGGTTATCAGGCTCGCTATAAACGCATTCTACTCAAGCTTAGCGGCGAGGCCCTGATGGGCTCGGAAGAGTTCGGGATCGATCCGAAAGTACTGGATCGCATGGCGCTGGAAGTCGGCCAACTGGTCGGCATCGGCGTACAGGTCGGTCTGGTGATCGGCGGTGGCAACCTGTTCCGTGGCGAAGCCCTGAGCAAAGCCGGTATGGATCGGGTCACAGGCGACCACATGGGCATGCTTGCCACTGTGATGAACGCCCTGGCCATGCGCGATGCGCTGGAACGTGCCAATATCTCGGCCATCGTGATGTCGGCCATTTCCATGGTTGGCGTGACCGATCACTATGACCGCCGCAAAGCCATGCGCCACCTCAACTCCAAAGACGTCGTGATCTTCGCGGCCGGTACCGGTAATCCGTTCTTCACCACGGATTCCGCAGCCTGCTTGCGTGCTATCGAAATCGACGCCGATGTTGTGCTCAAGGCGACCAAGGTCGATGGTGTTTACACTGCAGACCCGTTCAAAGACCCGCATGCCGAGAAGTTCGATCATCTGACTTATGATGAAGTACTGGATCGCAAGCTGGGCGTGATGGATCTGACCGCTATTTGCCTGTGCCGCGACCACAAGATGCCGTTGCGCGTATTCAACATGAACAAGCCTGGTGCCCTGCTGAACATCGTCCATGGCGGCGCTGAAGGCACCCTGATCGAGGAAGGTCAACAATGATCAACGAAATCAAAAAAGACGCTCAAGAGCGCATGCAGAAATCTCTGGACTCTCTGACTCACGCTTTCGGTCAGATTCGTACCGGCAAGGCTCACCCAAGCATTCTGGGTAGCGTGATGGTGCCGTACTACGGCGCAGACACCTCCATCACTCAAGTGGCCAACATCACTGTTAAAGACTCGCGCACTCTGCAAGTCGTCGCGTTCGAGCGCAACATGCTCGCAGCGGTCGACAAGGCAATTCAGAGCGCTGGCCTGAACCTCAACCCGACCAACCTGGGCGAGTTGTTGCTGATCTCCATGCCTGCCCTGACTGAAGAAACCCGCAAGGGCTTCACCAAGCAGGCGCGCAGTGCTGCCGAAGACGCTCGTGTTGCCGTGCGCAACATTCGTCGTGACGCCTTGGGCGAGCTGAAGAAGCTGGTCAAGGACAAAGAAATCAGCGAAGACGAAGAGCGTCGTGCTGCTGCCGATATTCAGAAGATCACCGACAAGGCTGAAGCTGATATCGACGCGGCTACCAAGCAAAAAGAAGCGGATCTGATGGCCGTTTAAGGGTCGAGTTTTTAATGGACAAGACCAAGCAGACTGCGCCGTCCGCGGTGCCGCGCCATGTCGCGATCATCATGGATGGTAACAATCGCTGGGCTAAAAAACGCTTTATGCCGGGTGTCGCCGGGCATAAAGCGGGCGTGGATGCTGTGCGTGCGGTGATCGAGGTGTGTGCCGAGGCCAAGGTCGAAGTGTTGACCTTGTTCGCTTTCTCCAGTGAAAACTGGCAGCGCCCGGCCGATGAGGTCAGCGCCTTGATGGACCTGTTTTTCAAGGCGTTGCGTCGTGAAGCCAAGCGCCTCAACGACAACAACATCAGCCTGCGTATCATCGGTGACCGCTCGCGCTTCCATCCGGAGTTGCAGGCGGCGATGCGCGAAGCCGAAGCCATGACAGTCGGTGCAAATCGCTTTGTGCTGCAGATCGCTGCCAACTATGGTGGTCAGTGGGATATTGCTCAGGCTGCACAGCGACTGGCCCGTGAAGTCCAGGCTGGCCATTTGCGCCCGGAAGACATCACGCCGGATCTGTTGCAGACCTGCCTGGCGACGGGCGATCTGCCGTTGCCTGATCTGTGCATCCGCACCGGTGGCGAGCATCGCATCAGCAACTTCCTGCTGTGGCAGCTGGCATACGCCGAGCTGTATTTCTCCGACCTGTTCTGGCCGGACTTCAAACACGATGCCATGCGCAATGCGCTGGCCGATTTCGCTTCACGCCAACGTCGTTTCGGTAAAACGAGCGAGCAGGTCGAAGCTGGAGCCCGGGTTTAATGCTTAAACAACGAATCATTACTGCACTGATCCTGCTGCCGATCGCCTTGTGCGGGTTCTTCCTGCTTGAAGGTTCCGGGTTTGCGTTGTTCATCGGTCTGGTCGTGAGTCTGGGTGCCTGGGAATGGGCGCGTCTGGCAGGCTTCAAGGCACAATCGTTCCGTGTCGGCTTTGCCGCTATGGTCGCTTTGATGCTGTTCGTCATGTACATCCTGCCCGGCCTCGCTCCGTGGGTGCTCGGTGCATCCGTGTTGTGGTGGGCGGTGGCGACCTGGCTGGTGCTGACCTATCCACGTTCCAGTGAACATTGGTCCAGCGCTGCCACCAAACTGGTGATCGGTCTGTTGATCCTGCTGCCGGCCTGGCAAGGTCTGGTGCAGATCAAACAGTACCCGTTGGGCAACTGGCTGATCATGGCGGTGATGGTGTTGGTGTGGGGCGCGGATATCGGTGCCTACTTCTCGGGCCGTGCCTTTGGCAAGCGCAAGCTGGCGCCGCAGGTCAGTCCGGGTAAAAGCTGGGAAGGCGTTTACGGTGGCCTGGCATTGAGCCTGGTGATTACCGCAATCGTCGGCCTGGTGCGCGACTGGACCGTAGCCGAATTGCTCAAGGGTCTGATCGGTGCGGCATTGATCGTGTTCATTTCGGTGGTGGGCGACCTCACTGAAAGCATGTTCAAGCGTCAGTCCGGCATCAAGGACAGCAGTAATCTGCTGCCCGGGCATGGCGGAGTACTGGACCGAATCGACAGTCTGACGGCTGCCATTCCAGTGTTTGCCGTGTTGCTCTGGATGGCGGCGCCGTGAGTCGTCCTCAGCAGATCACTGTTTTAGGGGCCACCGGTTCGATCGGTCTGAGCACCCTTGATGTCATCGCTCGTCATCCCGAGCGTTACCAGGTTTTCGCGCTGACAGGCTTCACTCGACTGAGTGAGTTGTTTGCCCTGTGCGTGCGCCATGTGCCGCAGTTTGCGGTGGTGCCACAGGTCGAAGCGGCTCGCGGTCTGCAGGACGATCTGCGTGCCGCAGGGTTGCCGACCCGCGTGCTGGTTGGGGAGGAGGGCCTGTGTCAGGTCGCTTCCGCGCCAGAAGTCGACGCCGTGATGGCGGCGATTGTCGGTGCGGCGGGGCTGCGTCCGACGCTGGCAGCAGTCGAGGCAGGGAAGAAAATTCTTCTGGCCAATAAAGAGGCGCTGGTGATGTCCGGCGCCTTGTTCATGCAGGCTGTACGCAAAAGCGGTTCTGTTTTGCTGCCGATCGACAGTGAGCACAACGCGATTTTTCAGTGCATGCCACAGGATTTTGCCCGTGGGCTGAGTTCGGTAGGTGTGCGTCGGATTTTACTGACAGCCTCCGGTGGCCCTTTCCGGCAGACGCCGATGGCCGAGTTGGAGCATGTTTCACCTGATCAGGCCTGTGCGCATCCGAACTGGTCGATGGGGCGCAAAATCTCCGTGGACTCGGCGAGCATGATGAACAAGGGGCTTGAGCTGATTGAGGCCTGCTGGTTGTTCGATGCCAAACCTTCGCAGGTTGAGGTGGTGATCCACCCGCAAAGCGTGATCCATTCGCTGGTCGATTACGTGGATGGCTCGGTGCTGGCGCAATTGGGTAATCCCGACATGCGCACCCCCATCGCGAATGCGCTGGCCTGGCCGGAGCGCATCGACTCTGGCGTGGCGCCCTTGGATCTGTTTGCGATCGCGCGTCTGGACTTCGAAGCGCCCGATGAAGAGCGCTTCCCTTGTCTGCGCCTGGCACGGCAAGCTGCTGAAGCGGGTGACAGTGCGCCGGCCATGTTGAATGCCGCCAACGAAGTCGCCGTCGCAGCGTTTCTCGATGGGCGGGTTCGCTACCTGGAAATCGCGAGTATCATCGAAGACGTTTTGAGCCGTGAACCGGTTGTTGCACTGGATGATCTTGATAGCGTATTCACGGCGGACGCCAAGGCTCGCACTCTCGCTGAGCAGTGGTTGAGTCGGCACAGTCGATAGGTTTTGCAACACAATGGCTACACGCGGCACTGAACAGGATTGCGGAGAAAGTAGATGAGCGCGCTCTATATGATTGCCGGCACCCTGATCGCCTTGGGTGTGCTGGTCACCTTTCACGAATTCGGCCACTTTTGGGTCGCGCGTCGCTGTGGCGTCAAGGTTCTGCGTTTCTCCGTAGGCTTCGGCATGCCGCTGTTGCGCTGGCACGACAAGCAAGGCACCGAGTTCGTTGTTGCGGCGATCCCGCTGGGTGGCTACGTCAAGATGCTCGACGAGCGCGAAGGGGAAGTGCCGGTCGATCAGATCGATCAGTCGTTCAATCGCAAATCGGTGCGTCAGCGTATCGCCATTGTTGCAGCGGGCCCTATCGCCAACTTTCTTTTGGCCCTGGTGTTCTTCTGGGTGCTGGCCATGCTTGGCAGCGAGCAGATCCGCCCGGTCATCGGTGCGGTCGAGTCCGGCAGTATCGCCGCCAAGGCGGGTTTGACGTCAGGTCAGGAAATCGTTGCCATCGATGGTGAGCCGACTTCGGGCTGGGCAGCGGTCAATCTGCAGTTGGTGCGGCGTCTCGGCGAAAGCGGTTCTTTGCAATTGATGGTGCGCGATCAGGGATCCACTGCGGATTCGCCGCGTGAACTGGCGCTGGACCACTGGCTCAAAGGGGCTGATGAGCCGGATCCGATCCGTTCGCTGGGCATTCGTCCATGGCGCCCGGCTTTGCCACCGGTGCTCGCCGAGCTCGATCCGAAAGGTCCCGCGCAGGCTGCCGGCCTGAAAACCGGTGATCGTCTGCTGTCGCTTGACGGTCAGGCTCTTAATGACTGGCAACAAGTTGTTGATACCGTTCGTACGCGTCCTGATACCAAAATCATGCTGCGCATCGAGCGCGACAATGCTCAAATCGACGTCCCGGTGACCTTGGCGGCGCGTGGCGAAAGCAAACCGCCGAGCGGTTATCTGGGGGCAGGGGTGAAAGCTGTCGACTGGCCACCGGAGATGATCCGCGAAGTCAGTTACGGGCCGCTGGCCGCGATTGGCGAGGGCGCCCGTCGCACTTGGACCATGAGCATTCTGACGCTGGATTCACTGAAGAAAATGCTGTTCGGCGAGCTCTCGGTAAAAAACTTGAGTGGACCGATAACCATTGCTAAAGTGGCGGGCGCTTCTGCCCAGTCGGGCGTCGCTGATTTCCTGAATTTCCTTGCTTATCTGAGTATTAGCCTGGGTGTTCTGAATTTGCTGCCCATTCCTGTACTGGATGGGGGGCATTTGTTGTTTTATCTGATCGAGTGGGCGCGTGGTCGTCCCTTGTCGGATCGGGTGCAAGGTTGGGGGATACAGATCGGTATCAGTTTGGTGGTCGGGGTGATGTTGCTTGCTCTGGTCAACGATCTGGGTCGACTGTAACGCTTCGCTGAATTGCGAATCTGCCGCATTTTGCGGCAGTTTGTTTATTGCCAGTTGGAATAAGAAAGGACTTCATGAAACGTCTGCTGCTAACTGCGGTTCTCACCGTATTGATGATCGCCGAAGTTCACGCCGAGTCCTTCACTATCTCTGATATTCGCGTCAATGGCCTCCAGCGGGTCTCCGCGGGTAGTGTCTTTGGTGCCTTGCCGTTGAACGTCGGCGAGCAGGCGGATGATCGTCGCCTGGTGGAATCCACTCGTGCGTTGTTCAAAACCGGTTTCTTTCAAGATATCCAGCTGGGCCGCGAAGGCAACGTACTGGTAATCACGGTTGTCGAGCGTCCATCCGTCGCCAGTATCGAGATCGAGGGTAACAAGGCGATCTCCACTGAAGACCTGATGAAAGGCCTCAAGCAATCCGGTCTGGCCGAAGGCGAGATCTTCCAGCGTGCCACCCTCGAAGGTGTGCGTAACGAACTGCAACGTCAGTACGTTGCGCAAGGCCGCTACTCGGCTACCGTCGATACCGAAGTGGTCTCGCAGCCGCGTAACCGCGTGGGTCTGAAGGTCAAGATCAACGAAGGTACCGTTGCCGCCATTCAGCACATCAACGTGGTGGGCAACACGGTGTTCCCCGAGGAAGACCTGACCGACCTGTTCGAACTGAAAACCACCAACTGGCTGTCGTTCTTCAAGAACGATGACAAGTACGCCCGTGAAAAACTGTCCGGTGACCTGGAGCGTCTGCGTTCCTACTACCTGGACCGTGGCTACATCAACATGGATATCGCTTCGACCCAGGTGTCCATCACCCCTGACAAGAAGCACGTCTACATCACCGTCAACGTGACTGAAGGCGAGAAGTACACCGTTCGTGACGTCAAGCTCAGCGGTGATCTGAAAGTCCCTGAAGATCAGGTCAAATCCTTGCTGCTGGTGCAGAAAGGCCAGGTGTTCTCGCGCAAGCTGATGACCACCACATCCGAACTGATCACCCGTCGTCTGGGTAACGAGGGCTACACCTTCGCCAACGTCAATGGCGTGCCTCAGCCACACGATGATGACCACACCGTCGACATCCTGTTTGCTGTCGATCCAGGCAAGCGTGCTTACGTCAACCGCATCAACTTCCGTGGCAACACCAAGTCCGAAGACGAAGTGCTGCGTCGTGAAATGCGTCAGATGGAAGGCGGCTGGGCTTCGACCTACCTGATCGATCAATCCAAAACACGTCTTGAGCGTCTGGGCTTCTTTAAAGAAGTCAACGTTGAAACCCCGGCTGTGCCAGGTGTCGACGACCAGGTTGACGTGAACTACGCCGTGGAAGAGCAGGCCTCGGGTTCGATTACCGCCAGCGTCGGTTTCGCCCAGAGTGCCGGTCTGATCCTCGGTGGTTCGATCACCCAGAACAACTTCCTCGGTACCGGTAACCGCGTCAGCGTCGGTCTGACCCGAAGCGAATACCAGAGCCGCTACAACTTCGGCTACGTTGACCCGTACTGGACCGCCGATGGCGTGAGCCTGGGTTACAACGCGTTCTATCGCACTACTGACTACAAAGACCTCGACGTCGACGTAGCAAGCTATGCGGTAGACAGCCTGGGTGCCGGCGTGAACGTTGGTTACCCGATCAGCGAGACTTCGCGTCTGACCTTTGGTCTGTCCGTTCAACAGGACGAGATCAAGACCGGTACCTACACCGTTGACGAGATTTTCGACTTCGTTAACAAAGAGGGCGACAAGTACCTGAACTTCAAGGCGTCGGCCGGCTGGTCCGAGTCGACCCTGAACAAGGGTGTACTGCCGACCCGTGGTCGTTCGCAGAGCCTGACGCTGGAATCGACTATTCCAGGCAGCGACCTGTCGTTCTACAAACTTGATTACCGTGGTCAGTTGTTCCAGCCGATCAGCGAGAACTACACCCTGCGTCTGCACACTGAGCTGGGTTATGGCGACGGCTACGGCGGAACCGACGGCTTGCCGTTCTATGAAAACTACTATGCTGGTGGTTTCAACTCGGTTCGTGGCTTCAAGGACAGCACCCTTGGCCCCCGCAGTACGCCGAGCCGTGGTAATAACCCGGGTACGCTGGCTGACCCGGACCAGGATCCGCTGCCGTTCGGTGGTAACGTCCTGATCCAGGGTGGCGTCGAAGTTCTGTTCCCGCTGCCATTCGTCAAGGATCAGCGCTCCCTGCGTACTTCGGTATTCTGGGATGTGGGTAACGTATTTGACTCGCAGTGCAAGGACACTACCAATGCGAACGGCTCGACGTCGAACACCAAGTGCAACGACATCAGCCTGAGCAACATGGCCAGTTCCGTGGGTGTGGGTGTGACCTGGGTCACCGCACTGGGTCCTCTGAGCTTCGCGTTGGCCATGCCGATCAAGAAGCCGGATGAGGCTGAAACTCAAGTGTTCCAATTCTCCCTCGGCCAGACGTTCTAAGCGTCTGACCCAAGATAACGACAATGGATTTTGTAGGAGTGCATCGTGCGTAAGTTGACTCAATTGGTTCTCCTGGCCTCCTTGATGGTGGCAGGCCCGGCATTTGCCGACATGAAAATCGCTGTTCTGAATTATCAGATGGCTTTGCTCGAATCCGACGCCGCCAAGAAGTACGCCGTGGATGCCGAGAAGAAGTTCGGTCCGCAACTGACCAAGCTGAAAACCCTGGAGAGCAGCGCCAAAGGCATTCAGGATCGTCTGATGGCCGGTGGCGACAAAATGCAGCAGGGCGAGCGTGAGCGTCTGGAGCTTGAATTCAAGCAAAAGGCCCGTGACTTCCAGTTCCAGTCCAAGGAACTGAACGAAGCCAAAGCTGTTGCTGACCGCGAAATGCTCAAGCAACTGAAGCCGAAACTGGATAGCGCAGTGGAAGAAGTCATCAAGAAAGGTGGTTTTGACCTGGTGTTCGAGCGTGGCGCAGTGATTGATGTCAAACCTCAGTACGACATCACGCGCCAGGTTATCGAGCGCATGAATCAGCTGAAGTAACCCATGACCGCGACTATAAAACTCGGCCAGTTGGCCGAGTTCCTCGGCGCCACCCTGCGTGGCGACCCGGAGAAGCAAATTACTGGGCTGGCCACTTTGCAAGAGGCCGGCCCAGCTCAGTTGAGCTTTCTGGCAAACCCCCAATACCGCAAATTTCTTGCCGGCTCGCAAGCAGCAGCACTGTTGCTCAAGGAAGCCGATGCCGAGGGTTTTGCCGGTAATGCGCTGGTGGTGCCTGATCCTTACCTGGCCTATGCGCGTATCTCCCACCTGTTCGATCCGAAACCAAAAGCTGCGGCGGGCATCCACCCATCGGCAGTGATTGCGGACGACGCTGTGATTGATCCAACCGCCAGCATCGGCCCATTCGTGGTGATCGAAGCAGGCGCGCGAATCGCTGCGCAGGTGACACTGGGCGCGCATTGCTTCATCGGCGCGCGCAGTGAAATCGGTGAAGGCGGCTGGCTTGCTCCACGGGTGACGCTCTATCACGACGTGCGCATCGGCAAGCGAGTGGTGATCCAGTCGGGTGCCGTGCTCGGTGGTGAAGGCTTCGGCTTTGCCAACGAAAAAGGTATCTGGCAGAAAATCGCCCAGATCGGCGGCGTGACCATCGGCGACGATGTGGAGATTGGCGTAAATACCGCCATCGACCGCGGCGCGTTGGCCGATACCGTGATCGGCAACGGCGTGAAACTCGACAACCAGATCCAGATTGCCCACAACGTCCAGGTCGGTGACCACACCGCCATGGCCGCGTGCGTAGGTATCTCCGGGAGCACCAAAATCGGCAAGCATTGCATGCTGGCCGGTGGCGTTGGTCTGGTCGGTCATATCGATATTTGCGACAACGTTTTCCTGACCGGGATGACCATGGTGACTCACTCGATTACCGAGCCGGGTGCCTATTCTTCCGGCACAGCCATGCAACCGGCGGCCGAATGGCGCAAAAGCGCGGCCCGTATTCGTCAGCTCGATGACATCGCGCGACGTTTGAAACAGCTGGAAAAGCGCGTAGGGGAAGTGACCCCTGACGGCAATGCTTCATCAGATGGCTGATACCATTTCCATATCAAGTGTGCACAGCCTCTAGACTGCCTCCTTGATTTGCTAGAGGAGTGCGCGTCAGTCGCGCTCCCAATCTTTACATAGGCTTCCCCCCGAAATGATGGACATCAACGAGATTCGCGAATACCTGCCTCACCGTTACCCGTTCCTGCTGGTGGACCGGGTGGTGGAACTGGACACTGAAGGCAAGCGCATTCGCGCCTACAAGAATGTCAGCATCAATGAACCGTTCTTCAATGGTCACTTCCCGGCGCATCCAATCATGCCGGGCGTGCTGATCATCGAAGCGATGGCTCAGGCTGCCGGGATCCTCGGTTTCAAAATGCTTGATGTGAAGCCTGCCGACGGCACGCTTTACTACTTCGTCGGTTCCGACAAGCTGCGCTTCCGCCAGCCTGTGCTGCCGGGCGACCAGTTGATCCTCGAAGCCAAGTTCATCAGCTGCAAGCGTCAGATCTGGAAATTCGAGTGCCAGGCTTCGGTCGACGGCAAGCCGGTCTGCTCCGCTGAAATCATCTGCGCGGAACGCAAGCTATGAGTTTGATTGACCCTCGCGCAATCATCGATCCGTCGGCCGTTCTGGCTGACGGCGTCGAGGTCGGCCCGTGGTCGATCATCGGCGCAGGTGTGGAAATCGGCGAGGGTACCGTGATCGGGCCGCATGTAATCCTCAAAGGCCCGACCCGCATCGGCAAGCACAATCGTATCTACCAGTTTTCCTCGGTAGGCGAAGACACGCCCGATCTGAAGTACAAAGGTGAAGAAACCCGTCTCGTCATCGGTGACCATAACGTCATCCGAGAGGGCGTAACCATTCATCGTGGCACCGTGCAGGACCGTTCGGAAACCACGCTGGGCGATCACAACCTGATCATGGCCTATGCCCACATCGGTCACGACAGCGTCATTGGCAACAACTGCATTCTGGTCAACAACACCGCACTGGCTGGCCACGTGCATGTCGATGACTGGGCGATCCTCTCCGGTTTTACCCTGGTGCATCAGTATTGCCATATTGGCGCGCACAGTTTCTCCGGAATGGGCACCGCGATTGGCAAGGATGTTCCGGCATTCGTCACCGTGTTCGGCAACCCGGCCGAAGCGCGCAGCATGAACTTCGAGGGCATGCGCCGTCGTGGTTTCAGCGAAGACGCGATTCACACCCTGCGTCGCGCCTACAAGACCGTCTACCGCCAAGGCCTGACGGTCGAGCAGGCATTGGCTGAGCTGGCCGAACCTGCCGCACAGTTCCCGGAAGTCGCGATATTCCGCGATTCCATTCAGTCGTCGACTCGCGGCATCACCCGCTGATCATGGCCAGTCTGCGTATTGCGCTGGTGGCGGGTGAAGCTTCCGGTGACATTCTCGGCGCCGGTCTCATGCGCGCCCTCAAGGCACAGCATCCGGCGGTTGAGTTCATCGGCGTTGGTGGCCCGTTGATGCAAGCTGAAGGCCTGACTTCGTACTTTCCCATGGAGCGCTTGTCGGTCATGGGCCTGGTGGAAGTCCTCGGTCGCCTGCGTGAGTTGCTCAAGCGCCGCAAAGACCTGATCGCCACGCTGATCGCTGAAAAGCCGGATGTGTTCATCGGCATTGATGCACCGGACTTCAACCTCAATATCGAACTGAAGCTGCGTCAGGCCGGGATCAAGACCGTGCATTACGTCAGCCCGTCGGTGTGGGCGTGGCGGCAGAAGCGCGTGCTGAAGATCCGCGAAGGCTGCGACCTGATGCTCACGTTGCTGCCGTTCGAAGCAAAATTCTACGAAGAAAAAGGCGTGCCGGTGCGGTTCGTCGGTCATACGCTGGCCGATACCATTCCGCTGGAAGCCGATCGCGCTGCGGCGCGCGCCGAACTGGGCTTGCCCGACGGCCCGCTGGTGGCGTTGATGCCTGGCAGTCGTGGTGGCGAAGTCTCGCGGCTGGGTGCGCTGTTCCTCGATACCGCTGAACGTCTGCGGGCGATGCGCCCGGGTTTGCGCTTTGTCATTCCGTGTGCCAACCCGGAGCGCCGCGTACAGCTCGAAGAGCTGCTTGCCGGTCGCGACCTGCCGGTGACTCTGCTCGATGGCAAATCTCATCTGGCACTGGCTGCGTGCAACGCCGTGCTGATCGCCTCCGGCACCGCCACCCTCGAAGCGCTGCTGTACAAGCGGCCGATGGTGGTGGCTTATCGTTTGGCGCCGCTGACGTTCTGGATCCTCAAGCGCATGGTCAAGAGCCCGTACGTGTCCCTGCCAAACCTGTTGGCCCAGCGTCTGCTGGTGCCAGAATTGTTGCAGGATGATGCTACGGTCGAGGCGCTGGCCCAGACCCTGTCGCCGCTGATCGAAGGCGGCGAAGAACAGACTCGTGGTTTCGACGAAATCCACCGCACGCTGCGGCTGGATGCTTCCAATCAGGCGGCGGACGCCGTCCTCAACCTGATCGGCCAGACACGATGAGTAAGACAAGCATGCAGATGGGCCTGGATTTCACCCTGGTCGCCGAAGTCGAAGAGTTGGTCGCCGGCGTCGATGAAGTCGGTCGCGGCCCGTTGTGCGGCGCGGTGGTCACGGCGGCGGTGATCCTCGATCCGAACCGGCCGATCCTCGGTCTCAATGACTCGAAGAAACTCACTGAAGCCAAGCGCGAAAAGCTCTACGACGAAATCATCGAGAAGTCGCTGAGCTGGTGCATCGCCCGCGCCGAAGTCGAAGAAATCGACGAGCTGAATATCCTCCACGCGACCATGCTGGCCATGCAGCGCGCAGTGGCCGGTCTGCACATCCAGCCGAAACTGGCGATGATCGATGGCAACCGCTGCCCGCAATTGCCGATGCGCGCCGAGGCGGTGGTGCAGGGCGACGGCAAGGTGCCGGCCATCGCTGCCGCGTCGATTCTGGCCAAGGTCAGTCGCGACCGTGAAATGGCGGCATTCGAATTGATCTACCCGGGTTACGGCATCGGCGGCCACAAAGGTTATCCGACGCCCGTTCATCTGGAAGCGTTGGTGCGTCTCGGCCCGACGCCGATTCACCGGCGCTCGTTCGCCCCGGTGCGTCAGGCTTATGAAGCGCTCGAAGGCCTGACGCAGGTTTAGTCGCAAGGCTGATGTTTTGTTCGAGGCCCGGTACAATCCGGGCCTTGTTGTCTCTATGTAACTGGACAGGATCACTATGCCGGCTTCATTCGTTCATCTACGCCTGCACACTGAATACTCGCTGGTCGACGGGCTGGTGCGGATCAAGCCACTGGTCAAGGCCCTGACTGGCATGAACATGCCTGCCGTCGCGGTCACCGACCAGAACAACATGTGTTCCCTGGTCAAATTCTATAAAAACACCATGGGCGCGGGCATCAAGCCGATCTGCGGCGCCGACCTGTGGCTGTCGAACAAGGATCCGGATGCACCACTGAGCCGGCTCAGCCTGTTGGTGATGAATGCCAAGGGCTATCGCAACCTCACCGAGTTGATCTCGCGCGGCTTCATCGAAGGCCAGCGCAACGGCATGATCATCGTCGAGCGCGAGTGGGTCGCCGAGGCCAACGAAGGCCTGATCATGCTGTCCGCCGCCAAAGAAGGCGAGATCGGCATGGCCATGATCGGCGGCAACCCGGCCGAAGCCGAAGCCTTGGCCCGTGAGTGGATGTCGGTATTCCCGGATCGTTTTTATCTGGAAATCCAGCGCACCAACCGCCCCAACGATGAAGAACAACTGCACGGCGCCGTCGCCCTCGCCGACAAACTCGGCGCGCCGCTGGTGGCGACCAACGATGTGCGCTTCATCAAGCAGGAAGACTTTGCCGCCCACGAAACCCGCGTGTGCATCGGTGAGGGCCGCGCCCTCGACGATCCTCGGCGCTCGAAGAACTACAGCGATCAGCAATACCTGAAAAGCGCCGAGGAAATGCTCGAGCTGTTCAGCGATATTCCCGACGCCATCGAAAACACCGTCGAGATCGCCAAGCGCTGCAACATCGAAGTGAAGCTGGGCACTCACTTCCTGCCCAACTTCCCGATTCCCGATGGCATGACCATCGACGAGTATTTCCGCAAGGTGTCCTTCGACGGTCTCGAAGAACGCTTGACGGTCCTGCTGCCAAAAGACACCACCGAAGACTACGAAGCCAAGCGTCAGGTCTACGTCGACCGGCTGAATTTCGAGCTGGATATCATCATCCAGATGGGCTTCCCCGGTTACTTCCTGATCGTTATGGACTTTATCCAGTGGGCCAAGAGCAACGGCGTGCCGGTAGGTCCTGGCCGGGGGTCGGGTGCCGGTTCGCTGGTGGCTTATGTGCAGAAGATCACCGACCTCGACCCACTGGAATACGATTTGCTGTTCGAACGTTTCCTTAACCCGGAACGGGTATCGATGCCCGACTTCGACGTCGACTTCTGCATGGACGGTCGCGACCGCGTCATCGATTATGTGGCCGAGAAATACGGGCGCAACGCGGTAAGCCAGATCATCACTTTCGGTTCCATGGCCGCCAAGGCTGTGGTGCGCGACGTGGCGCGGGTGCAGGGCAAGTCCTACGGCCTGGCGGATCGTCTGTCGAAGATGATTCCGTTCGAAGTCGGCATGACCCTGGAAAAAGCCTACGAGCAGGAAGAAATCCTGCGTGACTTCATCAAGGTCGATGAAGAGGCGGCGGAAATCTGGGAGATGGCGCGCAAGCTTGAAGGCGTTGTGCGTAACGTTGGTAAACACGCCGGTGGTGTGGTGATCGCGCCGACCAAGCTGACTGACTTCTCGCCAATCTATTGCGACGAGGCCGGCGACGGTCTGGTAACCCAGTTCGACAAGGACGACGTTGAGGCGGCCGGCCTGGTGAAGTTCGACTTCCTCGGTCTGCGGACGTTGACGGTGATCGACTGGGCGCTGAAGACCATCAACCGCGACCGCGCCAAGGTCGACGAACCGCCGCTGGACATCGCGTTCATCCCGCTGGACGACAAACCGACGTACACGCTGCTGCAAAAAGCTGAAACCACCGCGGTGTTCCAGCTTGAATCCCGCGGCATGAAAGAGCTGATCAAAAAGCTCAAGCCCGACTGCCTGGAAGACTTGATCGCACTGGTGGCCCTGTTCCGTCCGGGCCCGCTGCAATCGGGCATGGTTGACGACTTTATCAACCGTAAGCACGGTCGCGCCGAGCTGGCGTATCCGCACTCCGACTATCAATACGAAGGCCTCAAGCCAGTACTGGCGCCGACCTACGGCATCATTCTGTATCAGGAACAGGTGATGCAGATTGCCCAGGTCATGGCCGGCTACACCCTCGGCGGCGCAGACATGCTCCGTCGCGCCATGGGTAAGAAAAAGCCTGAAGAGATGGCCAAGCAGCGCGGCGGTTTCATTGAAGGTTGCAAGACCAACAATATCGACGCCGACCTCGCCGGTAACATTTTTGACCTGGTGGAAAAATTCGCCGGTTACGGCTTCAACAAGTCTCACTCGGCTGCTTACGGTCTGGTTTCGTACCAGACCGCGTGGCTGAAAACCCACTACCCGGCGCCGTTCATGGCCGCGGTACTGTCGGCGGACATGCACAACACCGACAAAGTCGTGACCTTGATCGAAGAAATTCGCACCATGAAGCTGCGTCTCGACGCGCCGGATGTGAATACTTCGGAGTTCAAGTTCACGGTGAACGACGAAGGCCGCATCATTTATGGTCTCGGCGCGATCAAAGGCGTAGGCGAGGGGCCGGTTGAGGCGATCACTGAGGCGCGCGAGGGCGGGCCGTTCAAGGATCTGTTCGATTTCTGCGCTCGGGTCGACCTCAAGCGCATCAACAAGCGCACGCTCGACGGCTTGATCCGCAGCGGCGCTCTGGATCGCCTTGGCCCGTACTTCCACGATGAGCAAAAAGCCTACCAAGCCAACATTGACCGCAACCGCGCGGTGCTGCTGACGGCCATGGAAGAGGCGATCAAGGCCGCCGAACAAACTGCACGCACTCAGGATAGCGGGCACTCGGACCTGTTCGGTGGACTCTTCGTCGAAGAAGACGCTGACGTTTACGCCAACCATCGCAAGGCCAAGGAGTTGACGCTCAAGGAGCGGCTCAAAGGGGAGAAAGACACCCTGGGCCTGTACCTGACCGGTCACCCGATTGATGAATACGAAGGTGAAATCCGTCGTTTCGCCCGCCAGCGCATCATTGATCTGAAACCGGCGCGAGATACCCAGACCGTCGCAGGCATGATCATTGCGCTGCGGGTCATGAAGAACAAGAAGGGCGACAAGATGGGGTTCATCACCCTGGATGACCGCTCTGGACGCATCGAGGCCTCGCTGTTTTCCGAGTCGTTCCATGCGGCGCAGTCGTTGTTGCAGACTGACGCGATGGTGGTCGTCGAAGGCGAGGTCAGCAATGACGACTTCTCCGGCGGCCTGAAGCTGCGGGTCAAGCGCGTGATGAGCATGGAAGATGCGCGCACCAACCTTGCCGAGAGCCTGCGCCTGAAGCTGCAGACCCAGGACCTGAAGGGCGATCAGCTACGCTGGTTGGGCGATCTGCTCAAGCGTCATCGCGGCGCGTGCCCGATCACCATGGAGTACACCAGCCCGGATGCGAAGACCTTGCTGCAGTTCGGTGAGACGTGGCGAATCGACCCGGCGGATGCCTTGATTCAGGCTCTGCGTGACCAGTTCGGGCGAGACAACGTCTTCCTCCAATACCGTTGACCGGCGAGTGCCATCATGGCGCTTGCCCGCAACCTGAATTTTTAATCTCGACCTCAGCGCGCCTCTCCCTTAAGGTAGGGCGCGAATAGACAACCGGCCGGCCCAAGCTCATTTGGGACACGACCCAAGACGGACGCCTATGAACCCGAATTTTCTAGATTTCGAACAGCCGATCGCCGACCTGCAAGCCAAGATCGAAGAGTTGCGCTTGGTCGGTAATGACAATTCGCTGAATATCGGCGATGAGATCTCCCGCCTGCAGGACAAGAGCAAAACGCTGACCGAAGACATCTTCGGCAAGCTGACCAGCTGGCAGATCGCACGCCTGGCGCGTCACCCGAAACGCCCGTACACCCTCGACTACATCCAGCACATCTTCACCGAGTTCGACGAACTGCACGGCGACCGTCACTTCTCTGACGACGCGGCAATCGTCGGCGGTATCGCCCGCCTGGAAGACCAGCCGGTGATGATCATCGGTCACCAAAAGGGCCGTGAAGTCCGCGAGAAGGTACGCCGCAACTTCGGCATGCCACGTCCGGAAGGCTACCGAAAGGCTTGCCGCCTGATGGAAATGGCCGAGCGTTTCAAAATGCCGATCCTGACCTTCATCGACACCCCGGGTGCCTACCCAGGTATTGACGCTGAAGAGCGCAACCAGAGCGAAGCCATCGCCTGGAACCTGCGTGTGATGTCGCGCCTGAAGACCCCGATCATCGCCACCGTTATCGGTGAAGGTGGTTCCGGTGGTGCACTGGCCATCGGCGTCTGCGACCAGTTGAACATGCTGCAATATTCGACCTACGCGGTGATCTCGCCGGAAGGTTGCGCTTCGATTCTGTGGAAAACCGCAGAAAAGGCCCCGGATGCTGCTGAAGCGATGGGCATCACCGCCGAGCGTCTGAAAGGCCTGGGCATTGTCGACAAGGTGATTGGCGAGCCTTTGGGCGGCGCCCACCGTGATCCGGCGGCTGCGGCTGCATCGATCCGTGCCGAGCTGAGCTCGCAACTGGCGATGCTGAAGAAGTTCGATAACGAAGCGCTGTTGAAGCGTCGTTATGATCGACTGATGAGCTACGGTCTCTAAGTCGAACGCAATACCTCTGTAGGAGTGAGCCTGCTCGCGATGAGGGCGTAACATTCAACCAATGTGTTGGCTGTCACACCGCTATCGCGAGCAGGCTCACTCCTACATTTGTTTTGGGGCAAAGAGTTAAATATGGGTCAGTCCATGATTGATTTGCCTTCACGGCTTCTGCGCAACCTTGAGCCTTGGCGCAATGCCGCTCATTGGCGCGTCGCGTTCTCCGGTGGCCTTGATTCCACTGTTCTGCTGCATCTGCTCGCCCATCTCGCAAAATCCGAATCCCTTCCTCTGTTAAGCGCAGTTCATATCCATCACGGCCTTCAGGCTGTGGCTGATGCTTGGCCGCAGCATTGCCAGTCCGTATGCGATGCGCTGGGCGTGCCGCTGTTGATCGAGCGCGTGACAGTTCGGTCGGGCGCGAGTCTGGAGCGGGCGGCGCGGGATGCGCGGTACGCGGTGTTCAGTTCGCTTACCAAGGCCAATGACGTTTTGCTGACTGGCCAGCATCGCGATGACCAGGCAGAAACGCTGCTGTTTCGTCTGTTGCGCGGTGCCGGTGTGCGTGGACTATCCGCGATGCCGCGACAGCGTTCGGTGGGGCAGGGGACGCTGATTCGTCCCTTGCTCGATGTTTCCCGGGCTGAACTCGAAGCGTATGCGCAAGCTCATCAACTGAGCTGGATCGAAGACCCGTCGAATCAAGATCGGCAGTTCTCGCGCAATTATCTGCGGCATCAGGTCATGCCGTTGATGACCGAGCGCTGGCCGCAAGCGCAGACAAGCATGGCTCGTAGTGCCGCGCATCTGCGTGAAGCCCAAGGGCTGCTGGATGAGCTGGCGCAGATCGATCTGACGCAGGCCGCCACCGCTCATGAATTCGAATGGCTGGGATTACCGTCTCTGGAGTTGGCGCCGCTGGCGATGTTGTCTGCCGCGCGCCAGCGAAACGCCCTCAGTCACTGGCTTGAGCCGCTGACGCGCCTGCCTGACACCGACCATTGGTCGGGTTGGAGCGATCTCTGCGAGGCTGCTCATGATGCCTCGCCGATCTGGCGACTGGCCGATGGCGAGCTGCACCGCAGCGCCGGACGGGTCTGGTGGCTCAGCGGTGAGTGGCTGCGCACGCCAGTGATCGGTTGCGAGTGGCAGACCCCGTCTTCAGCGCTACGCTTGGCCGACAACGGACGTGTCATGTTCAGCGGGCAGACTCCCGCCGGATCTTTGCAGATCCGCTACCGACAGGGAGGCGAAGTGATGCAGTTGGCGGTTCGCGGTCATCGCGACCTCAAGCGCTTGCTTAATGAACGTGGGGTGCCGTGTTTTGTGCGTGGCAGATTGCCGCTGCTGTTTCGCAGCGAAGAATTGCTCGCGGTGGCGAACCTGGCGGGTCTTGACGGCCCTGAGCATGGCGCCTGGAAATTGCATTGGCAGCCAACAGACGAAGATCAAGGTTTGAGCTGAAAGGAGCATTCCGGTAGACTACGCTCCCTTCTTGATACAACTTCTGTGGATTCGCCTGAATTACAGGAGTTGCCGATTACCAAGCAGTCTTTGCTGGGCGATTCCAAAAAATGTGTAGCGAGCAACGTACCGGTGTTTCATCTGCCGGTCTGTCCCAACGCGGCGGTTTTTTTGAAAGGTGCACTGTGATTAATGCAGGTGATCGGGGGCTTCGGCCTTCCTTCGCTTTCCCCGGCGGCTCGTACCGCTTTAACGCAGACTTCTAGGGTTTTTCATGACGCGCTACATATTCGTCACGGGCGGTGTTGTTTCTTCTTTGGGGAAAGGCATTGCATCGGCTTCATTGGCGGCCATCCTGGAGGCGCGGGGACTTAAGGTCACCATGCTGAAGCTGGACCCGTACATCAACGTCGACCCGGGCACGATGAGCCCGTTCCAGCACGGTGAAGTGTTCGTCACCCACGACGGCGCCGAGACCGACCTGGACCTGGGCCACTACGAGCGGTTCATCCGCACGACCATGACCCAGAACAACAACTTCACCACTGGCCGTGTCTACGAGCACGTGCTGCGCAAAGAGCGCCGTGGTGACTACCTGGGTGCAACCATCCAGGTGATCCCGCACATCACCGACGAAATCAAGCGCCGCATTATCAAGGGTGCTGGCGACGCTGACGTGGCCATGGTCGAAATCGGTGGCACCGTCGGTGACATCGAGTCGCAACCGTTCCTCGAAGCGATCCGTCAACTGCGTTTCGAAGTCGGCGCCAAGCGCGCGATGCTGATGCACCTGACGCTGGTTCCTTACATCGCCACCGCTGGCGAGACCAAGACCAAGCCAACTCAGCACTCGGTAAAAGAATTGCGTTCGATCGGCCTGCAGCCAGATGTGCTCGTGTGCCGTTCCGATCACCCGATCGACATCTCGTCGCGTCGCAAGATCGCTCAGTTCACCAACGTTGAAGAACGTGCGGTGATCGCGCTGGAAGACGCCGACACCATCTACAAGATCCCGGGCATCCTGCACTCGCAGGGTCTCGACGATTTCGTTGTTGAGCGTTTCGGTCTGCAGTGCGGCAGCGCTGATCTGTCCGAGTGGGAAGCGGTGGTTGACGCCAAGCTGAACCCGGAACACGAAGTGACCATCGCCATGGTCGGCAAGTACATGGAACTGCTGGACGCCTACAAGTCGCTGATCGAAGCGATGAGCCATGCCGGCATCAGCAACCGCACCAAGGTCAACCTGCGTTACATCGATTCCGAAGACATCGAAAACCAGGGCACTGCGCTGCTCGAAGGTGTCGACGCGATCCTCGTACCAGGCGGCTTCGGTCTGCGCGGCGTGGAAGGCAAGATCACAGCCGTTCAGTACGCTCGCGAAAACAAGGTTCCGTATCTGGGTATCTGCCTCGGTATGCAAGTGGCGGTCATCGAGTTCGCCCGTAACGTGATGGGCTGGAAAGACGCCAACTCCACCGAGTTCGATCGTGCCAGCGGCCACCCGGTTGTCGGTCTGATCACCGAGTGGGAAGACGCTACCGGTGCCGTTGAAGTACGTACCGAGTCGTCCGACCTGGGCGGCACCATGCGCCTCGGCGCTCAGGACTGCCTGCTTGAAGCCGGTTCCAAGGTGCACGACTGCTACGGCAAGGACGTGATCGTCGAGCGTCATCGTCACCGCTACGAAGTGAACAACAACCTGCTGCCACAGCTGATCGAAGCCGGCCTGAAAATCTCCGGCCGCTCCGCTGACGCGGCGCTGGTTGAAGTGGTTGAAGCACCGGATCATCCATGGTTCGTGGCTTGCCAGTTCCACCCTGAGTTCACCTCGACCCCTCGCGATGGCCATCCGCTGTTCAGCGGTTTTGTCAAAGCTGCGTTGGCTCAACACCAGAAGAAGGCGTAACCCCGATGGCACAGAAGATCATCCGCGTCGGCGACATCGAGATTGCCAACGACAAACCCATGGTGCTGTTCGGCGGCATGAACGTGCTGGAAAGCCGTGACATGGCTATGCAGGTTTGCGAAGAGTACGTGAAGGTCACCGAAAAACTCGGTATCCCTTACGTGTTCAAGGCCAGTTTCGACAAGGCCAACCGGTCTTCTGTGACCTCTTATCGTGGTCCTGGCCTGGAAGAGGGCATGCGCATCTTCCAGGACATCAAACAAGCCTTCGGCGTACCGATCATCACCGACGTCCACGAGCCTGATCAGGCTGCGGTCGTCGCTGAGGTCTGCGACATCATTCAACTGCCGGCCTTCCTGTCGCGCCAGACCGATCTGGTCGTTGCGATGGCCAAGACCAATGCAGTGATCAACATCAAGAAAGCCCAGTTCCTCGCGCCTCAGGAAATGAAACACATCCTGAACAAGTGCGTTGAAGCGGGTAACGACCAACTGATCCTCTGCGAGCGTGGTTCGAGCTTCGGCTACAACAACCTCGTGGTCGATATGCTCGGCTTCGGCATCATGAAGCAGTTCGAGTACCCGGTTTTCTTCGACGTCACCCACGCGCTGCAAATGCCGGGTGGTCGTGCCGACTCCGCCGGCGGTCGCCGTGCGCAGGTTCTGGATCTGGCCAAGGCGGGCATGAGCCAGTCGCTGGCGGGTCTGTTTCTCGAAGCTCACCCGGACCCGGACAATGCCAAATGCGACGGCCCTTGCGCCTTGCGTCTGGACAAACTGGAGCCATTTCTGGCCCAGCTCAAAGCTTTGGACGAACTGGTGAAGAGTTTTCCGACGGTAGAAACCGCGTAACACTCAATTCTCCGGTAAAGTACCGCACGATTTGTCGCACATGCCCTCGGGCATGTGCGTTGTCGTCTGCAAGCTGCCCGCTGCACACCACTTGCCGACGGTAAAAAGATTTCCTCTAGCTGCGTCGTTTTCGTCAACTTTGGAGTGTTTACAACAATGGCAAAAATCGTCGACATCAAAGGTCGTGAAGTTCTCGACTCCCGTGGCAATCCCACCGTGGAAGCGGACGTGCTTCTCGACAACGGCATCATCGGCAGCGCGTGCGCGCCGTCCGGTGCATCCACTGGCTCGCGTGAAGCGCTCGAGCTGCGTGATGGCGACAAGAGCCGTTACCTGGGCAAGGGCGTGCTCAAAGCGGTAGCCAACATCAACGGTCCGATCCGCGATCTGCTGCTGGGCACTGACCCAAGCGACCAGAAAGCCCTGGATCACGCGATGATCAAGCTCGACGGTACCGAAAACAAAGCGACCCTGGGCGCCAACGCCATCCTCGCCGTATCCCTGGCTGCGGCCAAGGCTGCTGCACAGGATCAGGACCTGCCGCTGTACGCACACATCGCCAACCTCAACGGCACTCCGGGTGTTTACTCGATGCCGGTGCCGATGATGAACATCATCAACGGTGGCGAACACGCCGATAACAACGTCGACATCCAGGAATTCATGGTGCAGCCGGTTGGCGCCAAGTCTTTCTCGGAAGGTCTGCGCATGGGTACCGAGATTTTCCATCACTTGAAAGCTGTGCTGAAGGCCCGCGGCCTGAGCACTGCCGTTGGCGACGAAGGTGGTTTCGCACCGAACCTGGCCTCCAACGAAGACGCGCTGAAAGTGATCTCCGAAGCTGTCGCCAACGCCGGTTACAAGCTGGGCACCGACGTGACCCTGGCGCTGGACTGCGCGGCGAGCGAATTCTACGAAGACGGCAAGTACAACCTGTCCGGCGAAGGCCAGGTGTTCACTGCTGAAGGTTTCGCTGATTACCTGAAAGGTCTGACCGAACGTTACCCGATCATCTCGATCGAAGACGGTCTGGACGAGTCCGACTGGGCTGGCTGGAAGATCCTCACCGACAAGATTGGCGAGAAGGTTCAACTGGTAGGCGACGACTTGTTCGTGACCAACACCAAGATCCTGAAAGAGGGCATTGATAAAAAGATCGCCAACTCGATCCTGATCAAGTTCAACCAGATCGGCACTCTGACCGAAACCCTGGAAGCCATCCAGATGGCCAAGGCCGCCGGTTACACCGCAGTGATCTCGCACCGTTCCGGCGAAACCGAGGATTCGACCATTGCCGACCTGGCCGTGGGCACCTCGGCTGGCCAGATCAAGACTGGTTCGCTGTGCCGTTCCGACCGCGTTTCCAAGTACAACCAACTGCTGCGTATCGAAGAGCAGTTGAATGGCAAGGCCAAGTACAACGGTCGCAGCGAATTCCGCGGCTAAGTACGAACTGATAAAAGGACACCGGATTGTGTCGAAAAAGTCGTGACAGCGATGGATTTGCCACTAATCTGATGCCTTAACAGCACAAGCCTGGATCTTCCAGGCTTCGTGCTATCAGATGCTTCAAATTTTTGCGTGGCTGTCTTTTTTCACTGGATACCTGATATTCGATGCGCAGTCCTTACTGGTTGTTTCTCGTTTTGCTCTTGCTGCTGGCCGGTCTGCAGTACCGCCTGTGGGTGGGCAATGGCAGTCTGGCGCAGGTCGCCGAGCTGAATCAGCAGATTGCTGATCAACATGCCGAGAACGAAGGTTTGCTGGAGCGCAACCGGGTGATGGACGCTGAAGTCAGCGAGTTGAAAAAGGGCATGGAGACCGTTGAAGAGCGGGCTCGTCACGAATTGGGCATGGTCAAGGACGGCGAAACCCTTTACCAGTTGGCCCAATGATCAATTCCCTGCCGGCCTTCTGGGCCGTGATTCCTGCCGCGGGCGTCGGTGCCCGAATGGCCGCGGACCGTCCCAAGCAATATTTGCAACTGGGCGGGCGCACAATTCTCGAACACAGCCTCGGCTGTTTTCTCGATCACCCAAGCCTCAAAGGGTTGGTGGTCAGTCTTGCTGTTGATGATCCGTACTGGCCGAACCTGGCGTGCGCTGGCGACTCGCGAATTCAGCGCGTTGAAGGCGGGGCTGAGCGTTCTGGCTCGGTGCTCAATGCCTTGCTGCATTTGCATGCGCAGGGTGCCGATGATGAGGATTGGGTGCTGGTGCACGATGCGGCACGACCGAATCTGAGTCGCGAAGATCTCGACAAGCTACTGGATGAACTGGCGGATGACCCGGTCGGCGGATTGCTCGCAGTGCCTGCGCGCGACACGTTGAAACGGGTCGACAAACGTGGGCGTGTGGTCGAAACCGTTGATCGCAGCGTGATCTGGCAGGCGTATACGCCGCAGATGTTCCGCCTCGGCGCATTGCACCGGGCGTTGGCGGACAGTCTGGTCGCCGATGCCGTGATCACCGATGAAGCTTCGGCGATGGAGTGGGCCGGGTTGGCGCCGCGACTGATCGAAGGACGGGCGGATAACCTCAAGGTTACGCGGCCGGAAGATCTGGAGTGGCTGCGTCAGCGTTGGGCCAACCGCCGCTAAAAGATCAAAAGATCGCAGCCTTCGGCAGCTCCTGCATGGATCGCATGCCTTTGTAGGAGCTGCCGAAGGCTGCGATCTTGTGCTTTTCAATCTCGATATTCCGGCCGTTCAGCCAACCCAACTTTCAAAAAATCCACCAACTTGCGCACCTTCGGGGACAAATGCCGCTGCTGCGGATACAACGCCCACACCGCGGTATTTGGCGGCTGATGTGCCTCCAGCAGCGAAATCAACGCGCCACTGTGCAGATGTTCAAGTACGTAATAGTCCGGCAACTGACACAACCCCACCCCCTGAAGTGCCGCGTCCAGTACCGCTTGCCCACTGTTACAACGCCAGTTTCCCTGCACCCGCTGGGAAAATTCCCGCCCATTCTGCTCAAGCTGCCAGATGTCCGTACTACCGATCAGGCAATTATGCCGGCTCAGTTCCGACAAACTGTGTGGGCGCCCGTACCGCTCAATGTAGGACGGTGACGCGCAGAGAAACATCCGGCGAGGCGCCAGCCGCGTCGCGACCAGGCGCGAGTCCTGCAGCCGACCCAAGCGAATCGCCAGATCCAGCCCCTCGTGCACCAGATCGAGTTGGCGATTGCTCAGCTCGATATCGATGCGCAGCTGCGGATACAAACCCATGAACCGTGTCACCAGCGGCACGATAAAGCGTTCGCCGTAAGCGACGGCGCAGGTCATGCGCAGCATGCCTTTCGGTTCGCTGGTCAAGTCGCCGACCGCGCGTAACGCTTCTTCGCGACCGTCCTGTAAACGTTGGCAGTGCTGGAGAAACGTCTGCCCGGCCTCGGTCAGCGTCACCCGCCGGGTACTGCGATAGAGCAGGCGCGTCTGTAAACGCTCTTCCAGGCGTACGATTTGTCGACTGACGTGTGAGGAAGAGACGCCAAGACGCTCGGCTGCAGCGGTGAACTGGCTGCACTCGGCAACAGCGACAAACTCGTCGATGCCTTCCCAGCGATTTTCGGACATCGAGATTATCCCTGTATGGCAATAATGTTTTGCTTTTGCCCTGATTATTCATCGTAAAGCCATGTATTACACTCCTTGTCTGGTTTTTATTCATTGGATTCACTGGAGAGTCAGCATGATCAAGTCGCGCGCCGCCGTAGCCTTCGAGGCCAAGAAGCCGCTGGAAATCGTAGAAGTCGATGTCGCCATGCCCAAGGCCGGTGAAGTCCTCCTGCGTGTCGTCGCTTCTGGTGTTTGCCACACCGACGCTTACACCCTGTCCGGTGCCGACCCGGAAGGCATCTTCCCGTCGATCCTCGGCCACGAGGGGGGCGCCATCGTTGAAGCCATCGGCGAGGGCGTGACTTCGGTTGCCGTGGGCGATCACGTCATTCCGCTGTACACCCCGGAATGCGGCCAGTGCAAATTCTGTAAGTCGGGCAAGACCAACCTGTGTCAGGCGATTCGCGCGACTCAGGGCAAAGGCCTGATGCCAGACGGCACTTCGCGCTTTTCCTACAAGGGCGAAACGATTTTCCACTACATGGGTACTTCGACTTTCTCGGAATACACCGTGCTGCCGGAAATCTCCGTGGCCAAAATTTCCAAAGACGCGCCGCTGGAAAAGGTTTGCCTGCTCGGTTGCGGCGTCACCACCGGTATCGGCGCCGTACTCAACACGGCCAAGGTCAAACCGGGTGACACCGTGGCCATCTTTGGTCTGGGCGGCATCGGTCTGTCGGCGGTGATCGGTGCTGTTAAGGCCAAGGCTGCGCGCATCATTGCCATCGACATCAACCCGGCCAAATTCGAGATCGCCAAACAACTCGGCGCCACTGACTGCGTGAACCCGAAAGATTTCGATCGTCCGATCCAGGAAGTGATCGTCGACATGACCGATGGCGGCGTCGACTTCTCCTTCGAGTGCATCGGCAATGTGCAACTGATGCGTGCAGCGCTTGAGTGCTGCCATAAAGGTTGGGGCGAGTCGGTCATCATCGGCGTGGCCGGTGCCGGTCAGGAAATCGCTACCCGTCCGTTCCAGTTGGTCACCGGTCGCGTCTGGCGCGGTTCGGCATTCGGCGGCGTGCGCGGTCGTACCGAGTTGCCAAGCTATGTCGACATGGCCCAGAGCGGCGAAATCCCGCTGGATACTTTCATCACCCACACCATGGGCCTGGAAGACATCAACAAGGCCTTCGACCTGATGCACGAAGGCAAGAGCATCCGTACCGTCATTCATTTCTAAAAGCAGCCCCAAGTTACAAGCTTCAAGCTGCAAGCAAAGGCGCTTCTGCCTTTTCTTGAAGCTCGAAGCTTGCCACTTGCAGCTGGGAGAATCCCCATGAGTCTGGAAAACATCTCCTGTCAGAAGAGTTTCGGTGGCTGGCACAAGCGTTATCGCCATCGCTCCGACGTGCTCGGTTGCGACATGGTGTTTGCCGTATACCTGCCGCCGCAGGCGGAGCAGGGCGGCAAGTTGCCGGTGTTGTACTGGCTGTCGGGCCTGACCTGCACCGATGAGAACTTCATGCAGAAGGCCGGCGCGATGCGCATGGCCGCCGAACTGGGTTTGATCATCGTTGCGCCGGACACCAGCCCGCGTGGGCCGGATGTGCCGGGCGATCCGGATGGCGCGTGGGATTTCGGCCTCGGCGCCGGGTTCTATCTGAATGCCACCCAAGAGCCTTGGTCGCGCCACTATCGGATGCATGACTATGTCGTGCAGGAATTGCCTTCACTGGTTGAGGCGCATTTCCCCGCGTCGGACAAACGCAGCATCAGCGGCCACTCCATGGGTGGTCACGGTGCGTTGGTCTGTGCGTTGCGCAATCCGGGTCGCTATCAATCGGTGTCGGCGTTTTCGCCGATCAACAATCCTATGGATTGCCCGTGGGGCCAGAAGGCGTTCTCGCGTTATCTGGGCGAAGACCGTTCCAAATGGAAGGAGTGGGATGCCTGCGCGCTGATCGCCGAAGCGGATGAAAAATTGCCGCTGCTGGTCGATCAAGGTGATCGTGACGACTTTCTCGAGAACCAGCTCAAACCCGAAGCCTTGCAACAAGCGGCAAAACAAGCCGGCCATCCGCTGGAGCTACGCCTGCAACCGGGCTACGACCACAGCTATTTCTTCATCGCAAGCTTCATAGATGACCACTTGCAGCATCACGCACGCGCCCTGCGCGGTTAATGCAGGTAGAATCACGCCCTGACAAAAATCGGGGCGTTTTTTTATGCGTATTGGCCACGGCTACGATGTGCACCGTTTCGCTGAAGGCGATTTCATTACTCTGGGCGGCGTGCGCATTGCACACAGCTTCGGGCTGCTCGCTCATTCCGACGGTGACGTCCTGCTGCACGCCTTGAGCGATGCCTTGCTCGGCGCTGCGGCGCTGGGTGATATCGGCAAACACTTCCCGGACACCGACCCGCAATTCAAAGGCGCTGACAGCCGTGCGCTGCTGCGTCATGTGGTCGCGCTGATCCATGCCAAAGGCTGGAAAGTCGGCAACGTCGACAACACCATCGTTGCCCAGGCGCCGAAAATGGCGCCGCATATCGAATCGATGCGCGCGCTGATCGCGGCGGATCTTCAAGTTGAGTTGGATCAAGTGAACGTGAAAGCTACCACCACCGAAAAGCTCGGCTTTGTCGGTCGCGAAGAAGGCATCGCCGTACACTCCGTTGCCTTGTTGCTGCGCGCATGAACGAACTGCAATTGCTCGGCCCGCGTGCCTATGGCGAAGCCCTCGGCACCGCGGTACTGAAAGCCATCGCTGAAGACTTCCAGGTCGATGAAGTGCTCGACATCCCATTCAGTGGCGATGGTGAACACCTGTGGATCTGGGTGGAAAAGCGTGGCCTGAACACTGAAGAAGCCGCGCGGCGCATCGCCAAGGCTGCCGGTGTGCCATTGCGCACCGTCAGCTATGCCGGCCTCAAGGATCGTCAGGCGCTGACCCGTCAGTGGTTCAGCGTGCAACTGCCGGGCAAGGCTGACCCTGATCTGTCGGCGGCAGAAAACGACACGCTGAAGATCCTCAAGACCACTCGCCACAAGCGCAAGCTGCAACGTGGCGCGCATTCGGCCAACGGTTTTACCTTGCGCCTGACTCAGTTCAGTGGCGACAAAGACGCGATTGAACAGCGTCTGCAACGGATCGCTAAACAAGGCATTCCCAATTATTTCGGCGCCCAGCGTTTTGGCCATGACGGCGGCAATGTCGTCGATGCGCGTTCGTGGGCGGCACGCAAAGCCTTGCCGGAGCAGCGCAATGTACGTTCGCGCTTGCTCTCGACCGCGCGCAGTTATTTGTTCAACAAAGTGTTGGCGGCGCGTGTGGCTGATGGCACCTGGCAACAAGCCCAGGTCGGCGATCTGCTGGCCTTCACCGACAGCCGCAGCTTTTTTCCGGCCGGTGAAGCTGAGTGCAGCGACCCGCGCCTGGCGATTCTCGACCTGCACCCGACCGGCCCGCAGTGGGGCGAAGGTGACTCGCCGACCGCAGGCGTTGTCCATGAACTGGAGCAGGGGATTGCCGCCGGTGAAGCGGAGCTGCGCGATTGGTTGATTCACGCCGGCATGAGCCACGAACGTCGCATCCTGCGGCTGCCCATTGGCGGGTTGACGTGGCATTATCCCCAGCCTGACATTCTGCAACTGGAATTCGTCCTCCCGGCCGGATGCTTCGCCACTGTATTGGTGCGCGAACTCGTTGATCTGGTGCCGGTGGGGCAGACGGACAGCCCATGCGTATTCTGATTTCTAACGACGATGGGGTAACCGCACCCGGTCTTGCCGCGCTTTATGCTGCGCTGGCGGATTACACCGAGTGCGTGGTTATCGCCCCGGAACAGGACAAAAGCGGCGCCAGCAGTTCGCTGACGCTCGACCGTCCGCTGCACCCGCAATACCTGGCCAACGGCTTTATCAGCCTCAACGGCACACCGACCGACTGTGTGCACCTGGGCCTTAACGGCTTGCTGGAGCGCCAAGCGGACATGGTGGTGTCCGGGATCAACCTCGGCGCCAATCTGGGTGATGACGTGTTGTATTCCGGCACCGTCGCGGCAGCGCTCGAAGGGCGCTTTCTCGAACGTCCGTCGTTTGCCTTCTCACTGGTCTCGCGTCAGGTGGATAATCTGCCGACGGCGGCCTACTTTGCGCGCAAACTGGTCGAGGCCCATGCCGGGCTCGATCTGCCGCCGCGCACGGTGCTCAACGTGAACATTCCCAATCTGCCGATCGACCACATTCGCGGTATTCAGCTGACTCGCCTCGGCCACCGGGCCCGGGCGGCGGCGCCGATGAAAGTGGTCGATCCGCGTGGCAAGGCCGGGTACTGGATTGCCGCTGCCGGCGACGCCGAAGACGGCGGGCCGGGCACTGACTTCCATGCGGTGATGCAGGGCTATGTGTCCATCACGCCATTGCAGCTTGATCGCACCTTCAACGATGCGTTCAGAAGCCTCGACGGCTGGCTGGAGGGACTGCGCTGATGTCCCGCGAACACGAAGACAGATTGCGCAGCGGGATCGGCATGACCTCCCAACGTACCCGGGAGCGGCTGATCCAGCGCTTGTATGAAGAAGGCGTGTGCAACGCCAAGGTGCTGGAAGTCATCCGCCGCACGCCGCGGCACCTGTTCGTCGACGAAGCGCTGGCGCATCGCGCCTATGAAGACACGGCGCTGCCGATCGGCAACAACCAGACCATTTCCCAGCCTTATATGGTGGCGCGCATGAGCGAGCTGCTACTGGAGGCCGGGCCGCTGGATAAAGTGCTGGAGATCGGCACGGGCTCCGGTTATCAGACTGCCGTGTTGTCGCAACTGGTCGAGCGCGTGTTTTCGGTCGAGCGCATCAAAGTGCTGCAGGATCGGGCCAAGGAACGTCTGGTCGAACTGAACTTGCGCAACGTGGTGTTCCGCTGGGGCGATGGCTGGGAAGGCTGGCCGGCGCTGGCACCTTATAACGGCATTATCGTGACGGCTGTGGCCACCGACGTACCCCAAGCGTTGCTCGATCAACTGGCACCTGGCGGACGCATGGTGATTCCGGTCGGCTCGGGAGAGGTGCAGCAACTGCTGCTGATCGTGCGTGAAGAAAACGGCTTTTCCCGACATGTTCTGGGTGCCGTGCGCTTCGTGCCGTTGCTCAATGGGCCACTAGCCTGAGCATTTATTGGCAGGCGCTGAATTCCTTTCGTTCGCCCATGTCTTACTCCGGCAACGATGGTTTAAACGCGCAGATTGTCAGCTTGCAAACGTGTGCGCGAAGCGATTTCGCTTCATTAAGGGTAAAGCCGATTCGGCCCGTTATACTTGCGACACCTCATGCCGGAATTCGGCATTCCAAATTTTTCAGCCACCACAAAGGGAGCGGCGGGTGAGTCTCACAGTCATTGCGCAGCGTATGGGTAACACAAGCTTTCAGCGCCTGGTGACTGGCCTTGTCTTGAGCACCTTGCTGGTGGGTTGCTCTAGCACCAAATCGAACAACGTGCGCGTGGTCGATCGCAACAACACGGTTGCACAACGTCCTACCGTGACGACGGGGCAGTATGTAGTCCGTCCGGGCGATACGATGTTTTCGATCGCATTTCGCTACGGCTGGGACTACAAAGCCCTCGCTGCCCGGAACAATATTCCTACGCCGTATACGATCCACCCGGGTCAGACAATTCGCTTTGACGGGCGTACCGGTTCAACGCCGACTGCGGTGGTGAGCAACAGCAGTTCATCGCCTTCTTCGTCGAGTAAAACCACGGTAATCCGGCGCCAGGCAAATGGCACGACGACCACGACAACCACCGGTTCTACGGGGGTTGCACCGTCCGTCGGCAACAAGCCAGCGCCTGCTCCACTGCCTCCCGCAGGCCCGGCCCCGACCGGCTGGGGATGGCCATCTAATGGCATTCTGATTGGAAAATTCTCTTCAAACGGTAGTTTGAATAAAGGAATTGATATCGCCGGAGATTTGGGACAGCCTGTTTTAGCTGCGTCTGATGGGACGGTGGTTTACGCCGGGAGTGGCTTAAGGGGCTACGGCGAATTAGTCATCATCAAACACAGCGAAACCTACGTCAGTGCTTACGGACATAACCGCAGGCTGTTGGTTCGGGAGGGACAGCAGGTCAAGGTCGGACAGACAATTGCCGAAATGGGGTCAACGGGTACAGACCGGGTGAAACTGCATTTTGAGATTCGCCGCCAAGGTAAACCTGTAGATCCGCTGCAGTTCCTGCCAAGACGTTGATTTGCAAGTCAGCCTGTTCCATCGCGTAGAGGGGACAGGCTCCAGCGCTGCCAAGGATAAAGGCGTCGCTTGAGCTTGGGGTCGAACTCACCAAAGGACTATAACAATGGCTCTCAGTAAAGAAGTGCCGGAGTTTGACATCGACGATGAGGTTCTCCTTATGGAGACCGGCATCGATTCGGATTCTTCGATGTCGAATGATGAAGGGGCTGCTCCACCTTCCGTTCGTTCCAAATCCAAACACTCCGCTTCACTTAAACAACATAAGTACATCGACTACACGCGGGCACTTGATGCCACGCAGTTGTATCTCAACGAAATCGGCTTTTCCCCACTGCTCTCCCCGGAGGAAGAAGTTCATTTTGCGCGACTGTCGCAAAGTGGCGATCCGGCCGGGCGCAAGCGCATGATTGAAAGTAACCTGCGACTGGTGGTGAAAATCGCCCGGCGTTACGTCAATCGGGGGCTGTCGCTGCTGGATCTGATCGAAGAGGGCAACCTCGGATTGATCCGCGCGGTGGAAAAGTTCGATCCCGAGCGCGGCTTCCGCTTCTCGACCTACGCGACCTGGTGGATTCGTCAAACCATCGAGCGCGCGATCATGAATCAGACCCGGACCATCCGGCTGCCGATTCATGTGGTCAAGGAACTCAACGTGTACCTGCGGGCTGCGCGAGAGCTGACGCAAAAACTCGACCACGAACCTTCACCCGAAGAAATCGCCAACCTGCTGGAAAAACCGGTGGGTGAGGTCAAGCGCATGCTGGGCCTGAACGAACGGGTTTCTTCGGTCGACGTCTCGCTGGGTCCGGATTCGGATAAAACCCTGCTGGACACCCTCACCGATGATCGTCCGACCGATCCGTGCGAACTGCTGCAGGATGACGACCTGTCGCAAAGCATTGATCAATGGCTGTCTGAGTTGACCGACAAGCAACGCGAGGTGGTGATACGCCGCTTCGGTCTGCGCGGTCATGAGAGCAGCACGCTGGAAGATGTCGGCCTGGAGATCGGCCTGACCCGTGAGCGGGTGCGGCAGATCCAGGTGGAAGGCCTCAAGCGCCTTCGTGAAATTCTCGAGAAGAATGGCCTGTCGAGCGAGTCGCTGTTCCAGTAAGCGCCTCAAACGACCGCCCGCAAAAAGCCCCGACTGGTTCGGGGCTTTTTGTTTTCCGGGAAAGCCATTGGTCTGATCGAGACCGATGTAGTCATTCGCTGTAAGCCAATGCTTACTGTTTCGTAAGTGTTCGTTATTTTTACTCTGCGGAAGACGACGATCATGCTCAAGCTAAGTATTTAACTCGTTGATTTTCATGTTTATTTTCTAATGTGAAAGGCATATTACGTCGCGTTTCAGCGTGGAGGACTGATTGCTCTCGTCAGGGAACTCTTTAGTATCCGGGTTGTGTCGACGGACAGACACGCCCCTCAAGGAAGAGGGGGAAGCACATCGCAGGAAGCGATTCATCAGGACGATGAAAAGGAATACAGGGAATAGGGAAAAATGTGGGCGGGTCATACCGCCCCTTTTTTTGCCTGCAGAAAAGTAAAACGCAGAAAAGCAAAAAGGCCCGCGAGGGGCCTTTTATTCGAGCGCGCGACAGATCAGCGTTCGAGGTCTTTGATCTTGCCTTTGACGCCATCCCACTCTTCGGCATCCGGCAGCGATTCTTTCTTCTCGGTGATATTTGGCCAGATTTCAGCCAGATCAACGTTCAGCTGAATGAATTCCTGCATGTCCTCTGGGACTTCGTCCTCGGAGAAAATGGCAACGGCCGGGCATTCTGGTTCGCACAGGGCGCAGTCGATGCACTCATCCGGGTGAATCACCAGGAAGTTCGGGCCTTCGTAAAAGCAGTCCACCGGACACACTTCTACGCAGTCGGTGTACTTGCACTTGATGCAGTTGTCGGTGACGACGAAGGTCATTTCTAATTTTCTCCTCAGGCGGCGGCAGCGTTGCCCCTTCACGGTTGGGGTCGCCAGGTTCGGGAGCGATACCTGCTGGCCAGGCTATTAGCCAGCAGCATCCCAAACCGCGCGAGATTCTAACAGCTTGAAGCGGTTTGCGTTATATCCGCTTCTTCAGTGCTTATATCCGGTTCTTCAGTGCATAGAGCATTTCGAGCGCTTGGCGTGGGGTCAGGTCATCCAGATCGACTTTCGCCAACTCATCCAGCACCGGATGCGGCAGGCTGGCGAACATGTCGCTTTGCTGCGGCGTCGACGGTTTGCCCTTGGCGGCGGGTTTAGGCGCCTCATGAGGCAGAGCGGTGTCTTCCAGTCGGCTCAAGTGCTCGCGCGCGCGCACGATCACTTCGCTCGGCACGCCGGCCAATTGCGCCACCGCCAGACCGTAGCTTTGGCTCGCCGGCCCCGGCAGCACGTGGTGCAGGAACACGATGCGTTCGTTGTGCTCGGTCGCATTGAGGTGCACGTTGGCCACCAGCGGCTCGGCTTCCGGCAATACCGTCAGCTCGAAATAGTGAGTGGCAAACAAAGTATAGGCGCGCAGCTGCGCCAGACGCTCGGCGGCCGCCCACGCCAGCGACAGGCCGTCGAAGGTGCTGGTGCCGCGACCGACTTCGTCCATCAGCACCAGACTGCGCTCGGTCGCGTTGTGCAGGATGTTGGCGGTTTCGCTCATTTCGACCATGAAGGTCGAGCGGCCGCCGGCGAGGTCATCGCTGGAGCCGATTCGGGTAAAGATGCGGTCCACCAATGACAATTCGCAACTGGCGGCCGGCACGAAGCTGCCGATATGCGCCAACAGCACAATCAACGCGGTCTGGCGCATGTAAGTGGATTTACCGCCCATGTTCGGGCCGGTGATTACCAGCATGCGCGTGTTGTCATCGAGGCTCAGGTCGTTGGCCACGAACGGCGTGGTCAGCACTTGCTCGACCACCGGGTGACGGCCCTGAGTGATGCGCATGCACGGCTCGCTGACGAACCGCGGGCAATTCAGATCAAGGTTCAGCGCACGCTCGGCGAGGTTGCTCAGTACGTCGAGTTCGGCCAACGCACCGGCGGTGTCCTGCAATGGCGGGAGCTGGCTGATCAGATCTTCCAGCAGCGCTTCGTAGAGCATCTTCTCGCGGGCGAGGGCGCGGCTCTTGGCCGACAGCGCCTTGTCTTCGAACTCCTTCAGCTCCGGCGTGATGAAGCGCTCGGCGCCCTTGAGGGTCTGGCGACGGATGTAATCCGCCGGGGCCGATTCCGCCTGCTTGCTCGGCAGCTCGATGAAGTAGCCGTGAATGCGGTTGTAGCCGACCTTCAGGTGGCTCAAGCCCGTGCGCGCCTTTTCCCGTGCTTCCAGATCGATGAGGAACTGGCCGGCGTTTTCGCTCAGCGATTGCAGCTCGTCGAGTTCACTGTCGTAACCGGTTTTGAGCACGCCGCCGTCACGGATCACCGCCGGCGGGTTATCGATAATGGCTTTTTCCAGCAATGCTGCCAGTTCCGGGTAAGTGCTGGTGGTGGTCGCCAGCGCTTGCAGGTGTGGCGCTTCCAGATCGGTCATCGCCACTTGCAGTTCGGGCAAGGCGCCAAGCGCGTCGCGCAGGCGAGCAAGGTCACGGGGACGCGCATTGCGCAAACCGATTCGCGCGAGAATCCGCTCGATGTCACCAATTTCCTTGAGCTGCGGTTGCAGCTTTTCGAAGCGATAGCGATCGAGCAGGCAAGTGATCGAGGTCTGGCGCGCGAGCAACACGGTCAAGTCGCGCAATGGCCGGTTCAGCCAACGGGTCAGCAAACGGCTGCCCATGGCGGTCTGGCAGCGATCGACCACCGATTGCAGGGTGTTGTCACGGCCACCGGCGAGGTTGGTGTCGAGTTCCAGGTTACGGCGGCTAGCGCCATCCAGAACCACGGTGTCGTCGAGACGTTCATGACGCAGGCTGCGCAAATGCGGCAGGGCGGTGCGCTGGGTTTCCTTGGCATAGGCCAACAGGCAGCCCGCAGCGCCGATTGCCAGGGTCAGGTTCTCGCAACCAAAGCCTTTCAGGTCCTGGGTGGAGAATTGCTGGCAAAGGCTCTTCAGCGCCGAGTCACGCTCGAAATCCCACGGCGCGCGACGGCTGACGCCACGGCGTTTTTCCGCCGGCAGATCACGTGGCCAGTCATCCGGGATCAGCAGTTCCACCGGGTTGACCCGCTCCAGTTCCGCCAGCAGATTTTCCCAACCTTTGATTTCCGACACGCTGAAGCTGCCGCTGGTGATGTCCAGCACGGCCAGACCGAACAAGCGCTCGTCACCCAGTAGGGCGGCAATCAGGTTGTCGCGGCGCTCGTCGAGCAGCGCCTCGTCACTGACCGTGCCCGGCGTGAGAATACGCACCACCTGACGTTCGACCGGACCTTTGCTGGTCGCCGGGTCCCCGACCTGCTCACAGATCACCACCGACTCGCCGAGCTTGACCAGTTTCGCCAGATAGCCTTCCGCCGCGTGGTAAGGAATCCCACACATCGGAATCGCCTGCCCCGCCGACTGCCCGCGCGCGGTCAGGGTGATGTCCAGCAACTTGGCAGCCTTCTTCGCGTCTTCATAGAAGATCTCGTAGAAGTCGCCCATGCGGTAGAACATCAGCTGATCCGGGTGCTGATTCTTCAGGCGCCAGTACTGCTGCATCATCGGAGTGTGGGAGGACAGGTCTGAAATAGCTTTATTCATCAGGGGTTTAGCTTTACCGGAATGAGTGACAAGGCAAAAACGGGGGCATTCACATCTTCGAAATGGCGGTTGTTTGCCAGCGATGCGACCCGTGGGTTGATTCAGTGGAGCCGAGTATGAAGTTTTTTTGAGGTGGATGCAGCAACGCGCCGCCGCTCGGGTTGGCATTGTGTCCTATAGTGCCGAAAAGCTATCGAATGATCGGAATTCGTGGATGGCAGGTCAGGTGAGGACACAGTTTGGAACAGTCAGAGGGCATCGGCTCAGGAGCATCATCGAGCGATTGTTTCTACGATGCGGAAAAAATGACCCTCAGTCGGGCAGGGCGATCAGCCTGTCTGGGCAGCAATGAAAGTGATCTGTTACTGGCATTGATCGCCGGCGTCACCGATAAAGAACAACTGATCTCGCGAGTCTGGGGTGATCGCGGCCTGGTGATTTCCGACAGCAGTTACTACAAAACCCTGCACATGCTTCGCGCACATTTCGCCGACGTGGGTTTGCCAAGGGACAGCCTCAAGACTTTGCCACGCCGCGGCGTGGTGCTGCTGTGTGAGATCCGGTTGGTCAGCGCTGAGGTTGCGGAGCCTGAGTCCGAGACGGCACTGTCAGTGCCTGACGAGCAGGCGTCCATCACCATAACGCAGTCGTCGCGCCGCTATTGGCGCTATCTGTTGCCCGCAATCGTAGTCCCCGCGATTGTTCTTCCGCTGTTTTACGCGTACTTGATCATCAGGAAACCCGCCGACCTGGAAGAGTGGAAACTCATCTGGCAGGAAGGCGAGGCGAAGTTGTATGTGGAAGAAAGTGAAAAGATGTCCAAGGAGCAAATTGTAAAAGCACTCAGCGAGTTCGAGCCGCCCATTGAACTGTCCGACACCAATTACTACGTGCGAAAGCCGCTCTCCCAGTTATTGATCAAGTGCGTCAAGCCTGAAAGTAAAGGGGAGGCCATATGCGTGAACTACCAGCTCGTTGGAAAAAAATAATCGCGTTGTCGGCCGTTTCTTCGGTGTTGATTTTCGGCGCATTGATCATCAGCTATTTTTATTTGATCAATCGTGATATTCCGCGTGCGCCATGTTTCGCTTCGATCGACTTTGTACATACCCCTGACCACAAAGTTCGTTGGCATGGCGTCGGTGATATGACGATTGATCCGAAAGAAGGTGCTCTTTATGTGTATTACGTGGTGAAAACGCCCGAGGGTAAAGTTGTTACCTTTGACCGCAAATTTGAGATTGCATTTACTCATCTCGACACTTCCAGGTTTCTGTTCAAAACGCGATCCATTGTGAAGTTTGATGCCGACACGGCAGGAGATGAACTGCCCTTTATGGAAAGAGGTTTCCAAGGCGGTATGGTCACCTTCAATTACTTCTCTGATACCGAGTATTACTACAACATCAACAATCTCATCAATGGCGTCTGCCACGTCCCGCGCTAGCGAAAACCCAAGGGTGCAAGGCCCTGGAGCGAATGAGTAAGACTGAGTAAGACGCCAGTAAGGCCTCGACGACCCTGCGTTGTTAATGTGATTCGCGTCAAGCCAACAGCCTCTGCGACTGTACCGAAGAGTCAGCGCAGCAGGCTGTTTTTATTGTCTTGAAGAATGTGATGACGTTTACGGTGTTAGGGGGGTTATCGATGCTCTGGTTTTGTGTGCGCAGTTCTCATGGGGTTCAAGCCCCGGCCTGGAAACGATCCATTGCCATTAATAGAGAGGGCACTGTATTTGTTGCAGCGGCAATTGGTGGCAAAGAGAAAGACGTGAGTCTATCCACGCTGTCTGACCGTACGCCGGTGTTACTGTGTTTTGATCATGTTTATGTGCCAATGGCGTGGATGGTCGAGCACTTCCCAACGTGCAAGGCATGCTGTCGCGAAATGGTCTCAGCCGCCTTACACGGTCTACAGAAAATCTTGAATTGCCGTGATGCCTGGAACCGCGTTAGTTATTTCTGCGGCCGTTCTGGTGAGAAGCGTTATCTGAGGTTCGTTTGATGAAGTTGGGTATTTTTTGCAGCCTGACGCTGACGGTCAGTTGCTTTTTAATCGCTGAATGTTCGTTCGCCGACTCGCACCAAAGTTGCGCCGAGCGCCGCATTGAACTTGTTCGGCAAATAGAGCGCGCGGAGGCGGCGGATTATGTTTATCGCAAGGCCGGCCTGGAGCAGGCGCTGGCCAATGTCGAGCGTTACTGTCGCGAGCCCTCTGCAGAGGATGAGCACGAAAGGGCTATTCAGAAGGCCGAAGCGGAAGTTCGGCGCAGACAAAACCATCTGAAGGCGGCGCGTCAGTACGGTGATGTGAAAGTCGTCAAGAAGCATGAAGCCAGACTCGAGCGGGCCGAATCCAGGCTGCAAAGGCTGTTGAATGAGTAAGGGATCGGCTGGGTGATTTATCGTTGAACGTGGAAACTCAATATGAAAAGCGTACTTGTCTTTACCTCAGTCTTCACAACGGCTGTGCTGCTTTCTGGCTGCACCGCCACCGATTGGGTGCACGCCGCGGGCGGCATCATGAGCGCCAAAGACGATTATCAGAAAAAAGCCAGGAATGATCGGCTCAAGCGCGCCAATGCGGCGGCACGTCGAGTCAAAGGCTGAGCTGGTTGAACGCGTAGCGGACATTTGATCCGCACAAGCGCAGTGTCAGGCGCAGGCGAGGGCAAAAATGCGTGGTGCCACAACGCTTTTTGCCCTTACGCGACATTCAAGCCACTGCGAATCGGGACTTGAGGTTGCGCGACAATTTCTCGCCGTGCCTTCTCATCGGGTTTTCGATGTAGCGGTAGTTGAATTCGGAAAACAACAAAGTGATCGCGACAAAAACACCGATATACAACGCTGTGTATCCACCGCCGAAAGGCGTTGGCTGCGTGTCGCCAGGTGCGGCAAAGAACCAATGCCTGACCAGCGACAGCGCAATGACGTGCGTCAGATAGATGGCGTAGGAGCGCGAGCCGATATAGTTGCACAAGGCTGCCAAGGCGCGGTTGGGCGTCAGATAATCCTTGTTGTAGCTCGCGATCCAGACCAGCAAACCTGAGCCGACAGCGGTCAGTCCCATGGCGAAAGGCAGGGGTGGGTTAGGGGCGGTCAGCGCGGCAAGGAGCCAGATCATCGCCGCCAGTAGCAGCACAACGGCTGCCTTGTTTTTCAGGAAGGTCGGTTCCAGGCGCTGGTAACTTTCGCTGCCGTGCCACAGGGCCAACAACACACCCAGGGAAATGGCGTCGGTACGGAACGCCCACAACTCGGGCGTAGGGCGAATCAGTTGCCGGGTCAGAAAGAACTGCGCCAGGAATACCGCAATGAATACCGCAGGCATCCAGCGCCGACCGGCCAGCACCGCGATGATCGGCAGCACCAGATAAAACTGGTTTTCCAGAGAAAGGCTCCAGTAAATCCCGGCATCACCCAGCGTACCGGTGTCTCGGCTGACGGCATACACCACATTCATGTACTGCAAGGCAGCGGCGAGGGCGGAGTGGACGAAAATCTCCAACTGCAAAAACACCCCTTTGCCGCCGTACAGATAAGACAGCAGCAGCGATACCGCAATCCAGAACAGGGCCGATGGCATCAGTCGCCAGAACCGCCTGACCCAGAACGGCACGCTCAACTCCAGCAGGTCACGAAAGCTTCGGCTGGCTGGAATCTCACCGGCAATCGATTTGGTAATGATGAACCCGGAAACGCAGAAAAAAATATCCACGCCGTAGCCGAATCGATAGTCCGCCAGCACGTTCCAGTAGAGCGATTGCGGGGACAGGATCAAGGCAATGTGGGCAAAGATGACAAGGACAATCGCCAGCGCACGCAACGCTTCAATGTCGCTGTTCTTGCGCTGTTTTACATGGGGTGTGGTCATGGTTGGCTCAGTGTTGATCGATCGCTCGACTGTCCAGTCCTGCAGGCTGGGCCAGAGGCGACAGTTGCTTGTTCCGGGCTGAAATCGTTTCAGCGTCGGATTTGAAGGAGGCTGGATTTAAATAAGATTGTTCTGATGAGCTTGTAGGAAGTTTCCTAATTGGCGCTAGGTTACCACGGCTCATTAGCACGTCGCAGCCGTGAAACGATTGGGTGCCGATGAGTCTTTATGCGTGATTTATGCAAATCAGCATTTGTGTTCGCAAAAGAGTTCAAGCACTATGCACGTTATGCAAAAACGCAACGTAGCCTCCGTCTTAAGAGCACTGCTCGACCAGCACGGGATCTCCCCCACGGAGCTCCACCGTCGCACCGGCGTGCCTCAATCCACTCTCTCGCGGATTCTCAGCGGGAAGATCGTCGATCCCTCGGATAAACACATTTCGAAGATTGCCGAGTACTTCAATGTCAGTACCGATCAGTTGCGCGGGCGCGCGGATGTCGCGCAGGCGGCAGGCGCCACGCGTGATGCCGTACACGCGGAACTCAAGGACATAATGCTGTGGGACGACGACACGCCTGTCGATGATGACGAAGTATCGGTGCCGTTCCTTCGCGAGGTTGAATTGGCAGCAGGATCAGGAAGATTCGTCATTGAAGAGAGCGAGCGCTCTAGCCTGCGCTTCGGCAAGCGCAGCCTGCGCCATAACGGTGTGCAGTTCGACCAGGCCAAATGCGTGACCGTGCGTGGCAACAGCATGTTGCCGGTGCTGCGTGATGGCGCCACCGTCGGTGTCAACGCGGGCAAGTGCGGCATCGGCGACATCATTGATGGCGACCTGTATGCGATCAATCACAATGGTCAGTTACGGGTGAAGCAACTCTACCGCTTGCCGACCGGCATTCGTCTGCGCAGCTTCAATCGCGATGAACATCCGGACGAGGACTACAGCTTCCATGAGATCCAGGAAGAGCAGATCGTCATCCTCGGACACGTCTTCTGGTGGGGCATGTACGCCCGCTGATCTGATCGACTTCAAATGAAACCCGCCCTCTCGGCGGGTTTTTTTTCGCCTGCAGAAAACCCTCAAAGCCTTGCTGGACGGGGTCTCCATGCGTCTGTGCATTTTAAGTGCATAAATAAATGCATTTATGCATTGACTGTATATGCATCCATGCATATTCTTGCTACCAAGCCGCTCGACAAAGCGGCTGGCAAGAAAGCTCTTTAGTTCCACAAGAACAGGCAGCGATGAACCGGCCTAAACGGTTCAGAGGGTTGGCAACTGACCCGGGTGTGCAGCGTAAAGCACCAGAAGCAGTTATCCGGCGGGCAGGGACCGCGGTCGGAAAAACAATATGAACGGACTCGTACCGCGCCAGTAGCGCCGAAAAGTCAGCTTCCTTCTTGGACACAGGATTTGAAGGAAGGCGAAGGAGCGCATTACTGAAAAGCCCGGTGCATCGTGGCCGGGCTTTTCGGAATGCCTGCCTGAGGCTCAAACATCGCCATCCATTGCCGCAGGCACTGCATGTCGACAAGTCGTTCAACCAGCCACTCTGAAAAGGAAAACACCATGCGCCGATATGGACGTGTTGATCAGGATCGAATCGTCGAGTTCTTCGAAACTGACGGTGACATCACGCAAATGTTTCACCCCAGCATCATCTGGGCAGAAGTGACCGACCACCCCGAAGTGCAACTGGGTTGGGTCGCGACCAAAACCGACGGTGTCTGGACATTCGCCGCCTACGTGCCGCCGCCACCGACCGAGCAAGAGCTGATCGATCAAGCGCAATTGCAGAAATGGCAATTGTTGAACGCAGCGGCCAACTGGCTGCTGCTCAACTCCTTGCAGTTCAAGGCTGACATTAACGTCGCCACGCCTGACGAGCAGTCAAAGTTGTTGGCGCACAAGCTCTATTCGATTGCCGTCAGCGACATCGACAAACAACCGGGCTACCCGGCGACGATCGTCTGGCCAGTTGCCCCTTACTGAAGAGCTCAAAACCGTACCTTTTTCCCTGGCCTGAGTGTCGGTCTGATTGTTCTGGTCTGCATTACTGAAAAGCCCGGCCGCCGCGCCGGGCTTTTTGGAATGCCTACCTCAAGAGAACCCGATTGAACCCAACACACACCACTCATCAATCACCCCCAGGAGGCGTGACATGACAAACGAGCAACAAGCGTTGGCGGACATGCCGATCTGGCTAGTCATCCTCTTCGCCGTCGTCGGCGGGGTGTCCGGCGAAATGTGGCGCGCCGACAAAGAGGGCGCTCGTGGCTGGCCACTGCTGCGGCGGCTGGCATTGCGCTCTGGCGCCTGCATGATCTGCGGCGTGTCGGCGATCATGCTGCTGTATGCCGCCGGCATGTCGATCTGGGCCGCTGGCGCCTTCGGCTGCCTCACCGCAATGGCCGGTGCCGACGTGGCCATCGGTCTGTACGAACGCTGGGCCGCCAAGCGCATCGGCGTCTGCGAAGTTCCACCCCGCGACCAGCCTTAACCTTGAATGTCATTCGTGCCGCCCTTTGGGCGGCAGGGCTGCGCGTGGACGATTGAAAAGGAGGTCATGTATGCCCACACCGATCCAACAGCCGTCGCAATTGTTCACCGCCATCGCGACGACGCTGCGCAACACCGCCGGGCTCAATATCAGCGTCGGCAATCACGACGATTTCACGGCGCCAGGCGATCAGGCCTGGGTGCTGATCGACTTCGACCGCAATGCATCAGGAGTGCGTGCCGCTGACGGGCGTATCGCTCATGTCATGACGGTGTCGCTGCAAGTCATTCCAGCGCTTTCTGCGACCGCGTTTGCCGCGTGCGATCTGATTGCCGTGCTGAAAAACCTGATCACCGATAACCGCTGGAACTTGCCCGCTGATCAATGTGATTTGCCGACCAACATCGATGGCTTGCCGTCATTGTTCGGCGAGCAATTCAAGGCCTGGACCCTGACGTTCGAGCAGACCCTCTACCTCGGTCCGACCTTGCTTGACGACCCGCTCGGCACGCCAAAATTCGCCCGCACCTGGGAGGTCAGCAACATCGACGATCCCGATCAATACACCGCGCTGGAGGGCTGACCGATGTTCGACGCATTACTGCGCATGCAACTGGGCCCGCTCATCGAGCGCCTGGCGGAAATGGAAGCGGAGATCGAAGACCTGAACCGCCGCGCCGAGAGCTTCTGCCGCATCGGCATTTGCCAGACGGTCGATGCAGCGAGCAACACCTGTCAGGTCAGCCACGGCGGCTTGCTGACGCCGGCCATCAAGTTCTTCAACCCGAGTGCCGGGGCGCAGAGCGAATCGCGGATCCCGAGCGTGGGCGAGCAGTGCTTGCTGTTCAACTACGGCAGCGGCGAAAGCGGCGCGCAGAGCGTGGCTTTGTTCGGTTTGAACAGTGACCGTTTTCCACCGGCCTCGACGGTGCCGACGTTGACTCGTCGTGTACATCAGGACGGCAGCGAAAGCGGCTACGACGACGCCACCCACACCCTGCACTGGCAGAACGGCCCGGCCGCTTTCAGCGGTTCTCGTGAAGCGCTGGAACTGAGCATCGGCCCGGCGCAACTGACCATGACGCCACAAGCGATCAACCTGCAACTGGGCGCTGTCGGCCTGACCATCGACGCCTCCGGCGTGCACTTCAGCGGCCCATTGGTCGATCACCAGGGCCGCGTCATCAGCCCCTGATTCAAGAGTTTCCCATGATCGGAATCGATAGAGACAGCGGGGCCACGGTCGACGACTGGCTGCAGTTTGTGCAGCGCGCGACCCGGGCCCTGACCACGCCGCTGGGCACCCGGCAAAAACGGCCCTTGTACGGATCGCTGATCCCCTCGCTGTTGGGGCAGAACCTCGGTGACGACGTCTTGCTGCTAGCGCAGAGCCACGCGGCGCAAGCGTTCTACAACGCGCAAAACGGCATCAGTGATTTTCAGCCGCAAGTGATCGTCGCCAGCCGTCAGGGCGCTGGACTGCTGCTGCGCTTCGCCGGCACCTGGAAAAACCGTCAACAAACCTTCGAGGTCGTGACATGAGCATGTTGATTCCCGGGCAGAACCAACTGGCCGAACCTTCGCTGATCACCGTCGAGGCCTTTGAGGATTTGCTCGCCGAGTTCAAGGCGTTCGTCATCGAATACGTCGCTGCGCGCTCGCCGGACAGCGCGGCAAAACTCAAGACCAGTCTCGACAACGAAAGCGAGTTGCTGACCCTGGCGCTGGAAGCCTTTTGCGTCCGGCTGCAAACCCACGAACGCAAATACAACGCACGTATCAAGCAGATGCTGGCGTGGTGGGCGACGGGCAGCAACCTCGATGCGCGACTGGCCGACATGGGCCTTGAGCGGCAATTGCTGGATGCCGGCGACCCGGCCGCATTCCCACCGGTGCCGGCGATTTATGAAAGCGACGACGATGCGCGGTTGCGCTATTACCTGGCGCCCCATGCACCGGCGGCGGGTTCGCGAATGCAGTATCGCCGCGAAGTGTTCACCCTCGGTGAGCGGCCAACGGTGAGCGTCGAATCCAGCGATGCCGGGGTTGTGAACGTCACGTACACCTTCAACCCGGACGGCCTCGCCGCGCAGGTCAAGGATGGCAATGGCCGCCGCACCGCGCCCGGCGAAGTGCAAGTCACGGTGCTGGCGCGAGAGGGCGACGGCACAGCGTCCGAAACCTTGCTCGACGGTGTGCGGCAGCATTTCGCACGGCCCGATGTGCGACCGGAAACCGACCTCGTCACCGTCAAGTCTGCCGACATTCAGCGCTACAAAATTCGCGTCGTCGCCAAGATCAATTCCGGCCCTGATTCCGGCCTGACAAAAGTCGCGGCGCAGCAGCAATTACAGGCCTACGCTGACAGCTGTCATCGCCTCGAAGGCCGGGTCGATCCGAGCTGGATCGACTTCACGCTGCACAGCGCCGGCGCCGTGCAATTGCAGATTCTTGAACCGCTGGCGCCGATCGTGACCTCGGCGTTTCAAGCGCCGTACTGCACGGCGGTTGAAGTCGAGGTGCTGACGCTATGAGTGAAACAACTCAGCGCCCGACGCTGTTGCCCGCCAACAGCTCGACCCCCGAACGCGGGCTGGATCTGGGCTTCGCTGCATTGCTGGATCGCATCGCGCCGCCGTTCCCCGAATTGATGAACCCCAGCGAAACGCCGGTCGCTTTTCTGCCGTATCTGGCAGCGGATCGGGGTGTCGCCGAATGGAGCACCGATGCGCCGGAAGCGGAAAAACGCCTGACCGTCGAATTAGCCTGGCCCACGGCGCGTCAGGCCGGCATTCGCAAGGCGCTGGAAAACGCCGCCAAGGGTTTGCAACTGCGCCCGGAAATCCGCGCCTGGTACGAACAGACACCGCCCGGCGCGCCGTACAGCTTTTCCGTGCGCGCCTTCAGCGAACAACCCTATAGCGAAGCCATCGACGCCCGTCTCGACCGACGCCTGGCCGATGCGAAAAGCGAGCGGGATGTGCTGACGGTCTCGGTGGGGCTCAGCGCGTTCGGCAATCACGTCATCGGCGCCGCGACGTTCTGCGGTGAGCTGACCACGGTTTATCCGATCGTCATCGAAGGGCTCGAAACCTCGGGCGAAGCGTTCATGGCGGCGGCGCTCTACACCGTCGAAACATCCACTATTTATCCTCAGGGGGCCTGAATGGCTGACTATTACACCCTGCTCACCAACGCAGGGATTGCCTACGAAACGGCGTGCAAAGCCGCAGGCACGCCGATCAAGTTGACGCAGATTTCCGTCGGCGACGGCGGCGGCACGGTCTACAACCCGGCGGCCACCGCCACCGCGCTGAAACGCGAAGTCTGGCGTGGTCCGCTCAATGCGCTGTTCCAGGACGAGAAAAATCCGAGCTGGCTGCTCGCCGAAGTGACCATTCCGCCAGATGTTGGCGGCTGGTATGTGCGCGAAGCAGGGCTGTGGACCGACACCGGGATTCTCTACGCCATCGTCAAATACCCGGAGTCGTTCAAACCGGTTCTGGCAACGTCGGGTTCCGGTAAAGAGTTCTACATTCGCTCGATTTTCGAAACGAGTAATGCATCGCTGGTGACGTTGCAGATTGACGACACCGTGGTCAAAGCCACGCGTGCCTGGGTCATGAGTTATCTCGCCGAAGAACTCGGCAAACTGGATGGCAAACAATCGGTGCGGGTCGCTGCGACTGGCAATGTCGTGCTGAACGGCGCGCAGCAGATTGACGGTGTCGCCGTGGTCGCTGGTGACCGTGTGCTATTGCCGAGTCAAACACTGGCCAAGGACAACGGCTTGTGGGTTGTTGCCAATGGTGACTGGGTGCGGGCGACGGATGCCAACAGCAACGCCAAGGTCACGCCGGGCCTGACGGTCATGGTCGAGGAGGGTACGGCGAACGGAGATTCGCTGTGGCACCTGACCACCAACGCGCCGATCACCCTCGGCACAACTGCGCTGACGTTCAAGATGCTCGCCGGTCGTACCGGGATTGCTGCCGGGACTTACAAGAGCCTGACGGTTGATGAATATGGCCGGGCGACGGCGGGTGCGAATCCTGAAACGTTGGCTGGATTTGGCATCAAGGATTCGTATACCAAGGCTGAAGTTGAAGCGCTGATCGCCAAAGCATCGGCGTTGCCGGTGGGTTCGATTGTCGCGTTTCCGGTTGATGCACCACCGCCGGGTTTTCTCGAGCTGGATAACAGCGTCAAGAGCAGCGAGACGTACCCGGACTTGAGTGCTTATCTGGGCGGCAAGTTTGATAAGGGTGATGAGGGCGTAGGAAACTTCCGTTTGCCTGAGGCGCGTGGGGAATTCTTGCGTGGTTGGGATCATGGACGAGGCGTCGATGCTGGCCGTGTAGTTGGCTCGCCCCAAAAGGGTACGGTAACTACTTTTGACAGTAATCCTAATCCGAACCTCACGGTCGAAGTTGTGCAGGCATCGGTGGCGGCTGCGCAAGCGGATGTATTTATTTCCGCTGACTATCCTGGAGTAGCCAGGACCTATACGACTTCGGGGGTTGTAACCTCATCGATACTGGCGGATGGCGGAGTTGTAAGACCGCGCAACATCGCCGTCATGTGGTGCATCAAAGCCTGGAACGCCCCGGTCAATCAGGGAAACATCGACGTAGCAGCACTGGTCAAGGAAGTATCGCGGCTCGGATCAGCCGTCCCAGTCGGTGCGGTAATGGCTTTCCCTACAGGTATCGTTCCACCCGGTTTTCTGGAGCTGGATGGCAGTGTGCAGAGCATTGCGACTTATCCGGATCTGGCTGCGTACCTAGGCGCCACCTACAACAAAGGTGATGAAGGTGCAGGCAGCTTCCGGCTGCCGGATTCCCGCGGCGAATTCCTGCGTGGTTGGGATCATGGGCGTGGCGTTGATGCAGATCGCACGGTGGGTAGCTGGCAGAAGGGCACGCTGGTCAGTTATGACACTTCAGCCGGTGGTGCAGGCATTCAGGCGCCGAGAACAACGGCGGCGTCGGCGGACACCATTGCTTCATTTGGTGCGGATACTGTGGCAGCCGGGCTTTACCCAGGTGTTGCAGAGTCTGGCGTTCCTTCTACTGCGGCACCGCTTGGCTCAGCCTCTGTCTATGGCTCTGCTCGTCCACGCAACCTCGCGGTCATGTGGTGCATCAAAGCCTGGAACGCGCCGATCAATCAGGGAAACATCGACATTGCCGCGTTGGCCAAGGATGTGGAACAGGTTAAATCCACCGTTCCGGTGGGCGCCGTTCTGGCCTTCCCTACAGGCACCGTGCCGGCAGGTTTTCTCGAACTGAATGGCAGTGTGCAAAGCATTGCAACTTATCCAGACCTTGCCTCATACCTCGGCACTACCTACAACAAAGGCGATGAAGGCGCGGGTAATTTCCGACTGCCGGAATCGCGTGGTGAGTTCCTGCGTGGCTGGGACCATGGGCGCGGTGTGGACGCTGGTCGTTTGATCGGCAGCTTGCAGGCTGATGCATTGCAAGAGCATTGGCACACCGTGCTGACACCTGGCAGCGGCTCAGTGATGCCGACAGACGGCAACATCACCACGTTCGATTTTCCGACTGTTCCATACTACAAGGGCGGCTTGGTTAACGGCAGGATTCTCGCTACAGGAGCGGCCGGCGCTCGGCTGGCGTCTGAGACCCGCTCTCGCAACATCGCGGTCATGTGGTGCATCAAGGCCTGGAGCGCACCGGTCAATCAGGGAAACATCGACATCGCCGAGCTGGCCGCGCGAACAGGTCGGTATCTCGGCACGCAGGTTATCACTTCAACAGCTCAATACATTCCCACCCCCGGTATGAAGAAAGTTCGCATCAGGGCAATCGGCGGCGGTGGTGGTAGCGGTGGAACTGCCGCAACAGGCGCCGCAGCAAGCTCGGCTTCCGGTGGTGGTGCGGGCGGCAGTTGGGCTGAAGGCTGGTTTGCTGCAAGCGAAATCGGCGCAGGCCTGTTTGTCTCTGTAGGCGAGGGTGGGGCGGGTGGTTCGGCTGGAGCTGCCGGCCAGCCCGGTGGCAGTACGACTGTTGGAACTTTGATGGCCTGCCCTGGGGGAGGTGGATCAAGTCCGAGCACTTCGGTATCGACCAGTATCTCCGGGCTTTGGGGCGCAGGAATACCGGGGTTGCCTGCCCAGGGTGGAACCGTGTTCAACGGTGCAGGGATGTCTGGCGGATATGGCATCTCCACCAATGGCTCGACTCTGGCTGGAACTGGCGGGAGTTCACCTTTCGGAGGTGGCGGCTATGTTGCTGCAAGCGCTAAACCAGGATCTGGTTACGGCTCTGGTGCCAGTGGCTCCCCTGTCGGGCCTTCGAGTGTCGCCAGACCAGGCGCGGCCGGTGCCAATGGCGTGGCAATCTTCGAGGAATATGCATGAAAACCTACGCATGGATCTGTGACGATATCGTCGCAGAATTGAAGCAGCTGGATGATGACGTCTGCGCCGAGTTTCATCCCGCATTTACTTGGGTTCAAGTACCTGAGGGGGTCATGCCGGCGCGTGGCTGGTCAGCCGTCGAATCGGGGACTGAATGGACGTTTACCCCGCCGTCCGACCCAGTTCTGTCGAAACCTGAAGTGCAAGCGTTGATCGCTGAGCAACGCTATGTGCAGGAGGCTGCGGGCGTCATCGTCAATGAGCTGCAGATCGATACTTCACGTGACAGCCAGTCGCTGATTGCCAGCACTGGACTCTCAGCGATTCTCGACCCGAGTTACCGCTGCAACTTCAAAACACTCAACGGTTTCGTCGAGATCGACGCCGGCCAGATTCTCGCCATTGCCAAAGCGGTCCGCGCACACGTTCAAGCGTGTTTTGATCGTGAACTTGAGTTGCTGCAGGCAGTTGAAGCGAGCACCTATTCGGACGTGATGCTCAACGAAGGCTGGCCGGACCCTGCGCCAGTGTGACCCGTCCCAGTGCCTCAACAAACGCCCCACACCTTGGGGCGTTTTCCTATCTGGCTATCCAGCCGGGTCGATTAGATTGTTGGTTATCAAACAAGGAAGAACCTATGTTTTATTCGAAATCCACTGGCGGTTTTTACAATCCTGCCATTAACACCAACATTCCAAGCGATGCTGTTGAAATCACGCAAGAGTATTGGATGGAATTATTGAACGGCCAGTCTAGCGGCAAGATCATCGTCGCGAATGATGACGGCTACCCGGTGCTGATTGATCCTCCGGGGCAACTGGAAGCGTTTGAACGTGCATGGCGCAACGTGCAACTGGCAAGCACTGACAGCGTTGTGACCCGTTACCGCGATGAAGTGGAGCGTTGGCCGACGCTGCTGACGCCAGCGCAATACATCGAGTTGCAAACGTACCGTCGCGCGCTTCGTATCTGGCCGGTGGGCGGCGAGTCGCCCTTGAGCGAACACCGGCCGGCAGCGCCGGAATGGCTCGCCAGCCTGCCTGATTAAAAACGCCCCGCACTGTCGGGGCGTTTTTTTGCCCGCTGATCAGCAATTTGGCCCCTTCCTCAAACGAAGGGGCTTTTTCGTCTCTGGAGAAACCTATATGGCAAACCGCCAAACCTACACCGTGCTCGTCCCATTCCCCACCGGCGGTGGGCACTGGTCGAGCATCGGCCAAGACCTTGATCTGCTTGACGTCGAAGCGAGTGCCTTGCACTTCGCCGGTCGACTGGAACTGAAAACCCAATCCACCCAGGCCAAAAAGGCCGCTGCCAAGAAGGCTGACTGAACATGGCTGAGGTTTTGAACTTCGAGCACAACGGCATTACCGTCAATGCCACCGAATCCCCCGAGGCCATGGGTGGCCTGGGTGACAACGTCATCGGTCTGGTCGGCACTGCGCCGAACGCCGATCCGCTGATTCCGCGTAACGCAGCGTTCCGCATCAATAGCTTCACCACCCATGCGCTGCTCGATCCGACCGGTGCGGAAGAGGGCACCCTGTACCACGCGGTTTACCAGATCCTCAAAGTGGTCAAGGTGCCGGTGTACGTGGTCATCGTCGAAGCGGGCGCGACGCCGGCCGACACCGTCAACAACGTGATCGGCGGCGTCGATCCGCTGACCGGTCGCAAGCTCGGTCTGGCCGCGCTGGGCAGTGTCCCGGAAGACCTGACCATCATCGGCGCGCCGGGCTTCACCGGGACCAAAGCGGTGGCCGGCGAGTTCGCCTCGTTCGGCAAGCGCATCAAGGCCCGTGTGGTGCTGGACGGCAAGGACGCCTCGGTCGCTGATCAAGTGCTGTACAGCCAGGAACTCGGTGGCGCCGACCTCGGTTTCGACCGTTGCCTGGTGGTGCACAACATGCCCGCCGTGTACTCGAAAGCGGCGAAGAAAAACGTTTTCCTGTCGCCTTCCAGCCTGGCGATTGCCGCGCTGGCCAAGGTCAAGCAGTGGGAGAGCCCGGGCAATCAGGTGACTTACGCCGAAGACGTGTCGCGGGTCGTTGAATACAACATCCTCGACACCTCCACCGAAGGCGATCTGCTCAACCGCTACGGCGTCAGCTACTACGCCCGCACCGTGCTTGGCGGCTTCTCGCTGCTGGGCAACCGCTCGATCACCGGCAAGTTCATCAGCTACGTCGGTCTCGAAGATGCGATCAGCCGCAAGCTGGTCAAAGCCGGCCAGAAAGCCATGGCCAAAAACCTCACCAAATCCTTCATGGATCAAGAGGTCAAGCGCATCAACGACTGGCTGCAAACCCTGGTCGCCGACGAAACCATTCCTGGCGGCAGCGTGTACCTGCACCCGGAACTGAACAGCGTCGAGAAGTACAAGAACGGCACTTGGTACGTGGTCATCGATTACGGCCGCTACGCGCCGAACGAACACATGGTTTATCAACTCAACGCCCGCGATGAAATCATCGAGCAGTTCCTGGAGGACGTTCTCTAATGTTTACCAACCGCGTAAGACAGGCCATCGCGGCCACCCTGCAAGGCTTGCCGCTGTCGGCGACCGTTGAGGAATTCACCCCGCCGAAGATCGACTTCGACATGGAAAGCATGACGGGCGGGCGCTTCATCGTTGAGGAAATGGCCAAGAGCGCGAAGGCGCTGAATGCCACGCTCAAGCTGCAAGGCACCGGTGCTGAAGTGTTGTTGGCGATGGGCGTGAAACTGGGCGACGACATCCTGCTGAACGTGCGTGAAGCCGGACAGGATCAGGACGGCAACACCTGGTTCACCTATCACACAGTAGGCGGCAAGCTGAAATCTCTGGCTGAAGATGCGCTGAAAATGGGTAGCAAAGCCATCACCACACTGGAGCTGTCCTGCCGTACCTACAACCGTCTGGAAAACGGCGTGCCGGTGATCGACATCGACGTGCGCACCCAGAAGTTCGTACTCAACGGCGTCGACATCCTTGGTGATGCCCGTCGTGCGGTGCTGATGCCGTAATCCGGCACAGCGCCAACCCCCTGTAGGAGTGAGCCTGCTCGCGATGACGTCAGTCCAGTCGACATCGATCTGACTGAAGGATCGCTATCGCGAGCAGGCTCACTCCTACAAGGGAATGTCTACACCCCCAGAATCACCAAGGAATTCATACATGTCGTGGATGCCACCCCAACATGAGCTGCTGTCGCCGATCACCGGTGACGACGGTTCGCAGATCGAGACAATCCAGCTCAAGCCACTGTTCTACGCCGCGCAAAAAGAAGCGCTGCAACGCGCCGGCGATGATGAAGACGATCAGTTCTTCGAACTGGCACTGCTCGCCACCGGCCTGTCGGTCAAGGAACTCGACCAGCTCAAACGCCCGGACTACGTGAGCATCGCGCAGTACGTGCACGAGATGTCGACCCAACCGTCTTCGCATTTTCTCGACCAGGTCGAAGACGCGGAAAAGTCCGTTGATCCCGATCAGGTGCAACTGCTGCAACCGCTCGCCGTGACCGGCCGCACCGTGACCTCGCTGAGCCTGGAAATGCCGGTGCTGCGTGCCACCAAAGTGATGAAGAAACTGCAAACGGCCAAGGAACGCGCCGAGTTCATCACCGCCCATTGCACCGGCCTGATGATCCCCGATCTGGCCCTGATGACCGTCCCGGACTGGACGCAATTGCAGGTGCGCATAGACGATTTTTTAAACCAGCCGGCGGCCTACTTTCGGAACGCGATATCGAAGTAATCCTCGATATCGTCCCGCTCATTTACCCGGTAAGTGAAGCGGAAATTCTGGAATGGGACGCCGAAAAGGCGTTGCGCCGCTACGGCATAGCGATCACTCGCCTTGGCGTGAAACAGGAGTAGAGCGGCAATGGCAGACAAATCGTTTTCGCTGATGTACGCCGCGCAAACCGCAGGCGCGGGTTCCGGCTTGTCGGCAGGGGGATCGGCCACAGACAGCCTGGTCAAACCACTGTCCGAACTGAAAGAGGCGCTGCTTACGGCCAGCCTGAACATCCGCAGTCTGGTGCGTGAACAGATCAAACTCGGCGCTGTTGTGCTGGGGCTGAACACGGCACTGGCATCATTCAAGGTGCCAGTGGGAGCTACCGCGCCGGCGGCAGGCGGCGATAGCAAGTCAAAGCTCAAGGCTGAGATTGAACAACGCTCGCCTCCGGCCTATCTGCAATCGGACATGGCCCTGGAAACCGCCATGGCTCAGCTCAAGCAGGTTCAAGGCCTGAGTGGCGACCTCGACACACTGTCGAAAGCCAACCTCAAACTGGCCACCGACAAACGGGTTTCCGGCAGTGGGGCGACGGTCGTGGATCTGGTGCAGGTCGAAGTCGCGGCTGGCAGATCCGGGATTGGTGCGGGTCTCAAGGGCGCCGACAAGGAACAAGTGCTGCTGGATTTTGCCCTGGATGCAGCGGTCAATGCGTCGGCGTTCGGCATCAGTCTGAAGTCGGCCGGTGAAATGCTGTCGGCCTGGCAAGTCTCGATGAGACTGGATCACACTCAAGGTCAGCTGCTGGCTGATGCGACTCAGCATCTGGGCAACAGTGGACTGAATGCGACGGCTGCCGACATCGGCTCGGTCGTGCAGCAATCCGGCGAATCGGCCGTTGCAGCGGGGATCCTGCCCGAGCAGTTGGCGGCGCTGTCAGCCGCGTTGCTCAATGCTGACGTCGACAAGGCCGGTGCCGGGGCGTCGGTGAAAAGCATCAGCGCAGCCCTGGCCAAAGGGCCCCAAGGGTCGGCGGCCGAGCAGTCGGCGTGGAAGGCGTTGGGGCTTGATCCCGGCAAGTTGACCGAAAACGTACCGGACAACCTTGTCAAAGCGTTGGCGGCATTGAAGCAACAACCGGCAGAGCAGCAAGCAGCGCTGATCAAGACACTTTTCAGTGGCGACGACGGTGTACGCAAACTGCTGGCGAAACCCGAAGACCTGCAAAAAGCGATTTCGCTGGTCGCTCCGGCCAAACTGGAAGGAACGTCGTCGCTTGTGTCCTCGCAAGCGACCCAGAGCAGCCTCGCATCGGCATTCAAGGGTGAGGGGGGCGTGCTTCAGTGGATGGGCAAACCCGGCGAGGTTCAGACGCCGCTTTCATTGCTCAAGCCCAATGATCCACTGACCCCGGCTTACAGCGGCGCGATTGAACGCAGCGCCGAGCCTGCGGGCAAAGACCCTCAGCGAAGCTGGAACGCGTTCGATGCCAGTCTCAATCGTCTGATCACGGCGTTGGCGCCGGATGCGACCGGCACGCTGGATTCGCTGACGAATATGACCAATGGCGTGGCCGATATGGCTGAAGCCCATCCCAAGACCTCGACGGCGTTGGCCCTTGCGGGCGTGGGACTGTCGGCCATCGTGGTGGCGGTGATCGCCAAGGCATTCGGCAATTTCACCGACAAACTACTCAAGGGCGTCGCTTCAAAATTGCCGTTCGGTCTTGGCGGTTTGATTGCCGATATTGAAGACCCGAAAGCAAAGAAAACGTCGGCCGGAAATGGCGCGGGCCATGACTGCTGTTGCAAACCGCTGGGCGGCGGGACGGGTGACAGACTCAAGCCTCGCCGGTCAAGCATCAAGCCTCGAGTCCGACGTAAACAAACCGGTCAAGGTGCGAAAAGCCCTCGCACGGTGATCCCTCGGCCACCACGGATCAGTGCTCCACCGGCACCACCCGTTCTGCCCCGCATGTCCGGCACGTACTGGCCGGGAACCATGACGGCATTTGCAGGCTCATCAGCCGTCAGTTCTGCACCGGCTGCTCCACTGGCCGGTTCTTACGCCAGGGCAGGCAGACTGCTTGCCAGACGGGCACCGCCGCTGCGGTTGCTCAGCGCCGGATATGAAATGGTCAACGGCGTCATGAGCGGCGATAAGCGTGCCGTCGTGTCGTCCGGTGCATCGTTAGCCGGGTCGTCTGTGGGTGCCGCTGTCGGTGCTGCACTGGGTACGTTGATTCTGCCGGGTGTGGGCACCATGGTCGGCGGGTGGCTGGGGAGCATGGCGGGCGGGGCCATCGGTGAATCCCTGGGCGAAAAGCTAGGGACACAAGTCGATCGTCTCGGCTCTCCTGCACAGGTCAGTAAAGACCTCATCGCGACCTCGGCGACCTCCACGATCCCTGCGGCACTTGCCTCCACAGCCGCCAACCAGCCTGTCACGTTCAACTCTACCATTCACATCAATGGTCAGGATCAGGGCAGCGCCCAGGCACTGGCCAATCTGGTGGTGCAGACAACAATGATTCAGTTGGGCCAGATCATGCCGACCAATCCTCTCGCCACACGACGTGACGCAGCCCTGACCGATGGAGTCGCCTGATGAAACAACAAATGGCACTGGGCAGTTTCATTTTCGGCCTGTCGCGCAACTTTGCGTACCACCAGTTGTTGCGCAAAACCGATGGCGGCTGGACGGATTTGCCCATCCTCACCAGCAAGCCCAAATCCAGTCAGACCGGGCAGAAACCGGAAACCCTGACCATCACCGGCAAGTCGATGTACGCCGTGGCCATGGATCGACTCGATGAATTGCGTGCCTTGCAGGCGCTACGAATCCCGCTGCCGCTGATTGATGGCATCGGGCGCAATTGGGGTCTGTGGCGGATCAACAACGTTCAGGAAACCCAGACCCAGATCATCGATGACGGCACCGCGATGGTGGTCGATTGGGTCATCGAGTTAGCGGAGTTCAACAATGCGTAAGGTACGAAGCGTGGCCGGTGATTCAGTGAATCTGCTGCTCTACCGCGAAACCGGGCGCAGCGATGACGCCGCCGAACAAGCGCTGTGGAAACTCAACCCGACTTTGGCCGAGCACGGCCCGGTTTTGCCTGCTGGCATCTGGGTCGTGTTGCCTGAACTCGACAGCAAATCCACCCCGATCAAAGCACTCACGGCCTGGGATTAAGGAGGTTGTATGGCACTGGGTTTTACCCCGGTCGTGCAGATTTATGGCGCAAACGCCGATCTGCTCAACCAGCGTCTGATCAGTTGGGAGCACATTGACGCCGCCGGTATCGAGTCCGATCAACTGACCCTGACCATTGATCTGGAAGGACTCGAAGGGCTGCCAAGTCTCGGCGGAAAAATCGGCCTGCTGGTGGGTTACCTGGAAATGGAGGAGATGGTCGACAAAGGCCAGTTCAAAGTCACTCGCCTGACGCCGACACTGTTTCCGTTTCGCCTGACTCTGGTGGCCACTGCCGCGCCGTTTACCAAGGATGATGAAACCGGCTTCAAGCAGCGCCGCACCGCCAGTCATGGGCCCACGACGCTCGGCCAATTGTTCAGCAAACTGGTGACGCAGCACGGTTTTTCATCGCGCGTCGCAGCGGACGTGGCGATGATCAAAATCGCCCACGTCGACCAGTCCAATGAAACCGACATGGGCTTTCTGACGCGGCTGGCGAAGAAGTACAACCTGGTCGCCAAACCTTATGGCGATGCGTATGTGCTGGCGCGCCCCGGTCAGATCAAAACAATCTCGGGCCAGGACCTGCCGGATGTGACGTTGTCGGTCACCCACGATAATCGTCCCGGCGATCAGGCCTTCATCAGCGCCACCCTGGAAGAGGCCGCGCGCGAGCAGACACAAGGCTGCAAGACCTGTTTCTGGGATGCGGCGGCGGCTGTGGTGCGCTGGATTGAAACCGGTGTGGCGCCGCACAAGGTTATCCGCCAGCAACAGCCCAACGAAGCCGACGCCATCGCGGTCGGCGAGGGTGAAGTGCGCAAGATGCTGCGCAAAAAGTACAAGGTGAAAGTCACCTGTCCGGGCAATCCACTGCTGACGGCTGAAGGACTGTTGTTGCTCGACGACACCTGGCCAGACTTCATGCGTGGGCGCTGGTCGATCGAAAAAGTCACTGCCAGCGGCAATCGTGAAAACAGCTATCGCTGCGTGATTGATGCCGCGTGCCTGGATCCGAAGGCTGCAGCCAAGGACTGATTTCTCTGCGCCTTGAATCCCTAAGGGAGCCTGCTGGGTTGAAGGATGAAATCCGCAATGCTGCCCGTTAATCAAGTGCAGGTGGAGCGTGAACTATATTGCAAAGGGCTATCGAATGAACATTTACCCTATGTTGTTCAGCGCCAGTACACGGGGCGCTTACCCTCAGGCTGTGAACTCCGCGGATATTCCCGACGACGTCATGGAGATACTGCAGGGATACTGGATCGCGCTGCTACAGCAACTGGCGCTCAGTCCAGAAATGATTGGAGCGTGCACGGAAAATGGCTATCCAATTCTGGTTGACCCACCGCCGCCCTCGGTAGAGGAAGTCGAAGCCACAGAGCGTCGCTGGCGTACCGCGCAACTGGCCGCCACCGACGGCTTGGTTGCGCGAGACCGCGATGAACTTGAATACGACGGTGTTACGACATTGACCACCGATCAATACGCCGAACTGCAAACCTATCGGCGCGGGTTGCGCGACTGGCCGCAAGGGTCGTTCTTTCCTTTCAGTGAGCATCGTCCGGTGGCGCCGCGCTGGTTGGCAGCGGCTCTGTGAGCCCACTTTATTCCCCGAGGATGCTGGCGCGGAAAACTCCGGAAAGAAATGGCTGGCAGGTCTGGGCCGTCGGCCATGGTTCAATCGCAGCACATCCAGGGAGGATCAAGCATTATGCAAATAACTGAAAACAACCTTATCGACATCATGCCCAACGCCCGCTCCCAAGCGGGCGTTTTTGTTTCGGTGCTCAACGCCGCCATGACGCGGCGTCGTATCGACACGCCCAAACGCATGGCTGCGTTTCTGGCGCAGGTCGGCCACGAGTCGGGGCAACTGCGCTATGTGCGCGAGCTGGGCAACAACCAATACCTGAGCAAATACGACACCGGCACATTGGCGCTGCGTCTGGGCAATACGCCAGAGGCTGATGGCGACGGGCAAAAGTATCGCGGACGTGGGCTGATACAAATCACTGGCCGTAGCAATTATCGACAATGCAGCGTTGGCCTGTTTGGCGATGAGCGGCTGTTATCGTTGCCCGAGCTGCTCGAGCAACCGCAATGGGCGGCTGAATCCGCTGCGTGGTTCTGGGAGCAGAACGGCTTGAACGAGCTGGCCGACCGTGAGCAGTTCAACACGATCACCCGTCGCATCAACGGCGGGTTGAACGGTTTGCAGGATCGCCTGGAAATCTGGGCGCGGGCGAGGGCGGTGTTATGCCAATCCCCTGGCGAATGATCGGCATCTTGTTGTTGGCGCTGGGAGCTTTTGCCGTGGCCTGGCAGTTGCAGGATTGGCGTTACGGGCAACAACTGGCTGAGCAAGCGCGGTTAAACGCCGAAAACCTCAATCAACTGACCCTGACCGCCGCGACCGCCCAACAGGTTGAACGGGATAAACGTCTGGCGCTGGAGCAACGGCTCGCGACCAGTGAACAAAGCCATTACCGAGCACTGAGCGATGCCCAACGTGATCAGGATCGCCTGCGCGATCTTCTTGCTACTGCTGATGTGCGCCTGTCAGTCCTTCTCGACGCCAGCGACGTTGCCCCAGGCTGCAACGTGCCAGCCACCGCCGGCGCCGGCCGCGTGGATCCTGCAACCGTACGCGCCCGACTTGACCCGGCGCATGCTCAACGAATTATCGCCATCACCGACACGGGCGACCGCGGATTGATCGCCTTGCAGGCCTGTCAGGCCTATGTCAGAGCACTGGAACCCGAACATTTTGAATGAGTCTGTGTATTGAAAGCGCAACCGGCTCGTGTACGGTGGAGGCATTCCACACGATCCGGAGCATGCCGTGAAAGAGACCACCCAATTGGCCGCCGAACTGGGCCGACGTCTGCAAGTGCTCAATGCCCACGTCACCACCGCCGAGTCGTGTACCGGCGGCGGCATTGCAGAAGCGATCACCCGTATTCCGGGCAGTTCAGCGTGGTTCGAAGCCGGTTATGTGACGTATTCCAACCGGCAGAAAACCCAGCAGCTGAATGTCCCACACGAGCTATTCGAGACGGTGGGCGCGGTCAGTCCTGAAGTGGTCGAAGCGATGGTGCGTGGCGCGCAGGAAAAAAGCCTGGCGCGGTTTGCCGTGGCGGTCAGCGGCATTGCCGGGCCGGACGGTGGCTCGCCGAACAAGCCGGTCGGTACGGTGTGGTTGGCCTGGGGCGTTGGCGAGACGGTGATCAGTGAGGTTCAGCACTTCCCCGGTAACCGCGATGAAGTCCGCCGACAAACGGTGAAGGCCGCGCTAGAGGGGCTCCTGCGACTAGCGGCACGAGAAATCGAAAATCAGGGGTAGGCGATCCGCGAACGCTGTGGAATAATACTGGCTACTTATACAGGTGTTGGCCGTCAGGCCTTATTGATTACGTGAGGACTTTAATGGACGACAACAAGAAGAAAGCCTTGGCTGCGGCCCTGGGTCAGATCGAACGTCAATTCGGCAAGGGTGCCGTGATGCGTATGGGCGATCAGGACCGTCAGGCGATCCCGGCTATTTCCACTGGCTCTCTGGGTCTGGACATCGCGCTCGGCATTGGCGGTCTGCCAAAAGGCCGTATCGTTGAAATCTACGGTCCGGAATCTTCCGGTAAAACCACACTGACACTGTCCGTGATCGCTCAGGCTCAGAAAGCTGGCGCGACCTGCGCATTCGTCGACGCCGAACACGCCCTCGACCCAGAGTACGCCGGCAAGCTGGGCGTCAACGTTGATGACCTGCTGGTGTCCCAGCCGGACACCGGTGAACAGGCTCTGGAAATCACCGACATGCTGGTGCGCTCCAACGCCGTTGACGTGATCATCGTCGACTCCGTGGCAGCTCTGGTACCGAAGGCTGAAATCGAAGGCGAAATGGGTGACATGCACGTGGGCCTGCAAGCCCGTCTGATGTCCCAGGCGCTGCGTAAAATCACCGGTAACATCAAGAACGCCAACTGCCTGGTGATCTTCATCAACCAGATCCGTATGAAGATCGGTGTGATGTTCGGTAGCCCGGAAACCACCACCGGTGGTAACGCGCTGAAGTTCTACGCTTCGGTTCGTCTCGACATCCGCCGTACGGGCGCGGTGAAGGAAGGCGACGAAGTGGTCGGCAGCGAAACCCGCGTCAAGGTTGTGAAGAACAAGGTCGCTTCGCCGTTCCGTCAGGCCGAGTTCCAGATTCTTTACGGCAAGGGCATCTACCTCAACGGTGAGATGATCGACCTGGGCGTGCTGCACGGTTTCGTCGAGAAGTCCGGCGCCTGGTATGCCTACGAAGGCACCAAGATCGGTCAGGGCAAGGCCAACTCGGCCAAGTTCCTGGCAGACAACCCGGAAATCGCCGCGAAGCTCGAGAAGCAACTGCGTGACAAGCTGCTGACTCCGGCGGTGATCGACTCCAAGGCTTCTGCAGTCAAAGAGACTGAAGACGACCTGGCCGACGCTGACATCTGATTGCAGCGATGACCACCGCCGTACTCGATACCCTCGTCGCGGTGCGGCGAACCGCCATGGACCTGCTCGCACGTCGCGAGCATGGTCGAGTCGAACTGACGCGCAAATTGCGCCAGCGCGGCGCCGAGGCGGAGATGATCGAAACAGCCCTCGACCGTTTGACGGAAGAGGGGCTGCTTTCCGAAGCCCGTTACCTTGAAAGCTTTGTTTCTTACCGGGCGCGTTCCGGTTATGGCCCTCTGCGGATTCGTGAGGAACTGAGCCAGCGCGGTTTGCAGCGTGCCGATATCGAACTCGCCCTGCGCGAAAGCGGTATCAGTTGGCAGGAACAACTCCAGGACACCTGGCGCAGGAAGTTCTCCGGACATTTACCGATTGATGCAAAAGAACGGGCCAAGCAAGGCCGGTTTCTTGCGTATCGGGGGTTTTCGATGGAGATGATCAACCGCTTGTTCAGCGGTCGAGGCATGGACGATTAATCCGATTCAATAAAAACGGCCCGCTATGAAAATAGCGGGCCGTTTTTTTTTGCCTTCAAATTACCTGTGACGGTTCGCGGCCGCGTTGCGCCGTTTGCGGTTTGGAATCAGCCCAGTTTTCCGGCAGGTTGATGTAATCGATCAACTCCCGCAGGCGCCCGTGGGTGCGCGCGTTGAAGGCGAAGGCCAGTCGGGCCAGATGGCTGAATTGTGCTTCGTCGTGTTCCTCGCCGTTGTAGGCGTGTTGATGAAACTGGTCGCTCAGGCACAGATCGACGAACGCTTCCTGCATGTGCGCCAGCGCTTGATCGCTGAGCTTGTGATGCATGCGGATCACGAATTGGCGCTTCAGCCAGCGGCTGGAGTGGAAGTTGCTGTAGAACTGATTGATCTGTTCCACCGCCTCTTCGACGCTGTAAACCAGGCGCATCAGTTTCATGTCGGTGGGCAGGATGTAACGGTTGTCCTCCAGTTGCTGACGAATGAAGTCCATCGCCCCGTGCCAGAACGTGCCACCCGGCGCATCCAGTAAAACCACCGGCACCAACGGGCTCTTACCGGTCTGGATCAGCGTCAACACTTCCAGCGCCTCATCCAGCGTGCCGAAACCACCCGGGCATAACACCAGTGCATCGGCTTCTTTGACGAAGAACAGTTTTCGGGTGAAGAAGAAATGGAACGGCAGCAGATTGCCGGTGCCGTCGACGGTCGGGTTGGCATGTTGTTCGAAGGGCAGGGTGATATTGAACCCGAGGCTGTGATCACGACCGGCACCCTCATGGGCGGCAGCCATGATGCCGCCTCCGGCGCCGGTAATGACCATCATGTCCGAGCGCGTCAACGCCGCACCGAGTTCTCGGGCCATGGCATACAGCGGGTGTTCGACCGGTGTACGTGCCGAGCCGAATACGGTGACTTTGCGTCGACCCTTGAATTGCTCCAGCACCCGGAACGCTTGCTCCAGTTCGCGCAGGGCTTGCAGGGTGATCTTGGCGTTCCAGCGGTTGTGGTCTTCCTGGGCCATGCGCAGCACGGTCAGGATCATGTCGCGGTAGATGGGAAGGTTGGGGCTGTTGGGGGAAACACGGCGGAGTTGTTCTTCGACCTGAGTGATGAGGTCGGGACCGCTTTCCTGAAAATGACGACTTAGGAGGTCATTCGGTTGGTAAGGCATTCAACGTCTCCTTCTGCACAGAGCGGGCGGCCCTGACGAGCGACGTCAGTGCCGCGCTGCAAAAAAACACACGATCGGCAGTTCCTTTTCTGCCGTTGAAAAAATGATCGGGAGTACTCTGAATCTAGACGCTTGCGAGGATTTGCGCCGACTCGATCATTGCGCCGCAACGTTCTGGCTGGCAACCGTTTATTGTGTTCAGCCAATGCCGACACCGCTCGTCTGAACGTGCGCCGGGTGGCAATCCCTCTGATTAACTAACTTACAGGCGCCGTACGACAGCTTTGCGTCAACGACCGTACGCAAGGTGCACGCTATTCAAGGATTTGCGGGTGGCAAGGAGGCGGGACACATGGCCAGAGTGATTCTGGAGATCGATACGCAGTTGTATCGAATGTTGAAGGCATCAGCCGAGACCCATCAGGTCAGTCTCGAAGAGGAGTGCTGCCGGCGGTTGGCGGGTGGCGAGCGCCGTTCGCACTATCTACAGGCCTTGCTGGCCGAACTGCGCGCCGAGGATGAACAGCGGCGCGCCAATTCGCGATGATTACTTCTTCTTCGCCGGGCCGGCTTTCGGGCAATCCGATTCCTGGTAGCTGGCGGAACCGATCGCTTTGTTGGTTTTCACTTCGGTGAAGTCGTAACGCATGATCGCGCCCTTGGCCATCAGCTTGCGGAACGACGGGTTGTTGCACACCGAGGCGCCCAACTGGAAATACACCGCTTTTGGGTCAGCGCGCATTTTGTCGGCGTGGCTCTTCTGCACGCTCAGGTGATTGATCAACTGCGTGCCTTCAACGGTGAAGCCCTGATCAAGAATGTCTTCGCTGATGGCGCGTGGCGTGCCGACGCTGCTCTGGGCGGCGACGTTGCGCAGCTCGCGGTTCAGATTCTGCTCACTCAGGGAGGCGGCCTGAGCGGTGAAGGACGACGCCAGCAGAATGGCAGCGGTGGGAACGATAAGGCGCAGCATGAAACTCTCCTGATTCGGTGACTGGTGGTTCGACCAGCCTCGGGGCTGTGCGTTCAGTGGCGGCGAATTATAGGGGAGCCGGTCGGGAGGGTACAGGCTTGTGCCCGTCGCTCTGGTAAACTGCCGGCCTTTATTGCCCTGCCGAGTGTTGTTCGTGTCGAGTTTTCCTGCTTTTCGGCGTTATCTACGATGAACCATGCCCCCAACGCCGTCGCCCGTCTGCGCGACCAGCGCGAAGATGAGGGCATCAAGCCGATTCAGGCCCGTGGCTTTCGCTCCGAACGTTGCCGCGACTGCCGGGTGATCATCAGCCATTGTCTGTGCGCGTGGCGGCCGAGCGTTGAAACGCGCTCGGGCGTGTGCCTGATCATGACCGGCAAGGAAGTGTTCAAACCGAGCAACACCGGTTGGCTGATTGCTGATGTAGTGCGCGATAACCACGCGTTCATCTGGTCGCGCACCGAGCCTGATCCGCAGATGCTCGAATTGCTCAATGACCCGCAATGGCAGCCGTATCTGGTGTTTCCCGGCGAATACGTCGAGCCGTCGCGGGTGACCAATACCGTCGCTGTCGATAGCAGCAAACGCCCACTGTTTATTCTGCTCGACGCCACGTGGACTGAAGCGCGGAAGATCTTCCGCAAGAGCCCGTATTTCGACCGTTTGCCGATCTTGAGCCTGCTACCCGACAAACTCTCGCGCTATCGTCTGCGCCGTTCGACCCGCAGCGAACATCTGTGCACCGCCGAAGTGGCTGCGCTATGTCTCGAACTGGCGGGTGACAGCGACGCGGCTTCTGCGCTGGACGCCTATTTCGACGTGTTCAGCCAGCACTACCTTGGTGCCAAGCAACAACTGGACATGAATGAATCGACCCCCGCGCACGCCGAGCTGCTGCCCTATATACGAAAGCCGCAGCCGGAGTTGGCCCAATAGTGGCCCATACTGTACGCAGCGGCGGCCGTGCTGCTTGACCACCCAGTCTTCGCTGGGCATGCTTGGCGCCGATTAGGGTGCGGCCAAGGTTTGAAACGCCGTGTTTGCTGTTGATTGGCGTTGAACGTGCCCCTGTGGATATCGCTTCAAAAGCGGCATCTTGAGTTGCTTTGGCCAGACCGGAATGCACCGTGTCTGCCATCAAAAAACAGGATCATTTGAAAAATGGCCACATACGACATCCTGATTGCCGATGATCACCCCCTGTTTCGTAGCGCCCTGCATCAAGCGGTGACGCTGGGCCTTGGCCCGGATGTACGCTTGGTTGAAGTGGCGAGCATCGCCGAACTGGAGACCCGCCTGACCGAAAAGGCTGACTGGGACCTGGTCCTGCTGGACCTGAACATGCCCGGCGCCTACGGTTTTTCCGGGCTGGTGCTGCTGCGCGGACAATACCCGCAGATTCCGGTGGTGATGGTTTCGGCGCAGGAAGAAGCGTCGGTGATGGTCAAATCCCGTGAGTTCGGCGCCAGTGGCTTCATTCCCAAGTCCAGCGACCTCAGTGTGATTCAGGAAGCCGTGCGCAAAGTGCTCGATGGCGATGTGTTCTGGCCGCCACAAGCGTTCGAAGCGGTCGCCGTTTCCGATGAAGCCAAAGCCGCCAGCGACGGGCTCGCCAGCCTGACCCCGCAGCAGTTTCGCGTGTTGACCATGGTCTGCGAAGGCCTGCTGAACAAGCAGATTGCCTACGAGCTGAGCGTGTCGGAAGCGACCATCAAGGCCCACGTCACCGCGATCTTTCGCAAGCTGAATGTGCGCACTCGCACGCAAGCGGCTTTACTGCTGCAACAACTTGAGTCAATTCCGAGCCAATAAAGACTGGCGTCTTCACGCTTTTTTGACTTTTGTTGATCTAGCTTTCCCACTCCTTTTTTGTTGGTTTCTACCTTATGTCACCTTTCAAGGGCCAGACCGGCCTGAAACGCATCCTCAACGCCTCCGGTTACTCGCTGGACGGTCTGCGCGCCGCCTTCACCGGTGAAGCGGCGTTCCGCCAACTGGTGCTGCTCAATGTGGTGCTGATTCCGGTGACGTTCTTTCTGAATGTCAGCCGTGTGGAACAGGCGCTGTTGATCGCGGTGTGCCTGTTGGCGTTGATTGTCGAGCTGCTCAATTCGGCGGTGGAAGCGGCCATCGACCGCATCTCGCTGGAACTGCACCCACTGTCGAAGAACGCCAAGGACATGGGCAGCGCCGCGCAATTCGTCGCGCTGAGCATGATCGCGTTGGTGTGGGCGGTGATTCTGCTTTAAGCGATTGTCGGCAAGACGATCTCGTCGCTGCGCTGCACCCCGGCGGTGAACGCGCGGCACAGCTCTAGAAACTCGCGCATCGCCGAGGTCTGGTACTTCTGCTTGTGCCAAATGAAGTAAAACTGCCGGGCCAGGTCCAGGTCCGGCGTTTCCACCGGCACCAGACTGCCGCGCCGGAACGCATCACGCAGCGCCAGCCGCGAGATGCAGCCAATCCCCAGCCCCGACTCCACCGCGCGTTTGATCGCTTCGGTGTGTTCCAGCTCCAGACGGATATTCAGCGCACTGCGATGGTGACGCATGGCCTGATCGAAAGTCAGCCGCGTGCCGGAACCTTGTTCGCGCAGAATCCACGCTTCGTGAGTCAACTCCTCCATGGTCGCGCTGCCGCGTTGCGCCAGCGGATGCTGCGGCGCACAGAACACCACCAGTTCATCCTCGACCCAACTCTGCACTTCGATGTCCGGGTGGCTGCAATCGCCTTCGATTAGACCCAGATCAATTTCGTAATGAGCGACTTGTTGCACGATATTGGCAGTGTTCTGCACATGCAGCTTCACCTGGCTTTCCGGGTGGCGCTGCATGAAGCTGCCGATCAACAGGGTCGCCAGATAATTGCCGATGGTCAGGGTCGCACCCACCGACAGCGAGCCGAAACCGGATTTGCCGTTGAGCAGGTCTTCGATTTCCTTGGCCTGATCGAGCAGGGCTACCGCCTGCGGCAGCAGCTGTTTGCCGAGGGCGTTGAGGCTCAGCCGTTTGCCGGCGCGGTCGAACAGCTGGCAGCTGGATTGGCGCTCCAGTTCGGTGATCGACGTGCTCGCGGCCGACTGCGAGAGGTTGAGCAGACCCGCAGCACGGGATACGCTTTCCTGCTGAGCGACGGCGACGAAGACTTGCAGTTGACGGAGAGTAAATCGCATATCGATATAACCGATAACCCTTATCTTAATAATCCAGTTAACAGATATTGTCGTCGCTATTAGAATGCGATGCAATTGCGCACCGTCGCCTTCAAAAGCCAGCGCAGACCCAATCTCCAGGAGTCAAACGTACATGAGCAACATGAACCACGAGCGTGTCCTCAGTGTTCATCACTGGAACGACACTCTGTTCAGCTTCAAGTGCACCCGCGATCCGGGCCTGCGCTTCGAGAACGGTCAGTTCGTGATGATCGGCCTGCAACAGCCTAACGGCCGCCCGCTTATGCGCGCTTACTCGATCGCTAGCCCGAACTGGGAAGAGCATCTGGAGTTCTTCAGCATCAAGGTGCAGGACGGCCCGCTGACCTCGCAGCTGCAGCACTTGAAGGAAGGCGACGAGATCATCATCTCGAAGAAGCCTACCGGCACCCTGGTGCTCGACGACCTGAACCCGGGCAAGCACTTGTATCTGCTGAGCACCGGCACTGGCCTGGCGCCGTTCATGAGCGTGATCCAGGACCCGGAAACCTACGAGCGCTTTGAAAAAGTGATCCTGGTTCACGGTGTGCGTTACGTCAACGAAGTCGCCTACCGCGAATTCATCACCGAGCACCTGCCGCAGAACGAATTCTTCGGCGAAGCGCTGCGTGACAAGCTGATCTATTACCCAACCGTGACCCGCGAGCCTTTCGAGAATCAGGGCCGTCTGACCGACCTGATGCGCAGCGGCAAGCTGTTCAGCGACATCGGTCTGCCACCGATCAACCCGCAGGACGACCGCGCGATGATCTGCGGTAGCCCAAGCATGCTCGACGAGACCAGCGAAGTGCTCGACAGCTTCGGTCTGAAGATTTCGGCGCGGATGCGCGAGCCGGGTGATTACCTGATCGAGCGTGCGTTCGTCGAGAAGTAAGCGTTTGGCCGGTGACGCGGAGCGTCACTGGATGCATTCCCACGCGGAGCGTGGGAACGATCAGCCCGCGTTGCCTGTGAAGGCAGCGCGGGCTTTTTTATGCCCGATACATTCCCCTGTAGGAGCTGCCGCAGGCTGCGATCTTTTGACTTTGATTTTTCAATG
>NZ_RWIM01000021.1 GCF_009764645.1 Pseudomonas sp. PB106
CTGACGGTGTGATCGAGTACGCCGGGCGTATGGACCATCAGGTGAAAATCCGTGGTCTGCGTATCGAACTGGGCGAAATCGAAGCACGTCTGGCCGAGCACGACGCGGTGCTGGAAACCGTGGTCATTGCTCAGGACGGTTCGCTGTTGGTGGCTTATGTGGTGCCAAACGACGCCAGTCTGTTGGAAGCCGACGATGTGCGGCGCAATGAATTGTTCCAGCGTTGTAAAGAACACCTCGCCCAGAACGTTCCTGATTACATGGTGCCGTTGCACTGGGTATTGCTGGCGAAGATGCCGGTCAGCCCGAACGGCAAACTCGAACGCAAGGCGTTGCCGAAATTCGATGCCAGTCAGGCGCAGCAAGCCTTTGTCGCACCGGCCTCCGAACTGGAGCAGCAAGTGGCGGCGATCTGGCAAGAGGTGCTGCAACTGGAGCGCATCGGCCTCAACGACAACTTCTTTGAACTGGGTGGCCACTCCTTGCTGGCCGTCACCGTGGTTTCGCGCCTGCAACTGGAACTGGGCCTGAAACTGACACCTCAATTGATCTTCCAGCACCCTGTGCTTGGCGATTTCGTCAGCCAGCTGGATGCCGCTGACGAGCAAGTCGATATGTTGAAACTGAGTAAGCTGGAATCCCTGCTTGATGAAATGGAGGAGGCTTGATGGATAAGAATGTCGCTCTGAAAATTGCCAAGCGGTTTATCTGTCTGCCGCTGGAAAAGCGCACGCTCTATCTTGAAAAGATGCTCCAGGAAGGGGTTTCCCCGGCTAACCTGCCGATCCCGCAGACCCGGGATGAATTCGCCGACGCCTTGCCATTGTCGTTCGCTCAGGATCGTCAGTGGTTCGTCTGGCAGATGGACCCGCACAGCGCCGCCTACAACATTCCCACCGCGCTGCACCTGCGCGGCACGCTGGATGTACCGGCGCTGGAGCGTGCGTTCAATGCCGTGATTGCCCGTCATGACAGCCTGCGCACCACCTTCGGTCAGGACGACGAAGGCGCTGTGCAAGTGATCCATGCGCAGTTGCCGATGACCATTGCCATCGACGCGCTGGACGTGGCGGCCGAGCCGCTGCTGCGCGAGCAACAGATTCAGGCCTACATCAACGAACAACTGCATTTGCCGTTCGACTTGCAGACTGGCCCGTTGTTGCGCGCCAGCCTGCTGCGTCTGGCCGATGACGACCACGTTCTTGCCGTCACTGTGCACCACATCGCCGCCGACGGCTGGTCGATGCGGGTCATGGTTGAAGAGCTGGTGCAGTTGTACTCGGGTTTTGCGCAAGGGCGCCAGGTCAGCCTCGACGAGCTACCGGTCCAGTACGCCGACTACGCCATCTGGCAACGGCACTGGATGGAGGCGGGTGAACGCGAGCGTCAGTTGGCTTACTGGAAAGAACAACTGGGCACTGATCATTCGGTGCTGCAATTGCCGACGGATTTCCCGCGGCCCTCGGTGCAGAGCTTCCGTGGCCAGCGTCTCGATGTAACCCTCGACAACACGCTGGCCGCGGGCCTGAAAAGCCTTGCCCAGCGCGAAGGTTTGACCGTGTTCATGGTGTTGCTGGCGTCGTTCCAGGCGCTGTTGCACCGTTACAGCGGCCAGGCTGAAATCAGCGTCGGTGTGCCCAACGCCAACCGCAACCGCGTCGAGACCGAGCGGCTGATCGGCTTTTTCGTCAACACCCAAGTGCTCAAGGCGCGCATTGACCCGCAGGCAAGTTTTCGCAGCCTGTTGCAACAGGTCAAGCAATCGGCAATGGGCGCTCAGGCGCATCAGGAATTGCCGTTCGAGCAGTTGGTGGAAGCTCTGCAACCAGAACGCAGCCTGAGCCACAGCCCGTTGTTCCAGGTGATGTTCAACCACCAGAATCTGGCCACCGGTGAATCGCAGCAAGGCACGCGTTTGCCGGGCTTGCAGATCGATCCGCTGACCATGGCCAGCCAGACCGCGCAATTCGACCTGAGCCTGGACACCTTCGAAACGCCGCAAGGCCTCGGTGCGCAATTGACCTTCGCCAGCGATCTGTTTACTGCCGCGACCATTGAACGCATGGCTGCGCATTGGCAAAACCTGCTGCAGGCTGTGCTGGTTGACGCGGCACAGCCGTTGGCTGAATTGCGCCTGCTCGACGCAGACGAACGCGAGGTGATCGTCTCGCAATGGAACGCCACGGCTACCGAATATCCGCTGGAGCGCAGCGTGCATGCGCTGATCGAAGATCAGGTACGCGCCACCCCGGATGCCTGCGCTCTGGTGTTCGGCGAGCAACGCCTGAGTTACGCCCAGCTCAACGCCCGCGCCA
>NZ_RWIM01000210.1 GCF_009764645.1 Pseudomonas sp. PB106
CGATCTTTTGATCTTGATCTTAAAAAACTAATCAAAAGATCGCAGCCTGCGGCAGCTCCTACAGGTATTTGTCTGCTCAGTCAGTAGTCGGCAACCACAACCGGAACCGCGCGCCACCCAGCGGCGAACTCTCCACCGTCAGCGTGCCGCCCTGCGCCTCCAGTGCCCGGCGGCTGATGGCCAGGCCCAGACCAAACCCTCCAGTGGCCCGATCGCGGCTGCGGTCGAGTCGATAAAACGGTTCGAAGATCCGCTCGCGTTCGTCATCGGGAATGCCGATGCCGTCATCATCCACCCAGATCTCGCAACCATCAGCGTTGACCTGCACGCCGATCTGAATGCGTTTTTCGCAGTAACGCATGGCATTGCGCAGCAGGTTCTGGATCGCCCGGGCGGTGAGGCGCGGATCCAGTGCAAAGCGTTCAAGCTGACCGTGCAACAGGACGTCGATGACGATTTCAGGCGATTCCAGCTCTTCATCGACGCTGCCAAGAATGCTGTCGATGAACTCGTCCAGCGAGACGTCGATTTGCTCAGGCAGTTGTGCCGGGTTCTGCAAGCGGCTGTAAGACAGCAATTCGAGCACCAGTTCATCCAGTTCACGGATGTGCGCGACCAGACCGAGCAAGCGCTCACGACTGGCGGCCGGCAAATCGTCGGACAGCGCCAGCGCCAGGCCGAAATCCAGACGCGTCAACGGTGTACGCAGTTCGTGGGAGACCGCATTGAGCAAGTCGCGTTGCTGGTTGAGCAGGTTTTCGATATCCCCGGCCATGGTGTCGAAAACATTGGCCAGACTGCCGATGTTCGAGCTCGGCGTGATTTTCGTGCGTTCGCTGAGATGGCCCTTACCGAAGCGTTCGGCGGTGCCTTTGAGGCGTTCCAGATCGCGCCAGTGCGGGCGCAGCCACAGCAGCAGGCAGCCCAACAAACTCGCACCGATCAGTACGTTGATGCTCCAGTACAACAGATTGACGTCCAGCGGGTCCGGCGGCACCACCATTTGCACGGCAGTGTCGTTATCCAGCGGCGACACCGCCAGCGTGCGCCAGCCCCAGTCACCAATGCGCACGACGTTTTCGCCACGGCGCAAGCGTTCCTGTTCGATTGCGGTGAAATCGGCACTGTCGATGCGCGCCAGTACGATGTGCAGCGGCTGGAAATCCTTGTCCATCGAGGCGGCAAGCGCCGGCCATTGCGCATGCGGCGTGGCATGGAACTGTTGGGTGATCAGCGATTGCAGGCCGCGCGAGTAGTCGAGGTTATAGGTGACGAAACGCTCGCGGAACGCCATGACCACCAGATCCGGCACCAGATAAATCGCCGCGCTGTAGGAAACGATCGTCACCAGATACAGGCGAAAGAGGATGCGGAACATCAGTTCAGCATTCCCACTCGGAACGGCTGAACAAATAGCCCTTGCCCCACACGGTCTTGATCTTGCGCGCCTCGCCGGCATGGTCGTCGAACTTGCGCCGCAATTTGGAGATCGCCACGTCCACCGAGCGGTCAGTGCCGTTGAACTCGATACCGCGCAGACGTTGCAGAATCTGGTCACGACTGAGCACTTCGCCGGCGTGCCGGGCCAGCACCACCAGCAGGTTGTATTCACCGCTGGACAGTTCGACGGGCTGGTCGCGCCAGGTCACGGTGCGTTCCGACAAGTCGATGCACAGGTTGCCCATGAGGATGCGATCGTTGGCCGTCAGTGGTTCGCCGAGGCTGCTGCGGCGTAGCAGCGTGCGCACCCGGGCCAGCAGCACTCGCGGTTCGCAAGGCTTGGTGACGTAATCGTCAGCGCCCATTTCCAGGCCCAGCACTTGATCGTGGCTGTCGTCGCGGGCGGTCAGCATCAGAATCGGCAGCGTCGCCGAATCGGCCCTGAGCAAGCGACAGACTTGCAGGCCATCGAGCCCCGGCAGCATCAGGTCGAGAATCACCAGATCCGGCGGATTGAGCCGCGCCCGTTCACGCACGTGGTCACCACGGCCGATGACGCTGACCGAATAACCATTGCGTTCGAGGTAGCTGGAAATCAGTTCGGCGAGGGCGGTGTCGTCTTCGACCAGGAGGATGTTGGGCATGGAGGTGTTCCAGAAAGTGCTGTAGCGATCTTGAGGACCTCATCGCGGGCAAGCCCGCTCCCACAGTGTTCCAGGGTGATCACAACATGTGTGTCCACCACCAATCTTTGTGGGAGCGGGCTTGCCCGCGATGGCGATCCGACTGTCGCAATAAATTTCAAGGGCTAAAGGATATACGCCCTCACCCGTCTCTGAGCAAAACCCTTACACAATTTCACACAGCGCCTACAAAGCTTCACCGCTAACCTGCGCGTCTGGTCGTAGGATGCGGCCATCAATATTGGGGGTTGTACATGTCGAACAAACTGCTGGCCGGGCTCGGCCTGATCGCAATGGCGCTGACGCTGAGTGCCTGCGACTCATCCTCGAACGCCGAAGAGCAGGCGCCGCCGGCCACGGTGCGCATCGAGACCATCGAGACCCACCCTCTGACCATCAGCAGCGAACTCAGCGGCCGCATCGTTGCGCCGCGCATTGCCGAAGTACGCGCACGGGTGGCCGGCGTGGTGTTGCAGCGCACTTTCCGTGAAGGCAGCGACGTGAAAAAGGGTGACGTGCTATTCCGCATCGACCCGGCGCCGTTCAAGGCTGACCTCGACAGCGCCGAAGCCGCGCTGCGCAAAGCCGAAGCCAATGCGTTCCAGGCGAAACTGCAGGAGCAACGTTACGCGCAGTTGATCGACGACAAGGCCATCAGCGGTCAGGACTACGACAACGCCCGCGCCAGTGCCCGGCAAACCGCCGCCGATGTTGCCGCCAACAAGGCAGCGGTCGAGCGCGCGAAGCTGAACCTTGGTTACGCCACCGTCACCGCGCCGATTTCCGGGCGCGTCGGGCGTGCGCTGGTGACGGAAGGCGCACTGGTCGGGCAAAACGAAACCACGCCGCTGGCGCTGATTCAGCAATTGAACCCGATCCACGCCGATCTCACCCAGTCCACCCGTGAACTCAACGAACTGCGCCGCGCGTTTCGCTCCGGGCAGTTGCAGGAAGTCGGTCAGGATCAGGTCAAGGCCACGTTGATTCAGGACGACGGCAGCCTGTATCCGTTACCGGGCAAACTGCTGTTCAGCGACATCACCGTCGACCCGGGCACCGGCCAGATCATCCTGCGCAGCGAATTCCCCAACCCGAATCTGGATTTGCTTCCGGGCAGTTTCATCCGCGTGCGTCTGGAGCAGGCGACGATCCAGAACGGCATCACCGTGCCGCAACGCGCCGTGCAACGTGACAGCGCCGGGGTTGCTCAGGTGCTGACCGTCGACGAGCAAATGCGCGTGGCGCAGCAGCCGGTGCAACTCGGTGCGGTGCAGAACAATCGCTGGATCGTTACCGGCGGCCTCAAGCCCGGTGACCGTATCGTCATCGAAGGCCTGCAACACGCCCGCCCCGGCGAAAAAGTGCAGATCGACGACACCCCTCTTCCACTTGCCCAGACCTCTGGTCAGTAAGCAGGACGCTTTCATATGCCGCAGTTCTTTATCGACCGCCCGGTGTTCGCCTGGGTTGTCGCCCTGTTCATCCTGTTGGCCGGTGCGCTGGCCATCCCGCAGTTGCCGGTGGCGCAATACCCCGACGTCGCGCCGCCGCAGATCGAAATCTACGCCGTGTACCCCGGTGCCTCGGCGCAAACCGTTGATGAAAGCGTGGTCAGCCTGATCGAGGAAGAACTCAACGGTGCCGATCACCTGCTCTACTTCGAATCGCAAAGCAGCCTCGGCAGCGCCACGATCAAAGCCACGTTCCAGCCCGGCACCAACCCGGAGCTGGCGCAGGTTGACGTGCAGAACCGCTTGAAAGTGGTCGAGTCGCGCCTGCCGCAAGCGGTCAATCAGCAAGGCTTGCAGGTCGAGAAAGTGTCTTCCGGTTTCCTGTTGCTGATCACCCTGACCTCCAGCGACGGCAAGCTCGATGACGTGGCGCTCAGCGACTATCTGGCGCGCAACGTGATGAACGAGATCAAGCGTCTGGACGGTGTCGGCAAAGCGCAATTGTACGGCGCCGAGCGTGCCATGCGCATCTGGATCGACCCGCAGAAATTGATCGCTTTCAACCTGACCCCGGCTGACGTCAACGAAGCCATCGTCGCGCAGAACGCCCAGGTCTCGGCGGGCAGCATCGGTGATCTGCCGTCGCCGTCGACCCAAGAAATCACCGCGACGATTCTGGTCAAGGGCCAGTTGTCGACGCCACAAGAGTTCGCCGACATCGTGCTCAAGGCCAATCGCGACGGCTCGACCGTGCGCATCGGCGATGTCGCGCGGGTGGAAATCGGCAGTCAGGAATATCAATTCGGCACGCGCCTCAACGGCAAGCCGTCCACCGCCGTTGGCGTGCAGCTGTCACCGGGGGCCAATGCGCTGAACACCGCGACGCTGGTGCGGGCGAAGATGGATGAGCTGTCGCGCTACTTCCCGGCGGGTGTGGAATACAAGATCCCGTACGACACCTCGCCATTCGTCAAAGTCTCGATCACCAAAGTGGTTTACACCCTTGGCGAAGCGATGTTGCTGGTATTTGCAGTGATGTTCCTGTTCCTGCAAAACGTGCGCTACACGCTGATTCCGACACTGGTGGTGCCGGTGGCGTTGATGGGCACCTTCGCCACCATGCTCGCGCTGGGTTTCTCGATCAACGTGCTGACCATGTTCGGCATGGTGCTGGCTATCGGCATCCTGGTGGATGACGCGATTGTCGTCGTCGAAAACGTCGAGCGAATCATGGCCACCGAGGGTTTGTCGCCCAAGGACGCCACGCGCAAAGCCATGACCCAAATCACCGGGGCGATCATCGGCATCACACTGGTGCTGGTCGCGGTGTTTATTCCGATGGCCTTCATGCAAGGTTCGGTCGGGGTGATCTACCAGCAGTTCTCGCTGTCGATGGCCACCTCGATTCTGTTCTCGGCGTTCCTCGCCCTGACCCTGACCCCGGCGTTGTGCGCGACCTTGCTCAAGCCAATCGGCAAAGGCGAGCATCACGAAAAAAGCGGCTTCTTCGGCTGGTTCAACCGTCGCTTCGAAAACCTGACGGATCGTTACGAGGGCTGGGTTGGCTATGCGCTGAAACGGACCGGACGTTATCTGCTGATTTACGTGGTACTGCTGGTCGGACTGGGCCTGTGCTTTATGCGCCTGCCCTCTTCTTTCCTGCCGGTGGAAGATCAGGGTTACACCATCACCGACATCCAGTTGCCACCTGGCGCGACCAAGAACCGCACCGTGGCCGTAGCGGAACAGCTCGAAGCGCATAACGCCGGGGAGCCGGGGATCAGTGACAGTGTGGTGATTCTCGGTTTCAGCTTCTCCGGCAGCGGGCAGAACGCCGCGCTGGCGTTCTCGACGCTAAAGGATTGGTCGCAACGCGGCAGCGATGATTCGGCCAGCTCGATTGCCGACCGTGCCAACGCGGCGCTGAGTGAAATAAAGGACGCCATGGCGTTCTCGGTGTTGCCGCCACCCATTGATGGCCTCGGTACGTCGAGCGGTTTCGAGTTCCGCTTGCAGGATCGCGGCGGCCTCGGCCACGCGACATTGATGCGAGCACGCACCGAACTGCTCGCCGCCGCCGAGAAAAGTCCGGTGCTGATGAACGTCCGTGAAAGTGCCTTGGCCGAAGCGCCGCAGGTGCAATTGATCGTGGATCGCAAACAGGCCAATGCCTTGGGCGTGTCGTTTGCCGACATCGGCAATGCGCTGTCCACCGCCGTGGGTTCGAGTTACATCAATGACTTCCCCAATCAGGGGCGCATGCAACGTGTGGTGGTGCAGGCCGAAGGCGATCAACGCAGCCAGGTCGCCGATCTGCTGAAAATGCACGTGCGCAACAACACCGGGCACATGGTGCCGTTGTCGGCATTCGTGCAAGCCAACTGGATTCAGGGGCCGGCGCAGTTGACCCGGTACAACGGTTATCCGGCGATTGCGATTTCCGGCGAACCGAAACCCGGACACAGCACCGGCGAAGCCATGGCGGAAATCGAGCGACTGGTTGCGCAAGGGCCGAAAGGTTTGGGCCAGGAATGGACCGGGCTGTCGTTGCAGGAACGTTTGTCCGGCAATCAGGCGCCAATCCTGCTCGGGTTGTCGCTGCTGGTGGTGTTCCTGTGTCTCGCAGCGCTGTACGAGAGCTGGTCGATTCCGACTTCGGTATTGCTGGTGGTGCCGCTGGGAGTACTCGGTGCGGTGCTGGCGGTGACGATGCGCGGCATGCCTAACGACGTGTTCTTCAAAGTGGGCCTGATCACCATCATTGGTCTGTCGGCGAAGAACGCGATCCTGATCATCGAGTTTGCCAAGAGCCTCTATGACGAAGGTCACGACCTGATCGACGCGACATTGCAGGCAGCGCGCCTGCGTCTGCGACCGATCGTAATGACGTCGCTGGCGTTCATCCTCGGCGTGGTGCCGCTCGCGATTGCCACGGGTGCCAGCTCGGCGAGTCAGCAAGCGATCGGCACCGGGGTGATCGGCGGAATGATCACTGCCACGCTGGCAGTCATCTTCGTCCCCGTGTTCTTCGTCGTCGTCATGAAGCTCGTACAACGTTTCACCAAGCCCCACTGATCCAAATGTAGGAGCTGCCGCAGGCTGCGATCTTTTGACTTTGCTCTTATAAGATCAAAAGATCGCAGCCTG
>NZ_RWIM01000211.1 GCF_009764645.1 Pseudomonas sp. PB106
AGGCTGCGATCTTTTGACTTTGTTTTTGAAACAGATCAAAAGATCGCAGCCTGCGGCAGCTCCTACAGAGATTTGTGGAGATCACTCAGTACCCAGTCATTTCCAGATAGCCCCGACCCGGATGGCTGCCCGTGATGTGAACCGGGCCTTCCCAGTACGGAATCCGCAAATCCATCCAGGCATTGCGATTCAGCGCGTCGACGCTAATGTCGAGGTGTTTGTCGGGGATGCTGATCGTCCATTTCACCGGCATCGATCGGCCAGCGACGCGAGCGGTGTCTTGCGGCGTGAGTTGAATCTGCGAGCTGCTCAGGGTCTCGGTCTGACCGTCGGCCGCGATCCAGGTCCCGGTCAGATACGGCGCGCCGTCCTTCTGGCGCATGCGGTAAAGCATCACGTGCGCGCCGCTGTCCAGGTGTAGGGAAAACCAGTCCCAGCCTGTCTGATTGGCAGTCAGCGGTTGGCTGCTCCACTCGCGATCGAGCCATGCCGGACCGCTGACGGTGTAGATCTGGCCGTCGATCTGCAGGGTGCCATTGGCTTGGAAAAACGGCTGACTGTAGTAATACGACGCTTGCCCTTCCTCGGATTTCTGGCTGTACCCGTGATCACCCTGCAGCACCAGCGGACGACTGGACGTCAGGTGCAGTTGATAGGCGAAGTCTTTGTCGCGCGCGCTGAGTTGCAGGTCGCTCAACGGATCCTGCGCCTGACTGGCAAACCGCCAATCGTCGATCCACGCCTCGAACGGCGCCAGCCGCACACCGGCCTGCCCTACCCCGCCTCGCGCGTAGCGTTCAGCCGCGTGATGCACCGTGCTGGAGGTCACCGCTGCATGCCCCAGCCAGATCGTCTGATTGGCCCAACCGGCCTGCTCTGCCACGGGTTTCAACGCGCTGCGAAACAAGGTCCATTGCACGCCGAACTCGTTGCCCTGGGCATCCTTCAGGTTGGCGGTGACGTACCACCACTCGATACGAAAGCCATCATGCGCGCCGTGATCGGCCGGAAAACTGAACACCCGCCCTGGCACCACCGGCGTGTATGCCAACGCCTGATCACCCATGCCGGCAAAGCCCTTCTGCTCAGGCGCAGATTGATCGCAGCCGCCGAGCAGCAACAGCGCCAGCGTCAACACCACAGCGTTAATCTTCATGGGCAAACGTCCTGAGTAAATCCGCCGGTTGCGTGCGGTACAGCGAATACAACGGCCAAGCGGAAGCGAACAAGGTCGCCAGCAACGCCAACCCCATCAGTTGCAGCAATTGCCACGGGAACACCCGCAACGGCAGGCGCCAGCCAAATGCTTGCACGTTGATCACCGCATCCAGACACCACGCCAAGGCAATCCCCAATGGCAGCGCCAGTATCAGTGTCAGCACCGCCAGCAGCCATGTCTGACCGAGATTGAGCAGCATCAACTGCCGGCGCGTCACGCCCAGCGCCCACAAGGGTGCGAGTTGGCCGAGGCGGCTCTGACTCTGGGTCAGCAGGCTGATAAACAGCGCGACACCCGCGACGGCCAGCGTCAGGCTGTTCAGCGCTGCCGTCGCCGCAAAGGTGCGCTCGAACACCTGAACCGACCAGCCCTTGAGCCGCGCCTGATCGACGATGCGGCTGTCCTCCAGCTGAAACCGTGCCTGCAACGCGCTCAACAATGACGGAATATGTTGCGGGTCGACGCGCAGGTTGAAGCGGTTGGGCGTCAGTTGCGGCCAGCCGCGCAGCAGATGATTGACGTTGGCAATCACGTGACCCTTCGGATTGCCGTAATCGGCGTAGATGCCGACGATACGTGGCGACCATGGGCCGTTTGGCGTGGGAATCGTCAGACGCTCACCAGCGTGCAGTTTCAGGCGCCGGGCGAGTTGCTCGCTGAGCATCACCGCATCATCCGTCGCCAGATGCCCCCATGGATCAGCGCCGCTGGAATCGAGCAACGGCCAGTGCTGGCGATAGTAAGGATGGTCGATCACGCCGAACACATCCGCCGGCCAGCCCTGCAACGTCACCAACACCTGCCAGTTGGGCAGCACTGCGGCGACGTTCGGCTGCTGCCGAAGCCAGCTGTACATTTCCCGCGACTGCGCCGGGTTGGTCGGGTTGATATACAACTCGGCGCTCAGACGTTGTTCGAGCCAGTCATCGAAGGTCTGACGAAAACCGGCGGTCATGCTGCCGGCGCCGATGTTGGCGGCAAGGGCCAACAGCAACGCCATCAGCGCCAGACTCAACGCGGGTAATTGCTGACGACAATCGGCGAGAAACCACTGGCCAAGCACTGAACGACTGCGCCCCAGCAACTGGTTCAAGATCGCGCTGAGCGACACCGGCAGCGCCAGCGCGGCGCCGAGCAACAGCCCGGCCATCAACACAAAACCACTCGCCAAACTATCGCCCCCGATCAACGCCACCAGCGCGATCAATGCCAACGCCGCTGCCAACCAACCCTGGCGCCGCAACCAACGCGCATATTGCTGATGCCAAGCTTGCGGATCGGCCACGGCCAACAACGGCAAACGCGCCGCCCGCAACAGGCTGTTGCCCCCCGCGAGCAATGCGCCGAGCAGGCTCAAACCGATACCGCTGAACCACCACCAAGGACTCAGCCGTAGCTGCCCCGCCACTTCCGCGCCGTACAACCCGCGCAGGCTCGCGGCGACGTCCGGCAGCAAGACGCTGGCCAGCCAATAGCCGCTGATTACGCCGAACAGCCCGCCGATCAGCGCCAGCACACCCAATTCAACGATCAGGCAAACAATCAACGTCCGCGCACTGACCCCGCAGGCGCGCAGCGTGCGCAGCAAACCGCGACGCTGTTCCAGGGCGAGGCCGATGGCGGCGTGGACGATGAACAACCCAACCAGAAACGAGAGAAAGCCCAAAGCATCCAGATTGAGGTGAAAGCTCTCGGTCAGGCGCGCCAGATTGTTTTCTTCGCCGCTGCTCTTAAGCTGCAACTGACCTTTGAACGAGGCCGGCAACTCAGCGTGAAAATCCTTGGGCAATAACAGCCGCGACAGTAGCCCCGGTTGTTCGAGCAGGGTCTGCGCGACCCCGATGTCCACCAGCAAAACGCCCGGTGCCATGTCCTTTTGCACGCGCAACGGCGGCAATGACAGCCCATTCACGGTCTGCGGCGTGTCGCCTTCGTGCAGGTTGAGCGCCTGCAAGGTGTCCGGAGAAATCCACGTACTGCCCGGCGGCGTGAAGAATTCGACAATGCGTTCAATCGGCATTGCTTGCCCGGCCACCGCCGAGTCGGCAGGCAGCGACACCGGTTCGATGCCCATCAATTGCAGGCGCTGGTTGTCGTGATCCTTGAGCAGCAAGCGCCCCTGCAACAGCGGCGACACCGGCCAGCCCTGACGGCGCAAATCGACAAACCATTGCTGGGTGAACGTCGCGCCGCTTGGCGTGCTCAGGCTGGCCTGCGGTTCGCCACCGATCATCTGGCTGGCGCGGGCGTAACTGTCGCGGGCTTGACTGTTAAGCGCTTCGACACCAGTGAGCAAACTGGTCGCCAGCCACAACCCGGTCAGCACACTGAAAAACTGCACCGGATGCCGTCGCCAATGACTGAGCAGCGCGCGCAGTGTCTGGCGAAAAACCATCACGTCAGCCGTCCTTTGGACAGCACCACGCGCTGGGCCAATTGCGCAGCGACCCGTTGACTGTGGGTGACCATCAACAACGTGGTCGGTGTGTCATCGAGCAATTCGAGCAACAGCCGCAGCACCTCGTCGCTGGTGGCTTCATCGAGGCTGCCGGTGGGTTCATCGGCCAACAGTAATTTCGGTTGCGAGGCCAGCGCCCGACCCAATGCAACTCGCTGCTGCTGTCCACCGGAAAGCTGTTCCGGATAGCGCTGGAGCAAATCGCCCAGACCTAGGCGCTGCACCAGATGCGCCTGCCAGCGTGGCTCATGACGCCCGGCCAGACGTGCCTGAAACGCAAGGTTGTCTTCGACGCGCAAACTGCCGATCAGGTTGAACTGCTGGAACACCAGGCCGATTTCCGTGCGTCGCCAATTGGCCAGTTGCGCCTCGTTCATCTCCTCCAGCCGATGCTCGCCGCTGCGGATGCTGCCGCGATCGATCTTGTCCAGGCCAGCGACCAAATGCAGCAAGGTGCTCTTGCCACTGCCGGATTCGCCCATCAGCGCCAGACTGCTGCCGGCAGTCAGCGTCAGGTCGACGCCTTGCAGCACTGGCAGTGGGCCTTGGGGGGTGGCGTAGCTTTTGAAGACGTTGCGAACCTCAAGCATGGCGAAACCTGATCAATGAACTTGGGGCAAGGATAGCGGCCCTGAACAGCTTTGGCTGGCTCGAAATACCAGCTATTTGGCCTGCAAAGAATATTCGACTGTCATTTCTGACAGGTGTAACGGGCTGAGGCCTCATGTTCCACTGAATGTCCCCATCCGGGGTATTTCAACGATTCGAGGGAGCGCAATCATGACTCAGGCATATGGGAAAAAATCTGCAGATTATCTCGATCCGACCTTCGCCAATGGTGGTGTGCTGGATCTGCCACTGGAAGGGAGCGTGCATCGGGTTGCTCAATCGGTATTGTCGTTGCCGGAGAAGAAACTGCTGCTGCTTCTGTCCGCAGCGCAGGGCAATCCTCCTGCAACTGCCAGACTGAACGAAGACGGCTCGGTTGACCGGTCCTTCGCTGACAATGGCTTCGCCGATCTGCCATATCCCGAAGAAACGCAATTTCCATTTCGCCACCTGCAAGCGATGCCCGACGGCTGTCTGGTGCTTGGCATATTCGATAACTATGATTTGATCGCTGTCCGCCAACTCGGCGACGGTCGGCTTGACACCTCGTTCGGCCCCGCTCAGGACGGTAGAGTCATTATCCGTATCCGCGACCTGATTAATCCTCGTGAAGGGCACGGTGCAGGAGTGTCCGAACTTCAGCATCGGGTGCGGAGCAATAATATTTCGTCTGCCGATGCAGGTAATGCAGGTATCCGGACCATTGCTCAACAAGACGGCAAGATCATCCTGGTCAGCACCGTCGAATTCGGCGCGAACTATGGCAAAGGGATATTGGTGCGCCTGAACGCAGATGGTTCGCTGGACGGCACATTCAATGAAAAAGGCTATGTACTGATCGAGCTTCCTGGGATATCCCACGACTTCATTGAAGTCTCCAATGCTGTCGTTCAGCAGGACGGCAAAATTCTGGTAGGTGGTTACTACAACCGGCCCGATGAAATGGACAACAATGGCTTTGTGATCCGGTACAACCAGAATGGCAGCATCGATAGCAGTTATGGCGACGACAAGACTGGCGTTGTCGACGTTACCGACAGCGGCCGCTCGCTCCAATTGCGTGCTTTGGCCTTGAAACCCGATGGTGGCCTGGTCGCCGTGGGAGTAGCGACCACTACAGGCGGGCGCAACTCGCAGGGGCTGACATTGTCTCTGAACCCGGCCGGTAGCTTTAATCTGGTGTTCAACAACGGCAAGCCTTTGTTTGCTGACTTCACCGAATATGGCGTTCGGTGGGGAAGTTGTGTACCGCAAACGGATGGCAAGCTGGTAGTCAGTGGCCAAGGGGATCCCAACAATCACAACAGCCACAGTTCCACAGTGACAGCGCGTTATACCGCCGATGGCTCACTCGATCAGACGTTTGCGGGCAAAGGCTGGGCTGACTACAACGGTAAGCTTGGCGAGGACATCTTCCGCGGATGCGTTGTCATGGACGATCAGCGCACCGTCGTCACTGCCTACACGGCTGGTGCACCGGCTGCTGTGGGTTATGTACTTCGCTATCTTGCTTGACCCAAGCACCGCGAGCGCGAGAAGGCTCATCATCGCAACGGAGTGAGAGTCGGAGCCAACAAGATGAGGCCGGTGTTTGAACCGGCCTCATCGCTGGCAAGCCAGCGCCCACAGGGAATGAGGCTGTTCACACATATTGAATTCACCCTAAAACGCTGTGGGAGCTGGCTTGCCAGCGATGGGGCCAGTCCTGCCAACCCAAAATCTATTGACCAGCCGCGACACTCGCCGGCGCCTGCGTCGGCGTAACAATGCTGCCCAGATCAATGTGCTTCCACTCAGGCTTGGCGCCGAGCCGCGCATTGAAGCGGTAGTTGAAGGTGAATTCATCCGCCGTCGGCACGCTCAATGGTTTGCCATACACCGCTTCGATTCCCGCCAGGTCGTAGCCCATCAACTGCAGCAGTGTCGGGAAGATGTTGTAGTGGCTGGAGCGATCCTTGTTCGCCGCCAGTTGCGCCGACCAGTCCAGCGTTTTCAGTTGGCTGCCCTGGATCACCACCAGCGGCACCAGTCCCTCCTCCTCCACCGGGTCGCCGCCGCAATGGGTATTCAACCCAGGATTGCCGCGTTCATGCAGATCCTGGCCATGATCGGAGGTGTAGATCAGCGAAGCATTATTCAGATTGCCCTGCGCGAACACCCGCGCAAAGAACTCGCCAACGTTCCATAACACCGTGTTCTTGTACGCGTTGCGGTACAGCACCCAGTCATCCGGCTGGCCATTGAAACCGGTACGCTCGCCAGTGTCGGCGACTTCGGTGAACTGCCCGCGCGGCAAGGTCGGGCGGTACGCCATGAACGCATCCGGGTATTTGTCGTGCACCGGAAAATGCGCGCCGACCTTGTTGATCACCACCAGTTCGGCTTTGTCATCGTTGAGCAATGCGATCAGCTTCGCCGCTGCCGCCATGTCACGATCGCGCACGCTGGTCTGATCGAATTGCACAAATTCGTCGATGTCTTTCTTCTCGGTGTCGGTCATCAGGTTTTGCAGATTGCCGGCAGTGCGCTGGGCGTCGATGTACACCGTGCGCAGGCCGGCCTTTTTTGCGTACTGCCAGATCGACGGCAACGTGCTGTTGATGCGCATGTAATCGGCGCGGGTGCCGCCGTAGCGCAGGGTGACGTTGGTGTCGGCGCTGCAGTTGGCGACAGATGCCGCGTAGCCGTAATTGAAAATATCGACACCCGCCGGCGCCTGTTTGAGGTTGCTGTGCACGCCGAACGGCGCATTGATGTCCAGATAATTGCCGGAAATGCTTTCGTCGATGATCAGCACGATGTCGTGGCTTACCGCTGGCGAGGAGCGCGCCAGCGTCACCGGTTCACGCGGGCCGACGGTGTTGTGCAGCGCCTCATAGGCAAACAGGTTCAGATACGCCAATGGCGTGTACATGATCGGCAAACCGCGAGCGCCCTCGCCCGCGCGCAAAAACAGCACCGCGCTGAGCAACAACACACCACACACCGGGGCAGCCACGCGCAATGCGTTTGGCACCAACAACGCATGCCGGGGTTTGAGACCGATCCCGAACAGCAGCAACAGACCGCTAAGCGCACCGTGGATGATCGCGTCGCGATACTGGTACACCGCTTCCTGGATGAAACCGCCCGAATACACCAGCGAGACAAAACTGCTGTAGCTCAGGTAATCCGCCGTGACCCGCGTATAAACGTCGAAAAAAACCGCCGAAGCGAACATCGCCAATGCGAATAAATGCCTGATGAGCGTTTGGCGGATATAGGCAGTTAAATATAACGCCACAGTAAGCGCCAAAAACATCGCGCCAAAAAGAAGTACAGCAAAACCGAGACCGATAGCATTTAACCGATCAATGTAATACTCGGTATAAAGAAGCAAATAGATAATTAAAAGCACTTCTTTAGCATATTTGAACATGGTGACACCGGTCGCGCGAAAGGCGGGAAGTCAAAGGTTTGTCGGTCAGAATCTGACACTAGCACCCTGCCATCAAAGCGCAAGAATTGACTGTTTTTTCTGCGAAGCGTCAAAAAAACGGTGACTCAAATCTGACACACACCAGATGCCGCAGGCCTTTAAATTAAAGGCTTACGACCGTTTATCGCTTATTTGAAATCTGAACAAATCTGCAAAATCAGAACAAATTCAATCGCAGCAATGACTTGATGGCCAATCGCCAAAAAACGCTCAACTGTTATACAGATGCAACATGTCATTTTGCTGACACGCTTTCCAAACGCTGCGCTATACCCCTTTAACTATCTCATTCCGCAGTTAACTTTTTGGTGTTATTGAGGTGCGCAGATGGACGTGAGCGTATTTGGCACTGGCTATGTCGGACTTATACAAGCCGCCGCACTTGCAGATGTAGGGCATCGGGTTTTATGTGTTGATATTGACCCGAACAAGATTAAACAACTGCAACAAGCAGTACCGCCGATTAGCGAGCCAGGTTTGTCCAGCACCCTTGAGGAAAACATCAAGGCGGGTCGTCTGTTGTTCAGCACCCAGGCCAGCGACGCGGTCGAACACGCCGAGCTGATTTTCATCGCCGTCGGCACCCCAGCGGACGAAGACGGTTCCGCTGACCTCAGCCACGTCCTGAACGTCGCCCGGCAGATCGCCAGTTTCATGGAGGCCGATCGCACCCTGATTATCAAGTCCACGGTTCCAGTCGGCACGGCGGATCAAGTGCTGGCCACCGCCAGCAGCGAATTGCAGCGCCGCGACAAGGGCAACCTCACCGTACGTGTGGTCTCCAACCCCGAATTCCTCAAGGAAGGCAGCGCCCTCGCCGACTGCATGCGTCCGGACCGGATCATCGTCGGCACGCACGACGACGCAGCCCGCGAACAGATGAGCGAGTTGTACGCGCCGTTCTGCCGCAACCACGAAAAAATCATGTTCATGGACAACCGCAGCGCCGAGCTGACCAAGTACGCCGCCAACGCGATGCTCGCTACGCGCATCAGTTTCATGAACGAACTGGCCAACCTCACCGAGCTGCTGGGCGCCGACATCGAAGCCGTACGCAAAGGCATCGGTTCTGACCCGCGCATCGGTTACCACTTCATCTATCCGGGCTGTGGCTTTGGCGGTTCGTGCTTCCCCAAAGACTTGCGCGCGCTGCTGCACACCGCTGAACACAACGGCATGCCGCTGAAGTTGCTGCGCAGTGTCACCGACGTCAACGACCTGCAGCGGCACATCCTGTTCAGCAAACTCAAAGCACAATTCCCCCAAGGCCTGGCCGGCAAATCCATCGCCATCTGGGGTCTGGCGTTCAAACCGAACACCGATGACATGCGCGAAGCGCCAAGCCGTTATCTGATGGATGCGCTGTGGGCCGAAGGTGCCAGCGTGCAGGCCTACGACCCGGAAGCGATGTCCGAATGCCGGCGCATTTACGGCTATCGCAACGACCTGCACCTGTGCGCCACCCGTGACGACACGCTGGAGGACGCCGACGCGCTGGTGATCTGCACCGAGTGGAAAAATTTCCGCGTGGTCGATTTCGAACTGCTCTCGGAAAAGCTGCGTTCGAAGGTGATCATCGACGGCCGCAACCTCTACAACCCGGAACAAGTGGCGGCCGCCGGCCTGCACTACAGCGGCATCGGCCTGCGTCACATCGCGCCAGAAGGCGTGCGGCCATGAAGATTCTGGTCACCGGTGCCGCCGGTTTCATTGGTGCCCATTGCGTGTTGCGGCTGCTGCGCGACGGGCACTCGGTGGTCGGCCTGGACAATTTCAACGCCTACTACGACCCGCAACTCAAGCACGATCGCGTGCAATGGGTGCGCGAGCAGGTTGGCGATTTCCAGCTCGCCACGGTTGATCTGGCCGATGCCTCGGCCCTCGACGCGCTGTTTGTCCACGAACGCCCGCAAGTGGTGATTCACCTCGCCGCGCAAGCCGGGGTGCGTTACTCGCTGGACAATCCTCGGGCGTACCTGGACAGCAACCTCAACGGTTTCCTGAACATTCTCGAAAGCTGTCGGCATCACCCGGTCGAGCATCTGATCTACGCCTCGTCGAGCTCGGTGTACGGCGCCAACCAGCACACGCCCTACTCGGTGAAGGACGGCGTCAATCATCCGCTGTCGCTGTACGCCGCGACCAAAAAAGCCAATGAGCTGATGGCCCACAGCTACAGCCATCTGTTCGGCATTCCCTGCACCGGCCTGCGCTTTTTCACCGTGTACGGACCGTGGGGCCGCCCCGACATGTCGCCGATCCAGTTTGCCCGGGCGATCAGCGAAGGCACGCCGCTGAAGCTGTTCAACTACGGCGAGCATCAACGCGACTTCACCTACATCGACGACATCATCGAAAGCATCGCCCGACTTATCGATCAGCCACCGCAGGTCAATCCGCAGTGGGATCGCGTGCAACCGGATCCGGCCAGCAGCATGGCGCCGTGGCGCTTGTTCAACATCGGCGGGCAGCACCCGGTGGAACTGAAAACCTATCTGGCCCTGATGGAAAAACATCTTGGCCAGCAAGCCATTGTCGAGCTGCTGCCGCTGCAACCGGGCGACGTGCTCAACACCTGCGCCGAGGCCAGTGATCTGGCCCAAGCCACCGGATTCCAGCCTCGTATCGAGCTGGACGAAGGGCTCGGACGCTTCGTCGCGTGGTTTCGCGACTATTACGCCACTGCCTGTCACCCACGCGCCGCTCGCGGCTGAATTAATGCGGAGGACTCCATGACTGGACATGAGAAAGGTATACCGATCCAACAACTGCAGCGTGACAAACGCATGGATCCGGAGCAGCGAATGCGCCTCGACGCGGCGATTCATCGCCAGGGTCGCGGCTGGTTCACCGGCCGTGACGGCGGTCGTCCATGGCAACTGTCGCGCACCAACCGCGTGGTCGCCTGCCTCGGCGCACTGGCGATTCTGCTGCTGATTTCGCCGCTGTTGCTCGGCCTCGCGCTGGCGATCAAATACTCCAGCAAGGGCCCGGTGATGTTCGTGCAAAAGCGCACCGGCTATCGCGGGCGCAAATTCGGCATGTACAAATTCCGCACCATGGTCGCCAACGCCGAAGAACTCAAGGAGTCGCTGCGTCACCTGAACAAGCACGGTGTCGACGCCATCGATTTCAAGATCGACCAGGACCCGCGCATCACCGGCATCGGCAGTTTTCTGCGGCGCACCAGCCTCGATGAATTGCCCAACCTGATCAATGTAGTGACCGGCGACATGCGCCTGGTCGGCCCGCGTCCGACCTCGTTCAACGCCTACCGCTACAAGGACAATCACCTCGCTCGCCTGAGCATCTACCCCGGCATGACCGGCCTGTGGCAGATCTCCGGGCGCAGCAATATCGACTTCGACCAGCGCGTTGAGTTGGACCTCAGCTACATCGCCGAGCAGAGCCTTCTGCTTGATCTGAAGATCCTGTTGAAAACCCCTTTCAAAGTATTCAGCGGCCACGGAGCAAGCTAATGGACGGTTCAACCAACAAAAGCCTGAGCATCGCCAATCCCAGCGAATCGAACCTGACCTCGACCGTGCTGGATCTCGATCTGCGGATCCTGTTCCTGACCGCCGCCAACCCCGGCGCGGGTACGACCACCAGCGCACTGGCGCTGGCCAGCCAACTGGCGCAAATGAGCAGCGGCCAAGTGCTGCTGGTCGACGCCAGCCAGTCGGCGAGCAACCTCACGCAGCAGTTGAATTTAAGCAAGGAGCGCGGCCTGCGTGACTTGCTGTTCAACCCGGACAACCCGCCGCTGTTGCAGGACTGCGTGGTGCAGGTTTCCAGCCTGCCGTTCCACGTCCTGCCCAACGGCCGGCCGATCCGCACGATGGAACACCTGACCGCCGAGCGCCTGAGCCCGTTGCTCGATCAACTGGGCAGCCAGTACCGCTTCGTGGTGATCGACGGCGACGCGGTGTACTCCGCCGCCGACACCCTGGTCATCAGCACTCAGGTCGATGGCGTGGTGTTTGTCGTCCGCGCCGAAGACACCCGCTGGGAAGTTGCCCAGGCCGCCGTGCAACGCCTGACCCAGGCTGGCGCGAAAGTGGTCGGCAGCGTGTTCAACCGGCGCAAGTACTACATGCCCAAATGGCTTTACAAAAACCTCTAAGCGAACGCGAAGGAAGACGCCATGAACGCCAAGATTCTTGTGCTGCTGATGCTGCCGCTTGCAGGCTGCTCGAGCACCTCCGACACCCAGAACATGCCGGTGAATATCCTCACCGCCACCCCGGCCAACGCCCAGGCAACCGATATGCCGAAGATCGAACAGACCCTGCGCCCGCAGGATGTGCTCGATGTGATCTTCCACATCAGCACCAGCGGCTCGGACGCTTACCGCGTGCAGTCGGGTGACCAGATCGGCCTGAATTTCACCGCTGCCAGCCAGCTCAACGGCAATCAACTGGTGCTGCCCGACGGCACCATCGAACTGCCGGGCGCCAACACCTCGGTGAAAATCGCCGGGCTGACCAGTGAACAGGCCCGCGAAGAAATTCAGCGTGCGTACCAGCGCAAGCAACTGTTCCAGCCCAACCGCAATCAGCTGACCGTGCAGATCATCAGCCCGCTGACCAATGAGGCGAACCTGAAAAGCGCGCTGAATCACCCAGCCACCGGCATGAGCCGCGAGATCACCGTCGGCACCGACGGCTACGCGAGTTTTCCGGAGATCGGCGCCGTGCCGCTGCAAGGCATGACCGTCAATCAACTGGAAAGCTTCCTCAACAAGAAGTACGCGCAACTGCCGGGCCGGATGACCGTGGACGTGCTGCTCAAGTCCACCGCCGGCAACGAAATCTATGTGCTGGGTGAAGTCGGCCAACCGGGCTCCTACCCGATCCGCCGGCCGGTCTCGGTGCTTGAAGCGCTGACCCTGGCCCGTGGCACCAACGTCAAGGCGCGCCTGGATTCGGTGGTGATCATGCGCCGCAACGGTAATCAGGTGAAGGCCGTGCGTTACGACGTCGAGAAGGCCCTGTCGGGCGAGGCGCCGCAAATCGCCTACCTGCAACCGGACGACATGCTTTACGTGCCGAAAACCAAATTGGCCAGCGCCGGCGAACTCGCCCGCCAACTGGCCGACGTGGTGCTGTTCCAGGGCGTCGGGTTCAGCTTCGGCTACCGCGTCGACAACAAAGACAGTGACAGCAACTAACTCTCAGGTGACCGACATGAACCCAAAGGAAAACTACCTGCACGAGTTCTTCAGGATCTTCTTCGCCAACAAGCAATTGGTGAAACGGGTCTTCCTGATCTTTGCAGTGATCGCCCTGCTCCTGCCGCTGCTGCTCAAACAGAGCTTCGATATCACCGCGCAGGTCATCGTGCAGTCGAAAAAACTCTCTCAGGGTGACGCCACCACGTCGCTCACCGTGGACAACGCCACGTTCATTCCGCCGTCACTGGCGGACATGGAAACCGAGAGCAATATCCTCCGCTCGCCGGCGCTGATCCGGCAGACCATCAGCGAACTGCGCGACAAGGGCGAATACACGCCTTCGCCGGGGGTCTTCAGCAAACTGGTGGCTGAGCCATTCAAGCGCTACGTCAGTTCGCCGCTGCGCCAGTACGTGATCAACCCGATGCGCAACGTGCTCGGACTTGAGACCGATCCAGTGCGTGACACCGCGCTCGATGCCCTGACCCAGCAAGCCATCGACAGCCTGAAAATCGAGACGCTGCCGGGCTCCAACGTAATCTCGATCATCTACAGCTTCCCCGATCCGCAACAAGGCACCTCGTTTGTCTCGGCCCTGCTGCAGAACTACCTGGTGAGCCGTCAGGCATTGCAATCGATCGACCTGCCGCAATCGTTCTACGAGTCGAAAAAACATCAGTATCAAGTGCGTCTCGATGGTCTGGAAGGCAACCGTCAGACCTTGCTGGAAAGCGTCGGCGCGTCGGATCCGAAGGAAGAAATCACCTTCCGCCTCAACGCGATCAACACCGAAGAGCAAGCGCTGAACCTGTATCAGGATCGCCTGCTGCAGAGCCAGCGCTGGCTCGAATACCTGAAAACCGCACTGGCTGCCGCGAGCACTAACAAGCTCAACGATTACACCTTCCCCTACACCTTCACCACCACCGTCGACAACGTGGCGTTCGAGGATCGGGAGATCAAGCAAATGGGCGAACAACTGACCACACAGGTCAGCCGCTACATGAACGATCTGGCGGTGTTCCAGCCTGGCAGCGAGCCCATGCTGCTGACCCGCGAGCAAATCGCCCGCACCCGTCAGCAGTTCCTCAAAGTGGTGAGCAACCGCATCCAGGAACGCACCAACGATCTGGCGGTGGTCAAGCAGGTGATCGATCAGAAAACCGCGCGCATCGCCGAGTTCAAAAACCGCATCCACGAGTTGCAGCAGACCCAAAGCAAGCTGCGCCAGATGGACACCGAGATCGATGCGCTGCACGCCGCGTTCTCGACCTACGCCCAGCGGTTTGCCGAAAGCAGCACCACCCGTTCGCTCAGCGACGACCTGTCCAACGCCCGGGTGCTCAGCCCGCCGTTCGAACCGACCGAAGCGGCGTTCCCGAAACCGGGCCTGATCATTCCGTTCGGCATGCTCACCGGGTTGCTGTTGGCGATTGCCTTTGTCTACGTACGTGAGTTCTTCGATCACCGCTTCAAGCACCCAGCGCAAATCAGCCACGAACTGGGCGTGCCGGTGCTGCTGGTGATCAACGATCAGAACGCACTGCCAGGCAATCCGCACAAGAGCTGGAGCGTGCCAAGCCTGATGCACTGGGTGCGCAATTGAACACCGCGTCCTCCCCGAACGCCGCGCTGCCGATCATGCATTTGCTCAGCAGCGGCGGCTTCTATGGGGCCGAGCGGATGTTGCTGGATCATTGTCTGGCGACGCCGGGACAGCATCAGGTGCTGTTCCTCGACGCGCCGCCAGACCTGATCGCGCGCTTTCGTGAGGCCGGGGTGGACTGCCAGGGTTGTGCCGGGCTAGCAGAATTGCTGCGGCACTTGCGTCAGCGCCGCGGTGAAAAACCGTTGATCAACACGCACAATTTCAAAGGGCTGCTGTTCGGTTGGGTCGGCGCGACGTTGTTGCGCCTGCCGCTGGTGATCACCCAGCACGGCTTCACCCCGCGCAGTCGCAAGCAGAAGTTCTACACCTGGCTCAGCTTGCAGCTGTGCCGCACCGCGTCAGTGGATCGGGTGGTGTGCGTGGCGGAAAGCATCGCCGCGCTGCACCGTCAGGCCAGCGTGCGGGCAGAGAAACTGCAGGTGATTCCCAACGGTTTGCCGGCGGCGGCGGCACTGGTGCCGGACGCGGATCGGCAGCGCTGGCTGGCCGGTTACGTCGGCCGTTTGAGCAGTGAGAAAGGCCCGGATCTGTTTCTCGATGCGCTGATCCCGCTGTGTCATCAGCATCCGCAACTGGATGCGGTGATGCTCGGTGATGGCCCGGAGCGCGAGGTGTTACAGGCGCGCATCGACGGCGCCGGTTTGCAGCAACGCATCCGTTTGCCCGGTTACCAGATCGCCATGCAACCGTGGTGGCAGCGACTCGATGCGCTGGTGATCAGCTCGCGCACCGAAGGCACTCCGATGATTTTGCTCGAAGCGATGCAGGCCGGGGTGCCGGTGGTGGCGTTCGGGGTCGGTGGAATTCCCGATGTGCTGGAACACCGGCACAACGGTCTACTCGCCGCACCGGCCGACAACGCTGACCTCGCCCGCCAGCTCGACACCTTGTTGAGCGAGCCGAAACTGGCCCGGCAACTGCGCGACAACGCAAAACGCACGCAACAGGATCGCTACGACCTCAAGGCCCTGGCCGAACGCTGGTCGCAGCTGTACATCCGCACGGCACGGGAGGCACGCGCATGATTTTCCCGCTCTCGATCGTCAGTTTTCTCGGTCTGGCCTGCATCGCTTTGCTAGCCAGCCCTTATCCGTATCTGGCGCCGGGAGCGGTGCTCGGCCTGGTCGGTTTCGCGGTGTTGTACCGCAAGCCGACCTGGGGCCTGCTCGGGATTGCCGCGCTGGTGCCGTTCGAAGGCTTCTTCAAGGACACAGCGTTCTCCGGCAGCAAGCTGATCGGCGCCTCGCTGGCGGTGATCCTGATGCTGCAACTGGCGCTGCACCAGATTCCTTCGGATCGGCTGCGCAGCAACCTCTGGCGCTATCTGGTGTGGTTCATGGTTCTGTACTTTTTGAGCCTGCTCAACACCGATGACCTGGGCATGTCGCTGGGGCACCTGCGCGAACTCAGCGTGGGTTTGATTCTGTTTGTCATCACCCTGTTGATCGGCCGTGAGCTGAACCTCGACCTGTTCGCCCGCCTCGTCACCCTCGCCGTCAGCACCACCTGCGCGATGGCGATGTTTTCGGCGAAATTCCAGGATCAGGGTCGCGCGGCGGGTTTGCTCGAAGACCCTAACGCCTTCGCCATGCTGATCGCATTTGCCGTGCCCATGGCGCTGTTTCTGGTAATCCGCAGCCCGAACCTGCTGCACCGTCTGTTCTGGGGTGGTTGCTGCCTGCTGCTGTTGGGCGGCATGACCAAAACCGAATCGCGTTCGGGGCTGGTAGTGCTGGCCTTGAGTCTGCTGATCGGTTGCTGGCATTACCGCTCGCAACTGACGCGGATTCGGCCACGGCATCTGGGTTTCGCCATGCTCGGCGCGGCCATCGTGATTCCGTTGGCAATCTACGCGATGCCTGCCGGGTATCTCGCACGGATTCAGTCGCTGAGCGTGTTGAGCGCCGGCGCCAAAGGCCACAACGACGAATCCCTCGGCCGGCGCGCCTCGTACATCGTGGTCGGCAGCCAGATGATTCGCGAGAACCCGCTGCTCGGCTCCGGCCCCGGCACCTTTCCGCTGCACTACGCGACCACCGGATACGCCAAGGCGTTTTCCGCCAACCGCAAGATCGGTGACTTGTATCGCCGGGCGCACAACACCTATCTGGAAATCTTCAGCGAACTGGGGGTTCCTGCCGGCTTGTTGTTCGTCGGCATGCTCGGCCTCGGTCTGTACAACCTGATTCGCGCCCGCGCTGCATGGTTGCTGCGCCGCGACGCGTATCAGGCAGATCTGATGACACACCTGGGCGTGAGCTTCCTGTCGCTGACGCTGTTCTTGATGTTCCTCAGCGCGCCGAACCAGAAATACGTGTGGATCATGCTGGCGCTGACCTGGGTCCTGCGCCTGAAAGCCGAACAGGCACCACTGACCACGGAGGCCCGCGCATGAGCCGGATCAGCATCGTCATCCCGATGTTCAACGAGGCCCGGCACATAGGCCGGACCTTGCTCGCCGCACAAAAAGCCGCGCACGCGGCCAACGTCGAATGCGAGCTGATCGTGGTCGACAACGGTTCGACCGATCAGGGCCCGCACATCGCCCGCCAGTTCGGCGCACAAGTGTTGGTGTTGCCAGGATTGCTGATCGGCGCCCTGCGCAATCGCGGTACGGCGATTGCCACGGGCGAATGGCTGGCGTTCATCGATGCCGACATTGAGATGCCGGAAGACTGGTTGAGCCAATTGTTCGACATCGAAGCCAGCGGCCAGGCCGATGTCTTCGGCCTCGATCTGCACACCCCCGCCGAAGCGCCGTGGTACGCCACCGCGTGGCAGCGCCGCACCTTGCGCCCGTCCACCCACACCAGCCATCTGGTCGACTGGCTACCTAGCTCCAATCTGCTGATGTTGCGGCGCTGGTTCGACAAGATCGGTGGTTTCAACGAAACCCTGCGCACCGGCGAAGACAAGGAATTCACCCTGCGCCTGCGCGAACACGGGGCTCGGCTGCTGTCGGTCAATGAGAGCGTCGCGCTGCACTGGGGCTACGAAATGAACTGGCGCGAGTGGATGGGCAAGGAGCTCTGGCGTCAGGGCAGTCACTTGCAACTGCTGCGTAGCCACGGCTTCAGCGTGCGTCTGCTGCGCTTTCCGATGTTCTCGCTATTGGTCTGGCTCCTGGACTTTCTGGCGATCTCGGCGCTGCTCGATGGTTTCCCGCATCACGCGGCCGTCATGGTGCTGCTGACACTGGTTCCGGGGCTGGCGCTCAGTGTGCGGCAGAGCGCCAAGCACCGTAACGTCTGCCTGACCGTGCAACTGTGGGGTCTGCATCACGTACGCCTGCATCTGGCCGGCGCTGCATTCATTTTGAGTCTGTGTCATTGGAACGCCAGGAGGCCTGCCCGTGGCTGAATTCATTTTCTGGACATGCTTGTTGCTACCGGTCTACGCCTACGTCGGCTACCCACTGCTGCTGACGCTGGTCGCGCCGCTGTTCCCGGCCTGGCGCCACACCCCGGCGCCGCCGCTGAACGTCAGCATCGTGATTGCCGCGCACAACGAAGCGCGGCACATCGAGCACAAATTGCGCACGTTGCTGGCCCAGGATTATCAGCCGGCCACTCTGCAGATCATCCTCGCCAGCGACGGTTCGACCGACGACACCGTGGCCTGCGCGCACAAGGTTGTTGATCCGCGCATCACCGTCCTCGACCTGCCACGCCAGGGCAAAGCCGCCACCCTGAATGCCGGCGTGGCCCTGAGCACTGGCGACATTCTGGTGTTCACCGATGCCGACAACCAATGGTCGCGGGAAACCCTCGGTTATCTGCTGGCGCCGTTGAATGATCCGCAGGTCGGCGGCTGCGCCGGGCACATGGTGATTCCGGTCACCGGCGGTGGTTTGAGCGTTGGCGACAGCCTCTATCGGCATTACGAAGGCTGGCTGCGCCGGGTCGAGAACCGCACCGGTTGCATGGTTTCCGCCGACGGCGCCCTGCTCGCCCTGCGCCGCGAGTTGTTCCAGAACGTGCCGGCCGAGGTCAACGACGATTTCTTTATCAGCACCTGCGCACCGGTCGCGCACAAACGCATCGTCTATGTGCCCGAAGCGCAAGTGATCGACCACGGTGTCGATGAGGCGGACAAACAATTCCGCCGTCGTCAGCGCGTCACCGTCGGTGGTTTGCAGAGCTTGGCCCAGCGCCGCGAGCTGCTCAACCCGCTGAAATATGGCCTGTACTCGATCGCACTGATCAGCCACAAACTGATCCGCCGCTTGGCGCCGATCCTGTTGTTGCCGCTGCTGCTGAGCAATTTCTGGCTGTGGGAAGACCACGGTTTCTATCGCCTCGCCCTGATCGCGCAGCTGTTCGGCTACGCCATTGCGATTGCCGGGCTGCTGGATTCGCAACACCGCTTGCCCAAACCCTTCCGCCTCGCCGCGTTTCTGCTGGTCACCCTCGCCGGGATGAGTCTCGGTCTATGGCAGTTCCTGCGCGGTCAGCGGTATGCCCAGTGGAATCCCGAACAGAACCGTTAAGAGGACCGAAGCCATGGCGATCAAACAACTGATTAAGCGCACCAGCGGCTGGCTCTATCTCAACTCGTCCATGGGCCGAAACCAGCTGCACGGCGCCGGGGTGATTCTGATGCTGCACCGGGTGCTGTCGAACGACCGCGCCGCCAACCTGCCGCACCGCAACGAACTGTGCGTCGGGCCGCAAGCCTTCGAACACTTGCTGGTGTGGTTGCGCAAGCATTTCGATTGCGTGCCGTTGATGGAAATTCTTCAGCCCAACTCGCTGCGCACTGAACGCCCGCGGGTGGCGCTGACCTTCGACGACGGCTGGCGCGACAACGCGGTCAACGCCTTCCCGCTGCTGCAAAAACATCAGGTGCCGGCGAGCATTTTCCTCTCCACCGATTTCATCGGCAGCCGTCAGCGCTTCTGGTGGGAAAGCCTCGGTGAAACCCTGTGGGGCAGCCACGGCGAAAAGGCGCGGATGCATTTGATCGAATGCCTGCACGCCCTGCATCACCCGCTGCCAGTGCTGCTCGATGACATCGACGTCGACCGCCGCAGCCTGGCGCTGCTGCACTACCTGCAAGGTTTGAAAACGATTGACCCGCAGGAGCTTGAACGCCTGACCGACGAATGCCCGCCAGAGTCGCAACCGCAAGCGCTGGATTGGCATCAGGTGCGCGCGCTGGAAGCTTCCGGGCTGGTGCGTTTCGGCCCGCACGGCGCCAGTCACGCGATCCTCACCGGCCTTGACGATGTGCGCCTGAACGAAGAAATCAGCCGCAGTCGCGACGCCTTGCACAACGGCTGCAACCGCCCGCTGCCGGTGTATTGCTACCCCAATGGCGACAACGACCAACGTGTGCGCCAACAGATTGCCGATCACGATTACCCGTTTGCGCTGGGCACGGGCACCGGGATTTATCGCGGCGAAGGCGATCCGCTGAACCTGCCGCGCTTCGGCGTCAGTCAACGCACCGCGCGCAATCCGCAACTGCTGTCGTGGCGGATCTTTCGTGGGGCGCGGCCATGAGCCGAGGCAACTACCTCAAGCATCTGGCGCTGAGCATGGGCACCAAACTGGCGATGATCGCCTTGCGTTTGCTGCGCAACGTGCTGCTGGCGCGGATTCTCGGGCCCAGTGAGCGTGGCTTGTTTGCCTTGCTCAGCACCCTGCCGGATTTGATCAGTGCAGCCACCAGTGGCGGCTTGAATTCGGCGGTCGGCTACCAAGCGGCCAAGCAGCGGCCCATGGGTGTGTTGCTCAGTCAGGTGTTGGTGTTCGGTTGTTTGCTCGCGGCGTTGCTGACGTTGCTGGTGGTGGCGCTGGTGCGTGAGTTCGGCAGCGAACTCGATGTAACGATGCAGCTCGGCTTGCTCGCCTGGCTGTTGCTGCTGGCGGTGCCGCTGACCGTGTTGAAAAGCGGCTTGCTGACTTTGCACAACGCCTCGGGTGGCGTGGTCGCGTTCAATGCCTTGCGGCTGGTCGAATCGCTGGCGCCGCTGTTGCTGTTTGTCGCGCTGTTCTGGATGTGGAAAAGCGCGGCCCTCGAAGCGGCGCTGATCAGTTGGCTGGCCGGGATCAGTCTGGTGGTGCTGGCCGGTTGGGTCTGGCTCAAACGCTCGCAGCCATTGCAGTTGCAATGGGACCGCGCCAGCCAGAACGAACTGCTGCGCTACAGCGCGCGCAGTCATCCGGATCTGCTCTTCCAGCAGGTGATTTTGCGCTCGGATTATCTGTTCATCGGCGCCCTGCTCGGCAGCACCGCCCTCGGTCATTACGCGATGGCCAGCGCTGCCGCCGAACTGCTGCTGATCGTTCCGGAAGCAGTGACCACGCCACTGATGAAACGCCTGCTGCAACAGGACGAAGGCATGGACAAGGTCACCCCGCTGGCCCTGCGCCTGACCGCCACGGTGATGCTCGGCGCCTGCCTGACCATGGCGGTGATTGGCGAATGGCTGATCGTCACCCTGTTCGGCGCGGTCTACCAACCGGCGTATCCAGCGCTGCTCGCCTTGTTGCCGGGGCTGTTGGGCCTTTGCTACGCAAGCATTCTGCGCTTGGACCTGCTCGGCAAGAATCGCCCCGGCACGGTGTCGTTGCTGATGGGGCTGGGAGCGTTGCTGAACCTGGCCCTGAACCTGGTGATGATTCCGGCTTACGGGATTGTCGGCGCAGCGGCCGCTTCGTCGATTGCCTATTTGGCGGTGACCGTGGCAATGCTGGTGCTCTATTGCCGGTTAAGCGGCGTACCGTTCTGGCAAGTCCTGATCATCCTGCCCCGCGACGTCACGCCGATGTGGCTGATGCTGCAACGCCGGAAAACCGCATGAAAGCCCTGGCCCTGCTGCTCGGTCTCGGCCTGTCGCTGGACGCCTTTGCCGCGTCGATGCGCTGGGGCGAAATCCGCGACGGCAGTCTGTTCCTGCAAGCAGAGCACCCGGACACGCTGACCGTGCGCTGGACGCCGGCATGGCAGGCGGATGCCAATGAAGAGCATGTGTATCTGCTCGATGGCCAGGGCAAACTGGCCGGCGATCGATTCATCAAAGCCAGTGAAACTCGCGGCAGTCAGAGCTGGCCGTTGCTGCCCGGTGCGGCCAGTTATCGGCTGGAAATTCCCGGCTACAGCTTCCGCAATTATCGAATCGAACATGACGAGCGCACGGTGGCGTTGTTCGCCCCGGCGAAAGTGCATTTCAGTGCCGACACCCATAACGGCGACGAACTGTATTTCAAAGTCGCGCCGGGTGAGCACGCGGTGCTGGCCGGCAAGTTTCATGGCGGCGTCAGCGGCTTGCAGGCGCAGCGGGTCGGCGATGATCAGCAACTGACATTGGCGCTGAAACCCTATCGTGCGTATTGGCAGTTCGATCAAGTGGCGCTGCCCGTCAGCGAACGCGAACAGATCTGGCGCCTACGCTTGCAAGGCAGTGGCAAAGCGGCGTTCTGGCTGGATGGCACGGCCAACCTGTTTGCGCAGAACCCGCAGCAACTCAAAGCGCTACGCGAAGACGCCGGGCAAACTCGCTTGACCCTGCATGACAAAGTCCTCGGGCGCACCCCGGATCTGGGCATCGCCCTGCCCTACGTGATGCCGCCGCCCGCCAGCCATGCTGCGCTGGATGCGTTGAAACCGACCGCTGCGAGTTACTACAGCTTTGTCGATGTGATGGCGAAGAACCCGCATTTCGAGGACGCATTCCGCCAGGTGTATCAGGATCGTTTTGGCATCAAGCAGGACATCACCCTGCTGGCCGGCAGTCAGCGTCAGGCGGATTTGCGCGCCGATGTGCAAAGCAACAGCGGCCTCGATGCCTGGCTGGCCAGCACCCGTAAGCTGGGTGGCAAAGGCACGCACTACATCGGTTTTGCCGACGAGCCGAACCTCAACTATTCCAGCTACGCGCAGTATGAGGCGATTTTCGCCAGCATGGCCCGCCAGGTGCGCAATGATCCGGCGAATGCCAAGGCCGGCGTGCGCATTGCCATGCCGGCCAGTTCGCGGTTGGTCAACGGGCCGTTCGCCAACAACGCGGCGGATAAACGCGGGATCGATTGGGCGCGGCGCTTGCTCAGTGAATCAGGCGATCAGGTCGATGCGCTGGCGTGGCACGAATGGATGATCCGCGACCTGCTCGCCACCCGCGTCTACCGCGACAGCGTGCGCCGCGCCGCTGACCTCGTTGGCCTCGACGGCCAAGGCCAGCCGCGCAAAGCCTTGCTGCTCGATCAGACCAACATGTCCAGCGGTTCCAGCCTCAGCCCCTACGATCAGGAAACCCACTACGCTTCGCTGTGGTGGGCATCGGTGGTGATCAACGCCTCGCAGGACGGCTTGCTGAGCATGCTCAACTGGTTTCAGGCCGCTGATGAGCCGCAGTATCCCAAGGGCATGTTGCGGGTTTCGCCGGATGAACAACGTTTCGAGCTGAAACCGGTCGGCCTGGCTCAGCAATTCATCGCCCAGCATTGGCTGCATCAAGTGCTGTGGCTGGAAAACGATGCGTTCGAAGTCGACGTGCTGGCGATGGCCGGCGACGATCAACGGGGCCTTCTGGGCGTGAACAAAGGCACGCGTTTACAACGTGTCGACTTGAGCGGCGCCAAGTGCCCGCTGAATAACGGCGCCTTGCGCTACTTTGGCGCGGACAACCGCAGCCGCGATGCGCCATTTACCTGCCAGGACGGTCGTGTGCGTTTCGAGCTGCCGGGGCAAACCCTGTTCGCCCTCAGCTGGAGCACGTCATGAACCGTCCGTTGATGTACCGCCGCGCGAGCCTGTGGCCGCGCGATGCATCGTCATCAGGAGCCAAGACCATGAACATTGTGCAAAAACTCAGTGAACACATTAAGCAGAAAGGCCTGCGCGCCACCTTTGCCAAAGCGTGGAAGCACTACGTTTTTTCCCACCAGGAGCTGTTGTGGATGGAACGCGATCTGGTCAGCCCGGTGCCACCGCACAACCTCAAACCCTACCCGCCGCTGCGGGTGGTGAAGATCACGCCGGACAACACCAGTGCCTTCGCCCGCTACTTCGGTGACCGTGTCGGCACCATGGCCGAACTGGCCAAAGAAGGTCACACCGGGCACATGCACCTGGACGATCACGGCGATGCCGTGGCGTTTATCTGGGGCAGCTCACGGGACTATTTCGACCGGCATTACTACGGTTGCCTGTTTGCGGTGAAACCCGGCGAGTTCTTCGAATTCGGCGGCGAGCTGACGCGTTCCTATTGGGGCACCGAGCTGTCTGTGGACCTGCAACTGGAGCTGTGGAAAGCCATGGCTGCGCAAGGTTGCGACACCGTCGTCGACGTCTGCGAGTTCCACAATATCCCGGCGCTCAAGCTGCACCTGCGCATGGCCTATACCGAGCAAAAACGCATCATGAATGTGTACACCCTGTTCGGTCGCTGGCGCTTCTACCGCGAAACCCGCTACAGCGGCTCGCGCCTGGATGCGCTGCGCAAACCGTCCCGTCCACCCGTAACAGCAACGGCGGCCTGAGCCTATGGCGACGCGATTCCAATGGCGCACTTCCCTGTGCGCCGCCGATTTCCCCGAAGCAGCGTATGAAGCGCTGCGCCTGCGGGTGACGGATCACACGCCGTTCAACAACCTTGGTTGGTTGTGTGCGGCCGAGCAGGCCCTTGGGGAGGATGAGCGTCTGCACATTCTGCTGGGCTGGGAGGCGGAGGAATTGCGTCTGTGTCTGCCGCTGGTGGCGACCCGCGAGCGCTTTGCCGGTGTGCCGTTTCGCGTGCTGCATCACTTGGGTTATCCGCTGGCGGATCGCTTGGCGCTGTTGTCGTTGCTTGGCAGCGAGGACATGCGCCGAGCGTTGAGCCTGATCCGTCAACGCGTGCCCCACGCATTGCTGCAACTCAATGAACTGTCCGAACCCGTCGGCGAAGAAAGTGCCCTGACCGAATGGATGGTGCGCAGCTCCACCGGTGAGCGGCGCTTGAGTTGTCGGACGCCGGTGCATCTGATCAGCGAGGCCGATCACCAGGAAGTCTCCGGCGACCCGCGCTACAAGTTGCGCCGGGCGCGCAAGCGCATCGCCGCGTGCGGTGCCGAGGTGCGCCGGATCACTCCCGATGCACTGAGCATGGGGCCGTTGTTGCAGGTCATCAGCGAAGTCGAAGCGGTGAGCTGGAAAGGTGACGAAGGCGTGGGGATTTTCGCCAGCGACCGCAGCCGGCAATTGATCGAACACGCCTTCATCGCCCTCGCCGGCCAGGGTCTAGTGCGCGTGGTCACGCTGGAGCTGAACGGCCGTTGCATCAGCTATCGGCTTGGCTTGCTCGAACAGGGCCGACTCTACGATTACAACCTCGCGTTCCTGCCGCAATACGCTGATCTTGGCAGCGGCCGGGTGTTGCTGGAGGAATGGATTCGCTGGGGGCTGGACGATAACTGGCGCTGGATTGATGCCTCGCGGGTCAGCCTGGAAAACTCCAGCCATCAACTGCACGAACGCATGACCGGGCAACTGGAGCACTGGCGCTGGAGTTTCTATTCCTGGCGCCCGAGCGGCCTCGTCCTCGGTCTGGGCTTGCGCCTGTGGTACCGGCTCAAACCCCATGTCCAGGCCTGGCGCGCAAGACGTGCCGCACCCGCGAAACCCACACTGAAACCTGTCGCGATCACCACGGAGGGCGAACATGCCTCGCCAAGTCATAGTCAACGCTGACGATTTCGGCCTCAGCCCGAACGAAAACGCGGTGATCTTCGGTGCTTTTCAGGCCGGGGTCATCAGCTCTGCCACGGCGATGGCCAACATGCCGGCGTTCGAAGCGGCGTGCGCCATGGCGCGGCATCCGACGTTGCAAGGCCGGGTCGGTTTGCACTTCAACCTGACCTACGGGCGCCCGTTGAGCCAGGCGATTCTGGCCCGCCGCACGTTCTGCGACGACCACGGCGTATTCGACCTCAGCCTGCCGCGCCACAGCGTATGGCTTGGGCGCGAGGATCGCGAGGCGGTGCAGGAAGAATTGCAGGCGCAATGGCAGCGTTGCGTCGATCACGGCATGCGCCCCAGTCACATCGATTCGCACCAGCACGTGCACAACATCTGGCCGATTGGCGAGATCGTTGCGCGGTTCGCGGCGCAACAGGGTGTACCGATTCGGCTGGCACGCAATCTGGGGCAAAACCTCAATCTGCCCAAGCGCGTGTTCAAGGGTTTGCTCAACTGGCGTCTGCAGAGCCTGGCCGGTGTCACCGCCGACTATGTGTGCACGCCGATCGACTTGCGTAACGGCATCGCGCCGACCGACGGCGTGCTGGAAATCGTCGCCCATCCAACCCAACTCGGCGCCGATTTCGGAGACGCCTATCTCAATGCCGATGAATCCCTGAGCCGCGTGCTAGAGCGGCGGCTGAGCGGTATTCCACGGGTTTCCTACACCGACTTGAACAAGGATTTTCTACGCGGTGCCACGGCACTCGATTGACTTACATACCTTGCAATACTTTCCAAGATGGCACTTTGGAATGAGTTTGCTCAGGTGATCTATACCCACAAAAGCACCATCCACAACACCCGGGCTTCGGCCACGGAGGGCATCATGAGCGTCATCGAAAAACTACAAGATCGCATCCGGCAAAAAGGCCTCGGCCGCACTTTCGGCACGCTCTGGAAACGCTACGTGTTCTTCCATTGGGAACTGTTGTGGATGGAGCGTGACCTGGTCAGCCCGGTGCCGCCGCACAAGCTGCGTCCTTACGATGGCCTGCGCAAAGTCGACATTACGCCGGAGAATGCCATTGCCTTCAGCAAGCATTTTGGCGACCGCGTCGAGACCATGGCGGAGCTTGCCGCCGAGGGTCACACCGGGCACATGTACGTCGATGCTGACGGGCATGCGGTGGGGTTTATCTGGGGCAGCATTCGCGACTATCACGACCGTCATTATTACGGCTGCACCTTTCCGGTGAAGCCGGGTGAGTTTTTCGAGTTCGGCGGTGAAATGATTCGCGCGTATTTCGGCAGCAGCCTGTCGGTGGATGTGCAGATAGCGCTATGGGAAGCCATGGCGGCGCAGGGTTGCACCAAGGTGGTGGACGTGTGCGAAACCCACAACATTCCGGCGCTGAAGCTGCATCTGCGCATGGGCTATCACGAACAGGGGCGCGTCATGCACGTCTACTGCCTGTTTGGCCGCTGGAAGTTTTTCCGCGAAACGCGCTATGAGGGTTCGCGCCTGGAACCGCTGCGCAAACCGGGGCGGCCGGTGGTGAGTGCGGCGGCGCAGGCTTGAGTCACATCTGAAATGAGTGGCCTCTTTGAGGCCGCCATCGCTGGCAAGCCAGCTCCCACAGGGTTTTGGGGTGTACCGCTTATATCTGTACGACACAAAATCCTGTGG
>NZ_RWIM01000212.1 GCF_009764645.1 Pseudomonas sp. PB106
CGATAGCGGTCTGTCAGATAAAAATTCGTCGACTGTCACACCGCTATCGCGAGCAGGCTCACTCCTACAAAGGGTGTATGTGAACTTCAGAAATGACGAACCCGGCATTGGCCGGGTTTGTCGTTTCTGCTTGCGCGTTTATTTGGCGGTCGCAGGCAACGCAGTTTGTGCACTGCGCTTGTTCTTGATCACGTAGCAGACCCACATGAACACAACCCACACCGGAATCGCGTACACCGAGATCTGAATGCCCGGGATCAACAGCATCACGCCGAGGATGAACACCACGAACGCCAGGCAGACGAAGTTGCCGTACGGATACCACAGCGCCTTGAACAGCGGCGTCTGCTGAGTCTTGTTCATGTGCTGACGGAACTTGAAGTGCGAGAAGCTGATCATCGCCCAGTTGATCACCAGGGTGGCAACCACCAGCGACATCAGCAGTTCCAGGGCACTGTGCGGAATCAGGTAGTTCAGCAGCACTGCAATCACCGTCACCGCCGCCGAAGCCAGAATCGAGCGCACTGGTACGCCGCGCTTGTCGATCTTCGCCAGACCTTTTGGCGCATCGCCCTGCTCGGCCATGCCCAGCAGCATGCGGCTGTTGCAATAAGTGCCGCTGTTGTACACCGACAGCGCCGCGGTCAGCACCACGAAGTTGAGGATGTGCGCAGCGGTGTTGCTGCCGAGCATCGAGAACACTTGTACGAACGGGCTGCCGCTGTAGGAATCGCCGGACGCATTGAGGGTTTCCAGCAGGCTGTCCCATGGGGTCAGCGACAGCAGGATGACCAGCGCACCGATGTAGAAAATCAGGATCCGGTAGATCACCTGGTTGATCGCTTTCGGGATCACGGTTTTCGGCTTGTCGGCTTCAGCGGCGGTGAAACCGAGCATTTCCAGACCGCCGAAGGAAAACATGATGATCGCCATGGCCATCACCAGACCGCTGACGCCGTTGGGGAAGAAGCCACCGTGGGACCACAGGTTGCTGACCGAGGCTTGCGGGCCGCCGTTGCCGCTGACCAGCAGGTAGCTGCCCAGCGCAATCATGCCGACAATCGCCACGACCTTGATGATCGCGAACCAGAATTCGGCCTCACCGAAGACTTTGACGTTGGCCAGGTTGATCGCATTGATCAGCACGAAGAAGGCTGCCGCAGAAGCCCAGGTCGGAATGTCCGGCGCCCAGTAGTGAATGTACTTGCCGACCGCGGTCAGCTCGGACATGCCCACCAGAATGTACAGAATCCAGCAGTTCCAGCCCGACAGGAAGCCGGCAAAACCGCCCCAGTACTTGTGCGCGAAATGGCTGAAGGAACCGGCCACCGGCTCTTCGACGATCATTTCGCCCAACTGGCGCATGATCATGAAGGCGATGAAGCCGCAAATGGCATAGCCGAGGATCATCGACGGGCCGGCGGATTTCAGGACCCCGGCCGAGCCGAGGAACAATCCGGTACCGATCGCGCCACCGAGGGCGATCAGTTGAATGTGGCGATTTTTCAGGCCGCGTTTCAGCTCGCCTGATTGCGAGGGTTGTCCACTCATGAAAAAGGTCTCACGCAAGGTTTGATGATGTTCAGTAGACGTTGCTGCAAGGTTGCGATTTCAAGCAGCCCCGATCAAACCCCAGCGCAGGCACCAGGAGTTCAGCTTATTTACAACGGTCATGCGTCACCTGTTTGTTTTTATCTGTGACGAAATCGAACCCGAAACGCTTGTGGCGCCACGGAGTGAACAAGGCGGATAGCCTTGAGATTTGCGCGATTACGCAGAGGGTCACAGTTAAAACGCGGCGCATTGTACACCGCTAACCCCCTGCTGCCAGACCCCGCTGGATCAGCGTGTCGGTTGCCGGGATTGCGTGTGTCCGCCACGAGAACCCCGGGCGGCTGCAAAAATTGAGTCAGGCCTTTGCGGGCCATCGACGCGGACGAGGAAAAAACCGTCCCACGGAGAGAAGTGGAAATCAGTCACGGCGTTCATTGCGCCTCCTTCTTGTTATGCACCTGCACGACAGGCATGGGGCGCATCTCACCCTTCTAACGTCCTTGAAACAAGCGCGCCAGAGCCTTGGAAGGGGTCCGGCAGGCAAAGCTTCGGAAGCTTTTCCTTACAACGCCAGCAGCGAGGTTGATTCATTGAGTTTTATCGCCGTTTTCGTAAATATTTCGTTACGCCGCGTAACGCATAATTTCCATTTCAGAAATTTCTGTAGGACGTCTGCAAATTGACGGTAGCAAGCTTGCTAACAAAAGTTGCCGCTATTTTTTTGTTTTTAAATAAGAAAAATGCGGCGAAAAAACAGAACAAAAAGTCTATTTAATTTTTAAATGAATAATTTTTTGCATTCAGAAAAACCCTGAACTAGGTTCTTTCACGTCTCGCCGGCCACCTCGACCGGCCAGTCATAACCGTGAAACGTCATCTAGGAGATCGACCATGCAAGCACTGGAAAAAGACTTGGATACCGAACTGCAACTGGACGAATGGTTTGAAGCACCGACTCACGAGGCAGCTGTGGAAATGATGCAAGCCGACGCGGTGGTTCCGTTCGGCACGGCGATGTGGCCTCTGTAAGACATCCCCAGGCAGGCATGATCCGGCCGGTCGTGCCTGCCGCTTTTTTCACGGTCAGTCAGGGAGGACTCATGGATAAGCTCCGCGCGATCTCGCATTTCCTTTACTACCTCGAACATCACCCGGCCCTCGCCGGCCTCGATTCGGCGCAGGTCTTGCTCGGCCATACGGCAGATTACGCAGCGCTGACCGGCGCCATCGCCGAACAGGCTGGCGATCATCCGCGCTTTTCGTTCAGCGCTCGACGCCTGGACCTCGACAGCACCGCGACGCTGACCGCGGCAATCACCGACAGCGATCTGTACATTTTCTTCTACGACTCTTCCACCCTGCCCAACCCGCGCCCCGACGGCCCGGAGTTTGTCCGTGCGCTGCAAGGCGTGATGGCGGAAAACTGGAAGAAATCGCTGCTGTTCAAGGATTACGGCGATTATTTCTACGACACCTTCAGCGTCACGCCGCAGCGGATTGCCGGGCTGAACAGCCATTTGATCCAGCGCATGTCCCAGGCGACCACATTGAGTTTCAAGGACGACGAAGGCTCATGGTTCGAAGCGCCCCTGAGCAGCATCAAGAAATGGACCGACATCAACGGTGTCGGCAACTTCGACCTCGCGCCGGGTGAAATCGCCACGCACAGCGAGGCCATCAACGGCCATGTGAAGTTCAAGGGCACGTTCCTCAGCACCATTCCGTTTGCGCGCAAATATGGCGTGCTGGAGTCGCCGCTGGAGCTGTGGATCGAGAACTCGACCATCAGCCGCATTGCCACGGACGTGCCGGGGCTGGAGCATGATTTCAACAAGTACTTGGACGCGAATCCGTCAAACCGGCGCATCGAGGAATTGGGGATTGGCACCAATGAAGGCGTGAAGGATTTGTATGCGCGCAATGCCGGGTTTGAGGAGCGGCATTGTGGCTTGCACCTTGGGTTAGGCGGTGGCGCGAAAGGCAGTCATCACCTGGACCTGATTTTCTCGGGCGGTGTTTTGGCGCTGGATGACAAGCCGGTGTTTGATGGGCGATTTGTGTTCTGATCCTGCAAATTAGGTGGCTGCATTGGCCTCATCGCTGGCAAGCCAGCTCCCACAGTTTTTTGTTGCGCTGCATAAATCCTGTGAACACCGCAGATCCCTGTGGGAGCTGGCTTGCCAGCGATGAGGCCCTCAAAAGCACCACATACCTTTCGCCAGACGAAAAAAAACGCCAACCCTAAGGTTGGCGTTTCTGCTTTAGCTTGAAGCTCGAAGCTTGCCGCTAGAAGCTCAAAACTGCCTTATTCCGGCTTCTTGCGACCAAACCCCGGACGCTGACCGGAACCTGCCGGCGCACCGCGGCGCTTGCCCGACGGCTTGTCGCCATCAGCCAGCTTGATCCCCGGACGCTTCGGCGCAGGCTTGGCCGGACGCTTGTTGGTGGTGTCCGCTGGACGATCCGCCACTGGCGTACCGCGACCGCTCGGCGCACCACGCTCGCCACGCTCAGTGCGACCGTTGGCCGGACGCGGAGCGCGCTC
>NZ_RWIM01000213.1 GCF_009764645.1 Pseudomonas sp. PB106
GGGGCATGCATTCCAAGGTGGGAGCGAGCTTGCTCGCGAAGAGGCCCGATTGATCACCACAAATGACCGGATCAAAACACTTGGTCAAATATTTCACGCAAACATCGCCCATCGTGCTGGCTATTGCATAGAACTGGACAGTCACAAAGTCTTTGCGGCATAGTCGCCGGGTTCTGAACATTGCTCACCCTAACAAGGACAACGCAGATGGCAACCCTACTGGTGCTGCACGGCCCCAACCTGAACCTGCTCGGCACCCGCGAACCCGGTACTTACGGTTCAACGACCCTGGCGCAGATCAATCAGGATCTGGAGCGCCGCGCCCGTGAAGCCGGCCATCATCTGCTGTATCTGCAAAGCAATGCCGAGTACGAATTGATCGACCGCATCCACGCCGCACGCGGCGAAGGCGTCGACTTCATTCTGATCAATCCAGCAGCTTTTACGCACACAAGCGTCGCATTACGTGACGCGTTGCTGGGAGTGAGCATCCCATTCATCGAAGTGCATTTGTCCAACGTGCACAAACGCGAACCTTTCCGCCATCACTCTTACTTCTCCGACGTAGCGGTGGGAGTGATCTGCGGCCTTGGCGCCAGCGGTTACCGACTGGCCCTGGAGGCTGCGCTAGAACAGCTTGAAACACAGGCAACGACTTGATTTACAAGCGTTAAACGCCCCTGACCGACCCTTGGGAGTTGATGATTCATGGATATCCGTAAAGTTAAGAAATTGATCGAATTGCTGGAAGAGTCCGGCATCGACGAGCTCGAGATCAAGGAAGGCGAAGAGTCCGTACGCATCAGCCGTCACAGCAAGACTCCGGCTCAGCAGTACTACGCGCCGGCTCCGATGCAAGCACCGGCCGCTGCGCCTGTTGCTGCTCCGGTTGCTGCTGCAGCCCCGGCTGCCGCTGCTGCTCCAGTGCTGAACGGCACCGTAGCCCGTTCGCCGATGGTCGGCACGTTCTACCGTAAATCTTCGCCAGCCTCGCCAGCCTTCGTTGAAGTCGGCCAGACCGTGAAGAAAGGCGACACTCTGTGCATCGTCGAAGCCATGAAGATGATGAACCACATCGAAGCTGAAACCAGCGGTGTGATCGAGTCCATCCTCGTCGAAGACGGCCAGCCGGTTGAGTACGACCAACCGCTGTTCACCATCGTTTGAACTGCGGAGAGCCTTTGATGACTGCGAAGTTGGAAAAAGTTCTGATCGCTAACCGCGGTGAGATCGCCCTGCGGATTCTGCGTGCCTGCAAAGAGATGGGCATCAAGACCGTCGCCGTTTACTCCAAGGCCGACAAAGAGCTGATGCACCTGGGTCTGGCAGACGAATCCGTCTGCATCGGCCCGGCATCTGCCGCTCAGTCCTACCTGCACATCCCGGCCATCATCGCTGCTGCTGAAGTGACTGGCGCTACCGCCATCCACCCAGGCTACGGTTTCCTTGCGGAAAACGCCGATTTTGCCGAGCAGGTCGAGAACTCCGGCTTCGCTTTCATCGGCCCGAAAGCCGACACCATTCGCCTGATGGGCGACAAGGTTTCGGCCAAGCACGCGATGATCGAAGCGGGCGTACCGACCGTTCCAGGTTCCGACGGCCCACTGCCGGAAGACGAAGAAACGGCGCTGCGCATCGGTCGTGAAGTCGGCTACCCGGTGATCATCAAGGCCGCTGGCGGCGGCGGTGGTCGCGGCATGCGCGTGGTGCACAAGGAAGAAGACCTGATCGCCTTCGCCAAACTGACCCGCACCGAAGCAGGCGCGGCGTTCGGCAACCCGATGGTGTATCTGGAAAAATTCCTGACCAACCCGCGTCACGTCGAAGTGCAGGTTCTGTCCGACGGCCAGGGCCACGCCATCCATCTGGGCGACCGCGATTGCTCGCTGCAACGCCGTCACCAGAAGGTTCTCGAAGAAGCGCCGGCACCGGGCATCGACGAGAAAGCGCGTCAGGAAGTCCTGGCTCGTTGCGTCAAGGCGTGCATCGACATCGGTTACCGCGGCGCTGGCACTTTCGAGTTCCTGTACGAGAACGGTCGTTTCTACTTCATCGAAATGAACACCCGTGTTCAGGTGGAGCACCCGGTTTCGGAAATGGTCACCGGTATCGACATCGTCAAGGAGATGCTCAGCATCGCCGCTGGCAACAAGCTGTCGTTCACGCAGGATGACGTGGTAATCCGCGGTCACTCGCTGGAATGCCGGATCAACGCTGAAGACCCGAAAACCTTCATGCCGAGCCCAGGTACGGTCAAGCATTTCCACGCGCCAGGCGGCAACGGCGTTCGCGTTGATTCGCACCTGTACAGCGGTTATGCGGTTCCGCCGAACTACGACTCGCTGATCGGCAAGCTGATCACTTACGGCGCGACCCGCGACGAAGCCATGGCCCGCATGCGCAATGCCCTGGACGAAATCGTGGTTGACGGGATCAAGACCAACATCCCGCTGCACCGTGATCTGGTTCGTGACGAAGGCTTCTGCAAGGGCGGTGTGAACATTCACTACCTCGAGCACAAGCTGGCTGGCGAGAAGCACTAAGCTTCAGCCCGCACCAGACAAAGCCGCCTTCGGGCGGCTTTGTTGTTTCTGCGGTAAAGAAGATCAAAAGATCGCAGCCTTCGGCAGCTCCTACAGGGGATCGCATTTCAGTGTAGGAGCTG
>NZ_RWIM01000214.1 GCF_009764645.1 Pseudomonas sp. PB106
GCTCCTACACGGGTCAATGTAGGAGCTGCCGCAGGCTGCGATCGCTTGATCTTGAATCCTTTGATCTCGGATCGGGGGCGTTACCGGCGCCGTTGTTGACGTCGACGCTGCTCGTCATCGGTGCGGATCGGGACAGGCTGCAGAGGCGGTTCGATCAAACCGAGGGCAACACCCAAGTCGTGTAGCCAGTTTTGAATTTTCTCTTTCATCGTCATGCCCCCTTCAGGGTGGTGCTGAGCGGCCGGAATTCTGAGGCCGCTTCGCACTGATAATAGTCCGAAGTCCTACGCAATGCTCGGCCAAATCCGCAATGATCTGTTACTGAATTGAACAGAATTCGCCGGCATTGGTTCAGGCTGTTTCTCGGGTTTCGATCTGAGCCGCAGGATAGACAGCTTGCTGCACCTCGACCCAGGCATTGAGGTTGGCGCCGACGATGCCTTTGCGCCACATGAGCCACGTTGTCGCACCCACGAATGGCTCGGCCAACGGATGCGCCGCGACGCTCTCGCGGCCCGGCAGACTGGCAAGCATCGACTCCGCCATCAACGCCACGCCGCTGCCGGCAATCACGCAGGCGAGCATGCCCTGATACGACTCGATCTCCATCGCCCGGCCCATCGCGGCGTGATAGTGGGCGTACCAGGCCTCCAGGCGCATGCGATAGGAACAGCCCTGACGGAAGGTGAACACCGCACGCCCTTCGACATCCTTGGCACTGCGCACGGGCGGGTGATCGGTTTCGGTAATCAGCACCAGCCGCTCTTCGCACAACGGCACACCGTCGAGCCCGGCCAGCTCCAGCGGACCATCAACCAGCGCCGCATCAAGTCGACCGGTGAGCAGACCTTCGAGCAACTCGCCGCTCGGCGCCGACTGCACTTGCAGGTTCACCGCCGGGTATTGCTTGTGATAACGCGCGAGCAACGCCGGCAAATGGATCGCCGCCGTGCTGTACATCGTGCCCAAGACAAAATCCCCCGCCGGTTGCCCGCCCATCACCGCCGCACTGGCCTGATCACGTAACGCGAACAGTTTGCCGGTGTAGTCCAGCAGGACTTTTCCTGCAGGCGACAACTGCAAACGCTGACGCTCACGGACGAAAAGCTCTACACCGAGTTGCTCTTCAAGCTGTTTAAGCCGCGTCGACAGATTGGAAGGCACTCGGTGCAGGCGTTCGGCGGCGCGGGTGATCGAACCCTCCTCGGCGACGGCCTGAAAGATCCGCAGTTGGCTGAACTCCACAAGCTTTCTCCATAACAGAACAAGTTACTCACTATTATTCATTTTTAAAGAAAGTCAATCAGTCCTAGCCTGACGGTCATTGATCCTTCGAAGGAATCCCGACCATGTCGCCCCTGATTCGTTTATCCGCTTGCTTCGTCGCCCTGATGATGGCCATGGGCATCGGGCGTTTCGCCCTCACGCCACAAATGCCGCACCTGCTCAGCGAAGGTCAGTTCGACCTGACGGCCGCCGGTCTGATTGCGGCGGCCAACTACCTCGGTTACCTGCTCGGTGCGGTGGATGCGATGTTTGCCCATCGCCCGCAGCAGGTACAGCGGCGCCTGCACGGTGGCTTGTGGTTGTGCGTGCTGCTGACGCTGGCATCGTTCTGGGCCAATGGGTTCTGGTCGCACCTGATCCTGCGCTTCGGCACCGGGGTGGCGAGCGCCTGGGTGCTGGTGATGATCACGTCTTTGAGCCAGCCACTGGCGGCGGCAGCGGGTCGTCCACGTTTGGGCGCGCTAGTATTTGCCGGGCCGGGGTTGGGGATTTTTCTGACGGGGTTGTTGGCGCTGGTCTCACATCTGCTCCATCAAACCTCGGCGACGTTGTGGCTGATTTACGCTGCGGCGGCAATGGTGATGATGCTCGGGGTCTGGCGCGTTCTGCCGCAGCCGGCCGCCGCTGTGTCGGTTGACGCGGCTCAGGTCGGTGCGTCGAATCGTGGTATCGGGCGACTGGCAGTGATCTATGCGCTCTACGGCGTAGGCTACATCATCCCCGCGACGTTCCTCTCGCAAATGGCCAACGCGCAGTTCCACGGACAATGGCAGGCGGATCTGTTCTGGCCGTGCTTTGGTCTGGCCGCTGCGCTCGGCGTGTTGCTGGTGAGCCTGCGTCGTCACGATCCCGCGACCACCCGGCATTGGTTGATGGCGACGTTGTGGCTGCAAGCTGCCGGGGTGTTTGCCTGCCTGCTGAGCAGCGGCTTCGGTCTCGCGCTGGGGGTGATTCTGTGTGGCACGCCGTTCCTCGCCTGCATGCAGTTGGTCATGCAACGCTCGCGGGACATCGCGCCCCATGCCACGCAGCGCAACGCCGGACTGCTGACCGCGTGCTTTGCCGTCGGCCAACTCAGCGGGCCATTATTGGCAGCGCTGAGCAGCCATTTCAGCGGTGGCCTGCACCCGGCGCTGGTGATCGCCGGCAGCGGTTTGCTGATCGCCGGCGGTCTGGCGATGCAATCGACTAGCGCTGGCCCAGCGCTTGGCGCAAACGCCTGCGCAGCCACTGCTCGGCGCTGACAAAGGTGATGCCGAGCAACACCAGCACGGCACCGATGACGAAATTAACGCTCAATTGTTCGCCCAGCAGAATCACGCCGAAGGTGACGCCGAACAGTGGTGTCATGAACGAGAACACCGCCAGGTTGGCCGCCAGATAACGACGCAGCAGCCAGAACCAGATCAGGTAACTGAAGAAGGACACCACCAGCCCCTGGAACAGCACACTGGCCACCGCCACGGTGGTCAGGCTGACATGGGTGATCTGGCCGCTGAACAAGGCGATCAACAGCAGACCGAGGAAGCCGACAATCAGTTGGTAGAACAGGGTGAGCGTCACCGGCGCTTCCGACAGGCGCGAGGCACGCACCACCACGGTGGTCGCGCCCCAACAGGCGCCAGCCAATACGCCGAAGGCATCGCCGAGCAGCATGCGCCGGTCGAGGTTGTCCCACGACACACCGCCGGCGAAGGCGATTGCGATGCCGATAAACGCCAACAGAATCCCCAGCCACTGCAAAGGCCGCAGGCGCTCGCTGGCCAACAGAAAGTGCACGCCCAGCGCGGTGAAAATCGGCGCGGTATAGAGGAACACCGACATGTGCGCGGCGGTGGTCAACTGCAAACCTTCGGCAATGAAGAGGAACTCCAGACCGAACAGCGCACCGGCCAGCAAACCGCCACGCCAGGTGCTGCCGACCTGATCCCAACCGCCCTTCCAGCAGATCAGCAGACCGACCAGCAGTGCGGAAATCCCCGAGCGCGCCGCCGCTTGCATCACCGGCGCAATGTCTGGCGCGGCCCACTTGATCATCACCTGCTGCACGCCCCAGATCAGGCACAGGCCGATCATCACTTGCAGGGCAAAACTGTCGGCATTGCGCCGTTCGACACTCACCGCAACACCTCGAACACATACAACATGGCAGGCCATCCAATGGTCAGAAATCAGTGTCGAGGATTATCAATCAGTCGGGCGAGAAAAAGGCGTCTGGAAAAGACATTTAGTTCGTCAGTGGCGGCAGAGGTGAATGGCTGTCGGCCGCGCCGCCATTCGCTGGCAAGCCAGCTCCCACAGGATCGGGTTGAGCACCGATCCTCTGCTCGACACAAGCCTCTGTGGGAGCCTGGCTTGCCAGCGATGGCGTCAGTTCAATCGACGTGGGTTAGCGATCAGCTCCAGCAAACCGCCTCGCCAGCAAAAACCCGACAGTACAAGCCACCGCCGTGGCAAACGTGCCCCACGCCCAATCCATCAACGACACCTGCGCCGACCAACCGCGCAACGTCGCCCAATTGGTCAGGTCATACGTGCCATACGCCACCAGCCCCAACAGCGCGCCACGCTTCGCCGCCCACTGCCATGTCACTGCCGGGAGCACCACAAACACCACACAACCGAAAACATACAGGCAATAAAAAACCGCTGCGGGCACCAGCAGCGGTTTTTCCAGCATCAGCGAACCGAGCAGTTCGCGATAGGTCGGCGCCATCAGCAGGCCGAGCCAGAGGCCGTCGAGCAGCAGAAACGCAATCAGCGTTGCAACATAGGCACTCAGCGCTTTCTTCATTTGCCATCCCCTCATGTAGGAGCTGCCGCAGGCTGCGATCTTTTGACGTTGTTTCTAAAAGACAAGATCAACAGATCGCAGC
>NZ_RWIM01000215.1 GCF_009764645.1 Pseudomonas sp. PB106
AGCCTTCGGCAGCTCCTACATAGGTGGCGCCAGGCTGCGGTTTTGTAGGAGCTGCCGAAGGCTGCGATCTTTTGGCGGCTCCACAAGCGCATTTGGTTAGGTTTCTGGTGGAGTCTGGCAATGCCGTTACGCGAAGAATGTCTGTGGGAAAAACTCACGCCGCAACGCCCGGATAACACCGCGCTCAAGGGTGAAGTCAACGTCGATGTCTGCGTGATCGGTGCCGGGTTTACGGGGTTGTCGGCGGCGCTGCATCTGTTGGAAAAAGGCAAAAGCGTCTGCGTGCTGGAAGCTCATCGCGCGGGGCATGGTGGCTCCGGGCGCAACGTCGGGCTGGTCAACGCCGGTATGTGGATTCCGCCGGACGAAATCGAAGCCGGTTTCGGTGAAGCCGTCGGCAGTCAACTCAATCGCATGCTTGGCGCGGCGCCGGCGTTGGTGTTCAGCCTTGTGGACAAGTACAACATCGATTGCCAATTGCGCCGCGAAGGCACCCTGCACATGGCGCACAACGCCAAGGGCGAGGCGGATCTGCGCAGTCGTGAGCAACAATGGAAGCGCCGTGGCGCACCGGTCGAACTGTTGACCGGCAAGGCCTGCGAACAGGCCACCGGTACACAAAAAATTGCTGCCGCATTGCTCGATCGCCGCGCCGGAACACTCAACCCGATGGCTTACGTCACCGGGCTGGCGAATGCCGTGATCGGCCTTGGCGGGCAGATGTTCGACCATTCCCCGGTCACCCGACTCGAGCGTCAGGGCGAGAAATGGTCAGTGCAAACCGAGCAGGGCTCGGTGCTCGCCGAACAAGTGGTGATCGCTTCCAACGCCTACACCGAAGGCGACTGGACCGAACTCAAACGCAATTTCTTCCCCGGTTATTACTATCAGGTCGCCTCGGCTCCGCTGACCGAAGACGCCGCGCAGGAAATCCTCCCGGGCGGGCAGGGTTCCTGGGATACGCGGCAAGTCCTGAGCAGCATTCGCCGCGACAAAGAAGGGCGGTTATTGCTCGGTAGCCTGGGCAACGGTAATCAGAAACCGACCTGGTTCCTCAAAGCCTGGGCCGACCGCGTGCAGCAACATTACTTCCCCAAGTTGAAACCGGTTGAATGGGAATGCACCTGGACCGGGCGCATTGCGTTTACCCCTGATCACCTCATGCGCCTGTTCGAACCGGCGCCGGGACTGGTGGCCGTCACGGGCTACAACGGCCGGGGGGTTACCACCGGTACGGTGGTCGGCAAAGCCTTCGCGGATTATTTGTGTAACGGCGATCCTCAAGCCCTGCCGATTCCTTTTGCACCGATGCAGCCCTTGGCCGGCGTGGGCTTGCGCAGTTGCCTGTACGAGGCCGGGTTCTCGCTGTATCACGCGGGCCAGTGCCTGCGCATTGTGATTTGAGTGTTGAAATATGTTGCCGGAAGCGGCGCTTTTCGATGCAGCGACTAGCCTGTAATGGTGCGGGTTGTAGCAGTCCCGCACCAGCAGTGTGCAGTTCGGTGACGCGGGCTGTTACAGGCTGGTTGCACGTCGTTTGGTGCCGCGGTTGCAATGATGGCGCAGGCGGGTTGCGCCTGAAAAAATAAATGGTTTCACCTTCCGCGGTTTAGACGGTTGCACGCCCAATGAAAATGGGAACGAAACAGTCGAAATAACAAGAAAGCAGCGACTTTTTGAAGAATAAAAAACCGATGGCACGGGCCTTGCTCTGAGCTTTCAGTGAAGTGAAGTCGCAGTGCCAACTAAAAAAAACCTTGGAGCACCACCTCATGTCCCAGACGTTTTACAAGAAAGGCTTTCTGGCCCTCGCAGTGGCTACTGCGTTGGGTGTTTCTGCGTTTGCTCAGGCTGACATCAAAATCGGTGTAGCGGGTCCAATGACGGGCGCCAACGCGGCATTTGGCGAGCAGTACATGAAGGGTGCACAGGCAGCGGCTGACGCGGTCAACGCGGCAGGCGGCGTCAACGGGGAAAAAATCGTACTGGTCAAGGGCGATGACGCCTGCGAACCGAAGCAGGCCGTGACGGTCGCCAAGGACCTGGTCAACCAGAAAGTCGCTGGCGTAGTCGGTCACTTCTGCTCTTCTTCGACTATTCCAGCGTCGGAAATCTATGACGAAGCCGGCGTGATCGCGATCACCCCGGGCTCTACCAACCCGCAAGTGACCGAACGTGGCCTCAGCGCCATGTTCCGTATGTGCGGACGTGACGACCAGCAGGGCATCGTTGCCGGCGACTATATCGTCGACGTGCTCAAAGGCAAGAAAGTTGCCGTGCTGCACGACAAGGATACCTACGGCCAGGGCCTGGCAGATGCCACCAAGGCACAGCTTGAGAAGCGTGGCGTGAAACCGGTGCTGTACGAAGGCCTGACCCGTGGCGAGAAAGACTTCAGCGCCGTGGTCACCAAGATCCGCGCAGCCGGTGCCGACGTCGTCTACTTCGGCGGCCTGCACCCGGAAGCCGGTCCACTGGTCAAGCAACTGCGTACCGAAGGCCTGAAAGACGTGAAGTTCATGTCTGACGATGGCATCGTGACCGACGAACTGGTGACCACCGCTGGCGGCCCGCAATACGTCGATGGCGTGCTGATGACCTTCGGCGCCGACCCGCGCATGCTGCCGGAAAGTAAAACTGTCGTGGATGCCTTCCGCAAGGCCGGCACCGAGCCAGAAGGCTACACCCTGTACGCCTACGCTTCGGTGCAAACCCTGGCTGCAGCGTTCAACGGCGCCAAATCCAATAGCGGCGAGAAAGCCGCCGAATGGCTGAAAGCCAACCCGGTGAAAACCGTTATGGGCGAGAAGGCCTGGGACAAGAAGGGCGACCTGAAAGTCTCCGACTACGTGGTGTACCAGTGGGACGCAACTGGCAAATATCACCAGCTGGAAAAACAGAAGTAAGGGCTGACGCGATCAGTTGATCCCCACCGATCCCATGTAGGAGTGAGCCTGCTCGCGATGACGGACTGACAGGCAACACATGTGTTGAATGTTCCACCGCTATCGCGAGCAGGCTCACTCCTACAGGGGCGGTGGTGACTGGTTAATCGCGCTCTGACATTGCTCCGACGTAGATCTGTATTTTCCCTAGAAGAGCCGCCCACCCACAGGTGGGCAGGTTCTCACTGCGTGAGATTGCGTTATGGATGGTATTTTCCTGCAGCAACTGGTCAACGGTCTGACCCTCGGGTCGGTCTATGGCCTGATCGCCATCGGCTACACAATGGTCTACGGCATCATCGGCATGATCAACTTCGCCCACGGCGAGGTTTACATGATTTCCGCTTACCTGGCGGCAATCAGTCTGGCTCTGCTGGCTTACTTCGGTATCGAATCTTTCCCGCTGCTGATGCTCGGCACTCTGATCTTCACCATCGTCGTCACGGCGGTGTATGGCTGGGTCATTGAGCGAGTCGCTTACAAACCCCTGCGCAACTCCACCCGACTGGCCCCGCTGATCAGCGCCATCGGTATTTCCCTGATCCTGCAAAACTACGCCCAGATCAGCCAAGGCGCCCGCCAACAAGGTGTTCCAACGCTGCTCACCGGCGCCTGGCGCGTCGACATCGGCACCGGTTTCGTTCAGCTCACCTACACCAAGATCTTCATTCTGGTGGCCGCATTTGTCGGCATGGGTCTGCTGACCTACGTGATCAAGTACACCAAGCTCGGCCGCATGTGCCGCGCCACTCAGCAAGACCGCAAGATGGCCTCGATTCTGGGGATCAACACCGATCGCGTGATCTCTTACGTGTTCATCATCGGTGCAGCGATGGCGGCATTGGCTGGCGTGCTGATCACCATGAACTACGGCACGTTCGACTTCTACGCCGGCTTCGTCATCGGCATCAAAGCGTTCACTGCCGCGGTACTCGGCGGGATCGGCTCGCTGCCGGGCGCGATGCTGGGCGGGATCATTCTCGGCATCTCCGAATCGCTGTTCTCCGGTCTGGTCAACTCCGACTACAAAGACGTGTTCAGCTTCTCGCTGCTCGTACTTGTTCTGGTCTTCCGGCCGCAGGGCCTGTTGGGCCGTCCTCTTGTGTCGAAGGTGTAAGCGATGTCTTCAACCACTAAAAAAACCATCGATATCAAAAAAAGCCTGGTTGAGGCGATTCTGGCCGGCCTGATTGCCCTGATCGTATTCGGGCCGATTGTCGGCGTCGTTCTTGAGGGTTACAGCTTCAACCTTGAGCCGACCCGGGTGGCGTGGCTGATCGGCATTGTCATGATCGGCCGCTTTGCCATCAGCCTGTTCCTGCAAACGCCCAAGGGCCTGAAAATTCTCGATGGATTCGAAAGCACCGGTTCCGGCGTGCATGTGCTGCCCGCCGATCACAAAACCCGCCTGCGCTGGATCATCCCGCTGCTGATTGTGCTGGCCATCATCGTTCCGTTTGTTTCCAACTCCTATCTGCTGGGCGTGGTCATCCTCGGGTTGATCTACGTGTTGCTCGGACTGGGGCTGAACATCGTGGTCGGTCTGGCTGGCCTGCTCGACCTCGGTTACGTGGCGTTCTACGCCATCGGTGCCTACGGTCTGGCGCTGGGTTATCAGTATCTCGGTCTGGGTTTCTGGACGGTGCTGCCACTGGCGGCGATCACCGCGGGACTTGCCGGTTGCATCCTCGGTTTCCCGGTGTTGCGCCTGCATGGCGACTATCTGGCGATCGTGACCCTGGGCTTCGGTGAAATCATTCGCCTGATCCTCAACAACTGGTTGTCCCTGACCGGCGGCCCGAACGGCATGCCGGCACCGCTGCCAACATTCTTCGGTCTGGAGTTCGGCAAACGAGCGAAGGATGGCGGGGTGCCGTTCCACGAGTTCTTCGGCATCGCCTACAACCCGGACGTGAAGTATTACTTCATCTACGCGGTGTTGTTCCTCGTGGTATTGGCCGTGCTGTACATCAAGCATCGTCTGGTGAAGATGCCGGTCGGTCGCGCATGGGAAGCCCTGCGTGAAGATGAAATCGCCTGCCGCTCGATGGGCCTCAACCACGTGCTGGTCAAGCTCTCGGCGTTCACCATCGGTGCATCGACCGCAGGTCTCGCCGGGGTGTTCTTCGCAACCTACCAAGGCTTCGTCAACCCGACCTCGTTCACCTTCTTCGAATCGGCGCTGATTCTGGCCATCGTCGTACTCGGCGGCATGGGTTCGACCATTGGCGTGGTGATCGCAGCCTTCGTGCTGACCGTGGCCCCGGAACTGCTGCGTGGCTTCGCTGAATACCGCGTGCTGCTGTTCGGCATCCTGATGGTGTTGATGATGATCTGGCGACCACGTGGGCTGATCCGCATCAGCCGTACCGGGGTCACTCCACGCAAAGGTGCCATTCACTATGAGAGGACTGCGCCATGAGTGAAGTCGTACTCTCTGTTGAAAAACTGATGATGCATTTCGGTGGTATCAAGGCGCTGAGCGATGTCAGCCTGAAGGTCAAACGCAACTCGATCTTCGCCTTGATCGGCCCCAATGGCGCCGGCAAGACCACGGTGTTCAACTGCCTGACCGGGTTCTACAAAGCCACCGGCGGCAAGATCGAGCTGAACGTGCGTGGTCAGCAAACCAACGTCATCCAGTTGCTGGGCGAATCGTTCAAGCCGACCGACTTCGTCTCGCCGAAATCCTTCCTCAGCCGCATGTACTACAAGATGTTCGGTGGCACGCATCTGGTGAACCGTGCTGGCCTGGCGCGAACCTTTCAGAACATTCGCCTGTTCAAGGAAATGTCGGTGCTGGAAAACCTGCTGGTGGCGCAGCACATGTGGGTCAACCGCAACATGCTCGCCGGCATCCTCAATACCAAGGGCTACCGCAAGGCTGAAAGCGACGCGCTGGACGTCGCGTTCTATTGGCTGGAAGTGGTCGATCTGGTCGACTGCGCCAACCGTCTCGCCGGTGAACTGTCCTACGGGCAGCAGCGGCGTCTGGAGATTGCCCGGGCCATGTGCACGCGGCCGCAGATCATCTGCCTCGACGAACCGGCCGCCGGCCTCAACCCTCAGGAAACCGAAGCGCTGAGCGCGATGATCCGGCTGCTGCGCGACGAGCACGATCTGACCGTGGTGCTGATCGAACATGACATGGGCATGGTTATGAGTATTTCCGACCACATCGTGGTGCTGGACCACGGCATCGTCATCGCCGAAGGCGGGCCTGAAGCGATCCGCAACGACCCAAAAGTGATTGCCGCCTACCTGGGCGCCGACGAAGAGGAGCTGGTATGACGCAACCGATCCTCGAACTCAAAGACCTCGACGTGTTCTACGGACCGATCCAGGCGCTCAAAGGGGTTTCGCTGCAGATCAACGAGGGGGAAACCGTCAGCCTGATCGGCTCCAACGGTGCGGGCAAATCGACGTTGCTGATGTCGATCTTCGGCCAGCCACGGGCGGCGGGCGGGCAGATTCTCTATCAGGGCGTCGACATCACCCAAAAGTCCTCGCACTACATCGCCTCCAATGGCATCGCGCAGTCGCCGGAAGGGCGGCGGGTGTTCCCTGACATGACCGTCGAGGAAAACCTGCTGATGGGCACCATCCCGATTGGCGACAAGTACGCCAAGGAGGACATGCAGCGCATGTTCACGCTGTTCCCACGCCTGGAAGAGCGGCGCACGCAGCGGGCGATGACCATGTCCGGTGGTGAGCAGCAAATGCTCGCGATTGCTCGTGCGTTGATGAGTCGACCGAAGTTGTTGCTGCTCGATGAGCCGAGCCTCGGATTGGCGCCGATTGTGGTGAAGCAGATCTTCGCGACCCTGCGGGAACTGGCGAAAACCGGGATGACGATTTTCCTCGTCGAGCAAAATGCCAACCATGCGCTGAAACTGTCGGATCGGGCGTATGTGATGGTCAACGGCGAGATTCGCCTGACGGGCACCGGTAAGGAGTTGCTGGTGAACGAGGAGGTGCGCAACGCCTATTTGGGCGGGCACTAGTACTTCATAAGTTGTCCACAAACCCCGACACGATAATGTCGGGGTTTTTTTATCTCTCAGATCACCGTAAACCCCTGTAGGAGTGAGCCTGCTCGCGATCGCGGTTTCCCATTCGCCATCATCGGTGGCTGATACACCGCTATCGCGAGCAGGCTCACTCCTACAGTTGATCTGCGCCAGAAACCAGAATTGTGGAAAACAAATTCCCCAACCTGCCAAAGCGCGACATATAGACGCTGCAAACGGCTGTTTTTCCACAGTTTTGACTTGTCCCCGTTTGCTGTGGAGCTGGCTGTGAATAACGTGGGTGTATCTGGCTGCAAGCCACGTATAACGTGGCTTGCGAGGGTGTGATTGTTTTTTGATCAGGCGATTTTACGGAGCTTGAAGTCGTCGTTGTCAACCTTTTTATAGAGGCGTCCAGCGAGGAATTGTGCGGTGAGCAATCCTGTGGATAAGTCTGTGATTAAACTCTGGAAAGACTCCGCTAAGGGCCGTAATGACTGGCCTCGCGCAATCACTGTGCTGGCCGGGCAATCGTGCAAAATGCCATCTCCCGCACATACGCTACTTCAGGGTCAAGCAAAAAACTTTCTATTTCCGCCGCAAAGCCTTGTGTGGCGTGGCTTTGCGTGTTTCGACTTGCCCCCGGAAACTGTGGAAGGGACTGTGGATAACATGCGTGCACATGGCTACAGGCATTGCCCTGTATAGCGTTGCGAAGGTTGGTCATTTTTTGTTCGATTATGTAGGAGCTGCCGAAGGCTGCGATCTTTTGATGTTGTTTTTCAAGATCAAAAGATCGC
>NZ_RWIM01000216.1 GCF_009764645.1 Pseudomonas sp. PB106
CTGCGGCAGCTCCTACAGGTGAAGTACATTCCAAATGTAGGAGCTGCCGAAGGCTGCGATCTTTTAATAGTGATACCACTTCACTTCGAGCATGACCTCGGTTTCCGGCGTGGCCAGATGGCTGAACTCGCGCTGCGCACTCAGTCGCAAACCGAGGTTGCGCGACAATTCCCACTGCTGATTCAGACTCAGGCTACGGCGCACTTCGCCATTGAAAAAGTAATCGCCCTTGGCCTCCAGGCTGAGATTGCCCAGCGGGTTTTTCCACAACACCCCGGTATTGAAACCCCCGGCCGGGGAGACAAACTCGGCGAAATCATTGTTGTGTTCAATTCGCACGGTGCCGAGGGCAAACCCCAGCACGTCGTCACCCAGCGCCCACGTACCACCGCCGCCGCCATTGACGTGGCTGACCAGCGTTTCGTCATCATGCTTGCCCGGAACACGTTCAAGGCCCCCGGTGACCTGCCACGACAACGGCTGCAATAGTTCATTGCGCGGCGTCAGCGAACGAATCGTCGCCAGATCCAGTTGCTGGAACTGCCAGTGATTGCCTTCGTACTGACGCAACTTCATTTGCAGGATCTCGATCTGCGCGCCGAGCGGGAAGCTTTCAGCGTTGTCGTTGAGATCGTGATAGGCCATGCGCAAGCCGTACTCGCCGAACGCACGGTCGCCTCGGGTGCCGAGACCGGCCTGCCAGGTGCGCGATTCGTGGCCGTCTTCAGGCAAGCCCGGTTGCGGAATGTCCAGTTCGGGCGCGGGGTTTTTGTTGATCGCCCGCAGCAGTTCGAAACTGCGCTGCGCCCGTTGCGGATCGCGCTCCTGACCGTTGGCGCGGTAGCGCTCCAGACGATACGCCGCATCGATGATCAACGCCTGACGGTCGCGGGGCAGGGCTTTGAAGGTCGGCTCTTGCAACACCTTTTGATCGGCGCTGACCTTCAACACCCATTGCTGTTCTTCACCGCTGAGCGGCTCGGCACGGCTGAGCAATTCGCGCTCGCGGGATGGGCGATATTGGATACTTTCCACCAGCCCGGCTTCCTTCACCGCTTTTACGGTGTCAGTGGGAATCGCGGTCAGCGGGAATTGCTCAGTCAGGCGCAGGCTCGGCCGTGCGACTTGCAGCAGTTCCAGTAAACGATACGAGCAGTTTTCATCGAAGAAGAAATAGTCGAACTGGATCTGCTTCAACTCCCACACATGTTCGACCATGCGCGCGGTTTCTTCCTGGGTCAGATTGAGTCGGTATTCCCACAGGTCGCGGTTTTCCAGGCTGCGGTATTCCGAGAGTTTTTCCTGGTACGGCACCAGTGCGAACAGCCCTGGATAGCCGCCCATCAAACCTTTCCAAGCGTACAGAATGCTGTTGTCCGAGCCCTCGATGTAGGCGCCGAAGTTAATTGCGTAACTGAGCAACGAGGTCTTGTCGGCCTGTACATCGGCCTGATCGATACGCAGCAGGGTGTGACCGAACATCGATGACGGACTGTTCAAATATGCCGCCGGGAAAATCATCACCGCGCTGTGCGGCGAGACATCCTTGAACCACTTCTTGTACTCGGCGCATTCGGGCGTCGGCAGATCGCTGAGATTCAGCTGTGCTTTCAGCCAGCGGGTGCGCGCCGGATAAACACATTGCGCGTGTTGCTCGCCGAGGCTGGCCGGGGCGTACAGCGCCTGTACGGTGGCCGCCAGTTCATGATCGGGATGTTCATTGCCATCGGGTGCGAGAAAGAACTTCTTGTCGCTGACATAACTGCGCCAGCCGCCGAGCTTGGCGGTTTCGTAATGACCGAGGGAAATCCAGAAGCGGTCGTTGGCCAGTTGCTGCAAACGTTGAGGGTCGATATGAGGCGCGGCGGACAGCGGGGCGCAGACACAGAGCGCCAGCCAGGCAAGGCGTTTGAGCATAGTCGGCAACTTGAGCAGGAAAGAAATAAAGACCCAAGGAGGGCGGGCCGAAAAAACAAAACCCGCTTCCCGAAAGAAGCGGGTGGGGGTCGAGCTTAAGCCTGAGTTGCGTACTTGGCCAGACGAGGATCCGATTTCAGTACGGCCAGGGTGTTGGTATGCACGTCTTCAGCGGTCACGTCAGCTTTGCTGAAGATTTGCTGGAAGTGCTCGTGAGTCACGGCAGCGAAGTGCGCACGGTCTTCCGGCGCCACGCCCAGTACCACGGCGTAAGTCGTCAGCGCTTCGCCGTTGCCTTTGGCCATGTCTTCGGACAGCTCGTTCATCATGCCATTCATGGCAAACCACGATTTGCCGCCGTAGGTCAGCGATGCGTTGGTCGAGCAGCCGTTGGTGCCGGACGTCATACCGAACGTCGCGTTACCGGAAGTGCCGTTGGTGGTGGAAGCGAGGAAGTGAGCAGGGGTGCCACGCTGACCTTCGAACAGCATGTTGCCCCAACCGCAATCCGGGCCGCCTGGAGCTTGCGCCATTGCGTTGATGGATACAGCGGTGAAGAGAGTACCGAGAAGAATCCGTTTCATAGCTTTGTTCTCTTTGTGTGCATACCAATGGACAGGGTTCTGGCCCCCCAAGCTCTGTACGAAACAGATCCAAACGAAGCCAGTGGGCCGGTATTAGTTCCAGCCGCGCAGTTTGGAGTTTAGGCACGTTCCAGGGGTTCCGTGAGTTTTTGCAAAATATTTGGAATAAACCCCGGTTTCCGGGGGCGGGCCGCTGGGTTGCCAGGTTGTCTATGCTTTGTCACATGGCGCGCCTTGCCAGTGGGGCACGGGCAGCGCCAGAATGCCGCTATCTGCCCCGCCTGATTGTTAAGGAAGCCCGATGCCTGATCCTGTTGCTGCCAGCTTGCGTCTTGCGCCCGAAGCGCTGACCCGTCCGTTTTCCGCTGAACAGTTCAGCTTCACTACCACCAATGATCTGGAGCCCTTTCGCGGTGTGCTCGGCCAGGAACGCGCGGTCGAAGCCTTGCAGTTCGGTGTGGCGATGCCACGCCCCGGTTACAACGTCTTTGTCATGGGCGAGCCCGGCACCGGCCGTTTCTCGTTCGTCAAACGCTACCTGAAGGCCGAAGGCAAACGCCTGCAGACCCCGGCGGACTGGGTCTACGTGAATAACTTCGATGAACCGCGCGAACCTCGCGCACTGGAACTGCCTTCGGGCACTGCCGGCGCGTTCATCGGTGACATCAACGGTTTGATCGACAACCTGCTGGCAACGTTTCCAGCGGTGTTCGAACACCCGTCCTACCAGCAAAAGAAAAGCGCCATCGACCGCGCCTTCAACCAGCGCTATGACAAGGCCCTCGACATCATCGAGCGCTTGGCACTGGAAAAAGACGTCGCCTTGTATCGCGACAGCAGCAACATCGCCTTCACGCCGATGCTTGACGGCAAAGCGCTGGATGAAGCCGAATTCGCCCAATTGCCGGAAGCCGATCGCGAACGGTTCCACGAAGACATCTCCGGTCTCGAAGAGCGCCTGAACGAAGAACTCGCCAGCCTGCCGCAGTGGAAGCGGGAGTCGAACAATCAACTGCGCTCGCTCAACGAAGAAACCATCACCCTGGCCTTGCAGCCGCTGCTGTCGCCGCTGTCCGAGAAGTACGCGGAGAACGCAGCGGTCTGCGGTTACCTGCAAGCGATGCAGGTGTACTTGCTGAAAACCGTGGTCGAGCAACTGGTCGACGACAGCAAGACCGACGCCGTTGCGCGCAAGCTGCTGGAAGAGCAATACGCTCCGAGTCTGGTGGTCGGCCATCCGGCCAGCGGTGGGGCGCCGGTGGTTTTCGAGCCGCACCCGACTTACGAAAACCTGTTCGGTCGTATCGAATACACCACCGATCAGGGCGCGCTCTACACCACTTATCGCCAGTTGCGTCCGGGTGCCTTGCACCGTGCAAATGGCGGTTTCCTGATTCTTGAAGCGGAAAAAATGCTCAGTGAGCCGTTCGTGTGGGATGCGCTGAAACGCGCCCTGCAATCGCGCAAGCTGAAAATGGAATCGCCGCTGGGCGAGATGGGCCGTTTCGCCACCGTGACCCTCAACCCGCAGCACATTCCGCTGCAGGTCAAAGTCATCATCATCGGCGCGCGGTCGCTGTATTACACGCTGCAGGATCTCGATCCCGACTTCCAGGAGATGTTCCGCGTTCTGGTCGATTTCGACGAAGACATTCCGATGGTCGACGAGAGCCTCGAACAGTTCGCCCAGCTGTTGAAAACCCGTACCTCGGAAGAAGGCATGGCACCGCTGACCGCCGATGCGGTGGCGCGTCTGGCCACTTACAGCGCGCGGCTGGCCGAGCATCAGGGGCGCTTGTCGGCGCGCATTGGCGATCTGTTTCAACTGGTCAGCGAGGCGGACTTCATCCGTCATCTGGCCGGCGATGAAATGACCGATGCCGGGCATATCGAACGTGCGCTGAAAGCCAAAGCCACGCGTACTGGTCGCGTGTCGGCGCGGATTCTCGACGACATGCTCGCCGGGATTATCCTCATCGACACCGATGGCGCGGCGGTCGGCAAGTGCAACGGTCTCACTGTGCTTGAAGTCGGCGACTCGGCGTTCGGCGTGCCGGCGCGGATTTCCGCCACGGTGTACCCGGGCGGCAGCGGCATCGTCGACATCGAGCGTGAGGTCAACCTCGGTCAGCCGATCCACTCCAAAGGCGTGATGATCCTCACCGGTTATCTGGGCAGCCGTTACGCCCAGGAATTCCCGCTGGCGATCTCCGCGAGTATCGCGCTGGAGCAATCCTACGGTTACGTCGATGGCGACAGTGCGTCGCTGGGTGAGGCGTGCACGTTGATTTCGGCGCTGTCGAAGACGCCGCTCAAGCAGTGCTTCGCGATCACCGGCTCGATCAACCAGTTCGGCGAAGTGCAGGCAGTGGGCGGGGTCAACGAGAAGATCGAAGGCTTCTTCCGTCTCTGTGAAGCACGCGGCCTGACCGGCGAGCAGGGCGCGATCATTCCGCAAGCCAACGTCGCCACGCTGATGCTTGATGAGAAAGTCTTGGCGGCGGTGCGTGCCGGGCAGTTCCACGTGTACGCGGTGCGTCAGGCGGATGAAGCGTTGAGTCTGCTGGTCGGTGAACCGGCGGGTGAGCCGAATGCCGATGGCGAATTCCCGGAAGGCAGCATCAATGCGCGGGTGGTGGAGCGGCTGCGCGATATTGCCGAGATGATCAGCGAAGAAGATCTCAAGGAAGCCGAGAAGGAGTTGGCCCAAGAGGCATTAGCCGAAGCCAAACCAGCCTAAGCCTGGCGCGGTCAAACTGTAGGAGTGAGCCTGCTCGCGATAGCGGTGTGTCAGTCGGCAAATGAGTTGCCTAACACACCGCCATCGCGAGCAGGCTCGCTCCCACAGTTATTTTTCCAGATTGATTTTTGTGGGGATCTTCTGGAAATGTGCCACTACTCTGGCGCCAAACTTCACACAATGACCATTCGGCGCCTTCTGGTGCTATCCGGCTTGCTCAGCGGACTTTTCTTCTATTCTCAGCTCAAGGATATCGACAGTATCACTGGATCGAGCCAGTCCTCCCGTGGGGACTGAATACCGGCTTCACCGAGGGTCGCCGCCATGTCGCGCAACCTCTGCCTCACCCGTCAATGCCTGGGCCTTGTGACCCGAATCGAATGCGCCATCAAGCCGTTGGCCGGCGATACCGGCATGTGGACGCTGCTCTTCGCCGCCGGTATGGCCGGCGAACAACCTTCCGCCATCAAAGCCCAAGGGCCGTTTCACGGACCGATTGCCGCCGAGTCGATTCTCGACACCATCGTCGAGAGTCTGACGCTGCACGGCTACGAACTGGCCGATGATCCGCAGATCTGGAGCCTGCACCTGCAAGCCCAGTTGCGGCAGATCAACGGTGGTCGCAGCCGCGCTCTCTAGGAGTTGCCGCAGGCTGCGATCTTTTGATCTTGCTCTTCAGGGGGCAGTATCCGACACCTGTGCCTTGTCGAGTTTGACTTCGAAGCCGTATTGCACAGTGGTGAGGTCGGTGCGCTGATAGGTTTCCACGCGAGCCGGGCGGCCGTAGAAATAATGCACCCCGACTAAAGCCGGGCCCTCTGCGCTGGCGTCGTGGCTGACCGAAAGAATTTGCTTCAGGTAGTTGCCGCTGTCGTCCTTGACGAAAAACCGATACTCGTTGGACGGGAACAGCTTCAAGTCCACCAGCAGCGTGTTGTTCTTGATCTCCAGACCTTTGCGCAGCGACTTTTCGTCGTACGCTTGCTTGGCGACGGTGGCGAGAAACAGCGGCATCGAACCGACCGCAATCGCCGGGGTTTCCGGGAACAGATTCAAATCGTAGGTAATCGTCGCGCGCAACGGATCGACCTGATAAGCCTCGGGCGGCAGTTCGATCGGCTCGTCGAGTTTGCCGTTGTGTTTTTCGGTGAAGAACGTCACTGGGCTTTCGCCGGGGTTGAAATCGTCGCCGAGCAACTCATCGTTGAACGTGCGGCGGTGGGAGAACTCGATACGTGCGGCACTCGGTTCCTCGACGGACTGGTGAATGCGCACGCCGGCCTTCAATTGTTCTTCCGTCAGGCTCGCGCCCTTGAGCCAGTTGGCCGCCAGATCGTCATAAACCGTTACCGGCAAATCCAGCGGCTGAATAGCTTTGTCTGTGGTGTGCGGATTGAATGCACGAATCGGCAGATCCAGCGCTTTGCGGCTCACGGTCACCGTAGAGAAATCCAGCACGCTGACTTCCAGCGTTTCGATCGGGCCGTTGAAGTAGACCTTGTTGTAGCGGCGCGGGTGCTTTTGCTCGAAGCCCTGCTGTTCGTCCGTTAGCTGTTTTTCCAGGGTATCGCTCCAGGTTTTCTGCTGCTGCAGGTGCGCCAGTTGCGCTTCGTAGAACGCCACCTGCTCCGGGCTCTCGTTGATTGAGCCGGCGCGAAGCAGATATTGCCCGGTGGCATCGCGGGCCTGAACGATCAGCGGATTGAGTTGCGCCTCGGCGACTTCCGGGGCCAGCGGCAGGTTGTTGCTGAATTCGACTTCGGCGTAGTTCTTTTCCAGCTTCAGCAGTTTCACGCTGAGGTTGTCGTTGGTGCGGGTCTGGCCGACGTCTTTCTGGGTCAAATCGAAGCTGTACAAACGACGTGGCGCGATGACTTCAAGCTTGCCTTGCAGGCTGACCGGTTGCGGCAGGCTTTTCTTGTCGACGTTCAGGCCGTCGATGAACGGGTAAGTCACCGTCAGGTCATCGGGGTTGGTGACGTTGGAGCTGGACGGGCTGAGCTGAATGCCGGGATCGGTTTCCGACCATTCCGGCTGATAGCTAATAACGCGTTTGTTGCTCAGGGTCACCGATTGCCATTCCACGCCATGGGGGAAAAGGAAGCCGCCGGGAATGTTGAGGTTGAAGGGGAACACCGGTTGCAGGTCGGTGAGGTAGTCGGAGCTGGAGTCCTTGTGCAGCACGAACAGGCCGTTGATGAAGGTGTCGACCAGCGCCTGCGGGGTCGGGTAGTGCTTGAGCACGCCGAGGGCGTCTTCACCGTATTCGGTTTTCGCCGGGATGCTGTCGAGTTTCAACTGCGCGCGCTGGAGTAACAGCAATGAGCCGCCGAGTTCGCTGATGGCGTCCTTGAGCTTGGGGTCGGTGATGGCATCCAGTGACTGTTCGAACTTCGTGGTTTTTTCTTCAAGGCTGGCGGCGTGTTTTTCATCATCGGGCGAGCAACCGCCCAGCAGCAGGGCAAGGCAAATTCCGGCAGTCGTTATCGGCAATCGCACATCCATTTCTACGCGTCCTGTCCACTGTCACGGGGCTGTCAATGGTTTGGACACTAGCAGAAAAACTTTGACACACACACGCAGGTGGCGGATTTCCGGGCAGTTTATGACGGTCACAGCTGGCTGGTATACTCGCCGCCATTTCCAGCCCCCGGTGTGAGATTCAATGGAACGCTTTATCGAAAATGCAATGTATGCCACGCGGTGGCTGTTGGCGCCGATCTACATCGGCCTGTCTCTGGGGCTGCTGGCGCTGGCGCTGAAGTTCTTCCAGGAAATCATTCATATCCTGCCCAACGTGTTCGCCATGGCCGAGTCGGATCTGATTCTGGTGCTGTTGTCGCTGATCGACATGGCGCTGGTCGGTGGCCTGCTGGTGATGGTGATGATTTCCGGTTACGAGAACTTTGTCTCGCAACTGGACATCGACGAGGGCAAAGAGAAGCTCAGCTGGCTGGGCACCATGGACTCGTCATCGCTGAAGATGAAAGTCGCTGCATCGATTGTGGCGATTTCCTCGATCCACCTGCTGCGCATCTTCATGGATGCCAAGAACGTCGATCCCGAGCATTTGATGTGGTACGTGATCATCCACATGACTTTCGTGGTCTCGGCGTTCGCCATGGGTTACCTGGACAAGGTCACCAAACACTGATCGATCGCTGAATGCTGCAAAAACACCGCCCGTCTGTTGCGAAACAGACGGGCGGTGTCGTTTGTGGCTTGTACTTTCGGGCGCGCGGGCATATCCCTGTAGACGTCCTGACTCGCCACTGCACGAGGTGCGTTCATGAACCTGCAAGAGTTGAATGCGTTTGCCATCGCCAGAAAGGTCGATGAGCTGAACCTGATCTCCATGGAAGGCGGAATTTATCTGCTCGAGGCTCGGATGCACGGGGCGGCTTATCCGTTGAGTGATCTCAAGGGCAACATGCTGACCCTGCGTTCGGTGGAGCATGCGCGGGATTTGCTGCATGCCTTTCCGGTGCTGCCGTTCAACCTCGTACACACCTCGGTACACGATGAAATGTGTGGCTTGGGCCCCAGCAGCGAGGAAAGCCTGAAAGTGCCGCTGGCCTGGCGTTCGGCCCTGTAGGCCTTACGCGCCAACGCCTGAGCATCTGTGCTAGTCTGCTCGCCCTTTTGGTTCCGGGCGCGCCGGGACGCGCTGTGCTCGCACGGCAAGTCTTGTGGCCGTCCGCACAGCGGAGCAGTGTCATGTCCGAAGTAAATCTGTCCACCGACGAAACCCGCGTCAGCTACGGCATCGGCCGTCAGCTGGGTGATCAGCTGCGCGACAACCCGCCACCGGGCGTTAGCCTGGACGCGATCCTGGCTGGTCTGACCGACGCTTTCGCCGGTAAGGAAAGCCGTGTTGGCCAGGAAGAAATGTCCGCCAGCTTCAAGGTTATCCGCGAAATCATGCAAGCCGAAGCCGCTGCCAAAGCTGAAGCCGCTGCTGGCGAAGGCCTGGCCTTCCTGGCTGAAAACGCCAAGCGCGACGGCATCACCACACTGGCTTCCGGCCTGCAATTCGAAGTGCTGACTCAGGGCGAAGGCGCCAAGCCGACCCGTGAAGACCAAGTGCGTACTCACTACCACGGCACCCTGATCGACGGCACTGTGTTCGACAGCTCCTACGAGCGCGGCCAGCCTGCAGAATTCCCGGTTAGCGGCGTGATCGCTGGCTGGACCGAAGCCCTGCAACTGATGAATGCCGGCAGCAAATGGCGCCTGTACGTGCCGAGCGAACTGGCTTACGGCGCTCAAGGCGTTGGCAGCATCCCGCCGCACAGCGTTCTGGTATTCGACGTCGAGCTGCTGGACGTTCTGTAATCCCCGGCCTGCCTTGATGGCGGGCTAATGTAGGAGTGAGCCCGCTCGCGATTGCGTTTTTTCAGTCGACTGATTTGTTGTCTGACACACCGTCATCGCGAGCAGGCTCACTCCTACAGTTTTTACCGTGTTTCATACTTCGATCTTGTGATGCAGCTCGTTGGTCGGGCGTAACGCCCGGGCATAGCAGAACAGAAACAGATTGCGCACCAGCTCCTTGAGCACCAATGGTTCGCTGGAATTCAGGCTGCTGACATCCAGATCCCCTTGATCCTGCAGCTCATGCAAGGCTTCTTCTTCAAGCACCGCACAGACTTCGCCAGTCTCCCGATGGAGGATTCTGAGGTACGGGTGTGGGCGATCCAGCCAGGCGTCTATCAAATAAGTCATGGGTCTCATCTCCGTTGAAGGTGTTTGATGAGAATAATTCTTATTATCTAAATAGCAAGCGCCTATTGGCAGATTGTGAATTTTTCCGGGTAAAGATTGCGTAAGGTCAAAACGGCTGGCGTTTGGCTATTGCGTGGTTTTATTGAGGCTGTGCGGGGAGGGCGAAGCTCCATCCCACGGCTGGCGCGGGATGGATGACAGCAGATTCAGACCTTTCTGACGAACTCGGATTTGAGTTTCATCGGGCCGATGCCATCGATCTTGCAGTCGATGTCGTGGTCGCCATCGCACAGGCGGATGTTCTTGACCTTGGTGCCGACCTTGACCACCAGCGAGGTGCCCTTGACCTTGAGGTCCTTGATCACGGTGATGGTGTCGCCGTCCTGCAGGACATTGCCGACCGAATCTTTCTTCACGGTGTCATCGGACGCCACTTCGGCTTCGCCACTGGCGGACCATTCGTGGGCACACTCCGGGCACACCAGTTGAGTACCGTCTTCGTAGGTGTATTCGGAATTGCATTTCGGGCAGGGTGGCAACGTGCTCACTAAGGCTCCTTGAGTGTGGATCGCTAAAAGTCGCACATTGTATAGGGTTTTAACTATTCAGGCAGTCAAAAGCAAAAATCGCAGCCCCGACAACCCCTGTAGGAGCTGCCGAAGGCTGCGATCTTTTGATCTTGCTACAGCGATATCAGTGAGTACGCGCGACCGCAAACTCACTCAATTCAACCAGCGCATCGCGATACTCGCTTGCCGGCAGTGCCTCAAGGCACTTGATCGCACGGGCCACGTAATCGCGGGCCAGTTGCGCGGTGTACTCCAGCGAACCGGACGCTTCCACCGCAATGCGGATGCTTTCCAGATCTTCGATCCCGCCTTTCTGGATCGCCTGACGCACCAGTGCGGCCTGTTCAGCCGTACCTTCGCGCATGGTGTAGATCAGCGGCAGGGTTGGCTTGCCCTCTGCCAGATCGTCGCCGACGTTCTTGCCCAGGGTTTCAGCGTCGCCCTTGTAGTCGAGCAGGTCGTCGACCAGCTGGAACGCCACACCGAGGTGATCACCAAACGTACGCAGCGCTTCGCTCTGTTCGGCGGTAGCACCGGCCAGTGCGGCCGCACTGTGAGTCGAAGCTTCGAAGAGCATCGCAGTTTTGCCGCGGATGACTTCCATGTAGGTTTCTTCGGTGGTGCTGGCGTCGCGCACCTTGGACAGCTGCAACACTTCGCCTTCGGCGATGATGCGCGTGGCCTGGGACAGGATCTTCATCACCGGCATCGAGCCAAGTTCGACCATCATTTCGAACGAGCGCGAGTACAGGAAGTCGCCGACCAGCACGCTCGGGGCATTGCCCCACATGGCGTTGGCGGTCGAGCGGCCACGGCGCATGCCCGACATGTCGACAACGTCGTCATGCAGCAGGGTCGCGGTGTGCAGGAATTCGATGGTGGCGGCCAACAGGCGCATGTCGTCGCCTTCGCGACCCAGGGCCTTGCCACACAGCAACACTAATAAAGGACGCAGACGCTTGCCGCCGGCCGAGGTGATGTAATCGCCGATTTTCGATACCAGCGGTACTCGGGAAGTCAGCTGCTTCTTGATGATGCCGTCGACGGCGCTAAAATCGTCCGCCACCGCGCGGTAGAAAGCTTGGGGTTGCATCAGCGAGAGTCGCTCCAGAAGGGTTGCGCGGCATGCTAGGACCCCCGTCCAGACCTGTCAAGGCGCGATGGACGGCTACTTGCAAGCCTGCCGCGCCTTGCGTACAATCGCGCACCCTGAACTTCCTGGGCAGCACCTGCCTTACGCAATTGCAACGGGCCATCCAGCCTTATGCAGCCATGCCAGCCAATACCTCTTCTTATAAAGAGCTGGGTGAGCAGGATTATCGGAGAAATACCATGTCTTATGCAGTAATCGTTACTGGCGGCAAGCAGTACAAAGTCGCCCCAGGTGAATACCTGAAGATCGAAAAACTGGAAATCGCTACCGGCGAATCCGTTACCTTTGATCGCGTTCTGTTGGTTGCCAATGGCGACGACGTGAATATCGGCGCTCCAGTTGTTGCTGGCGCTACCGTTGTGGCTGAAGTGATCTCCCAAGGTCGTCACGATAAAGTCCGCATCATCAAGTTCCGTCGCCGTAAGCACCACATGAAGCGTATGGGCCACCGCCAGTGGTACACCGAGATCAAAATCACCGGTATTCAGGCTTAATTTCAGCCTAATTCCTCACTAGGAGAATTGACTCATGGCACACAAAAAAGCTGGTGGTAGTACCCGTAACGGTCGCGACTCAGAAGCCAAACGCCTTGGCGTTAAGATGTATGGCGGCCAGAAAATCATTCCGGGCAACATCATCGTGCGTCAGCGCGGCACCCAATTCCACGCTGGCTACGGCGTTGGCATGGGTAAGGATCACACCCTCTTCGCGAAAATCGAAGGCGTGATCAAGTTTGAAGTAAAGGGCGCGTTCAACCGCCGTTACGTGAGCGTTGTCGCAGCTTAATTGCGCGATCGCTGGAAAAGCCCTGTCTCGCGACGGGGCTTTTTCGTTTGTGGGGTGAGTCTCTTGCAAAACTGTTTGTATGGGCTGTCGGCGTGCGATGCAGGTCGTGTTTTGGGGTCGCTGCGCTCATTTTTGCAAGAGTCTTATGTCTTGATTGTTTTTCGGCTCGTCCGTATGGCGAGAGGCGTTGGTTATGAAGTTTGTTGATGAAGTATCGATTCGCGTAAAGGCTGGTGATGGCGGCAATGGCGCCATGAGTTTCCGTCGGGAAAAATTCATCGAAAACGGTGGTCCTAACGGCGGTGATGGTGGTGACGGCGGTTCCATCTACATGATGGCTGACGAAAACCTCAACACCCTGGTCGACTACCGTTACACCCGGCACTTCGATGCCGAGCGTGGCTCCAACGGCGGCAGCACCGACTGCACCGGGAAAAAAGGTGAAGACCTGATCCTGCGCGTGCCGGTCGGCACCACGGTGATCGACTCTGCCACTCAGGAAGTGATTGGCGACCTGACCAAGGCTGGCCAGAAACTGATGGTCGTGCAGGGTGGCTGGCACGGTCTGGGCAACACCCGTTTCAAATCCAGTACCAACCGTGCGCCGCGTCAAACCACGCCGGGCAAGCCGGGTGAGCAGCGCGACCTGAAATTGGAAATGAAAGTGCTGGCCGACGTCGGTCTGCTCGGTTTGCCGAATGCCGGTAAAAGTACCTTCATCCGTTCGGTCTCTGCCGCCAAGCCGAAAGTGGCTGACTATCCGTTCACTACGCTGGTGCCGAACCTGGGTGTGGTCAGCGTCGATCGCTGGAAAAGCTTCGTCGTCGCGGACATTCCGGGTCTGATCGAAGGTGCCTCCGATGGCGCCGGCCTGGGCATTCGCTTCCTCAAGCATTTGGCGCGTACGCGTCTGCTGCTGCACCTCGTCGACATGGCGCCGCTGGATGATTCCAGTGCACCAGACGCGGCAGAAGTGATCGTCAACGAACTGATCAAGTTCAGCCCGTCTCTGGCAGAGCGTGATCGTTGGCTGGTACTGAACAAGTGCGACCAGATCCTTGAAGAAGATCACGATGAGCGCGTCAAGGAAATCGTTGAGCGCCTCGAGTGGACTGGTCCGGTCTACGTGATCTCGGCCATCGCCAAGATCGGTACCGAGCGTCTGTGCCACGACATCATGCGTTACATGGAAGACCGTGCTGATCGCCTTGCTGCCGACCCGGCTTACAAGGAAGAGCTGGCCGATCTCGATCAGCGCATCGAAGACGAAGCGCGTGCGCAACTGCAGGCGCTGGACGACAAGCGTGCGCTGCGTCGCAGTGGCGTGAAGTCGGTCCATGACATCGGCGACGATGACTGGGACGAAGAAGATGTAGATGACGAAGACGGTCCGGAAATCATTTACGTGCGTGACTGATCCGTTGCGATAAACTTGAACGCCGCTCAATCGAGCGGCGTTTTAGTATCTGGAAATCGATCGTTGGTCGGGAATAGCCACGAATAACGTCACGGGCGGCGCTGGGTCGCGCTGCCCTCAAGCTAAGGTTGAAGATGATGCGGAGCAAGGTGACAGGTGCGCAGCGTTGGGTCGTGAAGATCGGCAGCGCTTTGCTGACAGCTGATGGCAAAGGGCTGGATCGTGCGGCAATGGGTGTCTGGGTCGAGCAGATGGTGGCCCTGCATGAGGCTGGCGTCGAGCTGGTGCTGGTGTCCTCTGGGGCAGTGGCGGCCGGCATGAGCCGTTTGGGCTGGACCGCACGACCCAGTGCGATGCATGAGCTCCAGGCGGCTGCGGCGATTGGTCAGATGGGCTTGGTGCAGGCGTGGGAGTCGAGCTTCGCCGAGCATGGCCGGCACACTGCGCAGATTCTTCTTACTCACGACGACTTGTCCGACCGCAAGCGCTACCTCAATGCCCGCAGCACCTTGCGCGCACTGGTCGAGCTGAAAGTCATCCCGGTGATCAACGAAAACGACACCGTGGTCACCGACGAAATCCGTTTTGGCGACAACGACACGCTCGCGGCGCTGGTGGCCAATCTGGTCGAGGCTGATCTGTTAGTGATCCTCACCGATCGCGACGGCATGTTCGATGCTGATCCGCGTAATAACCCCGATGCGCAGATGATTTACGAAGCGCGTGCCGATGATCCGAGTCTGGATGCGGTGGCGGGCGGTACGGGCGGTGCGCTGGGGCGTGGCGGCATGCAGACCAAGTTGCGCGCGGCGCGGCTGGCGGCGCGTTCCGGGGCGCACACGATTATTGTTGGTGGGCGTCTGGAGCGCGTGCTTGATCGCCTGAAAGCGGGTGAGCGCATCGGCACATTGTTGTCGCCTGAGCGAGGCATGCTTGCGGCGCGCAAGCAATGGCTGGCCGGGCATCTGCAAACCCGTGGCACGCTGGTGTTGGATGAGGGTGCTGTGTCGGCCTTGTCCAAAGGCAACAAAAGTCTGCTGCCTGTAGGCGTCAAACTGGTTCAAGGCAGCTTCCGACGTGGCGAAATGGTGGTCTGCGTGGCGCCGGATGGTCGTGAGATCGCTCGTGGCCTGGCCAACTACAGCGCGCTCGAAGCGCAAAAAATTATCGGTCAGTCGTCGGATGCGATTGTCGGTGTGCTCGGTTACATGGCGGAGCCGGAACTGGTTCACCGTGACAACCTGATTCTGGTTTAAGGAAAACTCGATGCGTTTAGCGAAAGGATTGTTGGGCTTGCTGATGGCGATGCCATTGCTGGCCTCGGCCGAAGAGATCGGTCAGGTGTCGACGGTGTTCAAGTTTGTCGGCCCGAATGACCGGATTGTGGTCGAGGCTTTCGATGATCCGAAAGTCGAAGGCGTGACCTGCTACCTGTCGCGCGCCAAGACGGGCGGCGTGAAGGGTGGTTTGGGTCTGGCTGAAGATCGCGCAGAGGCGTCGATCGCGTGCCGTCAGGTCGGCCCGATCAAGTTCAAGGGCGAACTGAAGGACGGTGACGAGGTGTTCAAGGAGCGCACTTCGCTGGTGTTCAAGACCATGCAGGTGGTGCGTTTCCTGGATAAGAAGCGCAACACGCTGGTGTACCTGGTCTACAGCGATCGCTTGATCGAAGGGAGTCCGCAGAATGCGGTGACAGCGATCCCGATCCTGCCGTGGGTGCCCGTCCAGCAATAACCCCGCAATACCAACTGTAGGAGTGAGCCTGCTCCGGGCGGCGTTCCGACGATAGCGGTTAGTCAGATGTACATTTTTGCTGACTGACACGCCGCTATCGTC
>NZ_RWIM01000217.1 GCF_009764645.1 Pseudomonas sp. PB106
TGCTCGCGATAGCGGTGGGTCAGTCAAACATCTGTCAACTGACACACCGCTATCGCGAGCAGGCTCACTCCTACAGGGGGTTCGTGTCTGACTGGAAATATGCGAAGCGTCCTTGCACTATGGCTGCATCCGAAAAGCAGCCTCAGGAATTCACCCGCCATGCCCGACGACATCCATTTCTACGAACCCGCCAACGGCCACGGCCTGCCCCACGATCCGTTCAACGCCATCGTCGGCCCGCGTCCCATCGGCTGGATTTCCTCGCAGGATGCCAACGGCCAGCTCAACCTGGCGCCGTACAGCTTCTTCAACGCCTTCAACTACATTCCGCCGATCATTGGTTTTTCCAGTGTCGGGCGCAAAGACAGCCTGAACAACATCGAACAGACCGGCGAATTCGTCTGGAACCTTGCCACCCGCCCGCTGGCCGAGCAGATGAACCAGAGCTGCGCGATGGTTGCGCCTGAGGTCAACGAGTTTGAATTGGCAGGGCTGACGACGGTCGCGTCAAAGGTGATTTCGGTGCCGCGAGTCGCCGAGAGTCCGGTGTCCTTCGAATGCAAGGTCACCCAGATTATTCAGTTGCAGCGCGCCGATGGCGAAACGGTGCCGAGCTGGCTGATCCTCGGCGAAGTGGTCGCCGTGCATATCGCCAAGTGGCTGTTGAAGGACGGCATCTACGACACCGCCGCGGCAGAACCGATTCTGCGCGGCGGCGGGCCGGCGGATTACTTCCAGCTGGGGCCTGAAGCCCTGTTCAAGATGTGGCGTCCGGGCGCAACCAAATAACGCGTTACCAGATCAACTCGGCGTCGTCAGTGACGCCCTTGAGGTTGTCCAGCTCATTGATGGCAGCCTCGTCGGCGGCAATGGCGCCGGGGAAGACCTGATCATTCAGCAGTCTGTGAAAGCGTGGTGCACCGCCATCGACCAGGGCCTTGACCGCGATTGCCGCGTGATAGCCCTTGTTGCCGCCCAACTCGACGGGGACGACTGCGGAAACTGCTTCGAAGTGTTCGAACTCTTTACGTGCCATGTCACACATCCCGGCTCAGACAAATTAAGCCGGACATTAAACCCTCAACCGACGAGTTTGTGTACCGGCGCCGGGCATTGACCGAGCGCTTGCGCCGCAGAAACATCCTTGAAGGTGTGGAAGTCGAGGCTGTTGACCACCAGCTCCTGCACCAGCTCGGCGAAGATTCCCATCGACGGGCTGTTGAAATAGTTGGTCATCATTTGCTGACTGCTCCAGAACCCGGAGACCAGCCACAACTCGGGATCACACTGCGATTGCTGCAAGGCAAAGCTCAGGCAACCGGGGGCGGCGCGGGACGGATCGATCAACGCGCTCAGGCGTACACCGAGTTCCGCCGAACGCCCGGCGCGCGCTCGAACGAAGGCCATATGACTGACGGGAATCTGCTTGGACATGTTCAACCCTCCCAGGGAGTCGCGTGGCAGCCGGGGGACGGGCTGCGACAGGATCAAAGGTTAAGGGCCACGCGCTACGCGCCGTTAGTCGATTCCTGCCGTCGCGTTGCACAATCCTGCGAGACTGCGCACAAGCGCTGTAAGAACCTGTAAAAGACCGTCACACCGCTGTCATACGGCTTTTGTGTAGGAGCCGCCGAAGGCTGCGATCTTTTGATTTTGCCTTGAAGATCAACAGATCGCAGCCTTCGGCAGCTCCTACAGGGCGGTAAGACGGCGGATGCGGAAACAATCCTGGGCAGAATCAGGCAAGCATTTCGCAGGATGTGTCTACCGCTGGCGCTTGCACAAACATATGCTCTGCTCCATTCCACCTCCCCTGCCGAGGATGCCGTGCATGACGTCATTCGATCGTTTTCAAGCCGAACCCACCGCTGACATGGAAAAGCAGCGCGCGGAACTGGCGGCGATCATCCGCCGCAACACCACCGACGATGGCAGCTACGAGACCGCCATCGGTTCGCTGTACATGTCGCGCCACACAAAATCCCACGACTTTGCCCCGGTGCTCGCGCAACCGGCGCTGTGCATCATGGCGCAGGGACGTAAAGAGGTGCGGCTGGCGGACGAGTTCTTCAACTACGACCCGCTGAATTACCTGGTGGTGTCGGTTTCGATGCCGCTGAGCGGGCGCGTGGTCAATGTCTCGCCCGAGGATCCGATCCTCGCCGTGCGCCTGGATATCGACCCGGCCGAAATCACCGCATTGATCGCCGACGCCGGCCCCATGGGCGTACCAACCCGCCCCACCGGGCGCGGTTTGTATGTCGAGCAGATCGACAGTTCGATGCTCGACGCGGTGCTGCGTCTGGCACGGTTGCTTGATTCGCCGAAAGACATCGCCATGCTCGCGCCGCTGATTCGCCGGGAAATTCTCTATCGCCTGCTGCGCAGCCCGCAGGGCCATCGTTTGTATGAGATCGCGATTGCCAATAGCCAGAGCCATCGCATCAGCCAGGCGATCAAATGGCTTAACGGCAACTTTGAGCAGCCGTTGCGCATTGATGATCTGGCCAAGGAAGTGAACCTCAGCGTCTCGACCTTGCATCACCGCTTCAAGGCGATGACCGCAATGAGTCCGCTGCAGTATCAAAAGCAGTTGCGTCTGCAAGAGGCGCGACGCTTGATGCTGGCTGAAGGGTTGGAGGCGTCGGCGGCGGGGTATCGGGTGGGGTATGAAAGTCCGTCGCAATTCAGCCGCGAGTACAGCCGATTGTTTGGTGCGCCGCCGTTGCGGGATTTGGCGCGGTTGCGGTTGTCTGTCTGATCCGGAAGCTACGGTGTGGCGGCTGGCCTCATCGCGGGCAAGCCCGCTCCCACAGGAATCGATGCCATGCATAAATTTTGTGCACACCAATAAACCTGTGGGAGCGGGCTTGCCCGCGATGAGGCCAGGCCAGCCAATACGCCTCTGTGATCAAACCGCCCGAATCACATGCTTGATCTCCTGAAACGCCGCCAACCCCCAAGGCCCCAGCTCGCGACCAATGCTGCTCTGCTTGTACCCGCCCCACGCCGCTTGCGGGAAAATCACCTGCGGTGCATTGATCCACACCATCCCCGCTTGCAAGGCATTGGCCACACGATCTGCCGCTACGGCGTCAGCCGTCACCACACTCGCGACCAAGCCAAACGGCGTGTCATTGGCCAGCGCAATCGCCTCGGCTTCACTGCTGAAACTGCGCACGCACAGCACCGGCCCGAAAATCTCTTCACACCACAATGCGCTGTCCAGCGGCACGTCAGTGAACACCGTCGGCTGCAAGAAATAGCCACGCGGCAGATCGGCCGGACGATTGCCGCCACAGAGCAAACGCGCACCGGCGCTGAGGCCACGATCGATGTGTCCAAGCACTCGCTGGTACTGCGCCTGATTGACCAGCGCGCCCATCTCCACGTCGGCATCGAACGGATCGGCCACACGAATCGCCTGCGCGCGTTTCTGCAAACGAGTGAGGAATTCCTCCTCCAGCTCCTCAGCAACCAGCACACGACTGGTGGCCGAACACATTTGCCCGGCGTTGAAAAACGCGCCGCCGCAGGCCAGTTCAACGGCGAGATCCATGTCGGCATCCGCCAACACCAGCAGCGAAGATTTGCCGCCCAATTCCAGGCTGACACCCTTCACCGTTTCCGCCGCGCGTTGCATCACTTGCACGCCGACCGCATTGCTGCCGGTAAAGGAAATCTTCGCGATGCGCGGATCCACCGACAACGGCGCACCGACCGCCAATCCCGTGCCGCAGACCAGGTTGAACACACCATTGGGCAGACCCGATTCGGCGATAATTGCCGCCAGTTCCAGCTCCGGCAGCGGTGTCACTTCCGACGGTTTCAGCACCACGCAGCAACCCGCCGCCAATGCCGGCGCGAGTTTCCACGCGGTGGTCACCATCGGGAAATTCCACGGCACGATCAACCCGACCACACCGCACGGTTCGCGGCGCAGGCGTGCGCTGAAATCATCGCTGGGCAGCGGCACGTTGCTGTCCTGTTTGGCGTCGAGGCCTTCGGCGAGTTCGGCGTAATACTCGAACGTGGCGATCACGTCGTCGACGTCGATGGCCGCTTCGAACTGCGGTTTGCCGTTGTTGCTCGATTGCAGGTTCATCAAATGCTCGCGGCCATTGCGCACGCCGTTGGCGATGTTGCGCAGGATCGCGCCGCGCTCGGTACCGCTGGTTTGCGACCAGTTCTTGAACGCTGCGCTGGCAGCCGAAACAGCTTGATCGACTGCGTGCTCGTCACCGCCATTGACCGTGGTCAGCAACGCTTCGCTGGCCGGGTTGATCACGCGCAAATGCTCGGGGCCGGCGGACCACTGGCCGTTGATGTAGAGGCCGTCGAGTGTGGTGGGGAAACTGATCATTGCGCCACTGCCTTCATCCATTGGGTCTGGTCGATTTCAATCAGGGTCGGGCCCTGACGATCGCTTGCACTGCGCAACGCGCTGCGCAGTTGGTCGATGCTGCTGATGGCTTCAGCCGCACAGCCGAGGCCCTTGGCCACAGCGACGAAATCCGGGGTGTAGATGTCCACGCCGACCGGCTCGATGGCGCGGTTGACCATGTATTTCTTGATCTCTTCGTAGCCTTGGTTATTCCACAGCAGGACGATCACCGGCACCCGTGCTTCGACGGCGCTGGCCAGTTCCGGCAGGGTGAATTGCAGGCCGCCATCGCCGATCAGGCACACCACCGGAGGGCGCGCACCCTGGTCGAGTTGGCCGCCGAGCCAGGCGCCAATCGCCGCGGGCAAGGCATAGCCGAGAGTGCCGTAACCGGTCGAGGCATTGAACCAGCGGCGCGGGTGATCGGGGTTAAACGTGAGGTTGCCGGTGTACACCGGTTGCGTCGAGTCGCCGACGAATACAGCGTTCGGCAGTTCATCCAGTACGGTGTCGAGGAAACACGTTTGCGCGAAGGTCGGCGCATCCCAGCCGGCGGCCAGTTCGGCGCGCAGTTTGCAGGCGCGGGCCTGGCCCCAATCGCTGCTGCGCTCGTCGAGTTTTTCCTGCGACAGCGTGTTCAGCAAGGCTTGCGCGGCGTTGCGCGCATCGGCCACCAGCGCCAGGTGCGGCGGGTAGTTGCGCACGGTCTGATCGGCGTCGATATCGATGCGCAGCAGTTTGCCGGGAATCTCGAAACCACCGGCGAAGGTGACGTCGTAATCGGTCTCGGCCAGTTCAGTGCCGATGGCCAGCACCACATCGGCCTCGGCGACCAGCGCGCGGGTGGCGACCAGCGTCTGGGTCGAGCCAATCAGCAGCGGATGATTGCCCGGCAGCATGCCTTTGGCATTGATCGTCAGTGCCACTGGAGCGTCGAGCAACTCGGCGAGTTTGGTCAATTCCGGCGCCGCGTCGATGGCACCGCCACCAGCGAGAATCAACGGACGTTTGGCTTCGGCCAGCAGCTCGCTCATGCGTTTAACGGCAGCGGGCGCAGCACCGGCACGGTCGATATTGACCGGCACACTGGCGAGCAAGTCATCGGCGTTTTCAACCAGCACGTCCAACGGAATTTCGATGTGTACCGGGCGTGGACGACCGGCCTGGAACAAAGCAAAGGCACGCGCCAGCACCACCGGCAATTCCGCAGCGGACATCAACGTGTGCGAGAACGCCGCGACACCGGAAACCAGTGCGCTCTGGTTCGGCAGCTCATGCAGCTTGCCGCGACCGCCGCCCAATTGGCTGCGCGACTGCACGCTGGAGATCACCAGCATCGGGATCGAATCGGCGTAGGCCTGGCCCATGGCGGTGGTGATATTGGTCATCCCCGGGCCGGTGATGATGAAGCACACCCCCGGTTTGCCCGCGGTGCGCGCATAGCCGTCAGCCATGAAACCGGCGCCCTGCTCGTGGCGAGGGGTGACATGGCGAATGCTCGAACGCGCCAGCCCGCGATACAGCTCTACGGTATGCACCCCGGGAATGCCGAACACCTGCTCGACCCCGTAACCTTCGAGTAACTTGACCAGTACTTCGCCACACGTCGCCATGTCGATTGCCCTTCTGCTCGCTGAATACACCGTGCTTTTCTGTAGGAGTGAGCCTGCTCGCGATAGCGTCATCACATCCAACATCGCAGTGACTGATCTACCGCTATCGCGAGCAGGCTCACTCCTACATAAAGCCCTTTAATGGCCTCATTGAACGGTCGGCCGGTAGCCGCAACAATCGATTAAAAGTCATACTAGCCATGTCCTTACGTCATACCTTGGATCCCCATGAAGCGCCTGCCTCCCCTGCCCGCCCTGCACACCTTCCTGATCACGGCGCAGTGCTGCAACTTCACCCGCGCCGCCGAGCAGTTGCACATCACCCAAGGCGCGGTGAGCCGGCAGATCGCCGGTCTGGAAGAGCATCTCGGTTATCCGCTGTTCATCCGACTGGCCCGTGGTCTGGCGCTGACCGCCGAAGGAAGGGAATGGCTACCGCGCGTGGAAAAGATCTTCGGGCTGATCAGCGAAGCGACCGAGCAAATCGGCCTGCAGCGTGAAACCCTGCAACTCAAGGCACCGAGCTGCGTGATGCGCTGGCTGCTGCCGCGCTTGCTGCAATGGCAGAAAGAACGCCCGGACGTGCCGGTGAAACTCACGGCATCGCTGCAACACGGCGTGGACTTTCAGCGCGAACAGTTCGATGCAGCGGTGATCTACGGCCCGCCACCCGATAACTCACCGGGCGCCTTGCACCTGTTCGACGAGCAACTGACACCGGTCTGTTCGCCGCTGTTGCTCAAAGGTTCGCCAGCGCTGAATTCACCGGCGGATCTGCAACAGCATCTGTTGTTGCATCCGACGCACGATATTCAGGATTGGTCGGTATGGCTCAATGCGGCTCAGCTGCAACTGAACAACATCGGCAGCGGCCAGCATTTTGAAACGCTGGATCAGGCGATGTCGATGGCGTCGCATGGGACGGGCGTGGCGATCGGGGATTGGTCGTTGATCGGCGATGACTTGCGCGCCGGGCGACTGGTGATGCCGTTTGATTTGAAGGTGAAGACAGGGTTGGCGTATTTCGTGGTGGTGCCGCCAGGAACCGAGCCATCGCCGCAACTGGAAGAACTGATGATCTGGTTGGTCGAACAAGCGCATACCCGCTGACCACAGAGATCCCCTGTAGGAGCTGCCGCAGGCTGCGATCTTTTGATCGTGATTTTAAAAACCGGATCAAAAGATCGCAGCCTGCGGCAGCTCCTACAGGGGGGATGTGTTAGTAGCCGACAGTAAACCGCTGACGCGAATGCTTCGGCGTTTCCACTTCGTCGATCAGCGCAATCGCGTAGTCGGCAAAAGTAATCCAGCTACGGCCTTCGGCGCTCACCAGCAAGTGATCCTGGCCGACGCGGAATTTGCCCGTGCGCTCACCTTCAACGAATTCCGCCGATGGCGACAAAAAGGTCCAGTCCAGTTCCTGCTCCTGACGCAACGCATCAAGAAAAGCCGCACCGGCACTGGCCTCGGTTTTGTACTCGGGCGGAAAACCCGCGCTGTCGATCACCCGAGAATCGTCCGGCAGCAACAACGAGCCGGCACCGCCCACCACCAACAGACGCTCCACACCGGCCCGCTGCACCGGCCCGACGATAGCGCTCGCAGGAACAGTAGCGAAATGCGCAGCGGTGATCACCACATCGTGACCGGCCAACGCATCCTGCAGCGCCGCCGCATCCAGCACATCGACATTCTTGCTGACCACACCGGCACGGGCGCCGATCTTCGCGGTATCGCGGGCAATAGCGGTAACGCTATGACCACGACGCAGGGCTTCTTCCAGCAATTGGCCACCGGCACGACCGGTGGCCCCAATGATTGCGATCTTGCTCATGACATTCTCCAGTTGGCTTGCGAGTGCTGCGTTTTTTCAGGTTCGGCTTACCACTGCATTTCGCCCTTGGCGACTTTCGCGCTCAGCTCAAGCGAGCTTTCCTCACCGAGTGTCGGGTAGCGCTTTTTCATCGCTGCGATCAGGGCGGTGGCGTCTTTGGCCTTGGCGGTTTCCTGGTCGAAAGCCTTAATGTAGTCGGCGGTGAATTTCACGCTGGCCAATGATCGGCGGCTGTCACCGAGGTAGTGACCCGGCACCACGGTGTTAGGCTTGAGGGTTTCGATCGAGTGCAGGGTTTGCAGCCAGTCGGCGTGGGATTGCGCGGTTTGGGTGTCGGCCATCCAGACGTGGATGTTCTCGGCGACCACCACGCCACCGACCACAGCCTTGAGCGAAGGAATCCAGACGAAACTGCGATCCGGCTGTTTGCCGTCAAGGCCGATCACCTGCAATTTCTGCCCTTCGAGGACCAGGCTGTCGCCCTTGAGCACGCCCGGGACGATGGTTTTGGCTGGCACGTCGGCGCCCATTTTCGGGCCCCAGAACGCTAGTTTGCCGGCGACGGTTTGGTTGATGTGATCAACGGTCGGTTGCGAAGCCAGCACCTTGGCGTCGGGGAAGGCCTGAGTCAGGGTGTCGAGGCCGAAGTAGTAATCCGGGTCACCATGGCTGATGTAAATGGTGGTCAGGTGCTTGCCGCTGGCGCGGATCTTTGCCACGACTTGCTCGGCCTGGGATTTACCGAATTGCGCATCGACGAGGATCGCGTCTTTCTCGCCGCTGACCAGCACTGAAGTCACCGGGAATATCGCTTCGGTGCCAGGGTTGTAGACATCAAGGGTCAGGTTGGCAGCGGCAGCATGTGCCGCAAAACCCAGTGCGGCGCTGGCGAGTAAAACGCGTTTGATTAGGGTGAAGCCGATCATCTGTTGCTCCGGTGTCCGAATGCCGTGCTTGGCGATGGGACAGAGCTTAGTTGCCTGACTCAGTACAAAAAATGCGATGCTTGAACATAGTTTGTTTCTGAAAGCGGGCAAATCATGGATCGTCTCCAGGCAATGCGGGTGTTTGTGACAGTGGTGGACTTGGGCAGCCAGTCAGCGGCGGCGGATCACCTGGACCTGTCACGCCCGGTGGTTTCACGTTATCTGGCGGAGCTGGAAGACTGGGTCGGCGCGCGGCTGATGCACCGCACCACGCGCAAATTGAGCCTGACCGCCGCCGGCAGTGAAACCCTCCCGCGCTGTCGGCAGATGATCGAACTGTCGAGTGACATGCAGGCTGCCGTCAGCGAATCTCACGATGCACCGCGCGGTTTGCTGCGGATCAGCGTCAGCACTTCGTTTGGTCAGGCACAACTGGCCGATGCGATGGCCGCATACGTCAAACGCTACCCGGGTGTCAGCATCGATATGCAAATGCTTGATCGCACCGTGAATCTGGTGGATGAACGCATCGATCTGGCGATTCGCACCAGCAATGATCTCGATCCCAACCTGATCGCCCGGCGTCTGACCGTATGTCGCTCGGTAGTGTGCGCCGCGCCGGCTTATCTGCAAGAGCAGCCGATGCCTTCACGGGTGGAAGACCTGAGCCGCCACAACTGCCTGACGCATTCGTATTTCGGCAAAAGCCTGTGGCATTTCGAAGAGAATGGCGAACCGGTTTCGGTGCCGGTGCAGGGCAACATCAGCGCCAACGAGGCCAGCACGTTGTTGCGTGCGACGCTGGCCGGCGCGGGGGTGGCAATGCTGCCCACGTATCAGGCCGGGGTGCATATTCACAGCGGTGAGCTGGTGCGTCTGCTGCCCGATGCCGAGCCCCGGCAGCTGAACATCTACGCGGTCTACGCCTCGCGCAAGCACATGCCGGCAGCGCTGCGCAGCATGCTGGATTTTTTGGTGCAGCGGTTTCCTGAAAATCCGCAATGGGACGTGGGATTTTAAAAGTCAAAAGATCGCAGCCTTCGGCAGCTCCTACATGGATCGGTGTAGGAGCTGCCGAAGGC
>NZ_RWIM01000218.1 GCF_009764645.1 Pseudomonas sp. PB106
AGCTCCTACATGAGACCGCGATCCCATGTAGGAGCTGCCGAAGGCTGCGATCTTTTGATCTTCAGCACCGAATCTAAGGTTATGCCCATTCGGTATTTCTCAACCTTGTCATAACAACTCTAAGATCACGTCATAACTCGTTATAACAAGTGATCCCGTGATGACCGATAACGTTCTCTCCCTCAGTAGCGTTCCTCTGCACACCCAATTACGCGACGTCCTCCGTGCGCGCATTCTCGATGGCGAATACCCGCAAGACAGCCAGATGCCGTCCGAAAGCGAACTCGGCGCCTTGTTCAAAGTCAGCCGCATCACCGTGCGCCAAGCCTTGGGCGATCTACAAAAAGAAGGGCTGATCTTCAAGATTCACGGCAAAGGCACCTTCGTCGCCAAGCCGAAAACCTTTCAAAACGTCAGCAGCCTGCAAGGCCTCGCCGAGTCGATGACCGGGCGCGGCTACGAGGTGATCAACCGCCTGCGCAGCTTCAAATTCATCCCGGCGGACAAGCGTGTCGCCGAGCGTTTGCAAGTGGCCGAGGGCGAGACTGTCGCGCAGATCAAACGCGTGCGGCTGATCAACCGTGAGCCGATTTCGCTGGAAATCACCTACCTGCCCAAAGCTGTCGGCGAACGTCTGGAGAAGGCTGATCTGGTCACCCGCGACATCTTCCTGATCCTCGAAAACGACTGCGGCATCGCCCTCGGTCACGCGGATCTGGCCATCGACGCGGTGCTGGCTGACAGCGATCTGACCCAGGCACTCAATGTCGAGGCCGGTTCGCCGATCATGCGCATTGAGCGCCTGACCCACGACGCACAAGGCCAGCCGCTGGACTTCGAACACCTTTACTACCGTGGCGATGCGTTTCAGTACCGCCTGCGGATCGACCGGCAAAAAGGGGAGCAGGCATGACCCGCAACGTTCTCGAACAGGAATACGACATCGTCGTCATCGGCGGTGGCACCGCAGGCCCGATGGCCGCGATCAAGGCCAAGGAAAAGAATCGCGATTTGCGCGTGTTGCTGGTCGACAAGGCCAACGTCAAACGCAGCGGCGCGATCAGCATGGGCATGGACGGCCTGAACAACGCGATCATTCCCGGCCACTCGACACCCGAGCAGTACACCAAGGAAATCACCATCGCCAACGACGGCATCGTCAATCAGGCCGCCGTCTATGCCTACGCGACGCACAGCTTCGAAACCATCGAACAACTCGACCGCTGGGGCGTGAAGTTCGAGAAGGACGAAACCGGTGATTACGCGGTGAAAAAAGTCCATCACATGGGCGCCTACGTGCTGCCGATGCCGGAAGGGCACGACATCAAAAAAGTCCTCTATCGTCAGTTGAAACGTGCGCGAGTCAGCATCACCAATCGCCTGGTTTGCACGCGGTTGCTGACTGACGAGGAGGGCAGCGTCAACGGGGTGATGGGCTTCGACTGCCGCACCGCCGATTTCCATGTGATCAAAGCCAAAGCGGTAATCCTCGCCTGCGGCGCTGCCGGGCGCCTCGGCTTGCCGTCATCGGGCTACCTGATGGGCACCTACGAAAACCCGACCAACGCCGGTGACGGCTACGCAATGGCCTATCACGCCGGCGCCGAGCTGGCCAACCTCGAATGCTTCCAGATCAACCCGCTGATCAAGGACTACAACGGCCCGGCCTGCGCTTACGTCACCGGACCGCTGGGCGGCTACACCGCCAATAACAAGGGCGAACGCTTCATCGAGTGCGACTACTGGAGCGGGCAGATGATGTGGGAGTTTCACCAGGAACTGGAGAGCGGCAACGGCCCGGTGTTCCTCAAACTCGATCACCTCGCCGAAGAAACCATCCAGAACATCGAGGAGATTCTGCACAGCAACGAGCGCCCGAGTCGCGGCCAGTTCCACGCCAATCGCGGCACCGATTACCGCACGCAGATGGTCGAAATGCACATCTCCGAAATCGGTTTTTGCAGCGGTCACTCGGCGTCCGGCGTGTGGGTCAACGAGCGTGCCGAGACCTCGGTGAAAGGCTTGTATTCGGCGGGCGACATGGCCGCCGTGCCGCATAACTACATGCTCGGCGCGTTTACCTACGGCTGGTTTGCCGGACACAACGCGGCGGATTTTGTCGCCGGACGCGAGTTTTCTGCGCTGGACGCCGAGCAGATCGAAAAGGAAAAGGCCCGGGTCTACGCACCGCTGGATCGCGAGCACGGTCTGCCGCCGGCGCAGGTCGAGTACAAGCTGCGGCGCTTCGTTAACGATTATCTGCAACCGCCGAAGGTGACCAAGAAGATGCAGATCGGCCTGCAACGCTTCAGCGACATCGAACGCGATCTCGATCAGATGAAAGCCAACAATGCCCACGAACTGATGCGCGCCATGGAAACCAGCGTGATCCGCGATTGCGCCGAAATGGCCGCCCGCGCCTCGTTGTTTCGCGCCGAAAGCCGCTGGGGCCTGTACCACTATCGCGTCGATCACCCGCAACGCAATGACAGCGAGTGGTTCTGCCATTGCCATCTGAAGAAGGGCGACGACGGCCAGATGACCAGTTTCAAGAAAGCCGTCGAGCCTTACATCATCCCGCTCGATGCTGAAGAAATGCAGGCCTACGACCGCTTGCGGGTCGGCGCTTTCGCCGCTTGATACATCAATAAACAAAGAGTCCGAACCATGGCCTATCAAGCTCAGGAAATCTTCTTCCGCTCCAACGCCCCCGTCACCGTCGACGAGGACAAATGCATCGCCGAAAAGGGCTGCACCGTGTGTGTCGACGTTTGCCCGATGGACTTGCTGGCGATCAACCCGGCAACGCAGAAGGCCTATATGGCGTTCGATGAATGCTGGTACTGCATGCCGTGCGAGAAGGATTGCCCGACGGGTGCCGTCAAGGTCGACATCCCTTATCTCCTGCGTTGAAACGCTATCCCCTGTAGGAGTGAGCCTGCTCGCGATAGCGACGGGTCAGATGTAGATGTGCTGGCTGACACACCGCTATCGCGAGCAGGCTCACTCCTACATTTGAACTGTGACAACCCAAAGCCATCCGGAAACAGCCGGACGCTGGATTCACCGAAAACCCCTCGTTTCCCACCGCGCCCTGATCGCGGCGGAGACGAACTCAAATAAATGATTCGAGGGGAAACAACCATGTTGCGTGCAGCAATCGCCGGTCTGGTACTGGCTTCGTTTACCGTGTCGGCCTCGGCCGAAACCATCCGCATCGCCATCGGCACCCAGGACACCACCATCAACTGCGCCGCTGGCGGCTTGTTGATTCGTGAACTTGGCCTGCTCGACAAATACCTGCCCCACGACGGCGCCTACAAAGACGCGAAATACGACGTGCAGTGGAAGAACTTCACCAGCGGCGCGCCGCTGACCAACGAGATGGTCGCCGGCAAGCTCGACTTCGGCGCCATGGCCGATTTCCCCGGTGCGTTCAACGGCGTGGCGTTTGAAACCGCCGGCAAACACAGCCTGTTTATCAGCGTGCTATCGGGCAGCATCAAGGGCAGCGGCAACGGCATCGTTGTGCCGAGCGCATCGGGCGTGCAGTCGCTGAGCGACCTCAAGGGCAAAACCATTTCCGTGCCTTTTGCCTCCACTGCGCACGGCATGTTGCTGCGGGCTGTGGCGGCGCAGGGCTGGGATCCGCTGAAAGACGTGAACATCATCGCCCAGCCGCCAGAGGTCGCCGGCTCCGCGTTGCAAGCGGGCAAGATCGACGCCCACGCCGATTTCGTGCCGTTCGCCGAACTGTTCCCGAGCCGCGGTTTCGCCCGCAAGATCTACGACGGCGCCCAGGCCAATGCGCCGACTTTCCACGGTGCGCTGGTCGATCAGGCTTATGCGAAGAAGTACCCGGAAGTCGTCGTCGCTTACCTGCGCGCCAGCATTGAAGCCAATCAACTGCTCGCCGCCGAGCCTGAGAAATACAGCGAGCTGATCGCCAAGGTTACCGGCGTCGATGCCGAAGTGAATTACCTGTTCCACGGCCCGCTCGGCGTGCAGACCCGTGACCTGAGCTGGAAGCCCGAGTATCGCCAGGCAGTCGGCACCGCCATCGATACGTTGAAGCTGCTGAAGAAGGCTGATCGTGGCCTCGATCTGAACAACTTCATCGACGATCAATACATCCGCGCGGCGTTCAAGGCGTCGAACCTTGATTACACCGCGCAACTGGCGAACTACGCGCAAACACCGTTGAAGGGCACGGATGCGGCGACCGGTAAAGCCATCACTGACTTCAGCCACGTCGCGGAAATCTGGGTGCGCGGCGAGGACAACGTGCGCCAATACGCTTCGGCGGAAGAAGCCTTCACCGCGCTGGCGGCTCTGAAGCAGGAAGGCAAAAACGTCCGGGCGGTGTATGCGCAGGCCAGTGACAGCGGGATCAAGTTGCTCGCCGAACAGGCGTGGTTTGCCAGTGACGGCAAGGGCGGTCTGAGCGCATTCCTCCTCAAGGGTCAGGCACAGCAATATGCCTCGGCACAGGGCGGCAAAGTCCTCGACTTCACCGACGCCACCGCCCAGGCCGTCGCCACCCGCTAACTCAAACGTAGATCGTTCCCACGCTCTGCGTGGGAATGCCTCAATGGACGCTCTGCGTCCGCTTTGGATGTGACGCGGAGCGTCACGGGATGCATTCCCACGCAGAGCGTGGGAACGATCAGAGGTGATATATGTTTTCACGCTGGATCCCCCGAGCCGCTTCACTGCTGCTCTGCCTGCTGTTCTGGCAACTCGCCGCCAGCCATCACTGGAACCTCGGCCTCGTCACTTTCGCCAACGTGCCAACCCCTTTGGCCGTGATTGAAGCAGCGCTGGGCCTCGGCGACTCCGGCAAGCTCCTGCAGCATCTCACCGCCAGCCTCAGCCGCGTCTTCGCCGGTTATCTTGCGGCGCTGCCAATCGGCATCGCGTTGGGTCTGGCCATCGGCCGCTCGAAATGGGCTGAAGACCTGCTGCTGCCACCGCTGGAAGTCCTGCGTCCAATCCCCGCCGTCGCGTGGATTCCGCTGGCGATCCTGATGTTCCCGTCCTCCGAACTGTCGATGGTCTTCATCACCTTCACCGGCGCACTGTTCCCGATCCTGCTCAACACCGTGCACGGCGTCGAAGGCGTCGATCCACGCCTGATCGCCTCAGCCAAAAGCCTTGGGGCAGGGCGCCGCGCCATCCTGCTGGAAGTGATCCTGCCCGGCGCGGCGCCGAGCATCATCACCGGTCTGGCCATCGGCATGGGCACTTCGTGGTTCTGTCTGGTCACGGCGGAAATGATCTCCGGCCAGTTCGGCATCGGGTACTACACCTGGGAGTCCTACACCATTCAGAACTACGCCGACATCGTCGTCGGCATGTTGCTGATCGGCGTGTTGGGCATGGGCAGCAGTCTGCTGATCAAACGTCTGGGCGGGCTGTTCACGCGCTGGCATCGACCGCGAGGAAAAGCCTGATGAGCGTGATGCAAACCCCGGAAGGGCGGATCGACATTCGCCAATTATCCATCGTCCTCGGGCAAGGAAGTGAAGCGTTCGAAGCGGTGCGCGAACTCGATTGCCAGATCGAGCCGGGCCAGTTCGTGTGCATTCTCGGCCCGTCCGGTTGCGGCAAATCGACTTTGCTCGGTGCCCTGGCCGGGCATTTGAGGGCGCACGCCGGCAGCCTCAAAGTCGATGGCGCGGCGGTCTCCGAGCCCTCGCCGCAGCGCGGCATGGTGTTCCAGCATCACACGCTGTTTCCGTGGCGTACGGTGCGTGACAACGTCGCCTTCGGCCTGAAGATGCGCGGCATCGGCAAGGCTGAGCGCCATCGCGCCGCCGATGACATCCTCAAACTGGTCGGCCTCGACGGCTTTGCCGAGCGCTGGCCCGATCAACTCTCTGGCGGCATGCAACAACGTGTCGAAATTGCCCGCGTGCTGGTCAACCGTCCGCGCCTGTTGCTGATGGACGAGCCGTTCGGTGCGCTGGATGCGCTGACCCGGCTGAACATGCAGGAACTGCTGCTGGATATCTGGACGCGCATCCGCACCACCGTGGTCTTCGTCACCCACGACATCGACGAGGCGCTGTTTCTCGCCGACCGTTTGCTGGTGATGAGCGCGCGGCCGGGGCGCGTCATCGAAGATTTGCGTCTGGATTTCGCCCGACCACGCACCAGCGAACTGGTCACCAGCGCCGAATTCTCCCGCCTCAAACGCCACTGCCTCGACCTGTTGCGCCACGACAACGACCGACCGCTGCCGCGCCTCAATCCGCTCGGCCTGCCTCCTGAAAACCCTTTGCCGCGATTTGCCCTATGACCTCTATTTTTGCTGTCACCGATAACGACGACATCCTCGCCCTGCAACCGCGTCTGACCGCCGAAGACGCTGGCGTGCGACGTATTGCGCTGATTGATCTAGCCGATCTGGAGGAACCCGATGGCTTGCTCTGGCTGGTGGATCGGCTGGGGCAGGATCCCGCTGAAGACGTCCGTGCTGAAGCCGCGCGCTTGCTCGAAGCCTGGGAGGATGAGCCGGTTGTGCAAGCCTTGTGCGAGGCGCTGACCGACTCGTCATCTGCCGTGCAATCGGCTGCCGCGCAGAGCTTGAGTTTGCTCAAGACTGAAGCGGCGGGGCGGGTGATTCTGCCGTGGACCGATCACGCCGACGTCAGCGTGCGCATTGCGGCATTTCGCGCCTTGCGTGAACTGCGTTTCGCTGCTGCAGCGCCTGCTGCGGTTTCGGCGCTGAGCGACAGCGATGCCAACGTGCGCCGCGAAGCCGTCGGCGTGCTCGGCTGGCTCAAGCAGCTCGACGCACTGCCAGCCTTGGCGCGACTGGCCAGCGCCGACC
>NZ_RWIM01000022.1 GCF_009764645.1 Pseudomonas sp. PB106
CTGACGGTGTGATCGAGTACGCCGGGCGTATGGACCATCAGGTGAAAATCCGTGGTCTGCGTATCGAACTGGGCGAAATCGAAGCACGTCTGGCCGAGCACGACGCGGTGCTGGAAACCGTGGTCATCGCTCAAGACGGCTCGTTGCTGGTGGCTTATGTGGTGCCAACGGATGAAGCGCTGGTCGATGCCGATGAGCAAGCTCATCAGGCACTGCAGCGCCGCCTCAAGGTACACCTGAGCCAGCACTTGCCGGAATACATGATCCCGCAGCACTGGTTGCTGCTGGCGAAGATGCCGGTCAGCCCGAACGGCAAGCTCGAACGCAAGGCTCTGCCGAAGGCCGACCTGAGTGTCAGCCACAAGGTTTACAGCGCCCCGACCAGCGCCACCGAACAAGCGCTGGTGGCGATCTGGCAGAGCGTGCTCGGCCTGGAGCAGGTCGGCATTGACGACAACTTCTTTGAACTGGGCGGCGACTCGATCATCTCGATCCAGGTGGTCAGCCGTGCGCGTCAGGCCGGGATTCACTTCAGCCCGAAAGACTTGTTCCTGCACCAGAACGTGCAGAGTCTGGCGGCGGTGGCCAAGGTCGGCGTGGCCGGCCCGAGTATCGATCAGGGGCCGGTAAGCGGTGACAGTCCGCTGTTGCCGTTCCAGCAGTTGTTCTTCGACAGCGCCATGATCGATGCCCATCACTGGAACCAGTCGGTGTTGCTCAAACCTCGCGTTGTACTTGAAGCGGCGCACGTCGAGCAGGCCTTGCAGGCGCTGCTGGTGCAGCACGATGCCTTGCGTCTGTCGTTCCGCGAGCGCGACGGCGTGTGGGCCGCCACTCACCGAGCGCCACAGGCTGAAGCGGTGCTTTGGCAGCACGACGTGGCTGACGCCCAGGCACTGCAAGGACTCGGCGAACAGGCCCAGCGCAGTCTCGACCTGGGGCATGGCCCGTTGCTGCGTGCAGTGCTGGCGACCCTGGCCGACGGCAGTCAGCGTCTGTTGTTGGTAATCCATCACCTGGCGGTCGATGGCGTGTCGTGGCGAATTCTGCTCGAAGACCTGCAACAGGCGTATCAACAGTTGCAAGCCGGGCAGGCGATCAAGCTGCCGGCGAAAACCACGGCGGCGAAAAACTGGGCGCAGCGCCTGCAAAACTACGCCGCGAGCCCGGCGCTGCAAGCCGAGCTGGGCTTCTGGCAGGCGCAGCTCGAGGGCGCGAACGTGGGGTTGCCGCAAGACCATGCCGACGGCGCCTTGCAAAACCGTTACGCCGCCAGCGTCGAAACCCGTCTGGACAAAGAGCAGACCCGTCGTCTGCTGCAACAGGCCCCGGCGGCCTATCGCACGCAGGTCAACGATCTGTTGCTGACGGCGCTGGCGCGAGTCATTGCGCGCTGGACCGGTCACCCGTCGACGCTGATCCAGCTCGAAGGTCATGGCCGCGAAGACCTGTTCGACGACCTTGACCTGAGCCGCAGCGTCGGCTGGTTCACCAGCCTGTTCCCGGTCAAGCTGACCGCAACGGCTGACGTGGCGGAGTCGATCAAAGCGATCAAGGAACAACTGCGAGCGATTCCGGCCAAGGGCATCGGTTTCGGCGCTCTGCGTTATCTGGGCGATGCCGCCGCGCGCCAGACCCTGCAAGCGCTGCCGATGCCGCGCATCACCTTCAACTATCTGGGCCAGTTCGACGCCGGCTTCGCCGAAGATGGCGCTGCGCTATTCAGCCCGTCGGGTGAACCGTCCGGCGCCGAGCAAAGTCCGCTGGCGGCCCTGGGCAACTGGCTGACTCTCAACGGTCAGGTGTACGGTGGTGAATTGAGTGTCGGCTGGACCTTCAGTTCGCAGATGTTCGACACCGCGACCATTAAGACGCTGGCCGATGCCTACGCCACCGAGCTGAGCGCATTGCTGGAACATTGCTGCCAGCACGACAGCCACGGCGTGACGCCGTCGGACTTCCCGTTGGCGCAGCTGACGCAGTTACAACTCGATTCGCTGGCGCTGGCACCGCAGCAGATCGAAGACATTTACCCGCTGTCGCCGATGCAGCAGGGCATGCTGTTCCACACCCTGTACGAGCAACAGGCCGGCGACTACATCAACCAGATGTGCGTCGACGTTCAGGGGCTGGACATCGAGCGCTTCCGCGATGCCTGGCAAGCGGCGCTGGACACGCATGATGTGTTGCGCAGCAGTTTTGTCTGGGACGGTGAATTCCAGCGTCCGGTGCAGGTGATCCACAAGCATTTGCCGGTGCCCTTCACTGTGCTGGACTGGTCGTGTCGCGATGACGTCACGCACGCCGTCGTCGCGCTGGCCGAGGCTGAGCAGCAACAAGGCTTTGAGCTGGGCGCCGCACCGCTGTTGCGTCTGGTGGTGGTGAAAACCGCCGCCAATGCCTGCCGTTTGATCTACACCAGCCATCACATTCTGATGGACGGCTGGAGCAACTCGCAGTTGCTCGGCGAAGTCTTGCAACGCTATAGCGGTCACGCGCCGGCCGCGACTGGCGGACGTTATCGCGATTACATTCAGTGGCTGAACCGCCAGGATATGACGCTGAGCGAGACCTTCTGGACTGCACAATTGGCGGGCCTGCAAGAGCCGACCCGGCTGGCCCGGGCATTTGCTGCCGTGGCACCGCGCAGTGGCCATGACGAGCGTTTTCACGTGCTGGATACCGAGCGCACGCGCCGGCTCAATGAGTTTGCCCGTGGTCACAAAGTTACCCTCAACACCCTGGTGCAAAGTGCCTGGCTGTTGCTGCTGCAACGTTACACCGGGCTCGACACGGTCAGCTTCGGCGCAACGGTGTCCGGGCGTCCGGCACAGCTGGCGGGTGTCGAGCAACAGATCGGGCTGTTTATCAACACCTTGCCGGTGATCGCCACCCCGCGTGCCGAGCAACCGTTGAGTGAGTGGTTACAACAGGTGCAGGGGCAGAATCTGGCCCTGCGCGAGCAGGAACATACACCGCTGTTCGAAATCCAGCGCTGGGCCGGGCAGGGCGGTGAAGCGCTGTTCGACAACATCCTGGTGTTCGAGAACTACCCGGTGTCCGAAGCCCTGCAACAAGGCGCGCCGCAGGATCTGCGTTTTGGCGAAGTGGCCAATCACGAGCAGACCAACTATCCGTTGACCCTGGCGGTCAGCCTCGACGCGCAGTTGTCGATGCACTTGAGCTTCGACCAGGCGCAGTTCGACGCTCGCTCGGTCGAGCAACTGGCAGCGCAACTCGATCATTTGCTGCAACAGATGGTGCAGGCACCGGCATCGACTTGCCTCGGCGAGCTTTCACTGGTCGCCGGTCCATTGCTGGGAGTTGTCGATGCGCCGGCCAGCGAGCAATGCGTGCATCAGTGGTTCGAGCAGCAAGTGGCACAAACCCCTGACGCCATCGCACTGATGTTCGAAGACCGTCAGCTCAGCTACGCTCAGCTCAACGCCGCCGCCAACCGCGTTGCGCATGGTTTGCTGCAGCACAACGTGGGGCCGGACGTGCTGGTGGGGATTGCGGCGGATCGCTCGCTGGACATGATTATCAGCCTGTTGGCGGTGCTCAAGGCCGGGGGGGCTTATGTGCCGCTCGATCCGGAATATCCTGCCGACCGTCTGCTGGCGATGATCGAAGACAGTGGTCTGCGTCTGATGCTCAGCCAGCAACATTTGCTGCAACGTCTGCCTTCGGTGAGTGGCGTCGTCACGCTGGCGGTGGACGACGCGAGCTGGCCGCAGACCGAGAGCAATCCGTCAGTGACTGTCCACGGCCAGAGCCTGGCTTACGTGATGTTTACCTCCGGTTCGACCGGGCGACCAAAAGGCGTTGGCATCAGCCACGCCACACTGGCCCGGCATACTCGGGTGTCTGAAGCCTACAAGGGGTTGTCGGCCAGCGACCGGGTGCTGCAATTCGCTACGTTCAACTTCGACAGTTTTGTCGAGCAGGTGTACCCGGCGCTGATCTGCGGCGCGGCGGTAGTGTTGCGTGGCAACGAAATCTGGGACAGCGAAACGCTGTATCAGCAGATCCTCGACAAGGACATCAGCGTCGCTGACCTGACCACCGCCTACTGGAACGTCGTGGTGCAAGACTTTGCCGATCACGGCCCGCGCGACTATGGGCGTCTGCGTCAGATGGTGGTGGGCGGTGAAGCGATGCCGCCGCAAGGCATTGCGGCGTATCAGCGTGCCGGTCTGCAACAGGCGCAACTGATCAACGCTTATGGCCCGACCGAAGCGACGGTAACCACTACCGTGCTTGATTGCGGCGATTATGTGCAGGGTGACAAGCCGCTACCGGCGGCACTGCCAATCGGGTGCCCCTTGGCCGGTCGCTCGACTTATATCTGCGACAGTACCGGCCAGCCGGTGCCCGAGGGCGTGGTGGGTGAATTGCTGGTGGGCGGCGAACTGCTGGCGCGCGGGTATTTCAAGCGTCCGGATCTGACTGCCGAACGTTTCATTCCTGATCCGTTCAATGCGGCGGGCGGCCGCTTGTACCGCACCGGTGATCTGGCGCGGGTCAATGCCGAGGGCCTGATCGAATACGTCGGTCGTATCGACCATCAGGTGAAAGTACGCGGCTTCCGCATCGAACTGGGCGAGATCGAAGCCTGCCTGCTGCGCCAGCCTGCAATCCGTCAGGCGTTGGTGCTGGCGCAACCGGCTGCGGGCGGTCAGCACCTGGTGGCTTACGTTGTACCGCACGACAGTGCGGCGGCCGATGAGGCGCATTCGCAACAGGCCGAACTTCTGCGCGCACTGCGCGATGGCCTGAAAACCAGCCTGCCGGATTACATGCAGCCGAGCCACGTGTTGCTGCTGGCGCAATTGCCGATCGGGCCGAGCGGCAAGGTCGATCGCAAAGCGCTGCCACTGCCGGGCAGCCTGCTCTCGGACGCCACTTTCGTGGCCCCGCAGGGTCTGCTCGAAGAGCAGATCGCCGCCATCTGGCGGGAAGTGCTGGAGCGTGAGCAGGTCGGGCGTAACGCGCACTTCTTCGAGGCGGGTGGCCATTCGTTGCTGGCAACGCAAGCTGTGTCGCGACTGCGCAAGGTCACCGGGCTGACCGTGAGCCTGCGTGATCTGTTCGGTGCCCCGGTGCTCAAGGATCTGGCTGCCGTCATGCAGGCCAATGTCGGTTCGGCGCTGGCGGCATTCGATTCACGTCAGGTGGAGCTGACCGCGCACGGGGCGAAAACCACTGCACCGTTGTCGCTGGTGCAACGTCGTCTGTGGATTGCCGAGCAATTGTCCGGCGGTAGCTCCGCTTACGGCATGCCGATGGCGCTGCGCCTGCGTGGCGAGTTGTCGGTCGAGCGTTTGCTTGGCAGTTTCGTTGAGGTGGTGCGCCGTCATGAGGTGCTGCGCACTGCGTATGTGCAAGACGATGAAGGTGATCCGATTGCACTGATCGTCGACGAGGTCGAGCTGGACTTTCCGTTGATCGACCTGTCGGCGCTGTCGCGCAGTGATCAGGAAGAGCAGGTGGCGCAAGCGGTGCTCGACAACGCCAACACTCCGATCGACATGGAGCAGGCGCCGCTGTTGCGCGGACGCATTCTGCATCTGGGGCCGACCGAGCACGTGCTTCTGTATTCGATGCACCACATCATTTCCGATGGTTGGTCGATGGGCGTGTTGATCAATGAACTGGTGCAGATCTACGACCGCGTCAGCCAGGACCAGGCGCTGAATCTGCCGGCGCTGGCCGTGCAGTATTCGGACTTCGCCTTGTGGCAACAGGCGCTGGAACAACAGGGTGTGCTGGGCCAACAGGCCACCTTCTGGAAGGCGCAGTTGAAGGGCTATAACGGCCAACTCAGCCTGCCGATGGACAACCCGCGCGGGACGGTTGCGTCCTACGCCGGTGATGCGGTGCAGTTCGCCCTGGGCCGCGAATTGAGTCGTGGCGTGAAGGCATTGGCTGCGCGTTCGGGTGTCACGCTCTACAGCACGTTGCTAGCGTCGTTCCAGGTGCTGTTGCACCGGGTCGGCGCGGGTTCGGATGTGCTGGTCGGTGCCGACGTCGCCGGGCGCGAGCGGGCGGAGTTGGAACGCTTGATCGGCTTCTTCGTCAACGTGCTGCCATTGCGTTCGCAATTTGCCGCCGATGCCTCGTTCGGCGGTTTCCTCGCGCAGACCCAGGCGACGTTGCTGCAAGCGCTGGAGCACCAGGACCTGCCGTTCGACATGATCGTCGACGCGTCCGGTGTGCCGCGTCACAAAGGCATGAACCCGCTGGTGCAGGTGCTGTTTGTGATGAATAACCTGCCGGGCCGCACCCAGGCCATGGGCGGTTTGCAGGTGGAAGCGCTGCCATTGCTGCAGACCCATTCTAAATTCGACATGGCATTGTTCGTTGACGAAGAAGAAGGGCAATTGCTGGGTAATTGGCAATTCGCCACAACCTTGTTCGGACACGAGCGCATTCAGTACCTGGTGAAGGCCTGGATAGCCCTGTTGGAACAGATCGTCGCTGATCAGGACATTCAATTGGGAGCTATCAGCATGCCAGTGGACAATTTAGCAGTGGCCGCCAAACCCGCTGCCCCCGGACCCAAGGCCGACAAACTGGGCAAGTTCCTCAAGCGCGGTGCCGCACCGGTGGCCAAGGTTCGCCCGACGCCGATTCGCGAATCGCTGATCGCCGCGCCACAGCCGTTCCCGTTGCTGATGGAACCGAACGAGCCGCAATTGGACTTGATCGAGTGGATCAAGCGCAACCGACCGCTGATCGAAGAAAAACTCGCGACGCACGCCGGCATTCTCTTCCGCGGTTTCGAACTCGACGGCATTCAGGGCTTTGAAGCCTTCGCCGAAGCGATCCAGCCGGGCCTGTACGGCCAGTACGGCGATCTGCCGAAGAAAGAGGGCGGCAAGAACACGTACCGCTCCACGCCGTACCCGGAACGCAAGATGATCCTGTTCCACAACGAGAGCTCGCACCAGGATCGCTGGCCGCGCAAGCAGATGTTCTATTGCGAACAAGCGGCGCCGGTTGGCGGTGCAACGCCGGTGGTGGACTGCCGTCTGATGTACGAAAAACTGCCGGCAGATTTGCGTGACAAGTTCGAGTCCAAGGGCTTGCTGTATGTGCGCACTTTCACCGACAACCTCGATGTGTCGTGGCAGCACTTCTTCAAGACCGAAGACCGCGCCGAGGTGGAAGCACGTTGCCGCGCCGGGGGGATCGAATGGCGCTGGCTCGACAATAACGAACTGCAAACCCGCACACCGGGGCCGGCGATCATTCGTCACCCGATCACCGGCGCCAAGTCGTTCTTCAACCAGGTGCAACTGCACCACATCTACTGGCTGGAGCCGGATGTGCGTGAAGACCTGTTGTCGATGTTCGGCCCCGAGCGCATGCCGCGCCACGTGTATTACGGCGACGGCACACCGATCGAAGACGACGTGATGCAACGCATTGGCGATCTGTATGAAGAGTGCGCCGTGCGCTTCGACTGGCAAAAGGGTGACGCCATTCTGCTCGACAACATGCTGGTGGCGCATGCCCGTGACCCTTTCGAGGGGCCGCGCAAGATTGTCGTGGCGATGGGTGACATGTACGACCACGGCGATCTGCAAAACAGCCGTGGCGAGGCGGTTCGCCAACCCGTGGTGAACACCGAGGAGAGCGGGGCATGAACGAAATGATGGATCAAGAGGACGTGGGACAAGCGTTGACCCCCGAGCAACAGATGCTCTGCGATCAATTGCCCAAAGCGGCGTGCTGGGCCGATGCCGCACGTTTTCTGCGCATCGACATCGGTGGCGTGTTGGCGCCACAGCGTCTGCAGGCAGCGTTTGACAGCCTGCTGGCGCGTCAGCCGATGCTGCTGGCGCGACTGGCCAAGGCCCCGGGTTTTCACGGTTTGCGGCAATTTACCGGCGTCGGCGAACCTTTTCCGCTCACCGTACAGACGGCACCGGCCAGCGAGGCCGACATTCAGGCGCAAGTGACCGAGTGGGCTCAGCGCGCATTTGTGCCCGGTGAGTCGGCAGCCCTGCAGGCGGTGCTGTATGCGCTGCCGGACCAGCGTTGGACGCTGGTGCTGGGCGCGGCGCGTTGCAGTCTCGATGACCGCGCGCTGGCCTTGATCCATGAGCAATTACTGCTGGCCTATGAACACGGCGAGCTGCCGGAAGACGAGGAGGCGGGTGAGTTCTCGCAGTATCTGGAATGGCGCAGCGAGGTGATTCTCGATGAGGACGCCGCCACCGCTCGCACCTATTGGCAGGAACACCTCAAGGGAGTCGATGCAGCGTTGTCGACACCTTGGCTGGCCGCGCGTCGAGCCGATGCTGTCGCCAGTGAAGCGGCAACGTTGCACACGTCGCTGGATGCCGCGCTGGTGACCGGTCTGCAAAACCTTGCGCAATCCCTTGAACAAACGTTGACGCTGCTGATGCAGAGCGCCTGGGCGCTGTTGCTGGCGCGTTTGAGCGGTCGCGACGAAGTATTGCTGGGCTGGCGTCACGATGGTCGTGAAGATTACCCATATTTCGCTGGCGCGGTCGGCGTCTTTGAAAAAACCTTGCCGCTGAATCTGCCGGTCAACACTGAACAATCGTTCGCTCAGTGGCTGCCGAGTCTGGCAGCACATCTGGAAGAACATCGGACCTGGCAGGAATACTGGGCGCCGGAACTGCAACCGGCGGCGGCACGTCCGGCCTATGGGTTTGCCGTACAGCATCTGTCACCAGCGCAGTCGGTAGCGGCGCTGCAGTGGTCGGCGCAAGGCGTGGAGACAGGACGCGGTGACGTATTCGAGTTGCTGATGCAACTGCAGCAGACAGCTGAGGGCGATGTTCGAGGTCTGGCGCTGGAGTACGCCGTGCAGCGTTACAGCGCGGCTTCGATGCAGGTTTTGCTCGAACAATACCGCACGCTGCTGGGCAATCTGCTGGACGATGCCAACGTGCCGCTGGGGCAGGTCAGCCTCCTGAGCGAGGCTGAGCGTCAGCGTGCCCTGGCGTTCAATCCAGCCGCTCAGGCATGCGCCGATACACGTTTGTTGCCGCAGCGCATTGCCGCGTGGGCGCAATCCACTCCCGAGGCGCTGGCACTGACCGATGAAGCCGCCAGCCTGACGTATGCGCAGTTGCAGGCACAGGTCGAACGACTGGCGGCGGCCCTGCATGCCGAGGGCGTGAGCAGTGGTTCGGTGGTCGCACTGGCGTTGCCGCGTTCGGCAGCGCTGGTGGTGGCGATGCTCGCGATCTGGCGTGTCGGCGCAGCGTATTTGCCGCTGGATCGGCAATGGCCGCTGGTGCGTCAGCAGTTGATGCTGGAACAGGCCGGCGCTGAATGGCTGTTGGCCGAGCCGGCACAATTGAGCGAATGGCCTGCCAGTGCAATCAACGTGCGCACGCTCGAGCAGTTGCTGGAAAACGCCGCCGCAGCGGCACCTGAACGTGAAACTCAAGGTGCTGATCTGGCTTATGTGCTGTTCACTTCCGGTTCGACCGGCGTGCCGAAAGGCGTGTTGATCGAGCATCGGCAACTGTTCAACTACACCGCCAGCGTCAGCGCGGCGCTGGGTCTGAATGCGCTGCGCCACTTCGGTTTCAGTTCGACCGTGGCGGCGGATCTGGGCAACACCGCGCTATTCGGCGCCTTGTTCAACGGCGCCGCGTTGCATGTGGCCAGCGACGAGCAGATGCAGGACGCGCGATTGTTCGCCGAGTACCTGCAACGTCATGCCATCGATTGCCTGAAGATCGTCCCGTCGCACCTCGCCGCGTTGCTCGACAGCGACACCGCGTGCCTACCGCAAACGCTGGTGCTGGGTGGCGAAGCGATTGCCGCGCCGCTGCTGCAACGCATCGCTCAGGTGCGCGATGATTGTCAGGTGTTCAACCACTATGGCCCGACCGAAACCACGGTTGGCGTGCTGGTGCACAAAATTGTGCCCGGGCAGGATGCCGGGCGGCTCGGCCAGGTGCTGGACAACAATAATGTCTACGTGCTCGACACTCACCACCAATTGGCACCGGTAGGCGCGCTGGGCGAGCTGTACGTGGGCGGTGCGCAGTTGTTTCGCGGGTACGTCAATGTCGAGGCCGAAGACGGTCTGCTGATCGACAATCCGTTCATCGAGGGTCAGCGCTTGTACCGCACAGGTGATCTGGCGCGCTATCTCGCCGAGGGTGGAATCGTCCTGCACGGTCGCCGCGATCATCAGATCAAGGTGCGGGGCTTCCGCATCGAGCTCAGTGAAGTCGAAGCGCAGCTGCTGCGTGATCCGGCAGTGGCCGAAGCGCTGGTCATCGCTGGCGACAGCGCCGAACAGGGTTTGCAGGCATTTGTGGTCGCACGTCACGGACTGTCGGCCGATGGCCTGCGCGAGCAACTGGCGCAGCAATTGCCGGCGGTGATGGTGCCGCAGCAGATTCGTTTGCTCGAACGGCTGCCACGTCTGGCCAACGGCAAAATCGACCGCAAGGTCCTGCAGCAACTGGCCAGCCAAGGCATCGAGGACGATTACCTGGCACCGCGCGATGCGCTGGAACAATTGCTGGCCGGGCGCATGGCGCAGTTGCTCGGGCAGGAGCGGCTGGGCGTCGAACGCGACTTTTTCGCCGCCGGTGGGCATTCGTTGCTGGTGATCAAACTGGTGGCAGGCATCCGCAAGCTGCTGCAGTGCGAGATCCATCCGGGCGTGGTCTTCGACCATCCGACCGTAGCGGGTCTGGCACATGCACTGCGTAGCCAGGAAGCAACGCCGGGGCAATTGGACAAACTGGCCCAGGCGCGGGTGCGGCTGGAATCGATGAGCCCGGAAGAGAAAGCGTTGCTGACCGAAAAGGCTCGTCAGTTACAAGCCGCCAAGGTGGCCCAGGACGTCTGATAGCTCATCGATAAAGAAACCGCCGCCTGACCGCGGCGGTTTTTTTAATTTATTTCACAAATGATAAACAAACGCATTCCGGTTTTATCGGTGTGTACCGTCTTACTAACGTAAGCGCGTGAAGCAACTCGCAAAAGGGTCTTTGCCGTTGGCTGGGACCACGCGGCGACACACGGATTTTTCATGCATTCCCATCACCGGCCCGCGCCTGGCGCGTGCGACTGCTGCCCGGGGAGGGGCCAGTCGATCGATTCACATGAGTGAACGATTGCGCGGCGGGTGTGCATTTTCAAGGGCGCCTGGCGGCCCGCTGGCTTTTCCACTTCGACCAATAATAGAGAGCACAATGTCCGCAATTCACGAATTGAAACCCCTGTTCAAAGCCTTGGTGATGTCCCGAACGTTGCGCTCGCGCTCCGTGATGGCGGGATTGAGCATGGCGTGCCTGTTGCCGCTCAGCGCTCAGGTGCACGCCGAGGACAAGTCTTTCAACATCGCGGCTCAATCGCTGCCCCAGGCTCTGCAAGCGTTCGGCGAGCAGAGCAACATGCAGGTCATCTACAACGCCGATGACATGGCTGGCCTGAAAAGCTTTGCGGTCAAAGGCTCCATGACGCCTCAGGCGGCGATCGGCGAATTGCTGCGTGGCACCGATGTGCGTTTCACCGTGGAAGGCAACACCCTCATGCTGGTGCGCAGTGGCACCACCAAAGGCATGGAGCTGGGTGCCACCACCATCAACGCCGCCGCAATGGGCGCCACCACCGAAGGCACCAACTCCTACACCACCGGCGCGGTGACGATTGGCAAGGGCCAGCAGAAACTCAAGGATATCCCGCAGTCGGTCAGCGTCCTGACCCGCAAGCGCATGGATGACCAGAACGTCACCAACCTGACCCAAGCCGTTGAAGCCACCACCGGTCTGACCGCGCTGAAATCGCCTGGCCCGGGTATTTTCATCTACTCCCGTGGTTTCGACATCGAAGCGATCCAGTACGACGGCGTGCCGATCCCGCGTAACGTTTATGCGCTGGGTAGCTACATCACCGAAAACATGGCGATCTACGACCGCATGGAAGTGATCCGTGGCGCGGCCGGCCTGTTGCAGGGTGCCAACAGTCCCGGCGGTGCGATCAACATGGTGCGCAAGCGCGGTCAGGCGACGCCGACTGTCACCCTGACCGGCAAGGCGGGTAGCTGGGATCGCTATGCCTCGCAGGCTGACGTTGGCGGCCCGTTGAACGATGCCGGTACCATTCGCGGCCGTGCGGTAGTCAACTACGAAAAAGATCACTCGTTCACCGACTACGCCTGGAACTGGGAACAGACCGTCTACGGCGCTCTGGACTTCGATCTGGACGAAGACACTGTGCTGGGTATCGGCTTCAGCAACAAGAAGAGCCACGGTCGTCCGTACCTGCTGGGTCTGCCGCGCTACGCTGACGCCAGCAACATCAATCTGCCGCGTTCGACTTATACCGGTGCCACCTGGAACCGTTCGATGAACGACCAGACTGCCGTTTACGCTGACCTTGAACACCACTTCAACGACAGTTGGAAAATCAAGGCATCGGCCATAGCCATGAACGAATCGAACGAGGCGACCTACCAGTTTATCGCTGGCGTGGTTCCGGTCGGTGGAAGCACCGGCCCGCGTTTTTCCGACTACGCGACGGACTTCGCCAACAAAAACCGTGCGTTCGACGTGTACGTCGATGGCCAGTTTGAGGGCTTCGGTTTCAAACAGGGTCTGACCGTGGGTGCCAACTACTCCAAGTTCACCAGCGACGACAAATACGCACGCCAGTTCACCCCGGGCGTAGACGTCTTCGACATTGATCACAACCGTCCGCAAAAATCATTCGACATGATCGCTGACGCGGCCAACCTGGCCGTGAGCACCTACGATGTTCGTCAGAAAGGCATATACGGCAGCTGGAAGGTCAACCTGACCGAGCCGTTGACCCTGATCCTGGGCGCGCGCACCAGTTGGTATGACTTCTCCTTTGACCAGGACAACTACTTCGCCCGCGAACTGCAGGAAGGTGGCGAGAAAAACTCGATCACCAGCACCGGTCGTGTGACCCCTTACGTCGGCATGGTGTATGCGCTGAACGAGCAATGGTCTGCTTACGGCAGCGTTGCCGAGGTGTTCATCCCGCAAACCCAGTTGACCAAGGAAAAGACTGCGCTCAAGCCTGTCGAAGGCACCAACTATGAGCTGGGTATCAAGGGCGAGCTGATGGATGGCCGCTTCAATACCTCCCTGGCATTGTTCCGTTACATCCAGAAAAACCGCGCGGTCTCCGATCTTTCCACCGATATCGAAAGTCCGGAAGCCTGTGGCGGCTGGTACTGCTCGTTGGCGTCGGGCAAGGTCCGCAGTCAGGGTCTGGAAGCGGAAATTGCCGGTGAACTGTTCGATGGCATGCAGATCTCCAGCGGCTACACCTACAACACAACCAAGTTCCTGGAAGATGCCGAGCTGAAAGGCAAGCGCTTTGCCACCGGCACACCCATGCACATGTTCCGCCTGTGGGGTGATTACACCCTGCCGGGTGACTTCAACAAAGTCAGCGTTGGTGCCGGTGTAAACGCCCAGAGCAGCACGCTCAGCTTCGACCGCAGCTTCGATCTGCCGGGCTTCGCCATCTGGGGTTCGCGCGTTGCCTACCAGGCCACCGACGAGGTCAACCTGGCGGTCAACCTGAACAATATGTTCGACAAGCGTTACATCGTTCCTGCCTTCGCCCAGATCAACAGCAACAGCTACTACGGCGACCCGCGCAACGTAATGTTCAGCGTGACGTACAAACCGCAGTTCTGATCCGCCGCGCAACACCCGACCCGGCCTGCGATTGCAGGCCGGGTTTTTTTCGCCTCGCGCGGACCCACAAATACCTCCGAGGCTTGCAAGGCCCGGCTGCACGCCCCCCCTGTAGGAGCGAGCCTGCTCGCGAACGCGTCGGCACAGCCTGAGCCTGTGTTGCCTGACCCACCGCCATCGCTGGCAAGCCAGCTCCCACAGTGGTTGGTGACCTCAATGATTATTCAGCAAACACCGGGAAACCTGTGGGAGTGGAATGCAGGTATGAAAAACCCCGCCAATGAGCGGGGTTTTCATTGTGGCCGGCAGGATCAGCGTGGTGCAGTGCTGGCCTGGAATGTTTCGATGAGGGTGTCGAGCAATTCATCCTGGAAGATCATGCTGCGGTGTTCCAGTGGCACCAGGTGCGAGCAGTTCAGCTCGCCGGACTGGCTGTAGCGCTGGATCAATGCCTGGCTGAACGCCAGTTCTTCTGCGGTTTTTTCCGGCACGGCCCACCAGCAGCTCGGTTTGACCCGCAGCGGTTTGTAGGTGAAGGCCTCGAACGCTTCTACCAGTCGGTCATGCACCGAGAACGCCTGGGCGTTCATGACTTCACTCTTGATGCTCTGCACGATGGCCAACACATCGCCCTGACCCGGCTCGATCTGACCGGCGGCCCAGTCGTAAAAATCTTTGACCGTGCCCTGCGGTGATGCTTGCAGGTAGGCGGCGGTTCGTAGCGCCAGGGTCGGGAACAGCAGGTTGAAGTAGTGCACGGCGTCGAGCACTTCCTCAGTTGTGCCGCTGAGTGCTTCCTCATCGACCCGCTGGAAGCGCAGCATGTCGGCCGGAAAGGCCGCCGCTGGAATGGTACCGTCGACCAGCCCCAGAAACGCCACTTCATGGCCCTGACTTTCCAGCGTGGCGGCGATGTCCATTGCCAGTGCACCGCCCAACGACCAGCCCATCAGATGGTAAGGCCCTTGTGGCTGAGTGCTGACGATTTCTCGGCTGTACGCGGCGATCATTTGCGCCCAGGTCTGTTCGTCGTTGTGCTGCTCCGAAAAGCCTCGATGCATCACGCCGTAGACTTTGTTGCCTGCGTTCAGACGTTTGGCCAGCGGCTGATAACAGAACACGAAGCCACCGCTTGGGTGCAGGCAGAACAGGGCCGGCGCGTCGGCAGGTGCGCTGTTGAGTTCGACCACGCATTGCGCGCTTTCGAAGTGCTGGCGGGCGATGAACGCCGACAGCTCGGCAATGGTCGGATTGGCCAGCAGCGCTTGCAGGCGCACCTCGATGTCCAGCTGAGCCTTGAGCTGGCCGATCAGCTGGATCGCCAGGATCGAATGCCCGCCGAGTTCGAAGAAGTTGTCGGTAACCCCCACGCGTTCAATGTTCAGCGACTGTTGCCAGAGTGCGACGAGGGCCTGCTCCAGCGGATTGGCCGCCGCCACGTAGGTGCGTTGCCAGAGGCTGGCGTCCGGCTCGGGCAGGGCTTTGCGGTCAAGTTTGCCATTGGCGTTGAGCGGGAAACGTTCGAGGAACAGCAAGTGGCTGGGCACCATGTAGTCGGGCAGTTGCGCGCGCAATGCAGAGATCAACCGGTCACGCAGATCCGCCGAGTCATCGGCGATGACATAGGCCACCAGTTGCAAGCCGCCAGGGCCTTCGTGGGTCAGCACGGCGCAATCCTGAACTTCAGGCTGATCGAGCAGACGGGCCTCGATTTCGCCGAGTTCAATGCGGAAACCGCGAATTTTTACCTGATGATCAATGCGTCCGACGTACTCGATGCTGCCGTCGTTGCAGTACTTCGCCAGATCACCGGTGCGGTACAGACGCCCGCCAGGAACGCTGTCGAACGGGTCGGGAATGAACCGCGTGGAGGTCAGGTCGGTGCGGTTGAGGTAACCGCGGGCGAGTCCGGCACGACCGATGTACAGCTCGCCGGTGCAACCTTTGGCGACCGGGTCGAGTGCTTCATCGAGCAAGTACCAGGACAGATCGGTGATCGGCACGCCGATCGGGCTGGCCGATTCGGTATTGAGGTCGGCCATCGACAATGGACGATAGGTCACGTGTACGGTGGTTTCGGTAATGCCGTACATGTTGATCAGTTGCGGTGCATGATCGCCAAAGCGTTCGAACCACGGGCGCAGGCTTTTCACTTCGATCGCTTCGCCGCCGAAAATCACGTAACGCAGCTGTTGCGTCAGCGTCTGGTCGGCGGCGCAGGCGACTTTCATCAACTGTTTGAACGCCGACGGCGTCTGGTTCAGCACGCTGACTTTTTCTTCGCAGAGCAGGGTGTACACGTCTTGTGGCGAACGGCTGACCGCGTGCGGCACGATCACCAGACGTCCTCCATACAGCAACGCACCGAAGATCTCCCACACCGAGAAATCGAATGCGTAGGAATGGAACAGGCTCCAGACATCGTGCTGATCGAAGCCGAACCAGCCTTCGGTGGCTTTGAACAAACGCACCACGTTGTGATGCGGCAGCAGCGCGCCCTTGGGTTTGCCGGTCGAGCCGGAGGTGTAGATCACGTACGCCAGGTTGTCCGGCTGCATGGCAACGTTTGGATTGTGTTCGGGGTGATCGGCCTGGGCCGCTTCATCATCGAGCAGCACGCAGCGCACGTGGGGCGGCAGCGGCAATTGTTCGCGCAGGTGTGCCTGAGTCAGGACCCAGTCGATGCGGCTGTCTTCGATCATGTAGCCAAGACGGTCGGCCGGGTAGGCCGGGTCCAGCGGCACGTAGGCACCGCCCGCCTTGAGAATCGCCAACAGGCCGATAAGCATCTGCGGTGAACGTTCGGCAGCGATACCCACCAGCACATCCGCGCCGACGCCGTGGGCGATCAACTGATGTGCCAGTCGATTGGCCTGGCGATTGAGTTCGGCGTAACTGACCTGCTGCTCGCCGAAGGTCAGCGCGATGGCATCACCGGCCCGTGCCACTTGTGCTTCGATCAACTGGTGCAGGCACAACGACGGATTGATTCGGGTCTGTTGCGGGTTCCATTCGGCGAGAGTCTGCTGCTGTTCCTGCGCGTCAAGCAGTTGCAGCTCGTTCAGTTGCAGGCCAGGGGCCTGAAGCAATTGTTGCAGCAGGTTTTGCCAGTGACGACCCATGCGCTCGACGGTCGCCGGGGTGTACAGGTCGCGGCTGTATTCGAAGGTCGCGACAAGGCTTTGCGGGCTGAAATCAACGTCCAGCGACAAATCGAATTTCGCCTGGCTTTCACCGGCATCGAGAAATTGCAGGTGCAACCCGCCCCATTCCACTGCGGCCGGTTCGGCACCGCCGGTGCGCCAGTTGAGCAGCACCTGAAACAGCGGATTGAGTGATGCGGCGCTGCCGCGTTGCAACTGATCGAAGAGCAACTCCAGCGGGTAATCGGCATGCTCCAGCGTCGCCAGCGAGTGGGCGCGCAAGCTTTGCAGAAAGTCGCGCACCGGTTGTTGGCCATCAAGGTTTGCCTTGTACACCTGGCTACTGACGAAGAAACCTACCAGTTCCTGACTGTCGCTGCGATTGCGGCTGGCGTTGGGCACGCCCACGGTGAACTCGCGTTGCTGGCTGTAGCGGCTCAATAGAATTTGCCAGGCGCCCATGACGACCACAAACGGGGTCAGCCCTTCGCGCTGGCAGAAGCTGTTCAGGGCTTGCACATCCCTCGACGCAAGGCTGAAGGAATGCCGGCCGGCGAGATGTTGCTGTCCTTCGCTGCGTGCGTGATCGGTTGGCAACTCCAGCACTGGCAGATCGCGACCCAGATACTGGCGCCAGTAATGATCGGCGCGTTTGCAGGCCACGCTGTCGAGATATTCGCCGCGTTGCCATTGTGCGTAGTCACTGTATTGGATCGGCAACTCGCTCAGCGTCGGGCTGATGCCGGCGCTGGCTTGCGCATAGGCGCGGGCCAGGTCCTGCATGAGGATAGCGTTCGACCAGGCATCGGAAACGATGTGGTGCATGTTCAGCAGCAACACATGTGTGCGTTCACCGGTCTTGATCAGGGTGGTGCGAATCAGCGGTGCGCGGCTCAGGTCGAACGGCTGCAAGGCCTGGGTCTGAACGCGTTGTTGCAGGTGCATCTCCCGCGTTTCTGCGTCGAGGCTGACGAGGTCCTGGCGCTTGAGATTCAGGCGCGTCGAGCGCTCGACCACTTGCACCGGGACGCCGTCGATTTCGCGAAACGCACTGCGCAGAATGTCGTGGCGGTCGATCACCGCATTGAGCGCGTTTTCCAGCGCCTGCGGATCCAGGTCGCCGTCCAGGCGCAAGGCACGGGGCAGATTATAGGCGGCATTCGCCGGCGCTTGTTGCTGCACCAGCCACAGACGTTGCTGGGCATACGACAACGGTGCCTGATCCAGACGGCTGCGTAGCGCAGTGGGCTGATCCGCATCCGTCGCCTCGGCATCGGCCAGCAGCAAGGCCAGCAGGTCATCATCAAGAAGTTCGTTCATGGTTTTCTCTAAACATTCGACAAGGACAGGTGCGGCTCAGCAAGTCGCTGCCGGGACTTTTTCGCTGATGACCTGGCCGCCTTGCATGCGCACCAGTTGGTCGGCGACGTCGAAATAACGGTCGTCGTGGGAAATCACGATGATGGTCTTGCCCAGGTATTTGAGTTCCGGTAACAGCTCGGTGTAGAAAATTCGCCGGAACACCGGGTCCTGGTCCGCCGCCCATTCGTCGAACACCAGCACCGGACGCTCTTCCAGCCAAGCGTTCAGCAGCGCCAAACGCTTGCGTTGACCGGTGGACAAGTCAGTGGTGCTGAACGCGCCGTCACGGATGCTGACCTTGTGCGAGATTTCCAGACGCTCGAGGTAACGGTTGGCGTCTTCAGGCACTTGTTGGTCGCCCTGCACCAGCTCGTCGAACAGATAGTAGTCGGCAAAAATCGTCGTGAACAACTGACGATAGTCGTCACGATTTTCGGCGACGACCGGAGCACCGTTGAGGATGATTTCCCCGCCCTTGGGCGCATACAACCCCAGCAGCAATTTGATCAGCGTGGTCTTGCCGCCGCCGTTTTCGCCAACGATGAAAACGATTTCGCCCTGGCTGATCGACAGGTTGACCGGGCCCAGCGTGAACGGTTTGTTGTTGTCGACTGCCGGGAACGCGTAATGCACGTCGCGCAATTCCAGGTGCTCGACCACAGGCTTGGCCATCGCGGTGTCGCTGAGCAGCAGATGCGGCTCGGGCGAAGAAAATTGTTCAGCCAGGTCAGCGATACGCTTGAAGGCGATATTGGCGCGGCTGACCACCGGCAGGGTGGTGACCAGATATTCCAGCGGACCCTTCATGTACAGCAGCACCAGGACGAAACCACTGAGCACGGCTTTATCGGTGCCCAGCCAGAAAGATTGCAGGGCGAGGGCCAGGCCGATTACCACAAAGAACAGCATCGAACCGAAGGTCTTGGCCACCACGAACGTGTTGATCGAACGGATGTGCGTGTTGCAGATGTAATCCGCCGTGCCTTCGATGCGCTGGCTGAACATACGCTGGCGACGCGGGCGATGGATGCGCAGTTCCTTGGCGCCGGCCGCGATGGCGCTGTAGTGCTTTTGCAATTCGTCTTCGGCTTCACGAGCGGCTTCAAAGCCCTTGATGCCCTTGGCCCTGGCGACATACTGCACGACGGTGCCGATAATGATCGCGACCAGCAACAGGGCGAACATCGGCACCGACAGATAAGCCAGATAGCCCAGGCAGCCGAGGGTCACGGTGAAGGCAATCGCCAGTGGCGCGAAAGAAAACGCAAAATCGCTGACGGTGTCGACGTCGTGGGTCAACACCGGAATCAAGCGATGGCTACGGAAGCGTTCGATCTGTTCAATGGGCGCCAGCAGGACTTTTTCGCCGAGGGATTTGCGCAGGCCGGCGATGATGTGTTGCCCGACATGGTTAGTGCCGATGTCGGACAGAATCGAGCTCAGCAACGCCAGCGCGCAGAGGCCGGCAAAACTGGCGAGCACACTGAGCGAAGGGCTGCCATTGGCATTCAGGGCATCGTTGATCGTGGCCAGCAACGCCGTGACGCTGAGGCCGCCGACCATGCCGAGCATGATCGACAACATCACCACCAGCCGATAGGGCTTGAGCAGACTGAGAACTTCGCTGATGGCGCCACGGGATTTAGTGGTCATGGGGTATTCCGCTGTTGGAGGCCGCTTGCGGCGATGATTCGAAAGAGACGCAAGGCGCCGGCGGGCAGGCCGGCGCCAGGTGGATCAGAGGTCGCGGGCTACGCGAAAGCCCAGCCAGTCGCCGCGCACCTTGGGATACACCGCGTTGCGATTGCCGGAACGTGAGAACACCGGCGCTTCGCCCCAGTCGTTGCCGCGAATGCGCTGGATCTTGCAGTCGCCGGCTTGCCAGGCGCTGCCATCGCCGGGTGCGCCGACGTAGTTTTCGTTGTAGCAATCGGCCGTCCACTCATACACGTTGCCGTGCATGTCGTAGACGCCAAAGGCGTTGGCCGGAAAGCTGCCGGCCGGCGCGGTAAAGTTGTAGCCGTCAGCGGCACCATAGGTGTTGGCGTGTTTGGCGATGCTGTATTCCTTGCCCTCATCGAACGGGAAAGGGAAGGGCCCGCTGCTGCCGGCGCGCGCGGCGTATTCGCGCAGCGACTCACTGACCAGGCGGTATTGTTTGCCGGTCTTCTTCGACAGCCAGGCGACATACGCATTGACCTCGGCGAAGTCCATGCACACGGCTGGATGTTTATCGGTGTACTGCTTGCGTGGATCGCTGCCCTGGTAATCGGGAATGCCGGCCTTGCACGCGCGGCCCGGGCGATCGTCGCCATCGGGCATTTGATAGCCGGTGTCCTTCAGGTAGGCGTCCCATTGGCCCCTCAACACCTGGAAGCGGCTGATTGCCAGCGGTTCGGCAAAGGTCACCGGGTGCATCGGACCTTCATCCGGCTCGCGGCCAACTTCGTCATCCGGGGTGCCCATGGTGAAGTTACCAGTGGGCAGCACGACCATTTCCGGGCAGTCCTTGCAATCCTTGAATACTTTGCCCGGCTTGAGCGGCTCAACCGCTTGCGCAGTGCCCGGTAACACGCTGGCGAGCAAGGCCGCCAGGCCCAGCGCAGGGAGTGATTTCAGGGAAAAATTACGCAGCTCACTGTTCATCATTTCTCTCGATAACAGGTGGAAAGAGGTTCGCGGTGCTTACAACTGGGTAACGAGCACGGCCATGAAACGGTCGATTTCCTGTTCGTTGTTGAGCAGGCCCGGGGCGCTTCGGATCACCGGCCCGACGTCGCGTTCGACGGCATCGGCGATCACCCGGTTTTGCATGAGGTAGGCGGCGATCTTGTCGCAGTCCCTGCCCTTGACCCGGAAGAAGGTAAAACCGGCGGACAGTTCCGGGCTCAGTGGCGTGACCAGTTCGATCTGCGGGTGTTCCTGAAGGCGTTTTTTCAGGTAGCTGTTCAAGCCGTGGATGCGCGCCTGAACGTCGGCCTTGCCCAGTTGCAGGTGCAATTTGAACGCTTCAGTCAGGGCCCAGCGGTACTCGAAAGAGTGGTAGCCGCCGGGCGTCATGGTGGTGGAAAACGCCGTTGCTTCAGAGAAGGTCGGCGTGATCGGCGTGACGTATTTGACCTCGCTGCTACGGCTGCAAACGATGCCGGTGCCACGTGGGCCGAACATCCATTTGTGTGTGCCGGCAATAAAGAAGTCGCAGTTCATCGCCGGGAAGCTCAGGTCGTCGACACCAAACCCATGCACGCCATCGACCACATAAATGATGCGGTTGTCGTCGCTGCGGCCGCGGTTGTGCTTGTCGACCAGCGCGCCGATGTCGGCAATCGGCAGTTTCATGCCGCTGCCCGAATGCACCCAGCACATGCCCAGTACGCGGGTTTCAGGGCGGATGTTGCTGTCGATGGCGGCGAGGATTTCAGCTTTGGTCGCGGTCTGCGGGTCCTTGAACAAGCGAATTTTGCGCACCTTGGTCCCCTCGCGCTGGGTGCGCAGGGCAAGAATGTTGTGGGTCGCGTAATGCTCGTGATACGTGGTGAGGACTTCCTGATCCGCGCGCACATGGGCGCCGCCGTAAATCATCGTCAGGCCTTCGGTGGTGCTGCCGGTAAGGGCGATCTGTTTGGCATCGGCCTGCAGATAGCGACCGGCCCAGACGCGCACTTCTTCCTCACGTTGTTCAATGACGCCCAAGTCCCAATCCATCGCCAGCCCCGGATTCTTGTCGAGGGCCGCGCGGTGCCTCTCGATGGCCTCGCGCACCGGCTTCGGGTGCGAAGTGATCAGGAAGTTGGAGAAGTGCAGGCAGTCCGGATCCTGATCGAACAGTTGGCGCAGTTGCGTCCATTTGTCGCCAGAGGCCGTTGGCGCTGCCGCGCTGGCTGGGGTGGCGGCGTAGGTCAGCCCGGAGGTCAGCGGCAGGCCGGCGGCGAGAATTCCGGCCTGTTTGAGAAACGTACGACGATCACTCATGGCTTGCTCTTGTCCTGCTGTGAAATCAGTGCGGGGCGGGCGGCTTTCTGCACCTGATCCCAGACGCGCAGGAAGTTGCCGCCCCAGAGTTTGGCGATGTCGGCTTCGGAGTAGCCGCGCGAGATCAGTTCGGCGGTGACGTTGCGAATGTCGCCGACGTTTTCCCAGCCTTTGACGCCGCCGCCTTCGTTGAAGTCGGAGCTGATACCGACATGGTCGATGCCGATCTTGCGCACGGTGTAGTCGATGGCGTCGCCGTAATCCTTGAGCGTGGCCTTGGGCTCTTCGTCGAGGATCGCGTAGAGGCGGCTGGCGTACTGGCCGAACTTGGCCTCGGGCCAGGCGGCGATGATCGGGTCGCCTGGCATCAACGCCACGGCAAGATTGGGCAGTGGAGGCAGGTCGAAGCCCTTGCGCAACTCATTGAGCTTGTCCTGGGTGGTCTGGGTCAGCGGTCGCAGGTATTGCGAGAAGCCGACGACCTGAACCACACCACCACTGTTCTTGATCAGTTGCAGCTCTTTGTCACTGAGGTTGCGCGGGATATCGACCATCGCACGGGGGGCGGAATGGGACGCGACCATCGGCGTGCGGCTCAATTGCGCGACTTGCTCCAGAGCCTTGGTCGACATTTGCGAAACGTCGATGATCACCCCCAGATCATTGAGGCGCTTTACCGCTTGTTTGCCGAGATCTGAAAGACCGTCGAGCGCGTCCGGCGAATCATTGAAGAACGGCAATGGGCGCGACGAATCGGCCCAGTCGTTGTTGCCGATGTAGCTGAAGCCAAACATGCGCATGCCGCGCGCGGTCCACAGGTCCAGCAGGTTCAGGTCATGGCCCAGTGGATAGGCGTTGAGCATGCTGATGAAAATGGCGAACTTGCCTTCACCGTGCAGACGGCGGAAGTCATCCGGGGTGTAGGCGATGCCCACTTGATTGGGGAAGTCGCGGACCACGCCGGAGATGATTTTGTAGCGGATTTCCTGCTGATTACGCGCCTCGTCAACGAAACCGGCGGTGGGCTTGTGCGGCGCGTTGGCGCCGTTCCACAGTTCTGGCCAGCCGAAAATCGTCAGTGCAGCGCCGGACAGTTGGCCGCGATTGGCCTTGATCAGGTCGAATTGCCCGGCACCGTCCTTGTCGGCTTCATTGCCCTGGGTACCGAAATCCTGCAGCACGGTGATGTGGCTGTCGAAAGAGAGCATCCGCTCATGCAGCTCGCGCGCCTGTTCCATGACTTTGACCGGATAACCGGGGTTGTCCCTGAACCAGTAATCCCAGGCTGCGAAGCCTGCGCCGGCGCTGATCGCCAAGGCCAGCGGCAGGCCAATCAAAAGAGCCTTTTTCGAACGTGGTTTTGTCATTGCCATCTCAGTCAGGTTCGCCGTCGAGGTGCTGGCGCAGAGGCCATTGCTATCTGGAAAGAACGAGTGATTGGCCGTGGAATTTAGGTTGCCGGGCTAAAAGATCGCCGCCTTCGACGGCACATGCCGGGGCATCTATTGCATGCAGGAGTCGGCGAAGGCGGCGATCTTTGCAAAGCCACATAAATTTACCCACCCAGCAAACGTTCTAGCTTGGATAAAGCCTGCTTCATGGCTGACACAGGTAGGGCAATGAAGATTTCTCGACGATGGTTCATGGCAGGCCTGGCGCTGACTGGCGCTGCTGTGCCTGCGGCTTATTTTGGGCATCGTGAATGGACGAAGCCGGACCCGACGATCACCCCCGGCGAAGCGTCGTTTGACGTCGCCGACGTCGCCGGACAACGTCTGGCAAACAAATTGCGCGGTGTCTGGGATATCCGTTTTGAAGGTCGTGACGCCGGTCTGGATGGACTGCCGGCGAGCGGTCTGCAGGTGTTTCTCGACATCGGCCAGAAGGGCCGTGGGGTCTGTGGTTTTCTCGATACGCCGCAACGATTGCGCTCCGGTGAAACACCGCGTTACCGAATTGTCGGCGACCTCGCCGCAGCCAATGCGGCGAAACTGAGCTGGCGCCTGATCGGTTCCAAGGGGCAAATCGACTACGAGCTGGAAATGGCCCTCGATGAGGTCTGGGCCGATTTTGGCAATGCCGGCAGCGGCACGCTGAGCGGACGCGCTTTGCGTCTCGACCGGCCCTTGGCGCTGTTGGCTCAGGACAACCGGTTTATCGCGGTCAAACGGATGTTTCCGGAAGCGCGACAGACCACGCCACTGCACCCGACGTTGCTGGCCTGGCTGATTGCGCCCGAGCATCGGCTGTTTCACCAGGTCTGGCATGCTACCCGTGACAAGTGGCACACCCTTGATGAAGACAAACGCAATGCCTTGCGCGGCATCGGCTGGCAACCCGGCCCACGCGACAAGGAGCGTGATGCCCGTGGTGACCGCAAGGACCGCAACGGTTCCGGCGTCGACTTCTTCTTCATGCACCGCCACATGCTCGGTACGGCGCGCTCGATGCAGGACCTGCCGTCGTGGCAATACTTTCCGCTGCCGCAGCCGGAATTGATCCGCGATCGGGTCGGTTTCGCCAATTACTTCGACAACCACGACGGAACGGCGCTGCCGCCAACCTGGCTGGCCGATGGTGATGGCGAGTACAGCCAGTGGGTCAGCGACATCAAGACCGCAGAAACCTACGAAAGCAACTTCCAGGTGTGGGAGTCGCAGTACCGCGATCCGGCCTATCTGGCCAAACTGACCCTGGGCCAGTTCGGTTCTGAAGTGGAACTGGGCCTGCACGACTGGTTGCACATGCGCTGGGCCTCGGTGCCGCGTGATCCGTCCAACGGCCAGCCAGTGCCGTTTGCCCGCGACCCGGCGGATTTCGCTGCGCGTTGGTACGCGGCGGAAAACGACTTTCTCGGTGATCCGTTTTCATCCCACGTCAATCCGGTGTTCTGGCATTTTCACGGCTGGATCGATGACCGCATCGAAGACTGGTTTCGCGCGCACGAGCGTTTCCATCCGGGCGAAGTCACCCGCCAGATGGTCAATGGCGTGCAATGGTTTGCACCAGGGCGCTGGAACGAGGTCGATGACCCCTGGCTGGGGCCGACCACTCATGGCTGCAGCACCACGCCGGGGTTGCAGGTGGGAAAGTCGGTGGAAATGGACCCGGAAACCATGAAGCTGGCGCTGCGCATCACTTTCATCAACGACGAGAAGAAACTCGCCGGGCTGTTTCGCCGCGTGCCGCAACGGCCATGGTATGCGCGCCATTTGAAAGCCAAAAAGACCCAGGCCTGAGTGGCGCATCAGCGTCCTTCGCGAGCACAGTTTGACCGCGTTCCTGCTGTTGAAATGCGCGTCCCTGCAGGAGCGAGCCTGCTCGCGATGGCGGTGGGTCAGACGCTGAGATTTTGCATGTGCCGGCCTCATCGCGAGCAGGCTCACTCCTACAATGTGACCGTGGAATGCGATGCCCTGTGGGAGCTGGCTTGCCAGCGATGGTGTCGACACATTCCGCATTGATGTCGCCTGACATTCGGCTATCGCTGGCAAGCCAGCTCCCACAGATTGACCGCGTTCCTGCAGTTGAAATGTGCGTCCCTGCAGGAGCGAGCCTGCTCGCGATGGCGGTTGGCGGGGCGGTTGTTTACAGGGTCTGCCACCCGCCACCCAAGGCTTTGTACAGGGCAATGCTTGCCTGCATCCGCGCCAGCCGCAGTTGAACATTCAGGTCCTGTGCGGCATACAGGGTGCGCTGTGTTTCCAGGACGGTCAGCAGGTCTTCGGCGCCGGCCTGGTAGCGGCTCTGGGAAATGTTGAAAGCGGTTTGTGCCTGGTTCAGTTCTTCGCTTTGCCACTGGCGCTGTTCGTCGAGGCCGCGAATGCTGTTCAGGGCTTTCTCGACATCGGCGAAGCCGTTGATGATCGCCCCGCGATAGGTTTCCAGCAGTTCTTCCTGGCGCGCCGTGGCCTTGTCGCGTTCGGCAGCCAGGCGGCCGTTGTTGAAGACTGGCGCCAGTAGCCCGGCAGTCAGGTTGTAGAACGGACTGCGCAGCAAATCATCGAACTGATTAGAGCCTGAGCCGAGTTGGGCGCTCAGGGTGACCTTGGGCAGCATCGCAGCACGCGCCACGGCCACATCGGCCTTAGCAGCAGCCAGTTGCGCTTCGGCGCGGGCGATGTCCGGGCGGCGGGTCAGCAGGTCGCTGGGTACGCCGGCAGCGATTTGCGGCCACTGCAACTGATCGAAGGTTTCCAGGCTGGCAGGCAGATCCTGAATCGACCGGCCAAGTAACGCGGCCAAAGCGATACGTGCGTCCTGCGCCTGTTGCTGCACGGTTGGCAGTTGGCGCTGTTGTGCGGCCACCAGGCTTTTCTGCTGGGCCAGTTCCAGTGCTGTGGCGGACCCGGCATTGAAGCGCGTCTGCACCAGTTGCAGGACATTCTCGGCATTGGCCAGATTGAGCCCGGCAATACGATTTTGCTCCTGCAGGGAAAGCGCCTGTGTGTAGCGATTGGCAACATCGCTGAGCAAGGTCAGCTCAACGGTGGCCTGATCGAATTGACTGGCGCGCAGGCTTTGCCGGGCGCTTTCGCGGGTTGCCGACTGGCCGCCCCAAAAGTCGATTTCGTAACTGGCGCTAAGGTTGGCATCAAAGTAATCCACAGCCTTGTTGCTGCTGTCGGCATCCAATTGGCTATAGCCGCTGCCCCGCAGCAGTTTCTGGCGATTGGCATTGAGGCCGGCCGTGATCTCCGGCAATTGTGAACCGCCGGCAACCACCGTCGCGGCTCTGGCCTGACGTACACGGGCGATGGCGGCGGCGAGGTCATGGCTGCCGACTTGCGCCTGTTCAATCAGCCCGGCCAGTTGGGGGCTGGCGAAGTGGGTCCACCATTGCTGATTGTCCCGCGTCGCGTTTTGCACACTCGGCGACTGCCAGCTCGGCGGGGCGACAATGGCGCTGTCCGGGCGCGGGGCGGGGGTGCCACAGGCGCTCAACAGCAGGCAAAGGGTCAACAGGCTCAGTTGCGGTTTCATAGATCGATCATTCACTGGTAAGGGCCGTGACCGGGTCGAGCCGGGCAGCTTTACGGGCCGGCATGAAGCCGAAAACCACCCCGGTGACGAGGGCGCAGGCGAAGGCGCCAACGACAGCCATGAGTGAGAACGCCACCGCGACTTCGCTGAGTATCAGCACGCCGCCGACGAGCAATGCGAGGGCAATCCCGGCGATCCCGCCGACCACCGAGAGCATCACTGCTTCGGTGAGAAACTGCCGCAGGATGTCACGTTGACGGGCGCCGGTAGCCATGCGGATGCCGATTTCACGGGTGCGTTCGCGCACTGTCATGAGCATGATGTTCATCACTCCGATACCGCCGACCAGCAGCGAGATGGCGGCAATCGAACCGAGCATCAGCGACAGGGTGTTCTGTGTGCGTGCCTCGGCCTGGATCATGGCGGCGTTGTTGGTCAGCTCGAAATCACGCTTGCCGTTGTGCAGTTGCAGCATCAACTGTTCGATGGCTTTTTCGGTTTCGTGCACCTTGCGCGCATCGGCGGCCGCGATCACCACGTATTCGGGGTTGTGCGTTCCGAACAGGCGAACGCTGGCGGCGGAGTAGGGGATGGCGATGCGATTGTCGCTGTCCTGGTCGCCGGAGCTCGCGCCTTTGCCTTCCAGAACGCCAACCACTTGAAACGGCACGTTCTCGATCAGGATGTACTGGCCGATGGGGTTGGCGACGTCCTTGAGCAACTTGTCACGAACCTTCTTGCCGATCACGGCTACCGCTGCGCCGTTGGCTTCGTCGGTCTGGGTGAAATAGCTGCCTTCGACCACCGGCCAGTTGAAAATGGCCGGGAAGTTGGTGTCATTGCCACCGATGTAGCTCATGTGGTCGAGATTGCCGAAGCGTACTCCGGCTTCGGCACCATTGACCGGCATGATGCGGTTGATCTGTGGCAGGCTCGCGAGCGCCGCGACTTCGTCCAGAGTGACAATGCCCGGTGGCGTTCGCGGGTTGGGCGCAGCGCCGCTGAGGTAAATGATGTTCGAGCCGAAGGCGCCCATTTGTGCCATGACCTGACGCTTGCTGCCTTCGCCAACCGCCAGCATGACCACCACCGACGCCACGCCGATGATGATGCCCAGCAGCGTCAGCGCGGTGCGGAAACGGTTGATCCACATGACGCGCCAGGCGGCGTGCACGGCATCGACCAGCTCACCTTTCCAGGCGCCGGTGGCCTCGGCGCCTTCACTTAGACGTTTGCGCAGATCAACCGCTTGCAGGGCGCCGGCAGTGGCGCTGTTTTGTGCGCTCGGGTTGTCGTGGGCACTGTCGCTGATGATCAGGCCGTCGCTGATTTCGATGATGCGCTTGGCGCGTGCGGCCACTTCGCGGTCGTGGGTGATGAGAATGACCACGTGGCCCTGGCTTGCCAGCTCATCGAGCAGCGCCATGACTTCCTTGCCGCTGTGGCTGTCGAGGGCGCCGGTCGGTTCATCGGCGAGAATGATATGGCCGCCATTCATCAAGGCACGGGCAATCGACACCCGCTGTTGCTGGCCGCCGGACAGTTGATGCGGACGGTTGCCGGTGCGTTCGGCGAGGCCTAGACGGTCGAGCAGGGCGGCGGCGCGGGCATGACGCTCGGCGGCTGGAGTGCCTGCATAGATCGCCGGCATTTCGACGTTTTCCTGGGCGGAGCCGGAAGGGATCAGGTGATAGCCCTGGAACACAAAACCAAAGGCTTCGCGGCGTAACCAGGCCAGTTCATCGCTGTCGAGGCCGGCGACGTTTTCTCCGGCGAAGCGGTATTCGCCGGATGTCGGGCGGTCGAGACAACCGAGGATATTCATCAGCGTCGATTTACCGGAGCCCGAAGCGCCGACAATCGCTACGAACTCGCCGGCGTGGATCGACAGGTCAATGCCGCGCAAGACATGAACTTGGGGAGCGTCACCGCCGCCGTAGGATTTGCGGATGTCCTGCAGGTCGATCAGGGGCGTTTGCATTTAGCCTCCGCTACCGTCGGCCGGGCCGATCAACAGATGATCGCCTTCGCTGAGGCCGTCGAGAATCTGGACTTTCATACGGTCGCTGATGCCGGTGCGCACATCGCGCTGCTGAATATCACCGTTCTGCGCCACGACCCGGGCGATGTGGTGGCCTGGCTGGGTGTTGCCCTGCAAAGCGGCAATCGGTGCGGTGAGGACGTCTTTGGCCTGGTTGGCGACGAAAAATACCTGGGTGGTCATTTCCGCCATCAGTGCGTTGTCGGCGTTGTCGACGTCCAGCAGCACGGTATAGAGCACGACCCGGCCGGCGCCGCTTTTAGTGCTGCTGGTGGGGCTGCCGCCACCTTGACTGGTCTGGTCCAGCGGCTTGGGCGGCACGGGCAGAATCTGCCGCACGCTGCTGCTCCAGCGGCGCTGGCCGCCGCTGAGGGTGGTGAAGTAGGCGGTCATGCCGGGTTTGACGTGGCCGATATCAGCCTCGGAGACTTCGGCCCAGACCGTCATTGGTGACAGTTTGGCAATGCGCAGAATCAGCGGCGTCTGTTGCTGGGCATTGAGTGTCTGGCCTTCGCGAGCATCGAGCGCGACCACGGTGCCTTCCATCGGCGCATAGATGCGCGTGTAACCGAGTTCGGCCTGGTCACTGCGCAGACTGGCCTCGGCCTGACGGATCTGCGCGCGGAACATGTCGATGCGTGCCTGGGTGGCCTTGAGCTCGGCGCGGGCGGTCTGCACGTCCTCCTCTCGAGTGGCGCCGCCGGCCGCGAGGTTCTGCTGGCGCTGGTACTTCTGCCGCGCCAGTTCGTGCTGCGCCTGTTGTTCTTGCAGCTGCGCCTTGAGGTTCTCGATCGAGAACTGACTGGCGTCGAGTTTGGCCTTTTGCGTTGATGGATCGATTTCGACCAGCAATTGACCCTGCTTGACCACGTCGCCGACTTCTACATGGATTTTGCGGATCTGCCCGGAGGCCTGAGCACCGACATCCACGTAGCGCCGTGGCTGCAACGTGCCCAGCGCGGTGACGCTGCTTTCGATGTCGCCGCGACTGACTTGCACGGTGGCGAACTTGTCCCGGCCGGGCGGCAATATCTGCCAGGCGGCTACGGCGACAACGGGAATCAGACAAAGGGCTACGAGCAGGGCGCGTCGGGCGGGGCGGGGACGTTTCATGCAGGGTTCCGGCCAGTGGAAATCGACCCGTCATCCAGCCGGCACCGCACACGGGCCAGGACCGAACGCTGGCGCAGGAGGCGACAGATACGGGGAACTGTTTTTTAAACGAGGGACGCGTTGGGTAATTTAAGCGCTGAAAAACGCGGTAACAGGTATAGAAGCTAACAATTTGTCGGGCAAATCGAAACAGCACTTTAAATCTATATGAGAATTACTATAAATTACGCATCTGAAATTGCCAGCATCGTGCCACTGTCGTTTTGACGGTGGCGGGTGTGGCTCAAGGATCGAAACCGCACTGCTGCGGCCGGGAGTCATGTTGGAAAACTACTATCGAGAGCTGGTGTGTTTCCTGAACGCCAAGCTGGGCAACCGCCAGGTTGCCGAGGATGTGGTGCATGACGCCTATTTGCGCGTACTCGAGCGCTCCAGCGACACGCCGATCGAGCAGCCCCGGGCGTTTCTTTATCGAACGGCGTTGAATCTGGTCATCGACGACCATCGTCGCAATGCGTCGCGCCAGGTCGAATCGCTGGAAGTGCTCGACAACGAAGAGCGCTATTTCACCCCGTCGCCCCATGGCACCCTCGATCACGGTCAACGCCTGGAAATGCTCCAGCGCGCGCTGGCCGAACTACCGCCGCTGTGCCGCGAAAGCTTTCTGCTGCGCAAGATCGAAGGCCTGTCCCACAACGAAATCGCCGCAAGCCTGGGCATTTCCAAAGCGCTGGTGGAAAAGCACATCGTCAATGCCATGAAACATTGCCGGGTGCGCATCAAACAATGGGACGCCCATTGATCCCTCCTCAGTAAATTTTTTTTCACCGTCCTCGTTCCTACTCAACAGACGATCTGCTGTCCTGCTTCGGGCCGGTCAGGTCACCCAGGCTTTATCCCCACGGTTGAGGGGTTCATCCAGAGGACACTGGAAATGACACAGGCAATTGCATCGCCCATCGTTCACGACCTGATCGGCGTCGGTTTCGGCCCTTCGAACCTGGCGCTGGCCATCGCTCTGCAAGAGCGCGGCCCGACCCAGGGCGAACTGGATGTGCTGTTCCTCGACAAGCAGGCCAACTACAGCTGGCACGGCAACACCCTGTCGACGCAAAGCGAGTTGCAGATTTCCTTCCTCAAGGATCTGGTGACCCTGCGCAATCCGACCAGCCCGTATTCGTTCGTCAATTACCTGAAATACCACGGTCGTCTGGTCGACTTCATCAACCTCGGCACTTTTTATCCATGCCGCATGGAGTACAACGACTACCTGCGCTGGGTCGCCGGGCAGTTCAGCGAACAGAGCCGTTACGGCGAAGAAGTGCTGACCATCGAGCCGGTGCTGCACAACCATCAGGTTGAAGCATTGCGCGTGATTTCCCGTGGCAGCGATGGCCTGCAACATGTGCGCACCACCCGTTCGGTGGTGGTCAGCGCCGGCGGTACGCCGCGTATTCCGGAGGCGTTCAAAGCGCTGAAGGGCGACACCCGCGTGTTCCACCACTCGCAATACCTGTCGCAGATGGCCAAGCAACCGTGCGTTAACAACCAGCCGATGAGCATTGCAATCATCGGTGGCGGGCAGAGCGCGGCGGAAGCCTTTATCGACTTGAACGATTCGTTCCCGTCGGTGCAGGTCGACATGATCCTGCGCGGCTCGGCGTTGAAGCCGGCGGATGACAGCCCGTTCGTCAACGAAGTGTTCTCGCCGGAGTTCACCGACCTGGTGTTCCAGCAAAACAGCGCCGAGCGTGAGCGGCTGGTCAACGAGTACCACAACACCAACTACTCGGTGGTCGACATTGACCTGATCGAGCGCATCTACGGCATCTTCTATCGCCAGAAGGTCTCCGGGATTGCCCGTCATGCGTTCCGCACCCTGACCACTATCGAGAGCGCTACCGCGACCGAAAACGGTATCGAACTGGCGGTGCGCAACAACGCCACTGGCGAAGTCACCGTGCGCAACTATGACGCCGTGGTTCTGGCCACCGGTTACGAGCGCCAGATGCACCGCAAACTGCTGGCACCCCTGGAAGAATACCTGGGTGACTTCGAGGTTGATCGCAACTACAAACTGATCACCGACGAGCGCTGCAAAGCCGGCATCTACATGCAGGGCTTCTGCCAAGCCAGCCATGGTCTGAGCGACACGTTGTTGTCGGTGCTGCCGATTCGCGCGGACGAGATTGCGGGTTCGCTGTATGAGCATGGCAAGCATCGCGGACATCGTTCGATGGCGGATCTGTTGTTAGCGACTGCCAGCTAACGCCGATTTCCAGGCCAGATCGTTCCCACGCTCTGCGTGGGAATGCAGCCCGGGACGCTCCGCGTCCCTATCGAAGGCCGAACGCGGAGCGTCCGTTGAGGCATTCCCACGCAGAGCGTGGGAACGATCATCCTGAACCCTTCCTGAACACCCGCCACATTCCCCGACACACCTCCTTTTGCGGGTTTACTCTCCAGACATCGGGGCGTAAGCTTCGCGCGTTTTCATCAATAGCGGAGACCCACAGTGGGTACTTGTTCGAGTGACAGTTGTCGGCCGGTCTCGGTAACCGGCAGATTCTCGGCAAGATAACGCGCAGACTTTCTCTGTCGTTGTCTCGCCGTAAAAGCGAGCAGCGGCATCCCGTGCATGGCCCGTCCTGGGTCATGGCTAGACGTCCTTCTCATCGACGCTGAACAGAGCGTGATTGCGACTTCGTTGTTGTGATCGCAGCCCTATCGACACGCCTGTCTTTTCTGACCGGCGCGCCAAGCCTTGCCGTGCCGGTTTTTCCGGCGGACGAGGCGCGGCCGTACCTGCTTGACGGTTTCCCGGCTGACCATAGGGGCAACAGCCATGAAACTTACGCTCAAGGAATTTTTCGCAGGCTTCCTGCGGACCCGCCACATCGCCCGGCACTTCCGTCGGCTGACGTTGCTGGAATCGATCAACGACACCACGGTCAGCCGTGAAGTCCCGCCGACTCTGGCCAACACTTTGGTCGATGCCGCGCAGTGCGACAGCGGTGTGTTGCTGTCGTCACTCGGCACCCACTCCGATGGCCTGACCGATTTCGAAGTCGATGCGCTGCGTGCGCAATACGGCCTCAACGAAGTCGAACACGAGCAGCCGCTGCCGTGGTGGATTCACCTGTGGCACTGCTACAAAAACCCGTTCAACCTGCTGCTGACCCTGTTGGCGGTGATCTCGTGGCTGACCGAAGACCTCAAGGCCGCCGTGGTGATTTTCTCCATGGTGGTGCTGTCGACGCTGCTGCGTTTCTGGCAGGAAAGCAAATCCAACCAGGCCGCCGACGCGCTGAAAGCCATGGTCAGCAACACCGCGACGGTGATGCGCCGTGACGCGCCGCGCAGCGAATTGCCGATCAAGCAATTGGTGCCGGGCGATTTGATCGTGCTCTCGGCCGGCGACATGATTCCGGCCGACTGCCGCGTGCTCAGCGCCAAGGATCTGTTCGTCAGCCAAGCCGCGATGACCGGTGAGTCGATGCCGGTGGAGAAGTTTCCACGGCAGGCCGATCGCGACACGCGCAATCCGTTGGAGCTGGACAACATCCTGTTCATGGGCACCAACGTCGTGTCCGGTACGGCGGTGGCGGTGATTCTCACCACCGGCAACAGCACCTATTTCGGTGCTCTGGCCCAGCGTGTCGGCGCAACCGATCGCGCAGTCACTTCGTTCCAGCAAGGCGTCAACAAAGTCAGCTGGCTGTTGATCCGTTTCATGTTCGTGATGGCGCCGCTGGTGCTGTTCATCAACGGTTTCACCAAAGGTGACTGGACTGAGGCGCTGCTGTTCGCGCTGTCGATTGCCGTCGGCCTGACCCCGGAAATGCTGCCGATGATCGTCACCTCGACCCTGGCCAAGGGCGCGGTGTTCCTGTCGCGCAAAAAGGTCATCGTCAAACGTCTCGACGCGATCCAGAACTTTGGCGCCATGGACGTGCTGTGCACCGACAAGACCGGCACGCTGACCCAGGACAAGATCTTCCTCGCGCGCAATGTCGACGTGTGGGGTGAAGACTCCGATGACGTGCTGGAAATGGCCTATCTCAACAGCTACTACCAGACGGGCCTGAAAAACCTGCTGGATGTCGCGGTGCTGGAACACGTGGAAATTCACCGTGAACTGAAAGTCGGCACAGCGTTTCGCAAGGTCGATGAGATCCCGTTCGACTTCAATCGTCGGCGCATGTCGGTGGTAGTGGAAGGGCGTGGCCAGCCACATCAACTGATCTGCAAGGGCGCGGTGGAAGAAGTCTTGGCGGTGTGCAGCCATGTGCGTCATGGCGACGTCGATGAAGCCTTGAGCGATGAATTGCTGACCCGGATCCGTCAGGTCACCGCAGCATTCAACGCTGAAGGCTTGCGCGTGGTCGCCGTGGCAGCCCGCTCGATGCCTGAAGGTCGCGAGATTTACAGCTTGGCTGATGAGCAGGAACTGACGCTGATCGGTTATGTGGCGTTCCTCGATCCACCGAAGGAAAGCACCGCGCCGGCGCTCAAGGCCTTGGCCGAACATGGTGTGGCCGTGAAAGTACTGACCGGCGATAACGAACTGGTCACCGCGAAGATCTGCCGCGAAGTCGGTCTCGCGCAACAAGGTCTGCTGCTGGGCAACGACATCGAAATCATGAGCGATGCCGAACTGGCCGTGGCCGTAGAGACCACCAACGTCTTCGCCAAGCTGACGCCGTCGCACAAGGAGCGCATCGTGCGCATTCTTAAGGGCAATGGTCACGTGGTCGGGTTCATGGGCGACGGCATCAACGACGCGCCCGCGCTGCGCACCGCCGACATCGGTATTTCCGTAGACAGCGCGGTGGACATCGCCAAGGAAGCGGCCGACATCATCCTCCTCGAAAAGAGCCTGATGGTGCTGGAGGAGGGCGTGCTCGAAGGACGGCGTACCTTCGCCAACATGCTCAAGTACATCAAAATGACCGCCAGCTCCAACTTCGGCAACGTGTTCTCGGTGCTGGTCGCGAGTGCGTTCATTCCGTTCCTGCCAATGCTGCCGATGCACCTGCTGGTGCAGAACCTGCTCTACGACATTTCGCAGATCGCGATTCCGTTCGATAACGTCGATGAGGACATGCTGAAAAAACCACAACGCTGGCAGCCGGGTGACGTCGGGCGCTTCATGCTGTTCTTTGGCCCGATCAGTTCGATCTTTGACATCACCACGTTCGCCTTGATGTGGTACGTCTTCGATGCCAACACCCCGGATCACCAGACGTTGTTCCAGTCCGGTTGGTTCGTGGTCGGGTTGCTGACCCAGACGCTGATCGTGCACATGATCCGTACGCCGAAGATTCCGTTCCTGCAGAGCCGCGCCGCCATGCCGCTGTTGGTGATGACCGGGATCATCATGGCGGTCGGCATCTTCCTGCCGATGGGCCCGCTGGCGCACTACTTCAAATTGCAGGCGTTGCCGTCGCTGTACTTCGTGTTCCTGCCGGTGATCCTGCTGGCGTACATGGCGCTGACCCAAGCGGTGAAAGGGTTCTACATTCGCCGGTTTGGCTGGCAGTAATGCTGCCCCCTGTAGGAGCTGCCGCAGGCTGCGATCTTTTGATCTTGTTTTTAAAAGGCAACAGCAAAAGATCGCAGCCTTCGGCAGCTCCTACAGGGGTGGGCGCTTCAAGTGAATTTCAAGCAGGCCCGACGAAGGCTTTGTGTGTATTCAAGGAGATGACTATGCAAGCCATCAACAACCTCAACCTCGATTCACTGCTCGACACCCTCGTCAGCCTCAGCGCCGCGTTCATCCTCGGTGGCCTGATCGGTTTCGAGCGCCAATACCGCCAACGCACCGCCGGCCTGCGCACCAACGTACTGGTCGCCGTCGGTGCGGCGATTTTCGTCGACATGGCCAACCGTCTCGCCGGGGCAGAAGGCGCGGTGCGCGTGGTCGCCTATGTGGTCTCCGGCATTGGTTTTCTCGGCGCCGGGGTGATCATGCGCGAAGAGGGCAATGTGCGCGGGCTCAACACCGCCGCGACCCTGTGGACGTCTGCCGCAGTCGGTGCCTGTGCCGGTGCCGATCTGCTCGCCGAAGCGGTGCTCGGCACGTTGTTCATTCTTGCCGCCAATACCTTGCTGCGGCCGATCGTCAACAACATCAACCGCCAGCCACTGGACGTGGTCTCGGCAGAAGTCACCAACATCGTCTACGTTATCGCCCGGCGCTCACAGCAGAAAGCCGTGTTCGCCTTGCTCGAAGCTGAACTGGAGCGCAGCAACTACCCGGCCAGCGATATCGACATGCACGCGTTCGGCGCCGATGAAATAGAAATCGAAGCGACGCTGGCGACGACGTCGGTTGATGGCGATGAGCTTGATGAACTGGTGGCGCGCATTTCGACCTCGGCACTCGTGGTGCAGGCGTTCTGGAGCCCGAGTACGACGGAATAAACCCCGAACACATGTTTTTCCGGGAGGGTTCTTGCAGCGGCGGACATCAAGTTTGAGCCACTGCGCAAAGCCTGCGGAAAAGGCCAGGATCTTTCCTACACTGTGCAGGGGCCGGTGTATTTTGAGCCATGCTCCGCACCGTCAGGCATTCATGCCATGGACGACTGCATTTTCGAGTCTTTACGGCGGTCCATCAGGGGTTCATATGCTCAAGGCGTTGGTGGTAGACGATCACCCGTTCATTCGTTCGTCGGTCAAGATGCTGCTTGAACGGGAAGGCTTCGAGGTGGCGGGTGAGGCCGATAACGGTGCCGATGCGCTGCAGTTGACCCGCGAGCTCACCCCGGACTTGATCATTCTCGACATCGGCATGCCCAAGCTCGACGGGCTGGAAGTGATCAGCCGCATCTGTGCGCTGGGCGTGAAGAGCAGGATTCTGGTGCTCACCTCGCAGTCGGCATTGTTCTATTCAGCGCGCTGCATGAAGGCCGGGGCTGCGGGTTTTCTGTCCAAGACCAATGAAATGAATGAGTTGATCAAAGCGATCAAAGTCATCATGGATGGCTACACTTTCTTTCCCAATCTATCGACCAGCAGCGTGCGTCGCAGTGATTCGCAGACCAGTGATCTCGAATTGATCCAGAGCCTGTCCGACCGTGAGCTGACCATTCTGCAGCAGTTGTCCAGCGGTCTGAGCAACAAGGAGATCGGCGAAGCGATGCTTCTGAGCAACAAGACAATCAGCACTTACAAGACTCGCTTGATCGAAAAACTCAACGTCAAGTCGGTGGTGTACCTCGCCGATTTTGCGAAACGCAACAACCTGATCTGAATGCGCCAGCTCACTCGATACTGGCTGCTGGGATTGGCCGTTATTGCCAACACAGTGCTGGCGGCGCCGGTCGATACCCTGCATGTGCTCGGCCGTTCCAGCGTTGACGGTTACAGCGTCCCGCTCGAGAGTCAGGACTGGTCCTGGCTGCGCGGCAAAGGCACTTTGCGCCTGGGGGCTTCTGCTCCTGACTATGCCCCCTTTGTAATCACCAGCAACGGTAATGATTACGAAGGGCTGACGGCCGATTACGCGCAGTTGCTCAGTCAACTGTTGAATATCCCCATCGAAGTGCGTCGCTATGCCTCGCGCGCCGACGTGCTGGCGGCACTGAAAAACGGTGAAGTGGACTTGCTCGGTACGTCCAACGGTTTTGAAGCCGCTGACCCTGATCTGGCAATGTCGCAGGCCTACGCTGACGATGTGCCAACCCTAGTGACGCGAGTCGGCGACAGTCAGAACCTGTCCCCGGACCTGGCCGGCAAACAAGTGGCGATGCTTTATCACTACCTGCCGCCCGACCGGGTCAGAGCGTTCTATCCGCACGCCGATGTCCGCCTTTATCCCTCGACAATGAGTGCGATCGGAGCTGTGGCGTTTGGCAGTGCCGACGTCTACCTCGGCGACTCGATCAGCGCCCATTACCTGATCAACAAGAATTACCTGAACAACGTGCAACTGGCCGACTTCTCGCAGATGGAGGTGCAGAACTTTGCCTTCGCGATGCCTCGCGGCAATGAGCGGTTGTTGCGCATCGTCAACGCGGCACTGGCGAGTATTCCGCCCGGCGAGCGCATGACCATTCTGCGCCGCTGGAGCGCCGGCGGTGCAAGCATGCCGGGCCAGCAGGCACCGCATTTCAGTACCAGCGAACAGCGCTGGATGGCCCTGCATCCGCGTCTGCGGGTGGCCGTCGACGGCAGCTTTCTGCCGCTGTCGTTTTACGGACAGGACGGCGTGTTTCGCGGGATCAGCGCCGATGTGCTGGCCAAAGTTGCCTTGCGTACCGGCCTCAAGTTCGATGTGCAGCAAGCGCAATCGGTGCCGGAGCTGATCGAGCAGATTCGCGGCAACCAGGCAGACTTGTTGATTACCTTGACCCCAAGCGTCGAACGCGAGGACACCTTGCGTTTCACCCGGCCGTATCTGAGCACGCCGTTTGTGCTGGTCAGCCGCATCGCCGCCAACAGCCCCGGCACCCTCGACGAGATGCTCGGCAAACGGCTGGCAGTGATTCGCGGCACCCCGGTGCGCGACATGCTGGTCGACCAATATCCGCAGGTGACGCTGGTCGATGCCGACAACGCCCAGCAAGCGATGGCCATGGTCGCCAATGGTCAGGCGGAGGCCGCAGTCAATTCACTGATCACGGCGCGCTATATGATTTCCCGGCAGTATCGCGATCGATTGCGCATCACCAGCACCGTCGGTACGCAGTCGGCTCAAATGGCATTTGCCACGGCGCGAGGGGCACTGGAGCTGTACTCGATCCTCGATAAAGCGCTGCTCAGCATCCCACCGGAAGAACTGGATGAGGTGACCAATCGCTGGCGCAGCGAAGTGGTGGTCGATGACAGTTACTGGCTGCGCAATCGCAGCGCGATCATTCAGGGTTTTGCTTTGGCGGCGGTATTGTTGCTGGTGGCATTGGGCTGGATCGCCTATCTGCGGTTGCTGATGCGCAAACGCCGACAGGCGGAAATCGCCCTCAACGATCAACTCGAATTCATGCGCGTATTGATCGATGGCACGCCGCATCCAATCTATGTGCGTGACCGCGCCGGCAAACTGTTGGTGTGTAACGAAGGCTATCTGCAGGTCTTCCAGGTCGAGCGTGATGCGGTGATTGGCAAGACTGTGCGAGAAGGTGTGCTGAAGAACCCCGAGGAAGCCCAGGCCTATCACGATGATTACCTGCAAGCGATGAGCGAGGGCTTGCCACGCGTGCAGGATCGCAGCCTGACCTTGGGCGGAAGCGTATTGACCATCTATCACTGGATGCTGCCGTATCGCGGCAGTGACGGTGAGGTCAGCGGCATGATCGGCGGCTGGATCGACGTCAGTGAGCGCCAGCACCTGCTTGAAGCCTTGCGTGACGCGAAGGACGACGCCGACGACGCCAACCGTGCCAAGACCTCGTTCCTCGCCACCATGAGCCATGAAATCCGCACACCGATGAACGCGGTGATCGGCATGCTCGAACTGGCGCTGAAGAAAGCCGATCAAGGCATCCTTGATCGGCTCGCCATCGAAGTTGCGTCCGGTGCCGCCCGTGGCTTGCTGGATTTGATTGGCGACATCCTGGACATCGCCCGCATTGAATCCGGGCGTTTGTCCTTGACGCCAGAGCGGGCCAATCTGCGCGAACTGGTCGAGTCGGTCGTGCGCATTTTCGAGGGCCTGGCGCGGCAGAAACAGCTGCGCCTGCAACTGGATCTGGATGCCTTGAGAGACGTCGATGTGCTGATTGATCCGCTGCGTTTCAAGCAAGTGCTGTCGAACCTGTTGAGCAATGCGATCAAGTTTACCGACGCGGGGCAGGTGTTGCTGAGCGTACAGGTGGCGCCCGAGAGTGCTGAACGATTAAGCCTGTGTCTGCGGGTCATGGACAGCGGTCGCGGGATTTCCCGGGAGGATCAGGCGCAGTTGTTCAGCCTGTTCTCTCAGGCCGGCAATCATGGCCAGTCGGCGCGCGGTGGTTCCGGGCTGGGTCTGGTGATCAGCCGTACGCTTTGCGAAATGATGGGCGGCAGTCTGACGTTGTCCAGCGAGTTGGGGCAGGGCACGCAGGTTGAGGTGCGCCTGACCCTGCCGACGCTCGAACCACTTGCGACCGCGCCGGTCGAGGACATGGAACCGCTGCGCAACCACCACAGCCTGAATATTCTGGTCATCGATGACTATCCGGCCAACCGCTTGCTGCTGTCACAACAGTTGAGCTACTTGGGCCATCGCGTCACAGACGCTGAAGACGGAGCCAAGGGACTGCGTACCTGGCGCAATCAAACGTTCGACGTGGTCATCACCGATTGCAACATGCCAGTCATGAACGGCTACCAACTGGCCCGGGCGATCCGCGATGAAGAGGCGGCGCGAGGGCTGCCGCGCAGCCTGGTGCTGGGTTTCACCGCTAATGCCCTGGCCGAGGAGAGGGAGCGTTGCGCCGAGGCCGGGATGGACGATTGTCTGTTCAAACCGATCAGCCTCAAGGACCTGAATTTACGGCTGGCAACCGTCGTTGCGCAGGCGCGTGCGACGGTCGAAGCGCCGGTGCCGACAGCGGGTGATATCGACTTGGGGAGTCTCGAGCAACTGACCCGTGGCGACCGCGAATCGATCAAAAGTCTGTTGACCGATCTCGCCACCAGTAATGCCCAGGACATGGCAAAACTGCTGCGCCTGTTTACCCAGCATGACGTCCAGGGCCTTGCCGATCTCGCACACCGGATCAAGGGCGGAGCGCGGATCATCAAGGCGCAGGCATTGATCCAGGCGTGTGAAGCGCTGGAGGCCGCCAGTGGAGGGCTGGACACCCAAGTGCTGACCGAAGCCGTGGACCGGCTTCAACAATCGATGGAGCAATTGGCGGACAAACTGGATGAGTATCTGGCGTAACTTTCCAGTGCTCTTTTGCAGACATTTCTCGCGAATGTGCTCCGCCACTATTGGCCGATTTTCCGTACGACAAGCCTTGGCGCGATGTGCGCGTGAAGGCTTCACCGATGACCCTGCAATAGGGTAACGGATGTTTTGAATGCTATTGCTTGGGAAATTTCCTACAAGTGAAGGGAGGTTTCCTACTCTTATTTTCCTCTCCGATCGCTAGATTCATGGCCTCATCACGATGACATCGCCGTGCTCTATGGTGCGGTCTCCAGAGCGTTCTGCAGTTTTTTTCAGACTTGTCTTACATGCGTGATGGGGTTTTTTGTCTAGTGTTGGGCTTCCTCGCGAAAGCGGACGTTTTTCAGGCCACTGTCGAAACCAATGTCATACAAATGCTGGCGAATCCTGATTGCCGAAGAGCAGTTCGCGCTGCAGAACCGAATCTGCAGATCCCTCGCTCTATTGGGCTACCGAACCTCGACGTCGGTGCATTCGTTTCGCGAACTGTTGGGCGTCACTCAGTACTCGCACGAGCCCTTCGAGCTCTTTGACCTGATGCTCATCAACGGTGAACTGATGGTCGCCGCAGGCATTGACCCGGTGCGTTTTTTTCAATGCGTGACGCAGATTCGTCACGCCGTTATTTATGACGAGCGACGCGGTCAGGTCCGGCCAGAGACGCTCTACACCCGTCAATGCCGGCAGTTGGCACTGATCCGTAGTCCGGATCAACAAACGCTTGGCTCTCTACTGGAGCAACTTGATGTTTAGGAAATTTCCTTCATTTTTTCGGACGCTTTCCAGAGAACCGAGCATTGAATTGGCTCAGCCTGGCGGCGGATGTTCAATCAACGAGCCGCCCATGCCCGATTTGCCGCTGCATGTATTAGTGCTGGAAGACCATGCCTTTCAGCGATCGGTGGCGGTCAACATGCTGCGCACCCTCGGTTGTCGAGAAGTATTCGAGGCCAGTGATGGCGATCAAGCACTGGCGATGCTGCAGACAGTCGGTACGGTCGACGTAGCTCTGTGCGATTTGCAGATGGAGGGGATGGACGGCCTGGAGTTTCTGCAGCGGGTCGGCGCCACAGGTCAGGTCAAGTCAGTGATCATCAGCAGTTCACTGTCAGCGGACCTGCGCCGCGCCGTGCATCAAATGGTCGCGTTGCTTGGCCTGGAATTGCTCGGCGACGTGGGCAAGCCGTTGCATATTCAGATGCTGGCGGATTTGCTCGATAAGTTCGCCAACCGGCCAGCCATGCCGCAACCACCTGACGCGGCCATCACGCTGGCCGACGAAGGCGCTGTGCGGCAGGCGCTGGCCGAGCAACAATTGCAGGCCTGGTATCAGCCCAAATTCAATCTGCACAGCGGTGAAGTGTGTGGCGTCGAAGTGTTGTGCCGCTGGTTGCACCCAACGCAAGGAGTGATCTCGCCTGCGTTATTCATGCCGGTTCTGGAACGCTGTGGTTTGCTCGATGAGTTGCTGTTTCTGCAACTCGAACAGGCGTTGACGGTGCAGCGTCGTGCCCGCGAGCGAGGGTTCCCCTTGAATGTTGCGTTCAATCTGCAAGCCGTCCAACTGGCCAGCGGTGAACTGGCGTCAACGTTGCGCAGCCTGCTGGCGCGTCACCGGACTTGCGGCGCGAGCGTGACCTTCGAACTGACCGAAAGCGGCCTGTTGGAGGCCCCGGCCACCAGCCTTGAATCGCTGGTGCGCCTGCGCATGATGGGCTGCCGCTTGTCGATCGATGACTTCGGGGCAGGCTTCTCCTCACTGCAGCGGCTGTGCCAGTTACCGTTCAACGAAATCAAGCTCGATGCCGATTTCATTCGCAACCTTGAGCACGAACCCCGTTGCCGTGCAGCCATCAGCAGCACCCTGGCGCTGGGCGAAACCCTGGGCATGAGCGTGGTGATCGAAGGGATCGAGACCGACGCGCAGCGCCGTGAGCTGCTCGCCCTGGGGTGCACGCTAGGGCAGGGCTATTGGTACGCACGACCGATGCCCGCAGACGATTTATTGAATTGGCTGCAGCAACGCAGCGATCAGCAAAGCTCGGATGAATGACCGGTTTTTTCGGAAACGTCCTACAGAAGCATCTTTGGGGCTTGCGTAGTCTTGCGCCATCCAAACACCTGACCACCGGGAGATTGATCATGACCAATAAAGCCCTGCGCATTCTGATCGCCGACCCACAGCATTTTCACCGGATGAAAATCGAGCGCTTGTTCAACGCACTGGATTATTACCGCGTTGCCCCGGTGCAAAACCTCGCCGAGCTTTTGACCCTGGTGGACTATGGCTGCGAACCGTTCGATGCGGTGGTGATCAATGCCGAGCTGGCGTCGGGTTCGCTGAATCTGCTGGGGTTCTTCCTCGACAACCCCCAGGTTCGTCAGGTGTTGATCTACAACGAGCCTTCGGCCCCCAGGAATGCGACGCTTGGCTACGCTCAGAAAAACGTGCAGATCAGTCATGTGGCGTTGCCAGGCGCCCAAGCCATCAGGCACCTGATGACGGTGGTTGACGCACCTCGGTGGGCGCAAGGGCCCTCCTTGCCGCAGCGTGCGTATGCATAGAATTTCGTTTGTCGCAACTGTCAGGTCTGACAGGTGAATCACGTCCCGTTCCGTGCAACAGTCTTTGCGCAGCCACAGCGTCCGGAACAATCGGCAACCGTGGCGTCTTCTTCACGTTTTGCCCTGGGAGTGTTCATGAAGTCAGCGCTGATCGTCGATGATCATCCGGTGGTGCGTGCCGCCGTCAGGATCGTGCTGCAAACCGAGGGCTTCAAGGATATTCACGAAGTCTCCAATGGCAGCGAGGTGGTGCCGCTGATTCGTGAGTACAAACCCCAACTGGTGGTGCTTGACCTGCGTCTGCCGACGATCGAGGGGCTGGATGTGCTGGCCAGAATCAAGGCGAACGATCTGGACTGTCGAGTCCTGATCTTCACTTCGCATGAAGCCATGTTCTATCAGGAGCGCTGCATACGCGCCGGGGCCATGGCGTACGTGACCAAAACCAATCAACTGCAACAATTGCACAAGGCCATTCAGGCGGTGATGTCGGGCTACACCTATTTCACTTCGTTGTCCGACAGTGCCAATACGCTGAACACGGTGCAGCTCACCGAAAAGCAGATGATCGATCAACTGTCGGATCGCGAATTGAGCATTTTCCGGCAACTGGCCCAGGGCAAGGCCAATAAGGCGATTGCCGAAGACATGCACTTGAGCCACAAAACCATCAGTACCTATAAAACCCGGACGATGCAAAAACTCGGGTTGTCGTCAGTGGTGCACTTGCGCGATTTCGCCAAGCGCAACCAACTGACCTGAGGCGCAAACCATGAGGTGGATGTGTCGAGTCTGCCTGCTGTGGTTGAGCTTTACCGCGATGTGCGGAGCGGATGAAACGCCGCAGGTACTCGAAGTGCTGACGCGTTCGGGCCTGGAGAACGTCCAGTTGCGGCTGGACGAGCAGGATCGCCAATGGTTGCGCGAGCATCCCGTCTTGCGTATGGGAGTTTCCGGGCCGGACTATCCTCCTTTCGAAATCACCCGCAATCAGCATGAGCTGGAAGGACTGACAGCCGATTACGCCGATCTGCTGGGGCAATTGCTTGGCGTCAGGATCGAAGTCCGACGCTTCAGCAACCGTGAGGCCGTGATGGCGGCTCTCAAGGACGGCGAACTGGATTTGTTGGGGACGTCCAACCATTTCGAAACCGCCGACCCGGAGATTGTTCTGTCCAGGGCCTATGCGGAAGATCAGCCGATGCTGGTGACCCGCGTCGATGATCCGCAACCGGCGCAACTCATTGGCAAACGCATCGCCATCGTCGAAGACTATCTGCCATTGTCCAGCGTGCAGAGGGTTTATCCGCTGGCCGATGTGCAGCGCTATCACTCAGCGATGGACGCGCTCGGTGCCGTGGCGTTCGGTACGGATGATGTCTACCTGGGCGATTTCATCAGCGCCAATTACCTGATCAACACCAATTATCGCAATGACCTGCAACTGGCCGGGCCGGCGGGCCTGGATGCCAACCCCTTCGGTTTTGCGCTGCAGCGCCGCGATGCGCGACTCAAGCGCATCATCGACAAGGCGCTCGTCGCGATTCCGATGGAGCGCCGCCAACGTATTGAACAGCGCTGGAGTGCAGGCCATGCCGACATGGCCGAACAGTCGCGGGTGCAACTCAGCGTCAGCGAACAGGCCTGGCTGGATCAACACCCACGCGTGAGGGTCGGCGTTATCGACGATTTTGCACCGCTGACGTTCTTTGACGCCGACGGCCGTTTAAGCGGGCTTTCAGCGCAACTGCTCAGTTTGATCAGTCAGCGCAGCGGGCTGAACTTCGACATCGTGCGCGGAACCTCGCTGGATCGCCAGATCGAGCAGCTCAAGGCCGGTGACATTGATGTGTTGCCCGTGGTGACGCCCAGCAGTGAGCGAGAGGCGGAGCTGCATTTTACCCGTGCCTATTTGAATAACCCGTTTGTGCTGGTAGGGGCTGCCACTGCACAGAGGCCGCCGACACTCGACGATCTGCAAGATAAACGGCTGGCAATTTATCGCGGGCACCCGTTGCGTGCCTATTTGGCCGCCCATGCCCCGCGAATTCGTCTGGTTGAAGTCAGCAGCCCGGCAGCCGGCATGGCGTTGATCGCCAAAGGGCAGGCTGAGGTAACAGTCAGTTCTTTGCTGGTGGCGCGTTATCTGATCGCTCGCCAATACCGTGAGCGTTTGCGTATCTATGGCACGGTGGGCGATCAACCGGCACGCATTGCTCTGGCGACGTCACCTCAGGCCACGGCACTGCACTCGATATTGAACAAGGCTTTGCTGAGTATTGCGCCGCAGCAAATGGATGAGTTGGTCGAGCGTTGGAGCCATGATGTCGTGGTCGAAGACAGCTATTGGTTGCGTCATCGCCGCGAAATTCTTCTGGGCTTTACCGGTGCGGCCGGCTTGCTGGTGCTGGCGCTGGTGTGGATCGGATTTCAGCGCTGGCAGATTCGCCAGCGTCAGCAATGGTTGCACCGTTTGCAGGAAGCCAAGGATGTCGCCGATGACGCCAATCGCGCCAAGAGCACGTTTCTGGCGACCATGAGCCATGAAATCCGGACACCGATGAACGCGTTGATCGGCATGCTGGAGCTGGCGCTGAAACGCGCTGAAGACGGCGTGACGGATCGCTTGGCCATACAGGTAGCGTCCAATGCCGGTCAACAATTGCTGGCATTGATCGGCGACATTCTCGACATTTCGCGAATTGAATCGGGGCATCTTGCGCTTGTCCCGGAGCGCGCCAATTTGCGTGAGTTGGTGCTCTCGATATGCCGGGTCTTCGAGGGTCTGGCACGGCAGAAACGCTTGCTCTGGTGCATTGATCTGGATGCGCGCAGTGACGTCGACGTGCAGATCGATCCAACGCGATTCAAGCAGGTGCTGTCGAACCTGCTGAGCAATGCGATCAAGTTCACCGAAGCAGGCGAAGTGAGGCTGCAGCTGAAACTGGCCACCAGCGCCAATCAGCGTCTGGCGGTATGCGTGATCATCGAGGACAGTGGCATCGGCATCAGCGCCGAGGATCAGCAACGGCTGTTCAGCCCGTTCGTCCAGGCTGGCAACAATCCTGGGGCGGCACGCAACGGCTCCGGACTGGGGTTGGTGATCAGTCGCAGTCTTTGCGAAATGATGGGCGGGACCTTGCACCTCGATAGCAAGCCTGGGGACGGAACGCGGGTTGAGGTCAGGCTCGATTTGCGGGTGTTGGAGGCACGGATGCCGAGTCCGGTGGTACCAGAAGCCGCCGTTGTACCTGCCCGCTCACTGAGCATTCTGGTAGTAGACGACCATCCGGTGAACCGCTTGTTGTTGTGCTGGCAATTAAGTGAACTCGGGCATCAAACGGTCGACACTGAGGATGGCGGGCAAGGTATGGAGCGCTGGAGGGCGCATCCTTTCGACGTGGTAATCACCGATTGCAACATGCCCCGCTGCAATGGCTATGATTTGACGCGGGCAATCCGTGATGAAGAGGCCGCGATCGACCGAACCCCGTGTCTGATCCTCGGCTTCACTGCCAACGCCCAGGCTGAAGAGCGCTTGCGCTGTTTCGAAGCGGGGATGGACGATTGCCTGTTCAAGCCGATCCGCTTGAATGATTTGCAGCAAGCCCTGGAAGGTTTCAGTCATGGCGACCATGAAAACGATTCGAACGGGCAGCCTGACCTGACGGAAATCGACCTCAGCGCGCTGGAGCAGATGGCCGGGAATGATCACGCGTTGATGGATCGCTTGCGCAGTGAAGTGTTGAACAGTCTGCGTGACGATCTGCAACGGCTTGATGAGTTGAGTCTCGAGCCGGACTGCAGCGGTTTGCGTGATCTGGCTCACCACATCAAGGGTGGTGCGCAAATGGTTGGCGCGGCGCGGCTGGTATCGGCGTGTGTTGACCTCGAACACACTTGCCGCGCGACAGAAACCGTGGCGATTGTCCCGGCCATCAACGTGTTGCGCGAAGCCATGCAGGGCCTCGCGCAACGCCTTCAGGCTTGAGCGATCAATCCCAGACCGGCGCAATGCCTTTCGGGCTGGTCAAACGATGGCCGCGATCCAGTGTGGCAATCAGGGCCATATCCGCATCACTCAATGTCATCGAGCAGGCGCCGAGATTGCTTTGCAGGTTGGCGCGCTTGGTCGACGATGGAATCACCGCATATCCCGATTGCATGGCCCAGGCGAGGGTGACCTGCGCCGGGGTGGCATGCAGGCGCTCGGCGATCTGCTGGATCAGCGGATCCTTCAAGACTTCGCCGTAAGCCAGGGTCATGTACGACGTGATCTGGATGCCCTGGCTTTGGGCGAACTCGACCACTTTGCGGTTTTGCAGATACGGGTGCAGCTCGATCTGGTTGGTCGCGATGTTCTCTGCGCCAATCGCAGCAATCGCCTGCTTCATCAAGTCGATGGTGAAGTTGGAAACACCGATCTGCCGGGTCAGACCCAAGCGCTTGGCCTCTAGCAAGGCGCCCATGAATTCTTCAACCGGCACTTGATCGTCTGGCGACGGCCAGTGGATCAGCGTCAGGTCGAGGTAGTCGGTTTGCAGTTTTTCCAGGCTCTCTTTAAGGCTTGCGATCAGACGATCCTGGGCGAAGTTAGCCACCCAGATCTTGCTGGTGATGAACAGTTCATCGCGCGCAATGCCGCTGCTGGCGATGGCTTGGCCGACGTCGGATTCGTTTTCGTAGATCTGCGCGGTATCGATGACTCGATAGCCGAGTTCCAGGGCAGTGCTGACCGAGTCGATGACCACTTGGCCTTGCAGACGAAACGTACCAAGACCGAAAGCGGGAACAGACATGAAGGACTCCAGGGATTGCTGTGGGAATGGTGTTAAGTATCTGCGCCTGCATCTGTGGGAAAAACCACTGTCGGGGCAAAGCAGTGTTGAACAAAAGTCATGAATTACTTTCAGGCCTGGTGTTGTCTGGACTGGCCCTGCTAACGATGAAGGCTTCGCCGATTAAGGCGAATGTCGCTGTGTTGGATTGATATAATTGTTCTGTATATAGAACGCTGAGATCGATTTTTGCAGTCTAGTGCATTAATCGTCTTGGATTTATGCTTAATCCATAGCGTCACTCACCCAAATGGAGACAACCATGAAGAACATCATTGGTATCTACACCAGCCCGCGCGGCCATTGGGTCGGCGATGGGTTCCCGGTTCGCACGCTGTTTTCCTACGACAACCTGGGCAAACACATCAGCCCGTTCCTGCTGCTCGATCACGCCGGCCCTGCCGATTTCACCGCGACCACCGAACGGCGTGGCGTGGGTCAGCATCCGCACCGTGGTTTCGAAACCGTGACCATCGTGTATGACGGCGAAGTGCAGCACCGCGATTCGACCGGCAGTGGCGGCGTCATCGGCCCGGGCGATGTGCAGTGGATGACCGCAGCTTCGGGGATCCTCCACGAGGAGTTTCACTCGGAAAACTTCGCCAAAACCGGCGGCAAACTGGAGATGGTGCAACTGTGGGTCAACCTGCCGGCCAAGGACAAAATGGCCGCGCCGGGCTATCAGACCATTCTCGACAGCGACATCCCGAACATCGCGCTCAAGGACAACGCCGGCAGCCTGCGTTTGATCGCCGGTGAGTTCGATGGCCACACCGGCCCGTCGCGCACCTTCACGCCTATCGACGTGTGGGATCTGCGCCTGAACGCCGGCAAGCCGCTGACCCTGGATCTGCACGAAGGACGCAACACCGCTTTGGTGGTGCTCAAAGGCTCGGTGCAGATCAACGCTGTGGAATCGGCGCGGGAAGGGCAGTTGGTGCTGTTTGAACGTGACGGTGATCAATTGACCCTCGAAGCCAGCCACGACGCGGTGGTGCTGCTGCTCAGCGGCGAGCCGATCGACGAACCGATCGTCGGCCATGGCCCGTTCGTGATGAACACCGAGCAGGAAATCCACCAGGCGTTCGCGGACTTCCAGTCGGGCCGCTTTGGTCAGATGCACGGATAATCCCGCCGCACCACAAAACCCCATATGGGAGCGAGACTGCTCGCTTCCATATGGGGTTTTTTTCTGTTTTTGCTTGCGGGTTCATCCGGCGAAATCAATTGCTCCTACACTTGCCCCAATCTGTGCGATCTTCTCGCGATTGGCCTTCGTCGGAGTTGTTTGATGCTGTCTCTGCTGACCGAACACCCGTTGTTTTGCGCGTTGATCCTGATTCTTCTCGATCTTGGTCTGTGGCGCCTGATCAGTTCCCATGGCAGCGAGTGGAAGTTGTTGGTGCGGGTGCTGATTTTTACCTTGTTCAGTGTGTTGCTGTTCAACGAAGGCCTCAACCCGATGGAGCCCGCACCGTGGGCCGACAACGTGCCGCTGCATCTGGCAGCAACCGGTTTGCAAATCGGCTGGTGGTTGTTCGGCGCACGGACTCTGACGGTGCTGATCGGTGCGGTGATGATGCAACGGGTCGGCCACACTGGACGGCTATTGCAGGACCTGCTCGGCGCGGTGATTTTTCTCATCGCGATCATTGCGGCGCTGGCCTACGTGCTGGATCTGCCGGTCAAAGGCGTGCTGGCGACGTCCGGGGCTCTGGCGATCATCGTTGGTCTGGCCCTGCAGAGCACGCTCAGCGATGTGTTTTCCGGGATCGTCCTCAACACCACCAAGCCTTATCAACTGGATGACTGGATTTCCATCGACGGCACGGAAGGTCGGGTCACCGACATCGACTGGCGTGCCACGCGTCTGCAAACCAGTCAGGGCAGCATGGCAGTGATCCCCAATTCGCTCGCGGCCAAGGCCAAGATCATCAACTTCAGTCGTCCGAGCAACATGTTCGGCGTCTCGGTCTGTGTGCAGGTCAGCCCCCATGCGCGGCCCAGTTCGGTGATCGATGCGCTGGAGCGGGCGATGCAGGGCTGTCGGCAATTGCTCGACACGCCTGCGCCGAGCGTCGCGCTGAAAAGCGCCGCAAGCAGCGGTGCGGAGTACGAGATCAGTGGTTTTGTCGCCTCGATGGGCGAGAAGCGGGCCGTGCGCAATCAACTGTTCGATCTGGCGTTCCGACACTTGCAGGCGTCCGGGGTCAATCTGCTGTCGAGCAATGAAACCAGTGTGCCAAGCAACCTGTCGCGACCACGCGCGTTGCTCGACAGTTCGCCGATTTTCTCGACATTGCGCCAGGAAGAGAAAGACACCTTCAGCCAGAACATGAGCCTGAAAACCTTCCGTGCCGGGGAGATCATTCTGGCCGGCGGCGAGGTCAGCGATCACCTGTTCATCATTGAGTCCGGCGTGGTTTCGGTGACCCTCAAGCGTCACGGCACGCCTTTCGAATCCGGGCGTATGGGGCCGGGCGAGGTGATCGGCGAGGCGGGGATTCTTTCAGACACTTCTTTGCCGGCAGACTTTTCGGCGAAAACTTTCTGCGTGCTCTATCGCATCGAAAAGTCCTACCTCAAGCCGTGCCTCGATGCCCGTCACGACATCAACGACGCGATGCAGGCGTTGCTCGATTATCGCCTGCACAAGGCGCAGTCCCTGACTGAGGAAGCACCGGTTGTGGTGGCGAAAAAAGGTTTCCTGCAATGGCTGCGCAACCGCGCCTGAGTCTTACAGGTGGCCGGCGAGTTTCTGCTCCAGGAGCAGACGCACTTGCGGCCACTCGTCGTCGATGATGCTGAAGCGCACCGAGTTGCGCTTGCGCCCGTCCGGCATGTTACGCCGCAGCCGGCCGATCCGATGCAACCGCCGCGACGATCAGGAGGTCACAATTTTCACAGCCCACGGGCAGGAGCCTCCGCCGATGAAAAACCTGCGAATCGCGACTTATAACGTCAACGGTTTACGCGCACGTTTGCCGAACTTGCTGGATTGGCTCAAGCGCGAGCAACCGGACATCGCTTGCTTGCAAGAACTTAAATCAGTCGACACGGCATTCCCCGCCGCCGAAGTGGAGGCCGCCGGATACGGCGCGATCTGGCAAGGGCAGGCGGCGTGGAACGGCGTGGCGATTCTCGCCCGTGACGCGCAACCGCTGGAGAGCCGCCGTGGACTGCCGGGCGATCCCGATGACAAGCACAGTCGTTATCTGGAAGCGGCAGTGCACGGCGTGCTGGTCGGTTGCCTCTACTTGCCCAACGGCAACCCGCAACCGGGGCCGAAATTCGATTACAAACTGGCGTGGTTCGAGCGGTTGATCAGCCACGCAAAAGACCTGCAGAGCAGCGATCATCCGGTGGTGCTTGCCGGCGATTACAACGTCGTGCCCACCGACATGGATATTTACAACACCCGCTCCTGGCTCAAGGACGCCTTGCTTCAACCCGAAAGCCGAGAGTGTTACCAGCGTTTGCTCGATCAAGGCTGGACCGATTCGCTACGCCATCTGTATCCCGAAGATCGCCTCTATACCTTTTGGGATTACTTCCGCCAGCACTGGCAAACCAACTCCGGTTTGCGCATCGACCATCTGTTGCTCAATCCGGCGCTGAGCCCTTATCTGCATGAGGCCGGAGTAGACGCCTGGGTGCGTAATGAGCCGCACGCCAGTGACCATGCACCGACGTGGATTCGTATTGGTTCACGCAAGAAACGCTAGCAGGCGATTGGCGAAATCAATTGTCGAGAACGCGGCTGAATCCCGTATACATGGCGACCATCAACGCAGTGACCTGCGGCCCCATGCATAAGGATCGAGCAATGAGTGAGCCACGCCTGACGAATCTGAAGTTGTACCTGCAACGCCTGGGTTTCGATACGCCGCCGGCACCGACGCTGGAGACTTTGCGTCAGTTGCAGTTGCGCCACACCGGCGTATTTCCATTCGAGAATCTGGCAACGGTGACCGGGGCGCCGGTGTTGATCGATCTGCCGTCCATCGAAGACAAAGTTCTGCTCGGTGGACGCGGCGGTTACTGCTATGAGCTCAATCACCTGTTCTTTGCCCTATTACTTGAGCTGGGCTTCGACGCCCGGGCGATCAGCGGGCGTGTCGTGATGAATCAGCCCGAAGGCAGTTGGACGGCGCGCACGCACCGCTTGAGCCTTGTGACCCTCGACGGCGTACGCTACATCACCGACGTCGGCTTCGGAGGCATGGTGCCCACCGCGCCACTGCTGCTCGACAGCGAAGCCGAGCAAAGCACCCCGCACGAACCCTATCGCATCGAAAAGCAGGCGGATGGCTACATGCTGCGCGCCAAGGTCGCGGGTGAGTGGCGGGCGATGTACCTGTTCGACCTGCAGCGCCAGGAAGACATTGATTACACGATTGGCAACTGGTACGTCTCGACCCATCCGCAATCGCCGTTCGCCCAGCGGCTGATGGCCGCGCGCACGGGCGATGGCTGGCGCAAGACATTGAACAACGGCAGCTTCGCGATCCACCGCATGGGTGCGAGCAGCGAACGGTGCGAAGTCACCGACGTTTCGGCGCTGATCGAGTTGTTGGCGCAGGAGTTCGAGATTCACCTGCCAGACTCGCCGCATTTAAGGCATTCCCTTGAGCGGGTGATTGCTCCGCTCTGAGCCTAAGGCTTGGCGTCGGGCTCCAGTAGCCCACGGATTTCCCCGGCCGCTGCCGACAGTCGTTTCTCAAGACTCTTGAGGTCGGCGGCGGTAATGCCTTTCTTCAATTGCGCCGAATGCGCGGCCTGTTCTTGCGGGTCGTGATCCAGCAAGGCATGGCGCAGCGTGTTGTTGATCACCGTCTGATAACCGAAACCCTCGCTTTCCGCCACGGTCCGCGCCGCGTCGATGACGGCGTCGTCAAGCATGATGGTGATACGGGTCTTGCCCTTGTTTGACGCCACGGCGCCACGTTTGCCTTGGGAAAAGTCATATTCGTCTTTCATCGGTCATGCCTCCAGAAAATACGCGCAACGTTCGCTCGGTGTGGCGACGCGTGCAGAAATGGTTCGAATGACATTCGCTTCGCGGTAACTGTACGCAACGACCAATAAGCGTCCTTTGCTATCGAGGCCGAGGGTGATCCAGCGCTGCTCGTCATGGTCGTTGTCCTCGATCATCAGTGCTCGTTCGTCGTGAAAGACCGCTTCGGTCTCGGCAAGGCTGACGCCTTTGTGCTTGAGTCTGTTGGCCGCGTTCTTGCTTTTGTCGTATTGAATTTCGATTGACTGCATTATGCATACTTTATATGTATAAAAAAGGGCGCGACCGCACCGTCGGTCGCCGTGAACACTTCAGCGTAGTGGGGACAGGCGCGGACGCCGGAGGGGATGTGTTGCCGGATTTGTGGGGGATGGAAGGCGCAGGTTAGAAGGTTGGGTGGCTACCTATCCATTTTGTGACTGATAAGTTGTATACAACTCTATGGACATTTGTCACGAGTATTGAATACAGTGTGCGCATAACAAAAACCAGGGAACCCCCCACCATGAAAACGCCCCATGTTTCACACCAACGGCCCGAGGACGAGAATCTCGGGGTCGGCGCGAATATGGCTTACGGCCTGCAACATGTTCTGACCATGTATGGCGGTATCGTCGCGGTGCCACTGATCATCGGTCAGGCTGCCGGGTTGTCGCCGGCGGACATTGGTTTGCTGATTGCTGCTTCATTGTTTGCGGGGGGGCTGGCGACACTGCTGCAAACCCTGGGCCTGCCGTTTTTTGGCTGTCAGTTGCCGCTGGTTCAGGGCGTGTCGTTCTCCGGCGTGGCGACCATGGTCGCGATCGTCAGCAGCGGCGGGGAGGGTGGCTTCCAGTCGGTGCTTGGCGCCGTCATCGCGGCATCGCTGATCGGCTTGTTGATCACGCCGGTGTTCTCGCGCATTACCAAGTTCTTCCCGCCATTGGTGACCGGTATCGTCATCACCACCATCGGCCTGACGCTGATGCCGGTGGCTGCACGCTGGGCGATGGGTGGCAACAGCCACGCGCCGGACTTCGGCAGTATGCAAAACATCGGTCTGGCGGCGGTCACGCTGGTGCTGGTGTTGCTGCTGAGCAAGGTTGGCAGTTCGACCATCTCGCGTCTGTCGATCCTGTTGGCCATGGTGATCGGTACGGTGCTGGCGGTGTTCCTCGGTATGGCGGATTTCTCCAACGTCACCACCGGGCCGATGTTCGGCTTCCCGACGCCGTTCCACTTCGGCATGCCGACCTTCCACTTCGCGGCGATCCTGTCGATGTGCATCGTGGTCATGGTGACCTTGGTGGAAACCTCGGCGGACATCCTGGCGGTCGGTGAAATCATCGGCACCAAGGTTGACTCCAAGCGTCTTGGCAACGGCCTGCGTGCCGACATGCTGTCGAGCATGTTTGCGCCGATCTTTGGTTCGTTCACGCAGAGCGCCTTCGCCCAGAACGTCGGGCTGGTGGCAGTGACCGGAATCAAGAGCCGTTACGTGGTGGCCACCGGCGGTGTGTTCCTGGTGATCCTCGGCCTGCTGCCGTTCATGGGCCGGGTGATTGCGGCGGTGCCGACATCGGTGCTCGGTGGCGCCGGTATCGTGCTGTTCGGCACGGTGGCAGCCAGCGGTATCCGCACGCTGTCGAAGGTTGATTATCGCAACAACGTCAACCTGATCATCGTCGCCACCTCGATCGGCTTCGGCATGATCCCGATTGCCGCGCCGAACTTCTACGATCACTTCCCAAGCTGGTTCGCGACCATTTTCCACTCGGGCATCAGCTCGTCGGCGATCATGGCGATTCTGCTCAACCTGGCGTTCAACCACTTCACCGCTGGCAACTCGGATCAGCAGTCGGTGTTTGCGGCAGCGGAAGAGCGGACTCTGCGTTATCGCGATCTGGATGCGCTGCGCGAAGGCGACTACTTCAGTGACGGCAAACTGCACGACTGCGACGGCAATGAAGTGCCGGTGATTGAGCCGGATGACCATGATCATGGGCATGGCGCGCCGAAAGTGCAGGTGAAAAGCAGCGAGCATGTCTGACTGCTGTAGCTGAATGTAAAAGGGCCGATCTGTTAATCAGATCGGCCCTTTTTGTTTGAAGATCAAAAGATCGCAGCCTTCGGCAGCTCCTACACAGGTCTCATTTTCCGCCCATTTTGCGGATGACGCTGAACCTGTAGGAGCTGCCGAAGGCTGCGATCTTTTGATCTTTTCGAACGCCCACAAAAAAGCCCCTGAATCTTTCAATTCAGGGGCTTTGCTATTTGGCTCCACAACCTGGACTCGAACCAGGGACCCAATGATTAACAGTCATTTGCTCTACCAACTGAGCTATTGCGGAATTGGTGCGTATGTTACTGATTCAAAAAGAGAAGTCAAGCGTCAGGTGCAAAAAACTGCGATTCGTCAGGACAGACGGTGATTTGTCAGCGATTGGCGATTACCAGAACTGTCTGAGAGGTCTACCATGGCCGCCCGGAAGTGGTCACACGCGCTGCCGGCCATTCGCCGAAAAGGTACGCGCCATGAAACTTTCTGCCCGTAACAACGAGGTGTTCGCATGAGCACCACGCAAATCAGCCTGCCCAAAGGGGTAGGGCCGCACGCCGAGAAACTCTTCGAGGCCATCACCCAGGCCAGCACTGCCGAGGAATTGAACCGCGCCGGTGGCAAGGCCGAAGGGTTCGTCCTTGGGCTGGAAAGCACTAAGGCGATCAAAAGCCAGGTCGCCGAATCGCTGTACGTCGTTTATGACGATGCGGCCGCTCAGCGCGCGACCGAACTGGCTTAACTGCCGAAGGTAATCGTGCCGAGGATTAGTTTGGCGTAGGCCGCGGTGGCCGCCAGTTGCACCAGCCACAGGGCCAGGCCACCGAGAAACACCCCGGCCGCGACTTGCAGCACCAGGCTTTTTTCGCGTTTGGCCGAGGCGCGCGGGATGAAATCATCCAGATCGTCACGGTCGGCGCGCAGGTTGTCATTTTTCATTGGGCTTCTCACAAAGTACTCGGATAAACACAAAACCCTGTAGGCCTTCGCCTGCTCGCGATAGCAGTGTGTCAGACAGTGATGCTTCGGCTGACAGGGCGCTATCGCGAGCAGGCGAAGGCCTACAGTTTTTGATTTGTGTGCAGTTTAGAGGGAATGTTGCATTCCTTTGGACAAATAAAAAACGGGAAGCCCCAAGGCTTCCCGTTTTTTCATAACGCAGCGAAATCAGATGACCTGAACGATCGCATCCGTTACCGCCTTGATGTTGCTCTGGTTCAGCGCCGCCACGCAGATGCGGCCGGTGTCCAGCGCGTAGATGCCGAACTCGTTGCGCAGGCGATGCACTTGTTCGGTGGTCAGGCCCGAGTAGGAGAACATGCCGCGCTGACGGCCGACGAAGCTGAAGTCGCGACCTGGCGCTTTTTCCGCCAGCAGGGCAACCATCTGCTCGCGCATGCCGCGAATACGCAGGCGCATTTCAGCCAGCTCGGCTTCCCACTGCGCACGCAGCTCCGGGCTGTTCAACACCGCTGCAACGATGCTTGCACCGTGGGTTGGCGGGTTGGAGTAGTTGGTGCGGATCACGCGTTTGACTTGCGACAGCACGCGCGCGCTTTCTTCTTTCGATTCGCTGATGATCGACAGGGCGCCAACGCGCTCGCCATACAGCGAGAACGACTTGGAGAACGAGCTCGAGACGAAGAAAGTCAGACCGGATTCAGCGAACAGACGCACGGCAGCGGCGTCTTCGTCGATACCGTCGCCGAAACCCTGATAAGCCATATCGAGGAACGGCACGTGACCTTTGGCGCGGACCACTTCCAGCACGTTGTTCCAGTCTGCCGGTGTCAGGTCGACGCCGGTCGGGTTGTGGCAGCAAGCGTGGAGGATAACGATCGAGCCGTTCGGCAGGGCGTTCAGGTCTTCGAGCATGCCAGCACGATTGACGTCGTGGGTGGCAGCGTCGTAGTAGCGGTAGTTTTGCACTGGGAAACCAGCGGTTTCGAACAGTGCGCGGTGGTTTTCCCAGCTTGGGTCGCTGATCGCCACGACGGCGTTCGGCAGCAGTTGCTTGAGGAAGTCAGCACCGATTTTCAGTGCGCCGGTTCCGCCGACGGCCTGAGTGGTGATGACGCGACCGGCGCTGATCAGCGGCGAGTCGTTGCCGAACAGCAGCTTTTGCACGGCCTGGTCGTAGGCAGCGATGCCATCGATCGGCAGGTAACCGCGCGAAGCGTGTTGAGCGACGCGAATCGTCTCGGCTTCGATAACAGCGCGCAGAAGTGGAATTCGCCCCTCTTCGTTGCAGTAAACGCCAACGCCCAGGTTGACCTTGGTGGTCCGGGTATCGGCGTTGAATGCTTCGTTGAGGCCCAGGATTGGATCGCGGGGTGCCATTTCGACAGCGGAGAACAGGCTCATTATTACGGCGGCTCTGAATGGAGTGTGGAGGGACGTGTCGCGCTCCAGCCGAATGCACTAGAGCGGTGCACAAACGGGGAGCTAGTATAGAGGCCATCTGCGAGCAATGGCGACAGGCGATTCGGCTTTTCAGGCAAGTTTTTACGATTATTTCTTGACCGTTAGTCGATTGGCCGTGTCAGAGACTTTACCGGATGTAGGACGTTTGCCTTGAAAGGAGAGGCAATCGCCACCACATTGAGCACAATCCAGGTTTTTTCTTGCGCGACACCGGTCGTTTGCGGTCGTCCCCGTGGTGCTCCGCTTTGCTCGGAACGCCATGATTCCAGAGGTGTATATGTCCGAATTCCAGCTCGTCACCCGCTTCGAGCCCGCCGGCGATCAACCGGAAGCCATTCGCCAATTGGTGGAGGGTATCGAAGCCGGGCTGGCGCACCAGACGCTGCTCGGTGTGACCGGCTCGGGCAAGACCTTCAGCATTGCCAACGTCATCTCGCAGATTCAGCGTCCGACGCTGGTGCTGGCGCCGAACAAAACCCTCGCGGCGCAGTTGTACGGCGAGTTCAAGGCGTTCTTCCCGAACAACGCCGTCGAATACTTCGTTTCCTACTACGACTACTACCAGCCCGAAGCGTATGTGCCGTCGTCCGACACCTTCATCGAGAAGGATGCGTCGATCAACGACCACATCGAGCAGATGCGCCTGTCCGCGACCAAAGCGCTGCTGGAGCGCAAGGACGCGATCATCGTCACCACGGTGTCGTGCATCTACGGTCTGGGTAGCCCGGAAACCTATCTGAAGATGGTCTTGCACGTCGATCGCGGCGACAAACTCGATCAGCGCGCACTGCTGCGGCGCTTGGCCGACCTGCAATACACCCGCAACGACATGGATTTTGCCCGCGCGACCTTCCGCGTGCGTGGCGATGTGATCGACATTTACCCGGCGGAATCCGATCTGGAGGCGATCCGCATCGAGCTGTTCGATGACGAGGTCGAAAGTATTTCCGCGTTTGACCCGCTGACCGGCGAAGTCATCCGCAAGATGCCGCGTTTCACGTTCTATCCGAAAAGTCACTATGTGACGCCACGGGAAACCCTGCTCGACGCCATCGAACACATCAAGGTCGAACTGCAGGAACGCCTCGAATATCTGCGCAGCAACAACAAGCTGGTCGAAGCTCAGCGCCTTGAGCAACGCACGCGTTTCGACCTGGAAATGATTCTCGAGCTGGGTTACTGCAACGGCATCGAAAACTACTCGCGCTACCTGTCCGGGCGTCCGGCCGGTGCGGCGCCGCCAACGCTCTACGATTACCTGCCAGCGGATGCCTTGCTGGTGATCGACGAATCCCACGTCAGCGTGCCGCAGGTCGGCGCGATGTATAAGGGCGACCGTTCGCGTAAGGAAACCCTCGTCGAGTATGGCTTCCGTCTGCCGTCAGCGCTGGATAACCGGCCAATGCGTTTTGACGAGTGGGAAGGGGTCAGCCCGCAGACCATTTTCGTCTCGGCGACGCCGGGCAACTACGAAGCCGAGCATGCCGGACGCGTGGTCGAGCAACTGGTGCGTCCTACCGGCCTGGTCGATCCGCAGATTGAAGTGCGTCCGGCGCTGACGCAGGTCGACGATCTGCTGTCGGAAATCTCCAAGCGCGTGGCGATCGAAGAGCGCGTGCTGGTCACTACGCTGACCAAGCGCATGGCCGAAGACCTCACCGATTACCTTGCCGATCATGGCGTGCGCGTGCGTTATTTGCACTCGGACATCGATACGGTTGAGCGCGTCGAAATCATCCGCGACCTGCGCCTTGGCACGTTCGATGTGCTGGTCGGCATCAACCTTCTGCGTGAAGGTCTGGACATGCCGGAAGTGTCGCTGGTGGCGATTCTCGACGCCGACAAGGAAGGCTTCCTCCGTTCCGAACGCTCGTTGATCCAGACCATCGGCCGCGCGGCGCGTAACCTCAATGGTCGGGCGATTCTTTACGCTGATCGTATGACCGGTTCGATGGAGCGGGCGATTGGCGAGACCGAGCGTCGTCGCGACAAGCAGATCGCGTTCAACCTGGAAAACGGCATCACCCCGAAAGGCGTATTCAAGGACGTCGCCGACATCATGGAAGGCGCCACCGTGCCGGGCTCGCGCAGCAAGAAGCGCAAGGGCATGGCCAAAGCCGCCGAAGAGAACGCCAAGTACGAAGCCGAATTGCGCTCGCCGAGCGAGATCACCAAGCGCATTCGCGCGCTGGAAGAGAAGATGTATCAGCTGGCGCGGGATCTGGAGTTTGAAGCGGCGGCACAGATGCGTGATGAGATTGCCAAACTGCGCGAGCGGCTTTTGGCGGTTTGATTTGTGCTGTCTGGTCGGGCCTCATCGCTGGCAAGCCAGCTCCCACAGGTTTCTTTGGTGTTCACAAAATTTGTGTTCACCATCAATCCCTGTGGGAGCTGGCTTGCCAGCGATGGGGCCAGACCAGACACAGCAAATATCAGTGGGATTCCCCAGCCTTCAGCCCTTGCGGCAATTTCTTCGTTAACAAAATCGCCAACATACTGATCCCCAACGCAATCCCGACAAAATGAAACGCATCGTTGTAAGCCATGATCGCCGCCTGTTGATGGACGATCTCACTCAACTTGCCCAGTGCCGCCGTGTCATTGCCAAACCGGTCCGTCATCGATGCCAGGCGCTCGGCCACCTGCGGATTGGTCGGCACCACCGCCTCACGCAGATAATCGAAGTAGGTCTTGGTGCGCGCGTCCAGCAGCGTAGCGAGCAGGGCGATGCCAATCGCACCGCCAAGGTTACGCAAAATATTGAACAGGCTCGACGCCGATCCCGCGTCCTGCGGCAGGATGTACGCCGTGGCAATCAACGAAATCGTCACCATGATCAACGGCTGCCCCAGCGCCCGCACAATCTGAATCTGATTGAACTGCGGCCCGGCGAAATCCGGGTTGAGCACGCCCGAAGAAAAACTCGCCAGCCCGAACAAACCAAAGCCGAGCGTACACAGCCACTTCGGCGAAATGATCTTCATCAACTTCGGCACCAGTGGAATCAGGAACAACTGCGGCACGCCCATCCACATGATCACTTCGCCGATCTGCAGGGCGTTGTAGTTCTGGATCTGTGCCAGATACAGCGGCAACAAATAGATCGAGCCGTACAGCCCGACACCCATCCCCAGGCTGGAAATACTCGATAAACCAAAGTTGCGATTGCGCAGAATGCCCAAGTTGATCAGCGGATTCGGTTTGGAGATTTGCACGATCACAAAAGTGATCAAACTCACCAGCGCGATGCTGCCCAGCGTCACGATCAGACTCGATTCCAGCCAGTCCTTGCGATGGCCTTCTTCCAGAAAAACCTGCAAGCAGCCGAGGCCGATGCCCAGCGTGAGGATGCCGGTGTAGTCGGTGCTTTTCAGCAGCTCCCAGTGCGCTTCTTTCTTCTCCAGCCCATACATCAGCCCGGCAATCATGATCAGGCCCGGCGGGATGTTGATGTAGAAGATGTATTCCCAACCCCAGTTCTCCGTGAGCCAACCGCCCAGCGTCGGGCCGATTGACGGCGCGAATGTCGCGGTCATGGCGAACATCGCCATGCCTTTGGCGCGATGATGTTCGGGGAGTTTGATCAGGGTCAGGGTGAATGCCAGCGGGATCAGCGCGCCGCCGGTGAAGCCCTGCATGGCGCGGAAGACGATCATGCTCTCCAGGCTCCAGGCCATCGAACACAGCAGCGAGGACACCAGAAAACCCAGCGACACCCACACCGCCAGGCGTCGCGCCGACAGCAGCTGCACCAGCCATGCGGTCAGCGGGATCATGATGATTTCCGCGACCAGATACGACGTGGAAATCCACGAACCTTCTTCCAGCGTCGCCGACAGCGCGCCCTGAATGTCTTTCAGCGACGAGTTGGTGATCTGGATGTCGAGCACCGCCATAAAGGCGCCGAGCATTACGCTCATCACCGCAATCCAGTCGCGCCGGGTCGGTTCGCCGACCGGGCGGATCAGCGAATCACCGGCCATCTTCTGGGGCGTCTTTGATATTCACGGTGGCGGTGACGGACATGCCCGGGCGGATCTTGCCGTGCAACGGGTTATCGGCCTTGAAGGTCAGTTTCACCGGAATCCGTTGCACGACTTTGGTGAAGTTGCCGGTGGCATTGTCCGGTGGTAACAGGCTGAACTGCGCGCCGGACGCGGCGAACAGGCTCTCGACCCGCGCTTCGATTGGCGTGTCACCGTAGGCATCGAAGGTCAGCTCGGCTTTTTGTCCGGGCTGCATGTGGCCAATCTGGGTTTCCTTGAAGTTGGCCTGCACCCAGATGTCTTCATCCGGAACAATCGACAGCAGATAGGCGCCGGCCTGCACCACTTGGCCGTTGCGCGCGGCGCGCTGGCCAACGAGGCCGCTGATCGGCGCATGGATTTCGCTGCGGGTCAGGTTGAGTTCGGCTTGCGCCAGATCGGCGCGGGCGTTGGCGATCTGCGCGTCGAGGCGCTTGATTTCCGCGTTCAAGGCGTTGACCTGCTGACGCTGGCCTTGTGCATCGGCCTGCGCCTTGGTCACTTGCGAGCGAGCGATGTGAGTGTCGGCGGCGAGGGTGGTTACGCGCTCTTCGGAAACGTAGCCGGGTTTGCGCAGGGTTTCGGCGCGCGACAAGTCCATTTGCGAGCGGCCAAGGGTCGCTTGCGTGGTCGCCACTTGCGCATCGCTCGCGGCGATCAGGCTCGATTGCTGGGTCAGCTTGCTCTGCGCTTGCAGGCGTTCGGCCTCACGGGTGGCGAGGGCGGCATTGGCGCGGTCCACGGCGAGGCGGAAATCATTCGGTTCGAGGCGCACCAGCAACTGGCCTTTTTCCACGTGCTGATTGTCCTGCACCAGCACTTTATCGATGCGCGCGCTCAATTGGCTCGACACACGGGTGATTTCGCCCTGGACATAGGCGTTGTCGGTGCTTTCATAAAAGCGTCCCTTGAAAAACCAATGGGCGAAGAAGCCCCCGGCGATCAGCAGGACGAGCAGCAGGAAAATAAACAGGCGACGCTTGAGTTGGGCAGGCATGGGCAAACTGTAGTTGAGGAATTGTAAGGAAAGTTATCAGCCGGTGAATCTGGCATACAGCCGATAAACGGTAAATGCCATCCGCTGATATTTACCCATTCACCACGGCTTACGGGCGCTCCAGACGCAAACTTGGCTTAAATGCCCTGCCTGCTGGAGCCGGGCGGGTGTCGCCTGTTACCATTCGCCGCTTGATTGTTTTGCTTTTCATTCTTTTCGAGACATGCCATGACCACCGTCCGCACTCGCATCGCGCCATCGCCTACCGGGGATCCCCACGTAGGTACCGCTTACATCGCATTGTTCAACTACTGCTTTGCCAAGCAGCATGGCGGTGAGTTCATCCTGCGGATCGAAGACACCGACCAGTTGCGTTCGACCCGCGAGTCCGAACAGCAGATCTTCGACGCCCTGCGCTGGTTGGGTATCGACTGGAGCGAAGGCCCGGACGTTGGCGGCCCGCACGGCCCGTATCGCCAGAGCGAGCGCGGCGACATTTACCAGAAGTACTGCCAGCAACTGGTCGACATGGGCCATGCGTTCCCATGCTTCTGCACCGCTGAAGAACTCGATCAGATGCGCGCTGAGCAAATGGCGCGCGGCGAAACCCCGCGCTACGACGGCCGCGCGCTGCTTCTGTCGAAAGAAGAAGTCGCAGCCCGTCTGGCCGCCGGCGAACCCCACGTAATCCGCATGAAAGTGCCGAGCGAAGGCGTTTGCGTGGTGCCGGACCTGCTGCGTGGCGACGTCGAGATCCCGTGGGATCGCATGGACATGCAAGTGCTGATGAAGACCGACGGCCTGCCGACGTACTTCCTCGCCAACGTGGTCGACGACCATTTGATGGGCATCACCCACGTCCTGCGCGGCGAAGAGTGGCTGCCATCGGCGCCGAAACTGATTCTGCTCTACGAATATTTCGGCTGGGAACAACCAGAGCTGTGCTACATGCCGCTGCTGCGTAACCCGGACAAGAGCAAGCTGTCCAAGCGCAAGAACCCGACGTCGGTGACGTTCTACGAGCGCATGGGCTTCATGCCTGAGGCCATGCTCAACTACCTCGGTCGCATGGGCTGGTCGATGCCGGACGAGCGCGAGAAGTTCTCGCTGCAGGAAATGGTCGACAACTTTGATCTCAAGCGTGTTTCCCTTGGCGGCCCGATCTTCGACATCGAGAAGCTGTCGTGGCTCAACGGCCAGTGGCTGCGCGATCTGCCGGTGGAAGAGTTTGCCAGCCGCTTGCAGACCTGGGCGTTGAACCCGGAATACATGATGAAGATCGCGCCGCTGGTTCAGGGTCGTGTTGAAACCTTCAGCCAGGTTGCCCCGCTGGGCGGCTTCTTCTTCGCCGGTGGCGTCAATCCGGATGCCAAGCTGTTCGAATCGAAAAAGCTCTCGGGCGATCAGGTTCGTCAGTTGATGCAGTTGATTCTGTGGAAGCTGGAAAGCCTGCGTCAGTGGGAAAAGGACAACATCACCGCAACGATTCAGACAGTGGTTGAATCCCTTGAGTTGAAGCTGCGCGATGCGATGCCGCTGATGTTTGCTGCGATCACCGGGCAGGCGAGTTCGGTGTCGGTGCTCGATGCCATGGAAATCATTGGCCCGGATCTGACCCGTTTCCGTCTGCGTCAGGCGATTGACCTGTTGGGCGGCGTGTCGAAGAAAGAAAACAAAGAGTGGGAAAAGCTGCTGGGCGCTATCGCTTAAGCGTTTTTGTTCTCTGTAGGGGCTGCCGAAGGTTGCGATCTTTTGATCGTGCCTTCGGCGCTTCTCCCGAATTTACGGGGGGAGGGCGGTAAGTGATTGTTATGCCGACGAAAAACTTTGAAAAATTTCAAAAATAAGTTTGACAGGCTTTCGATACGCCCTTAAGATTCGCCCCGTCCTCAGCGATGACATCAACGATGAGGGGCTATAGCTCAGCTGGGAGAGCGCCTGCATGGCATGCAGGAGGTCAACGGTTCGATCCCGTTTAGCTCCACCAATTTACACTTCAAGGCCTGGCCACACCGGCTTTGAAGCGATCAACACTCAGCGTTGATCAGTTGTATAGAAGGGTTTGCGTCCCCTTCGTCTAGTGGCCTAGGACACCGCCCTTTCACGGCGGTAACAGGGGTTCGAGTCCCCTAGGGGACGCCAGTTTTACAGAAGCGATGTTGCAAAATGTCGCTCCGCCGCGAGGCGAAAAATCCGGGGCTTTAGCTCAGCTGGGAGAGCGCCTGCATGGCATGCAGGAGGTCAGCGGTTCGATCCCGCTAAGCTCCACCAATTTACACGTTCAAGGTCTGGCCACACCGGCCTTGAATCGATCAGCTCTCAGCACTGATCAGTTGTATAGAAGGTTTGTGTCCCCTTCGTCTAGTGGCCTAGGACACCGCCCTTTCACGGCGGTAACAGGGGTTCGAGTCCCCTAGGGGACGCCACGATTACCCGCTCTGCGGGATTTTATAAGGGTCATTCAATTATTGAATGGCCCTTTTGTTTGTCTGGCGTTTGGCCAACTCTCCTTCTTCCTTACACTGTGCTTCAGACCAGCGGTCATATTCTTGACTTGCAGATTATTATTATGCGAATAATATTCTAATCGTAATATTCGGAGGCAACGATGAACGATAAAAAAGCTCAAACCCGCGAACGCATCCTCAAGGCTGCCAGCGCCGCACTGATTCAGCGTGGCCCGGCCGATCCGAGCGTGGGCGAAGTAATGGGCGCAGCCGGCCTGACCGTCGGCGGCTTCTATGCACACTTCGAAAGCAAGGACGCCATGATGCTCGAAGCGTTCAAGCAATTGCTCGGTCGCCGCCGCGACCTGATTGCCGACATGGACGCCGAACTGACTGGAGAAGAGCGCCGCGCCTTGGTGGCTGCGTTCTACCTGTCGCGCAAACACCGTGATTCGAGTGACGCGGCATGCCCAATCCCGGCGTCTATCGGCGAATTGGGCCGCTTGCCGGAATCGTTCCGCATCGCGCTGAACGAACACCTGGAGTTGATGATTGCGCAGTTGGCGTCCAGCCCCGAGGACACCGACAAAGCTTTGGCCGACGTGGCCTTGATGGTGGGAGGTCTGGCACTCGCAAGAGCGCTCGGCCCGGGAGATTTGTCTGATCGATTGCTGCGCGCTGCCAAGTCGGCGGTGCGTTGACCTGAAGGCAGCAAGCCTGAGGAGAGAGCGATGAACACGTTGAAGTGGGTTCGTGGCGTTAATGGCACCTTGGGCTGGATTGCACCGCAACGGGTGGCGAGCAAGATGCGTCTTGCTTTCATGACGCCGCGCGCGCTGCCGCTGCGTGATTGGGAACTGCCGATGCTGGCCAGCGCAGAGCGCATCACCTTGCGTTTCGGTCTTTCAGCGCTGCGCTGGGGCCAGGGTCCTGCGGTGCTGCTGATGCACGGTTGGGAAGGGCGCCCCACTCAGTTCGCCGCGCTGATCACTGCACTGGTTGACGCCGGTTACACGGTTATTGCCCTCGATGGCCCGGCTCACGGTCGTTCACCTGGGCGCGAAGCTAACGTTGTTTTATTCGCCCGCGCCATGCTCGAGGCGGCCGCCGAGCTGCCGCCCCTGCAAGCGGTGATCGGTCACTCCATGGGCGGCGCCAGCGCGATGCTCGCCGTGCAATTGGGCTTGCGCACTGAAACCCTTGTCAGCATCGCCGCGCCAGCGCGCATTCTCGGCGTACTGCGCGGATTTGCCCGCTATGTCGGCATGCCGCCCAGAGCGCGTTCAGCGTTTATTCGCCAGGTCGAGCAAGACGTCGGTATGCGCGCCGCTACCCTCGACGTCGCCCACTATCAACTGGATATGCCCGGCCTGATCGTGCATGCCGAGGACGATAACTTCGTCTCGGTCAAAGAATCGCAACTGATCCACGAATCCTGGTTCGACAGCCGCTTGTTGCGGCTTGAGGGCGGTGGTCATCAGCGCGTGCTCGCCGACCCGCGAGTGATTGATGGCGTGTTATCACTGTTGGCCGGTCGCAGCCTGCAGGCGCGCCAATCGGCGTGAGCTCCGTTACACTGCCCGGGTTGAATACATTGACCGGGAGTGGGGCATGGGCTGGGATCGGGCAACGCCGTTTACCATTGATCTGCAAGTAGGCGCCGAAGACATCGACGGGCTGGGCCACGCGAACAACGCGGTGTACGTGACCTGGCTCGAACGCTGTGCCTGGCGCCACTCGCAGCGTCTGGGTCTGGATCTGGTCGAATACCGACGTCTGGATCGGGCGATGGCCGTCGTGCGTCACGAAATCGATTATCTGGCCGCCGCCTATGAAGGCGACGAGTTGCAATTGGCGACGTGGATCGTCGATTGGGATCAGCGTCTGAAGATGACCCGGCATTTCCAGCTCAAGCGCCCGAGCGACAACACCACGCTGTTGCGCGCGCAAACCACGTTTGTCTGCATCGAACTGTCGACGGGCAAGCCGAAGCGCATGCCAGCGGAGTTCATCGAAGGTTACGGCCCGGCAATCCAAGTCCCGGCCTGACACAATCCCTGTAGGAGCTGCCGAAGGCTGCGATCTTTTGATCTTGATTCTAAAAAACAACATAAAAAGATCGCAGCCTTCGGCAGCTCCTACAGGTGGTCGTGGGTTTAAGCCGCTCAATCCAGTAAACTGCCCCACGTTTTTTCCTCAAGTAGTGTTTTTCCCATGCAAATTGCTCTGGCGCCCATGGAGGGGTTGGTCGACGACATCCTTCGCGACGTGCTGACCCGCGTTGGCGGCATCGATTGGTGCGTGACCGAATTCATTCGGGTCAACGATCAGTTGCTCACGCCGGCCTATTTCCACAAGTTCGGCCCGGAGCTGCTCAACGGTGCCCGCACCGCGTCTGGTGTGCCGCTGCGCGTGCAATTGCTCGGCTCCGATCCAGTCTGCCTGGCGGAAAACGCTGCACTGGCGTGCGAGTTGGGCTCCGAAGTGATCGACCTCAACTTCGGTTGCCCGGCCAAGACCGTTAACAAGTCCCGTGGCGGCGCCGTGCTGCTGAAGGAGCCCGAGCTGCTCAATCAGATCGTCGAACACGTGCGCCGTGCCGTCCCTGCGCACATTCCCGTTACCGCGAAAATGCGCCTCGGCTTCGACAGTCCGGACGGTTCGTTGGTTTGCGCTACAGCATTGGCTGAAGGTGGCGCCGAGCACATCGTGGTTCACGCTCGAACCAAAATGGACGGCTACAAACCGCCCGCGCATTGGGAGTGGATTCCGCGCGTACAAGACGTGGTCAAAGTCCCGGTGTTCGCCAACGGTGATATCTGGAGCGTCGAAGACTGGCGCCGTTGCCGCGAAATCAGTGGCGTTGAAGACATCATGCTCGGTCGCGGTCTGGTGTCGCGTCCGGATCTGGCCAAGCAAATCGCTGCTGCACGCGCCGGTGAAGAAGTCGTCGAAATGACCTGGGCAGAACTGATGCCGCTGATTCAGGATTTCTGGCTGCAAGCCAAAGCACAAATGACCGCCCGCCAATCGCCGGGCCGTTTGAAACAATGGCTGGCGATGCTGACCCGCAATTATCCAGAGGCAACCGAGCTGTTTACCGTGCTGCGGCGCGAGACTGAGCCGGATCATGTCTCGCGTTTGCTCGGTCTGCCAGTCGCCGAAGCAGCCTGAAAAAAATCTGCAAATAATCTCTTGAAATCATTTCAGCGGTCCCTATTTAAGGGTTACGCGATGCCGAATTCGGGTCGCGGAGATAGAAAACCTTGCTGATTTTTTTCAGGAGATTTGCACCATGAGTACCGCATTTTCCCTCGCGCCACTGTTTCGTTCCTCGGTAGGTTTCGACCGTTTCAACGACCTGTTTGAGACCGCTTTGCGCAACGAGCCAGGCAGCAGCTACCCACCTTACAACGTCGAAAAGCACGGTGATGATCAGTACCGCATCGTCGTAGCGGCAGCCGGTTTCCAGGAAGAAGACCTGGAGCTGCAAGTCGAAAAGGGTGTGCTGACCATCAGTGGCGGCAAGCGTGACGCCAACGAAGGCGTGACCTTCCTGCACCAGGGCATCGCCCAGCGTGCGTTCAAGCTGTCCTTCCGTCTGGCTGATCACATCGAGATCAAGGCCGCGGATCTGAAAAACGGCCTACTGAGCATCGACCTGTTGCGAGTGATCCCGGAAGAAGCGAAAGCCAAGCGCATCCCGATCAATGGGGTGGAGAAGCCGGCGTTGCAGCACTGAGTCATGTGCCGTAACACAATCGTCTGATCAGACGATGAGCCGCTGAATGAAGGCCCCGATACGTCGGGGCCTTTTTTTGCGCGCAAGAAAACCGTTGTTCGGCTTTGCCGCTGGCGGCGGTTTCTCTACAATCCGCGGCAGTTTTGCCGACCCCCATTCCTCACCGGTCGGCCTGGAGCCTTTTTTCATGGACGAGATTCAACAGCGCTGGCTGTGCGCCCTGTCTGCGCCAATGGCGGCGATCAATACCGGCGCCAGCTACGACGACCCGGCCTTCTGCAACGATCGCTACATCGATCTGCAGAACAGTTGGGGTATCGATGATCGTGGGCAATTGTTCGACATGCTCGAACGGATGACCGACGACGGCCATGCCAAACACCTCAGCGCGGCCTATTTGGCGTGGCAACGTTGTCTGCCGACTGAATGGCAGGCCTTGCTTGAAGATCTCTCCTCCCGTGAACGGGTCCTGCATGAGTTTGCCAGCCGCACGTTCGGCAGTTGCGGGCCGGGTGGGATATTGTCCTGGGACTATGGCCGCATGGGCTTTCTCTTGCGTTGCGCGGTGCGCAATCAGTGGATCGACCTGGACGAAAGCAATTGGCTGCACAGCCGATTGGCCCTCAGAGCGCAATTTCACTACGGTAGCTGGATGGCGTATTTCGATGGCTTTGTGGTGGGCCGGACCTTCTGGTCCTGCCTGAGCGCCAGCGACGATGAGCTTGCGCATGAGCTGGACCGACAAGGCGCCAACGCCCTTAATGTGCGAATTGCCCGTGGGCTTGCCGAGAACATTCCTCAGTTCCTTGCTGATTTGCCGTGGCACATGGAAATCGATTTGCCGTCACGCCCGGCATCGCTCAAGGAGTTCGACTGGTCATGAGTTGCTGGATCCGCCTGGGCATCGAGCCTACTAACGACGAAACCCTGATTCGCAATGCTTACCGCGCACGTTTGCCAGCGCATCACCCGGAGACCGACCCGCAAGGCTTCCAGGCGCTGCGCGCGGCCTACGAAAACGCCCTGCGTCTGGCGCGTGAGGACGAGGAAGAAGAGCCCGAGGACGAGTACGAGTCCCAAGCCTCAGAACAGACTGTCGTAGAGGTCCCTCCAGTGTTCGGCGATTTTTGCGAGCTGCTGGATGATCCCGCGCGCCGGTTCAATTTCACCGCGTGGCAGGCCTTTGTTCGAGGGCTGGATGAGCTGTCGCTGGACGTGCTCGATGAACTCAGCTGGCCGCTGTACCACCGGATGGCCGATGCCGGTCCGTTGTCGTACCGCTGCGCGAATCTGTTGGCCAAGCGTATGGCCTGGGATCAACAGTTGCTGGATCTGGGTTTCGACGATGCGCATCAGGTGGGCTTCTTTCTCCAGCGAATCGAAACGCCGGATCCGTTCGATACGGATCTGATGAGCGCATGGTCAGAGGCCGCCCAGACTGAATCGCTGTGGTACGCCCGTAGCCTCGACTTCATCTTCAACCAGCGTCCACTCCATGAGTTCGTCGACTTCGCCAGTCAGCACACGTGCCTGCCATTGCCAAATGATGCCGCGTTCCTCAAGCGGCTGCTGGTGCAGTTCACTCAGGCAGGCATCGGCGTGCCGACATTTTTGCAGGGCTGCGTCGAGCAGCAGCTTGCAGCACCGGATGATGTCGACTGGCTTTACCTGTTGGCCTGTCAGAGCAGTCTGCTCGGGCGGGACGATCAGGCATTTCCTTGCTGGATCCGGCTGTGGAACGAGCACCGCCATCCGATGGCGGAAAGTCGTTTGCTGGAAATGTGCGCCAAGCGCCAGCCGACTTTTCTGCCGCTGTTGATTCAGGCGTTCGATCGCCTGCGGGGCATATCTGGGTGGTCAGACGATCTTGCCGATGACTGCCAAGTGTATGGCTGTCCGTCACAACATCCCGAGACGCTGAATCGTTGGCTGGGTGTTGGGCGGTTAAAGCTTGAGGGTCTTGCGCAAAACTTTGTCGATTGGCGCATGAGCGGTGATGAGCTGCCATTGCTTGCGCAATTGCTGGGCGAAAATGCCGACAGCCGATTACTGCATCTGTACCGCCACGCCTGGGCGCTGCATCGCGGTGATACAGCGTTGTTGCAGCAGATTGTGGATGCACCGCTGCCGATCGATGCCCTCGAAAGCCTGGTGATGAGCGGGTTCAAATATCAGGCTAGGCAACACCTGCGCTGGCTGGGCGAGGCACCGATTGCGCTGGCCATGAGTGCTTTCAGCGAAGCGGATTCAGGTGCACGGCCATTGCCGCAGGTGCTGACCGACGGCGAGTCGCACAAGGTCTGTCGGCTGTGGCTGCGTCGCTTGCGGCCTTACAATGACGCTGCGCTGGAACGAATCGCCGAAGCGTTCAAGTTGGCTGCGCTCAAAGACGACTGCGACTTGTCCGAACTCGATTTGATTCTGCAGTTGAGCCGGCGCGGTATTCAGTTGCCACCGGTCGGGCTGGGTGAGGCCACCTGGGAGTGGCACGCTCAGACCTTGTTTTTGCTGGCGTTGCTGGACCAGCCCGAACGCTGGCTGCAAATGATTGATGTGCAGTGCCTTGAACGCCTGCCATTCAATCCGGCTCATCCTTTGAGTCGACTGCAGCCACTGCTGCGGCGCTTGCTGCGCGAGCAAGGCAATTGCAACGGTTTGCTCGGATGGCTGCAAGGCAATGACCCGGTGCACGGCTTGTTGGTGCAGCAATTGTTCAGCGTACAACAGGCACTCGACAGTGTCCGGTTGCCGGCCAATACCCTGCTTTACACCTGCCTCGAAAGTGATCGAGCGGCATGTGGCGACGATTTGCTGGGTTTGATGATGTTCTGGGGCGTGCTCTATCACGACCCGAGCCTGAGTGCCGAGCAGCATCGCGCATTGTTGCAATCGATCGCGGCGATCAGTTGTGAAGACGACTGGTTCGAAGGCTTCCGCGACGGTTTGATCAAAGGCGAACCGGTGTGGCCGCCCCGCAAAGTGCTGACGGATTTTGGCGTCGACAAACTGCTGGCGTACGAGGCGCTGGACGCGCTCAAGGGCTTGATTCGTTATGGCGCTGCCGGCGTGCCGAAAACCCGGGTTCTGCGGCAGCTGCAGCAGGGCAAGGATGATCTGCAGAACAGCGTCGGCCTGCGCCTGGCCTTGTGCGCGTTATTGTCCTGGTCGGAACGATTACTGCTGGCGAAAAGCGATGTGCAGCCGGTACCGGCGACAGCGATCTGGCGTCTCGGCTCGCGGTTGGGGCGCAAGGCTTTTATCGCTCAGGTCTTGGGGTGTATGGTGATTGCGCCAGTGGCAGGGTTGATCAGTGGCACCACGGGCGCAGGCATTCTTATCCTGCTATTGGGCGTGCTGCTGGTGTTCGGCGCCATTCTGCGTCGATTGCACGACATGGGCAGAGGCATTCCGACGTTGCTGATCTTCATGGCGCTGACGCCGTTTTTGCCATTCCTGCCGTTGGTGTTGTTCGGGCTTGCCGGTGACAAGTTGCCCAACCGCTATGGTGTGCCGCCGGACAGCGGCGATACCGAGATGCTGTCGGGCGGCCTGCAGGCTGCATTGCGGCGACTCAACGGCTAGAGGCGCAGTTGATCCAGCGCCTTGTTCAGCTCTGAGCGATGGCTGGCAATCTCCGAGGGTTGCTGGCCGGCGAGCACGGTAGTGAAGTTGTGCAGCCACTCGGCAATGTGCTCGCGTTGCGTGCCGAGGCTCTGCATCCATGCCCGCTCCAGACGAGCCAGCAATGTGCGGTTGGGCAGTGCGTCGCGTGGATGGATCTTCAGCGTCGACAGCCGGTTATGGCTGTCGCGGCGCGCTTGCTCATCCAAACCCGTGGGGCTGCGGTCGATGCTGTGACTGTGGCGCTCGCCGGTTTCGAGCAGGGTGACGTCAACTTCGAGCAAACCGTTGATGTCATAACTGAAGCGTACATCCAGCGCCTGGATGTGCGCGATGGGCGTCAAGGTGACATCGAAAGCATCAATCAGAATGTTGTCGCACACCCACGGCCGCTCACCCTGATAGACCGCGATGCGCAGCAGCGCCTGCTGAGGATGGGTGGTGTAATAGCGTTCCACCCGTGACGTCGGGATGATGGTGTTACGTTCGATGATCGGCGAAAACGCTCCGTCGATGTCTTTGCCGCGGATGGTCTCGATACCCAGCGTGTACGGGCAGACATCCGTCAGAATCAACTCTTCAACCGCCCCGTCACGCGCTTTGCACGCCGCTTGCGTCGCCGCCCCCAGCGCAACAATGGTATCCGGATCAAGATGCCGGTAAGGCAGGCGCCCGAACAGCGTCGCGACCATCTGCTGCACCGCCGGCATGCGCGTGGCGCCGCCGACCAGCACCAGGCTGTCGAGGTCGCGAGGTTTGAGGCGAGCGTCGCGCAGGGCTTGTTCGATCGGAGCGCGCAAACGGGCCAGCAGCGGCTCCCAGATTTTCACCGCAGCCGCTTCGTCCAGCGACCATTCGAGCGTCTTGTCGCCATGGCTCCAGCTCAGAGGCTGAACACCATCAGCGAGTTTGCATTTCAGTTGCTCCAGCGCGTCGCCGAGGCTGGCCATGCTTTGCGCATCGACCATGGCCGGGGTCAGTTGCCAGTGCTTCAGGCAGGCGTGCAACAGTGCGGCCGTGAAGTCTTCGCCGCCGAGAAAGTTGTCGCCGGTGGAGGCGTGCACTTCGATCAGCGGCAAAGCGTATTCCAGCACCGTAACGTCGAAGGTGCCGCCGCCGAGATCGAAGATCAGCGTGCGTTCGAATTTCTGCTCATGCAGCCCGTAAGCCATGGCGGCAGCGGTCGGCTCGTTGATCAGGCGTGTCACCGAGAGCCCGGCCAGTTCAGCGGCAAACAGCGTGCGTTTGCGTTGTTCGTCGCTGAAATACGCCGGAACGGAAATCACCGCTTCCGACACAGGGTGTCCGAGAAAGGCTTCGGCGTCCTGCTTGAGTGAGCCGAGCACCAGCGCTGACAATTCTTCCGGACTGAACTGACGTGCACCGAGCTGAACTTGTTTATCGCTGCCCATGAAGCGCTTGAACGCTGCAGCGCTGCGTTCCGGGTGCGTAGTGAGGCGGGCGCGGGCGGCTTTGCCGACCAGAATCGTGTCGTCTTCATCGAGGCTGATCACCGATGGCGTCAGCACATCGCCCAGAGCGTTGGGAATCAGGCGGGCCTGACCGTCCTGCCAGACGGCGATCAGACTGTTGGTGGTGCCAAGGTCGATGCCCAGCAGAGCCGGGCGGGGGAGGGATGCATCCTGCATGACAGATCTCGAAACGGCGCAAAAACCGCGACCCTACAGGTTGCCGCAAACCGTGGCAATTGCGCTTCTGTTGCAACGTGCAGCGGTTAGGGCAGGAGCTTTTTCAGCTCTTCCAGCGCCACCGGTCGACTGTGTAGATAACCCTGATACAAATGGCAGCCCAGCCCTTGCAGGAATGCCAGTTGCTCCGGCGTCTCCACCCCTTCGGCAATTACCTCCAACTCCAGACTGCGCGCCATCGCCACGATCGCGCGGATGATCTCGGCATCGTTCGGGTCAGTCGTCGCATCACGAATAAACGACTGGTCGATTTTCAGCGTGTCCACGGGTAGGCGCTTGAGGTAAGTCAGCGACGAATAACCGGTGCCGAAGTCGTCCATGGCGAAGCTCACGCCAAGCTTTTTCAGACGGCGCATTTTGCTGATGGTGTCTTCGAGATTCTGGATGACGATGCCTTCGGTGATTTCCAGCTTGAGCAGCGAGCAGGGCAGGCCGTGGCTGGTCATGCTGTGTTCGATGCGTTCGACGAAGTCGTTCTGGCGGAATTGCCGTGGACTGATGTTCACGCACAGGCTGAAGTCGAGTGGGTCCACCAGTTTCAGGGCGATCAGTTGTTTGAACGCTTCGCAGGCCTCGTCGAGAATCCATGTGCCAACCTCGAGAATCAGCCCGCTGTCCTCCAGCACCTTGATGAACTCGGTAGGCGATTGCGCGCCAAGTTCCGGGTGATTCCAGCGCACCAGCGCTTCGGCGCCGATGATGCGGTTGTCCCGGGCATCGATCTGCGGCTGGAAATGCACGTTGAATTCGCCACGGGACAACGCCAGGCGCAAGTCGGTCTCCATGCGCAGCCGTTCGCTGGCCGCTTTCTGCATGGTGTTGTGGTACATCTGCGTGGTGTTGCGCCCCGAATCCTTGGCCCGGTACAGGGCGATGTCGGCGCGTTTGAGCAGATCAGTCGGCGTCGAGCCATGATCGGGAATCAGCGCCACGCCGATGCTCGGCGTCACTTGCAAGCGCTGGCCGTCGAGGAACATCGGCTCCGAAAGCAATTCACGCAAGGTGTCGGCGAGATTGCGCACTTGCGCGCTGACGTCATTACGCGAGCCTTCGAGGCCGCTGAGCAGCACCACGAATTCGTCACCGCCCAGACGCGCAACGGTGTCTTCCATGCGCACGCTGGCCTCCAGTCGCGCCGTGATGATTTTCAGCACCGTGTCGCCGACCGGGTGGCCGAGCGAATCGTTGATGTGTTTGAAGTGGTCGAGATCGAGGAACAGCAAGGCGCCGCGCAGATTGTGGCGCTTGAGCAGGGCAATTTGCTGGCTCAGGCGATCCATCAGCAGGGCGCGGTTGGGCAGGTTGGTCAGCGGGTCGTGGTAGGCGAGGTGACGAATCTGCGCTTCAGCGTTTTTCAGCAGGCTCACGTCCCGCGCCGTCAGCAGCAGGCATGCGGTTTCATTGAGGGTGATTGGCTCGACCGAAACTTCCACCGTCAGCAATTCGCCGCGCTTGTTGCGCCCGAGCATTTCCTGGTGGTGCACGCGGCCCTTGATCTGCAGCTCGGCCAGTAGCGCCGAACGCTGTTTTTCCTCAGCCCAAATCCCGACCTGATAAACGGTTTTGCCCACCACTTCGTCGGCGCGATAGCCGGTGAGCCGGCAGAAACCGTCGTTGACCTCCAGATAGCGCCCGGTGTCGCGCTCGGTAATGGTGATCGCGTCGGGGCTGGAGTGAAACGCCTTGGCGAATTTTTCTTCGCTGGCCTTGAGCGCCGCTTCCGAACGCTGCTGCTGGGTTATATCGCGCAAAGTGGTGACGATGCACGGTTGGTCGCCGACGCTGATCTGCCGGCTGGAAATCACACAGGTCAGCGACTGGCCGTCCTTGTGCTGGACAATGATCGCGACATTGCTCAGGCCCTGCTCGCGGATCACTCGCTCGATCCGTTGCAGGCTTTTTGCCGAGGCGTCCCACAAGCCGATTTCTTCGGCGGTGTGGCCAATCACGTCGGCGGCGCTCCAGCCGAAGGTCTGACTGAAGCTGGAGTTGATCTCGATGAACTCTCCGCTGTCCTGGCGGGTGACGCAGATCGGGTCGGGGCTGACCTGGAATAACGTGGCGAATTTCTCCTCTGAAGCCACCAGGCGCTGTTCGCGCTCGACCTGATCGGTGATGTCCAGTAGCGTGCCGGCCATGCGCAGCGGCGCGCCGTTGTCGTCGCGGTAGAGGCGGGCGCGGCTTTCCAGATAGCGCGAACTGCCGTCCGGCAATTGCACGCGATAAGTCAGCTGATAATTGCCCGCCGGGCCTTCGCGCAGACTGCGATAGGCGTCGCGCATGCTGTCGCGTTCCTCGCCTGGAACGCCTTCGAAAAATTCGTCGAACGACTCATGGAACGGCTTCGGTTCGAGGCCGTGCAGTTGCGCGGCCCGGGCCGAGCCGTAAAGCATGCCGCTGGGAATGTGCCAGTCCCACGTGCCGAGTTGCGCCGAATCCAGCGCCAGGTCGAGGCGTTCCTGGCTGTCCTTCAACGCATGTTCGGCGGCTTTGCGCTCAGTGGTGTCGAGAAACGTGCTGAGCAGATACGGCTGGCCTTCGAGCTCGACTTTCTGGGCGCTGAGAATACCGTCGTGCACCTGGCCGTTGCTGGCGCGAAACTGCACTTCCATGGCGATCAGTTCGCCCTTGGTATTGGTTTTCTTGACCAGCTCGGCGCGTTGCTCCGGGTGCACCCACAGGCCGAGTTCCAGCGTGGTACGGCCGATGGCACTCTGCACCGGCCAGCCGAACAGGCTTTCGAAATACTGATTGGCTTCGCTGATCAGGCCGTCTTCCTGGCGAGTCAGCAACACCATGTTCGGACAAAGATGAAACAGTGTGGCGAAACGTTTCTCCGAGCTGCTCAGCGCCTGTTCACGTTGACGCTGATGGGTGATTTCGCGAATCACCCCGATCATTCGGGGCCGGCCGTTTTTATCCGGCAGCAAGCTGCCGCTGATCTCCAGCCAGTGCAGGCTGCCGTCAGGCCAGCGGATGCGGTGGTGCATGGCTTGTTCCAGCGGTGCACCGGCGATCACCGCGTGGAAGGCGCGAACGGTTTTCGCGCGGTCCTCCGGCGGCAGCAGGTCGAGATATTCCAGGTCTTCAGGCAACGGTTGCCGAGGGTCAAAGCCGAACAAGGCCTGAGTGCCGCGTGACCAACTGATCTGCCCGCGCTCGATGTCCCAGTACCAGGCACCGAGCCGGGCGCCATTAAGCGCGGCGAGCAATTGCGGCGCGCTCTCCCAGCTCTGCTCGGAATGACGCGGGTCAATCGCCTGAATACGCGGCATCGGCGGAATTCGGTCAACAGATTTCGGCATTGTGGACAGGCCTTGAGCTGATGGTGGCATTAGGCACAGGGGCAGCGGCTCTATAGGAGTAGCACAAGTAGGCCTTAAGTCCCTGGCAAATCGATTTGTGCATCCAGCAATGCCATGAAGGCTCTTGCCGCATTCGATAGCGTCCGTTCGGTGTGCAGGATATAGCCTAGCTGGCGACTGAGCTGTATGCCCGGCAATGCGATGCTTGCCACCTGTTCATCGAGCATGGTCCGTGGCAAAACGCTCCAGGCGAGGCCAATCGAGACCATCATCTTGATGGTTTCCAGATAGTTGGTGCTCATGGCGATGTTCGGCGCCAGGCCTTGGGCCTCGAACAAGCGTTGGACAATATGGTGGGTAAAGGTGTTGCCGCCGGGGAAAACCGCCGGATGACCGGCAATGTCCGCCAGACTGACGGCGCCGTTATTGATCAGCGAATGCTCTGGGGCGACTACGAAATCCAGCGGGTCGTCCCACACTGGCGTGGCTTTGACCAGTGTGTGGGGTTCCGGGGCGAGGGTGATGACTGCCAATTCGGCGCGACCATGGAGAATTTCCTCGTAGGCCACTTCCGAATCGAGGAACTGAATATCCAGCGCCACTTGTGGGTAACGGCGGGTGAATTCCCTTAACAGCGGCGGCAAACGGTGCAGGCCGATGTGGTGACTGGTGGCCAGGGTCAGGCGCCCGCTGACTTCACCGGTCAGATTGGTCAGGGCGCGGCGGGTGTCGTCGAGCACGTTGAGAATCTGATAGGCCCGAGGCAGCAGGGCGCGGCCAGCCTCGGTCAGACCGACTTCCCGACCGAGCCGATCAAACAGACGCACCTTCAATTGTTGCTCCAGCCCGGCGATGCGTTTGCTGATGGCAGGCTGCGTCAGGTGCAGCCGTTCGCCGGCGCCGGAGAAGCTGCCGGTCTCGGCGATGGCGATAAAAGCGTTGAGGTTGGCCAGATCCATGTTCGTATTCCAGTTGGTTATCCAAAGCATAAAAAATATGAATTTGAGTTATTTAATCTAACCCCATAGGATCGGCCTCACAAGCCAAAGGGTTATTGATAAGCCCAGGGCATAGAAACAAGCTGATGAGGAACCGTCTGATGGCCAGCAAAACGCTCTACGACAAGCTCTGGGATTCGCACTTGGTCAAGCAGCGCGACGATGGCTCTGCGCTGATCTACATCGATCGTCACATCATTCACGAAGTGACCTCGCCGCAAGCCTTCGAAGGCCTGCGTCTGGCCGGGCGCAAGCCTTGGCGCATTGATGCCAACATCGCGACCCCGGACCACAACGTACCGACGACTCCAGAGCGCAAGGGCGGCATTGAAGCCATTGCCGACCAGGTCTCGCGTTTGCAGGTTCAGACCCTCGACGACAACTGCGATGAATACGGCATCGTCGAATTCAAGATGAACGACGTTCGCCAAGGCATCGTCCACGTGATCAGCCCGGAGCAGGGTGCAACCTTGCCGGGCATGACCGTGGTCTGCGGCGACTCGCACACCTCGACCCATGGCGCGTTCGGCGCTTTGGCTCACGGTATCGGCACTTCCGAGGTTGAGCATGTGCTTGCCACTCAGTGCCTGGTGGCCAAGAAAATGAAAAACATGCTGGTTCGCGTTGAAGGGCAATTGCCGTTCGGCGTGACCGCCAAGGACATCGTCCTCGCGGTGATCGGCAAGATCGGCACCGCTGGCGGTAACGGCCACGCCATCGAATTCGCTGGCAGCGCGATCCGCGACTTGTCCGTCGAAGGCCGCATGACCATCTGCAACATGTCCATCGAAGCCGGCGCCCGCGTTGGCCTGGTGGCAGCGGATCAGAAGACTGTCGATTACGTGAAGGGCCGTCCATTTGCTCCGAAAGGCGCGGAATGGGACATGGCCGTTGAAGCCTGGAAAGGCCTGGTTTCCGACGCGGATGCCAAATTCGACACCGTCGTCGAACTCGACGCTGCGCAGATCAAGCCGCAAGTCAGCTGGGGTACTTCCCCTGAGATGGTTTTGGCCGTTGATCAGAACGTGCCGGATCCGGCCAAAGAAATGGATCTGGTCAAACGCGACTCGATCGTCCGTGCTCTGAAATACATGGGTTTGACCGCCAATCAGGCGATCACCGACATTCAGCTCGATCGCGTGTTTATCGGCTCCTGCACCAACTCGCGGATCGAAGACTTGCGTGCTGCGGCGGTGATCGCCAAGGGTCGTAAAGTTGCTTCAACCATCAAGCAAGCGATCGTGGTGCCGGGTTCGGGTCTGGTTAAAGCGCAGGCTGAGGCCGAGGGTCTCGACAAGATTTTCCTCGAGGCCGGTTTCGAATGGCGTGAGCCGGGTTGCTCGATGTGCCTGGCGATGAACCCGGACCGTTTGGAGTCCGGCGAACATTGCGCCTCGACGTCCAACCGTAACTTCGAAGGCCGTCAGGGCGCCGGTGGCCGTACCCACCTCGTCAGCCCGGCCATGGCGGCGGCGGCAGCGGTGAACGGTCGTTTCATCGACGTTCGTGAATTGATTTAAGGAGCGCAGCATGAAAGCTTTTACCCAGCACACTGGACTTGTCGCGCCTTTGGATCGTGCCAACGTCGACACTGACCAAATCATTCCGAAACAGTTTTTGAAGTCGATCAAGCGCACCGGTTTCGGCCCGAACCTGTTCGACGAATGGCGTTACCTCGATGTCGGGCAACCGTATCAGGACAACTCCAAGCGTCCGCTGAACAAGGACTTCGTCCTCAACGCCGAGCGTTACCAAGGCGCCAGCGTGTTGCTGGCCCGCGAGAACTTCGGTTGCGGTTCCAGCCGTGAACACGCGCCGTGGGCGCTGGAAGAATACGGTTTCCGTAGCATCATCGCGCCGAGCTACGCCGACATCTTCTTCAACAACAGCTTCAAGAACGGCTTGCTGCCGATCATCTTGAGCGACGCTGAAGTCGATGAGTTGTTCAAGCAGGTCGAGGCCGAGCCGGGTTATCAGTTGCAGGTCGATCTGCAGGCGCAGACCGTGACCCGTCCGGATGGCAAGGTGTACAGCTTTGAGATCGATGCGTTCCGCAAGCATTGCCTGTTGAACGGTCTGGACGATATCGGTTTGACCTTGCAGGACGGCGATGCGATTGCGACGTTTGAGGCCAAACATCGGGTTAGCCAGCCGTGGTTGTTCCGCGACGCATAAGCAAGATTTGGAATTGATGTAGGCAGGGCCGGCCCCATCGCTGGCAAGCCAGCTCCCACAGTAATTTGCGGTGTTAGCAAAACCTGTGGGAGCTGCGGTGCGACGATTCGACTTGCCAGCGATGAGGCACTCAAAAGCACTACAAGACTCACCCTAAAAAGGAAGAAGTCCCATGACCAGCACCGCCCAACACACTCAGGTCGTACAAAAGCAATTCGGTGAACAGGCCGCCGCCTACCTGAGCAGCGCCGTTCACGCTCAAGGCACCGAATTCGCACTGCTACAAGCTGAGCTGGCCGGGCAGGGCGAGGCGCGGGTGCTGGACCTGGGTTGCGGCGCCGGGCACGTCAGTTTCCACGTTGCACCGCTGGTCAAGGAAGTAGTCGCCTACGACCTGTCGCAGCAAATGCTCGACGTGGTCGCCGCCGCTGCGATTGATCGCGGCATGAGCAACATTGCCACGGTCAACGGCGCCGCCGAGCGTCTGCCGTTTGCCGATGGCGAGTTCGACTTCGTGTTCAGCCGTTATTCGGCGCATCACTGGAGCGATCTCGGCGTGGCCCTGCGCGAAGTGCGCCGGGTGCTGAAGCCGGGCGGTGTGGCGGCGTTCGTGGATGTGTTGTCACCGGGCAGTCCGTTGTTCGACACTTACCTGCAAAGCGTCGAAGTGCTGCGCGACACCAGCCATGTGCGCGATTATTCTGCCGCTGAATGGCTGCGTCAGGTCAGCGAAGCCGGTTTGCATGTGCGTAGTACCACGCGGCAGCGCCTGCGTCTGGAGTACACCACCTGGGTTGAGCGCATGCGCACACCCGAAGTGATGCGTGCGGCGATCCGCCAGTTGCAGCAGTCGATGGGCAACGAAGTGCGCGAATATTTTGAGATCGATGCCGACGGCTCGTTCAGTACAGATGTAATCGTACTGATGGCTGAGCGCTAAGAATTTTTCCGGGCGCGCCTGAGATGGCGCACCGACTGAAGACACGAGGAAAGCATGAGCAAGCAGATTCTGATTCTCCCAGGTGACGGTATTGGTCCGGAAATCATGGCCGAAGCGGTCAAGGTGCTGGAACTGGCCAACGACAAGTACAGCCTGGGCTTCGAGCTGAGCCATGACCTGATCGGTGGCGCCGCCATCGACAAGCACGGCGTGCCGCTGGCCGACGAAACCCTCGACCGTGCCCGCGCTGCCGACGCCGTACTGCTCGGCGCCGTTGGTGGCCCGAAATGGGACACTATCGAGCGTGATATCCGCCCTGAGCGCGGCCTGCTGAAAATCCGTGCGCAACTGGGCCTGTTTGGCAACCTGCGTCCGGCGATTCTGTACCCGCAACTGGCCGAGGCTTCGAGCCTGAAGCCGGAAATCGTTGCCGGCCTGGACATCCTGATCGTTCGTGAGCTGACCGGTGGCATCTACTTCGGCGCACCGCGCGGCACCCGCACTCTGGAAAACGGCGAGCGTCAGTCCTACGACACGCTGCCGTACAGCGAAAGCGAAATCCGCCGCATCGCCCGTGTCGGTTTCGACATGGCCATGGTGCGTGGCAAGAAACTCTGCTCGGTGGACAAGGCCAACGTGCTGGCGTCCAGCCAACTGTGGCGTGAAATCGTCGAAGAAGTGGCCAAGGATTACCCTGAAGTCGAACTGAGCCACATGTACGTCGACAACGCCGCCATGCAGCTGGTGCGTGCACCGAAGCAGTTCGACGTGATCGTCACCGACAACATGTTCGGCGACATCCTCTCCGACCAGGCCTCGATGCTCACTGGTTCCATCGGCATGCTGCCCTCGGCCTCGCTGGACACCCACAACAAGGGCATGTACGAGCCTTGCCACGGTTCGGCGCCGGACATCGCCGGCAAAGGCATCGCCAACCCGTTGGCGACCATTCTGTCGGTATCGATGATGCTGCGTTACAGCTTCAATCTGCAGGATGCGGCTGATGCCATCGAAAAAGCCGTCAGCGTCGTGCTCGACCAAGGTCTGCGCACTGGCGACATCTATTCGGCCGGTTGCACCAAAGTCGGTACGCAGGAAATGGGCGACGCAGTAGTCGCCGCGCTGCGGAATCTGTAATCTCTCGGGCCCGCTGCGAAATTCAATACAAAGCAGCGGCCCACTTTTCAAGAAGGTGTAGTTGCGATGAAACGTGTAGGTCTGATCGGTTGGCGCGGGATGGTCGGTTCCGTGCTCATGCAGCGGATGCTGGAAGAGCAGGATTTCGATCTAATCGAGCCGGTGTTTTTCACCACTTCCAACGTCGGTGGCCAAGGCCCGTCCGTGGGCAAGGACATTGCTCCGCTCAAGGATGCTTACAGCATTGATGAGCTGAAGACCCTCGACGTGATTCTGACCTGCCAGGGCGGCGACTACACCAGCGAAGTGTTCCCCAAGCTGCGCGAAGCCGGCTGGCAGGGTTACTGGATCGACGCGGCCTCGAGCCTGCGCATGAACGATGACGCAGTGATCATTCTCGATCCGGTCAACCGCAAGGTCATCGACCAGCAGCTCGACGCGGGCACCAAGAACTACATCGGCGGCAACTGCACCGTCAGCCTGATGCTGATGGGCCTGGGCGGTCTGTTCGAAGCCGGTCTGGTCGAGTGGATGAGCGCCATGACCTATCAGGCGGCCTCCGGTGCCGGCGCGCAGAACATGCGTGAACTGATCAAGCAAATGGGCGCGACCCACGCCGCTGTTGCCGATCAACTGGCCGATCCGGCCAGCGCGATCCTCGACATCGATCGCCGTGTTGCTGATGCCATGCGCAGCGAAGCGTACCCGACCGAAAACTTCGGCGTACCGCTGGCCGGCAGCCTGATCCCTTGGATCGACAAGGAACTGCCAAACGGCCAGAGCCGCGAAGAGTGGAAAGCTCAGGCCGAGACCAACAAGATCCTCGGTCGCTTCAAGAGCCCGATCCCGGTCGACGGCATCTGCGTGCGCATCGGCGCCATGCGTTGCCACAGCCAGGCGCTGACCATCAAGCTGAACAAAGACGTGCCAATCGCGGATATCGAAGGTTTGATCAGCCAGCACAACCCTTGGGTCAAACTGGTTCCGAACCAGCGCGAAATCAGCATGCAGGAGCTGAGCCCGACCAAGGTCACCGGCACCCTGAATGTTCCGGTCGGCCGTCTGCGCAAGCTGAACATGGGTTCGCAGTTCGTCGGTGCCTTCACCGTCGGCGACCAACTGCTGTGGGGCGCGGCCGAACCGCTGCGTCGCATGCTGCGGATCTTGCTGGAGCGTTGATCGCTTGAAGCAATGAAAGAGCCCGTGCCTTGAAAGAGGTGCGGGTTTTTTTATGCCTGGGGTTTTTCTGCAGTCTGTTCTGGCCCCATCGCTGGCAAGCCAGCTCCCACAGGGATTTCTGGAGTACATAAAATCTGTGCATCACACCGCCCACTGTGGGAGCTGGCTTGCCAGCGATGAGGCCGGTGCAGGCCCCGCAAATCCCGGCAGAAATTGCCTGTGCGCCAGTCACCCGGTAAAGTGCCGCTCCCCCCGTTTCGCCAGAGGCTCGCACCATGACCCAGACCCTAGATATTGCCGTGATCGGCGCCACCGGTACTGTCGGCGAAACCCTCGTACAGATTCTCGAAGAACGCGACTTTCCGGTCGGCAACCTGCACCTGCTGGCGAGCAGCGAGTCTGCGGGCAGCTCGGTGCTGTTCCGCAACAAGAACGTGCGCGTTCGCGAAGTCGACGAGTTCGATTTCAGCAAGGTCAAACTGGTGTTTTTCGCCGCCGGCCCGGCCATCACCCTAAGCTACGCCGCGCGTGCCCATGCCGCTGGTTGCTCGCTGATAGACCTGTCCGGCGCGCTGCCGGCCGAGCAGGCGCCGCAAATCGTGCCGGAAGCCAACGCCGAAGTGCTCGCCAGTTTGAAAGCACCGTTTCAAGTCAGCAGCCCAAGCCCATCGGCCACTTCGCTCGCCGTGGTGCTGGCGCCGCTGCTCGATTTGATCGACCTGCAATATGTCAACGTCACCGCCAATCTCGCCGTGTCCGCACAAGGTCGTGAAGCCGTGACCGAGTTGGCGCGGCAGACCGCCGAGCTGCTCAACATGCGCCCGCTGGAGCCAACCTTCTTTGATCGGCAGATGGCTTTCAACCTGCTGGCGCAGGTCGGCACGCCTGACGCACAAGGCCATACGCTGCTGGAAAAACGTCTGGTGCGCGAGTTGCGTCAGGTGCTCGCGCAGCCTTCTTTGAAGATTTCCGCAACTTGCGTTCAAGCCCCGGTGTTTTTTGGCGATAGCTTTAGCGTGACCTTGCAGTCAAAGCGTGCTGTCGACCTGGAAAAAGTCAACGCGGCACTTGAAGATGCGCCGGGTATTGAGCTGGTCGAGGCCGGTGATTATCCGACCGCCGTGGGTGACGCGGTAGGGCAGGACGTGGTCTATGTCGGGCGCGTGCGCAACGGAGTCGACGACCCGGCGGAACTTAATCTCTGGCTGACGTCAGATAACGTACGCAAAGGCGCGGCCCTTAACGCTGTGCAGGTAGCTGAATTGTTGATAAAAGACCTGCTGTAAAAGATACTTGGCAACAATTTGTCGACTGATTCTAGGTGAGCGCTATGCTTGCCCGGAGCGCTGGATAACGTGTCACCCTCCGGGACTTTCCGGGGCATCAAAGAAATGATCGCGCGCGACATCTGTCGTCGTCGCGCGCAATGCCTTACGGCAGCGACTATCAATATCTTCTCGCTGGCCGAGGAACGTTCAAACAAAGGATGAGGCTATGGTTCAAGTTCGCAAACTGGTGTTAGCAATAGCGGCCGCCTCGGCGCTGTCCTCCGGTATGGCGCATGCCCTCGGGCTCGGGGAGCTGACCCTGAAGTCGACCCTGAACCAGCCGCTGGTGGCCGAGATCGAGCTGCTCGACGTCAAGGATCTCACCGCCGCCGAAGTGGTGCCGAGCCTGGCTTCACCCGAAGATTTCGCCAAGGCCGGCGTTGATCGCCAGGCCTTCCTCAACGATCTGACCTTCACCCCGGTGCTCAACGCCAGCGGCAAAAGCGTGCTGCGCGTGACGTCGAGCAAGCCGCTATCGGAACCGATGGTGAAATTCCTCGTGCAGGTGATGTGGCCGAACGGTCGTCTGCTGCGCGATTACAGCGTGCTGCTGGACCCATCGAAGTTCTCGCCACAGACCGCTGACGCCGCCGCGCAACCGGCGCCGTCGCAGACCATCGCCGCGCCGACCACTGGCGCCACGCACCCAACGCAATACACCACCACGCCGCGCGATACCCTGTGGGAAATCGCCGCGAAAGCGCGCACCGGCGGTTCGGTGCAGCAGACCATGCTGGCCATTCAGGCGCTGAACCCGGATGCGTTCATCGGCGGCAACATCAACCGCCTGAAAACCGGCCAGGTGCTGCGCATGCCGGACGCCGTGCAAAGCACTGCGCTGCCGCAGTCCAAGGCAATTGCCGAGGTCGCGGCGCAGAACGAAGCCTGGCGCTCGGGCCGTCGCTATGTGGCGAAGCCAGGCGCCGGTCAGCAGCAACTCGATGCCACCAATCGGGGTCGCGGCAACACTGGCGCGGCGCAGAACGCCCAGGACAATCTGAGTCTGGTCTCCGCCGAAAGCGCCAAGGCGCGCGGCAAGGGCCCGGCGGGTGATGCCAAAGCACTGAGCAACAAGCTCGCGGTCACTCAGGAAAGCCTCGACACGACCCGTCGTGACAACGAGGAACTGAAAAGCCGCATGACCGATCTGCAGAGCCAGTTGGACAAACTGCAAAAGCTGATCGAACTGAAGAACAATCAACTGGCGAAGTTGCAGGCTGAAGGTTCGGGCGCAGCGCCGGGCGCAAACGGCGCAGTAGCGCCTGTTCCGGCAATCACGGCTGAGCTGGCCGCGACCCCGCCCGCCACGCCGGCAGAAGCTGCCCCAGCTTCGCCGACGCCGGAATCTGCCATTGCTCCACCTGCCGAAACTACGGTTGAGCCGGTGGTCGAGCCGGTTGTCGAAACCAAGCCTGCCGCTGACGATGAAAAGACTTTCAACGAACTGCTGACCAATCCGATCCTCTTGGGGTTGATCGGCGGCGGTGCGGTGGTTCTGCTGCTCCTGCTGTTGCTGTTGGCGCGTCGCCGCAAAGCTCAGCAGGAAGCCGAGAAGCATGTGCGCATGGCGCGTGCACTGGCCGAAGAACAAGAGTTCTCCGCCGAGCAGGACCTGCCGGAAAGCAGCTTCGCAGGTCTGGAAACGCCGGCAGCGAGCGTCAAGCTCAACACCCCGGCGCCTGCGCCTGCTCCCGCTCCGGTAGTCGTGGCGCCAGTGGTCATGGCCGAACCGATTGCTGCGCCGCTGGTGGCGCCGGCCGCCGAGCGTTCTGATGACGTGCTGGACAAAGCCCAATCGCACATCAATGCCGGTCGCCTGAATCAGGCCGCCGCACTGCTGGAAGAGGGCGTCAGCCTGGAGCCACAGCGCAGCGATCTGCGTTTGAAATTGATGGAAGTCTACGGTCAGCAGGGCGACCGTGATGCGTTCGTCGGCCAGGAACGTCAACTGGTGGCCAACGGCGACAACTTCGCCAAAGTTGAAGAGCTGAAAAGCCGCTTCCCGGCGATGGCTGCCGTTGTTGTCAGTGGTCTGGCGGCGGCTGCCGTCGCTGCCGAACTGGACGCGCAGTACGTCAAGGAACTGTTGCTGGACGAACCGGAAGCACCTGCGCCGGCGCCTCAGGAAGACGATCTGGACAGCGCGTTTGACCTGAGCCTCGACGATCTTGACAACATTACGCCGGTGGAGCCCGCGCCGGTCGTTGAGCCAGAAGCACCGGTCGAGCTGGATGAATTCCCGTCTGACGATGACCTGAGCTTTGAGTCGGTGCTGCAGCAACAGACCGACATCAAAGAGAATCTCGACGATCTGTCGGACTTCGACCTGGATCTGGACCTCGGCGCTGAGCCATCGCCGGCCACGCTGGCTGAAGATGACTTCATGCTGGATCTGGATGAGGGCGTGAAGGATCTGCCGCCGGTCGAGCCACCGGTCGTGGCTGACGTGCCGCAGGATGATCTGGAGTTACCGGCCGATTTCGATCTGTCGCTGGCCGATGAAATGGACAGCAACCCGGCGGCTGAGCCTGACGCTTTCTCAGCAGAACTGGATGACGTCAACGCCGAGCTGGATCGTCTGTCGCAGAGCATTGCCGAGCCGACCTTCACCGAGGCCGATGCAATGAAGGGGGATGATCTTGGCGAAGATGATTTCGACTTCCTCGCTGGCACCGATGAAGCAGCCACCAAACTCGATCTGGCGCAAGCCTACATCGACATGGGCGACGCCGACGGTGCACGCGACATCCTCAACGAAGTGTTGACCGAGGGTGACGAGAAGCAGCGTGGCGAAGCCAAGGACATGCTCTCAAGCTTGTAATCAGTCCAGCGGTAAACGAAACGGCAGCCCACAGAGGCTGCCGTTTTTGTTTGGTTTTTAAGATCAAAGATCGCAGCCTTCGGCGGCTCCTACAGGGAAACGCGGATTTCTGTGTAGGAGCTGCCGAAGGCTGCGATCTTTTGATCTTGAGGCCTTATAATGCCCGCCTTTGCAAAAACAGCAGGCTGTCCCACCTTGGCAAACATAGATAACCCGGTCGCCGAAATGGCCCCCGAGGGCTTTTACCGCGTAGCGCTGGGCGTTGAGTACAAAGGCTCGCGCTACAGCGGCTGGCAGCGTCAGCTGACCGGTGTGAAAACGGTGCAGGAGGAACTCGAAAAAGCCTTGTCGAAAGTCGCCAACTCGCCGGTCTCCTTGCAGTGCGCCGGGCGCACAGATGCCGGCGTGCATGCCTGCGGACAGGTGGTGCATTTTGATACCACCGTCGATCGCTCGCTGAAAGCCTGGGTCATGGGTGCCAACATCAATCTGCCCCACGACATCAGTGTCAGCTGGGCGCGGGTGATGCCGGCGCATTTTCATGCGCGGTTCAAAGCCATCGCCCGGCGCTATCGCTACGTGATCTACAACGATCAGATTCGCCCGGCGCATCTCAATGAAGAAATCACCTGGAATCACCGGCCGCTGGATGCCGAGCGCATGGCCGAGGCCGCGCAGTACCTCATCGGAACCCACGATTTCAGCGCCTTCCGAGCCGGTCAGTGCCAAGCCAAGTCGCCGATCAAGAAGATGCACCACCTGCGCGTGACCCGTCACGGCAAGATGATCGTGCTCGACATCCGCGCCAATGCCTTTTTGCATCACATGGTGCGCAACATCGCTGGCGTTCTGATGACCATCGGTGCGGGCGAGCGTCCAGTCGAATGGATGAAGGAAGTGCTGGAAAGCCGCGAGCGCCGCTCCGGCGGCGTGACCGCGCATCCGTACGGCTTGTATCTGGTCCAGGTCGAGTACCACGACGAATTCCCGTTGCCCGAGCGTTTTATCGGGCCACATTTCCTTACGGGTTTCTCCGAACTTGACGGCTGACGCCCTCGAACGCTTTTGTTACCATCCGGGACTTTCCCGGATTTTGCCTTGGAGTTTTTCTCGACATGTCAGCCGTTCGCAGCAAGATCTGCGGCATTACCCGCATAGAAGATGCGTTGGCCGCCGTCGAAGCCGGGGCTGATGCGATCGGTTTTGTGTTTTACGCCAAGAGTCAACGGGCGGTGACTGTGCAGCAGGCACGCGCGATCATCAAAGCGTTGCCGCCGTTCGTGACCACGGTGGGCCTGTTCGTCAACGCCAGCCGCTGCGAGTTGGGGGAAATCCTCGATGCCGTGCCGCTGGATCTGCTGCAGTTCCATGGCGATGAAGTCGTTGAAGACTGTGAGGGCTGGCATCGTCCTTATATAAAGGCGCTGCGGGTCAAGGCCGGTGATGACATTGCTGCAGCCGTTGATGCTTACCCGAGTGCCAGCGGCGTGCTGCTCGATACCTACGTCGAAGGCGTACCCGGCGGAACCGGTGAGGCATTCGACTGGTCATTGATTCCGCAACGTTTGAGCAAGCCGTTGATTCTCGCGGGTGGTCTGACTCCGGAGAATGTCGCAGACGCCGTAGCGCGGGTGAAACCCTACGCGGTGGACGTCAGTGGTGGCGTAGAAGCGAGCAAAGGCATCAAGGATCACGCAAAGATTCGTGCATTCATCAACGCTACACGCAAAGCTCCATATTGATGTGACGGCTGGCAGTCTGCCGCCGTCCATCAATGCACTTGCACAAAGCAGGCGCGGCTGAGGGTTTGGGGATAGCACGCAGGTCATGTTTCGCGCTGACCGTGGCTGTCCACCGACCATCGCCACACACATGAATTTAGCTGAAGGGCATACGCGGGGCTGCGAACCAGAGCGTTCGGGCCGCCGGTACTGGAGAAAAAAAGCATGAGCAACTGGTTAGTAGACAAACTGATCCCTTCGATCATGCGTTCCGAGGTCAAGAAGAGCTCGGTCCCTGAAGGTCTGTGGCACAAGTGTCCGTCTTGCGAGGCGGTGCTGTATCGTCCAGAGCTGGAAAAGACCCTGGACGTTTGCCCCAAGTGCAACCACCACATGCGCATCGGCGCACGTGCGCGTATCGACATCTTCCTCGATGCCGAAGGTCGCAACGAACTGGGCGCTGATCTGGAGCCGGTTGACCGTCTGAAATTCCGCGACGGCAAGAAGTACAAGGATCGCCTGACCGCTGCCCAAAAGCAGACTGGCGAAAAAGACGCGCTGATCTCCGTCAGCGGCACTTTGCTGGGCATGCCAGTGGTGGTTTCGGCGTTCGAATTTGCCTTCATGGGCGGTTCGATGGGGGCCATCGTTGGTGAGCGCTTCGTGCGCGCTGCCAACTACGCCCTGGAAAACCGCTGCCCGATGATCTGCTTCGCCGCTTCCGGCGGTGCGCGCATGCAGGAAGCGCTGATCTCGCTGATGCAGATGGCCAAGACTTCCGCCGTACTGGCGCGTCTGCGTGAAGAAGGCATTCCGTTCATCTCCGTGCTGACCGACCCGGTCTACGGCGGTGTTTCCGCGAGTCTGGCGATGCTCGGCGACGTGATCGTCGGTGAGCCGAAAGCCCTGATCGGTTTCGCCGGTCCACGTGTTATCGAGCAAACCGTGCGTGAAAAACTGCCGGAAGGCTTCCAGCGCAGTGAATTCCTGCTGGAACACGGTGCGATCGACATGATCATCCACCGTCAGGAGCTGCGCCCACGTCTGGGTAACTTGCTGGCACAGATGACCGGCAAGCCGACGCCGAAATTCGTCGCCGCGCCAATCGAGCCGATCGTGGTTCCACCGGTACCTGCTGGCCTATGACCGAGCGCACCCTTGGCGAATGGCTCGCCTACCTTGAGCAGTTGCATCCATCGGCCATCGACATGGGCCTGGAGCGTTCACAACAGGTAGCGTCCCGCATGGGGCTGGGCCAGCCGGCGCCTCGGGTGATCACGGTCACCGGCACCAACGGCAAGGGTTCGACCTGCGCTTTCGTGGCTTCATTGCTGCGCGCGCAGGGCCTGAGCGTCGGTGTCTACAATTCTCCGCACCTGCTGCGTTACAACGAGCGGGTGCAGCTCAATGGCGTCGAAGCCACTGACGCGCAGCTGTGCGAAGCCTTTGCTGCGGTCGAGGCCGGGCGCGGCGACACTTCCCTGACTTACTTCGAAATGGGCACCCTCGCGGCGTTCTGGCTGTTTCAACAGGCTGGACTCGATGCGGTGGTGCTGGAAGTCGGGCTGGGCGGGCGTCTCGACACGGTCAACGTGGTGGATGCCGATATCGCGTTGGTCACCAGTATTGGCGTCGATCACGCCGATTATCTGGGCGACACCCGCGAATCCGTGGCTTTCGAAAAGGCCGGGATTTTCCGTCAGGGCAAGCCTGCCCTGTGTGGCGATCTGAATCCTCCGCAACCGTTGCTCGACAAGGCGCGTGAACTGGCCTGTCCGTTCTTCCTGCGTGGACGCGATTTCGACCTTGGCATCACCGATCAGCACTGGCAGTGGCGCGGCACCGATGCGCAAGGTATGGCTGTTGAGCTGCATGACTTGCCGCTGCTCGATCTGCCGATGGAAAACGCCGCGCTGGCGTTGCAGGCCTATCTGCTGCTCGGTTTGCCGTGGGATGCGCAGCAGATCGTCGCCGCTTTGCTGGCGACACGCGTAGTAGGGCGCCTGGATCGCCGTTCGTTCGATTGGAATGGCAAGCGCCTTAATGTGTTGCTGGATGTAGGTCACAATCCCCACGCCGCCGAGTATCTGGCCCGTCGTTTGGCTGCGCGGCCGCCGGTTGGCAAGCGCCTGGCAGTGTTTGGTCTGCTGGCTGACAAGGATCTGGATGGTGTTGTCGGCGAATTGAGTGCTAGTGTCGCGCACTGGGCGGTGGCGCCGCTGGATTCGCCGCGAGCTCGCCCGGTAGCTGAATTACAAACGGCATTGCAGAATCTTGGTGCGTCGGTCACGTCTTACGAGAGTGTCGCCGCCGCTCTGGAAGGGCAGTGCGCCGTGGCCACCAGTGACGACGAGATTCTGTTGTTCGGATCATTTTATTGTGTCGCCGAGGCCCTTGAATGGCTGGCCCGGCGCTCCACGGAGGAAGCGGCAAATGGCTTTGCTGGATAAAGCGTACAAGCAGCGCATGGTTGGCGCTTTGGTGCTGGTGGCGCTGGCGGTGATTTTCCTGCCTATGCTGTTTTCGCGTCAGGATGAACAGCGTCAGGTGACCGTTGAGGTCCCGGCCGCTCCACAGGCGCCTGCCATGCCGCAAATTCAGATGGAAACGGTCGCCGTGCCTGAGCCGCAAGCCTTGCCGCAAGAGCCCGTGCCAACCGATGACGAGGTCGCCGAACAAGAAGCGCCTTCGGCACCGGCGGCAGCCGCGCCGGTAGTGCCTGCACAGATCGTCAAGCCAGCCACGCCGCCGCCAACCTCGAAACCGATTCCTGCGCCTGCGCAGCCGATCACCGCTGGGCCGAGCGCCGCAGCGAGCAAGCCCGACACCACGCAAAGCCGCGTCGATGCCAATGGCCTGTCGGTGAGCTGGTCGGTGCAACTGGCCAGTCTGTCGAGTCGCGCCAGTGCCGAAAGTCTGCAGAAGACCCTGCGCAGCCAAGGCTATAACGCCTATATCCGTTCGGCCGATGGCAAGAATCGGGTGTTTGTCGGACCGCTGATCGAGCGCGCCGAAGCCGATCGTTTGCGTGATCTGTTGGGTCGTCAGCAGAACCTCAAGGGTTTCGTTGTGCGCTTCCAGCCCGAACGCGGCTAAAAACTATCGCCTCGATTGAAATGCACTGACAATCGCAGCTTACCGAGAGGCATGCGCTCTGCTAAAATGCGCCGCCTTATCCGTCTGTAGGCTGCACTGTGCCATTTACCTGGGTTGACTGGGCGATCGTTGCAATCATCGCCATCTCCGCTTTGATCAGTTTGAGCCGCGGCTTCGTCAAGGAAGCATTATCGCTGGTGACCTGGATCATCGCAGGAGCCGTCGCCTGGATGTTCGGTGGTTCACTGTCCGAGTACCTCGCCGGATACATCGAAACCCCATCGGCTCGCGTGATCGCGGGCTGTGCCATCATGTTTGTCGCCACACTGATCGTGGGCGCAATGATCAATTATCTTATCGGCGAGTTGGTACGCGTCACCGGGTTGTCCGGGACCGATCGATTCCTCGGCATGGCCTTCGGCGCTGCGCGTGGCGTGTTGCTGGTGGTCGTGGCGGTCGGGCTGTTGAGCCTGGGGCCGGTACAGCAGGACGGGTGGTGGAAAGAATCACAGCTCGTACCAAAGTTTCTATTGGTCGCCGACTGGTCCAAAAACCTGATACTCGGGTGGAGCAGTCAGTGGCTTGCCAGCGGAATCAGCGTACCCGCTGATATTCCGTTCAAGGAGCAACTCTTGCCGTCGGCGAAAACGCCTCAGTGAGTGTTGTTCAGTTCAGATCCATTAAGTAGGGGTTGCGTCGCATGTGTGGCATCGTCGGTATCGTCGGTAAGTCGAACGTCAATCAGGCGCTGTATGACGCGCTAACCGTGCTCCAGCACCGCGGCCAGGACGCTGCCGGTATCGTGACCAGCCATGATGGCCGGTTGTTCCTGCGCAAGGACAATGGCCTGGTGCGTGACGTGTTCCAGCAGCGTCACATGCAGCGTCTGGTCGGCCACATGGGTATCGGTCACGTCCGTTACCCGACCGCGGGCAGCTCGACCTCGGCCGAAGCCCAGCCGTTTTACGTCAACTCGCCTTACGGCATCACCCTGGCGCACAACGGTAACCTGACCAACGTTGAACAGTTGGCCAAAGAGATCTACGAATCCGATCTGCGTCACGTCAACACCAGTTCCGACTCGGAAGTACTGCTGAACGTGTTCGCTCACGAGCTGGCCCAGCGTGGCAAGCTGCAGCCAACCGAAGAAGACGTGTTTGCCGCCGTGACCGACGTGCACAACCGTTGCGTCGGTGGTTACGCGGTAGTCGCCATGGTGACCGGTTACGGCATCGTCGGTTTCCGTGACCCGCACGGCATCCGCCCAATCGTGTTCGGCCAGCGTCACACCGACGAAGGCGTCGAGTACATGATCGCCTCGGAAAGCGTTTCGCTGGACGTGCTCGGTTTCACCCTGATTCGCGACCTGGCGCCGGGCGAAGCGGTCTACATCACTGAAGACGGCAAGCTGCACACTCGTCAGTGCGCGACCAACCCGTCCCTGACTCCGTGCATCTTCGAACACGTCTACCTGGCGCGTCCGGACTCGATCATCGACGGCGTGTCGGTCTACAAGGCCCGTCTGCGCATGGGTGAGAAACTCGCCGAGAAAATCCTGCGCGAGCGTCCAGAGCACGACATCGACGTGGTCATCCCGATTCCGGACACCAGTCGCACCGCGGCACTGGAACTGGCCAACCACCTGGGCGTGAAATTCCGCGAAGGTTTCGTCAAGAACCGTTACATCGGCCGTACCTTCATCATGCCGGGCCAAGCGGCGCGCAAGAAGTCGGTACGCCAAAAGCTCAACGCCATCGAGCTGGAATTCCGCGGCAAGAACGTGATGCTGGTCGACGACTCGATCGTGCGGGGCACCACCTGCAAGCAGATCATCCAGATGGCCCGAGAAGCCGGCGCGAAGAACGTCTACTTCTGCTCGGCTGCTCCGGCGGTGCGCTTCCCGAACGTCTACGGCATCGATATGCCGAGTGCACACGAACTGATCGCACACAACCGTTCGACTCAGGACGTGGCGGATCTGATCGGTGCTGACTGGTTGATCTATCAGGACTTGCCTGACTTGATCGAAGCGGTCGGTGGCGGCAAGATCAAGATCGAGAACTTCGACTGCGCGGTGTTCGACGGCAAGTACGTCACCGGCGACGTCGACGAGGCTTACCTGAACAAGATCGAGCAGGCGCGTAACGACTCCTCGAAGATCAAGACCCAGGCGGTCAGTGCGATCATCGATCTGTACAACAACTGAGTTTCTACCGGCCCTGAGGGGCCGGTTTTGTATCTGACTTTTAATTTTCGAGAACAGGGCAAGGAGTGACAGCATGAGTCAGGAATGGGATGCCGGTCGGCTGGACAGCGACCTTGAAGGCGTAGCGTTCGATACCCTGGCCGTACGTGCCGGTCAGCACCGTACGCCGGAAGGTGAGCACGGTGATCCGATGTTCTTCACTTCCAGCTACGTGTTCCGCACGGCGGCCGATGCAGCAGCACGTTTTGCCGGTGAAGTGCCGGGCAACGTCTACTCGCGTTACACCAACCCGACCGTGCGTGCGTTCGAAGAGCGCATTGCTGCGCTGGAAGGCGCCGAGCAAGCCGTTGCGACCGCAACCGGCATGGCGGCGATTCTGGCAGTAGTGATGAGCCTGTGCAGTGCCGGCGATCACGTGCTGGTCTCGCGCAGCGTATTCGGTTCGACCATCAGTCTGTTCGAAAAGTACTTCAAGCGGTTTGGCGTGGAAGTCGATTACGTGCCGCTGGCCGATCTTTCGGGTTGGGACGCGGCAATCAAGCCGAATACCAAATTGCTCTTCGTCGAGTCGCCATCCAATCCTTTGGCTGAACTGGTTGATATCGCCGCATTGGCAGAAATCGCTCATGCCAAAGGCGCGATGCTGGTGGTCGACAACTGCTTCTGCACGCCGGCACTGCAGCAGCCGCTGAAAATGGGTGCGGACATCGTCGTGCACTCGGCGACCAAGTTCATTGACGGCCAGGGCCGTTGCATGGGCGGGGTGGTGGCCGGTCGCAGCGAGCAGATGAAAGAAATCGTCGGCTTCCTGCGCACTGCCGGGCCGACCCTGAGCCCGTTCAATGCGTGGATCTTCCTCAAAGGTCTGGAAACCCTGAACCTGCGAATGAAAGCGCACTGCGCCAATGCCCAGGAGCTGGCCGAGTGGCTGGAGCAGCAGGATGGCATCGAGAAGGTGCATTACGCCGGACTCAAGAGCCATCCGCAGCATGAATTGGCTCAGCGTCAGCAGAAGGGCTTCGGTGCGGTGGTAAGTTTCGAAGTGAAGGGCGGCAAAGAAGGCGCCTGGCGCTTTATCGATGCCACTCGCCTGATTTCGATCACGGCCAACCTCGGCGACAGCAAAACCACCATCACCCACCCAAGCACCACTTCCCACGGTCGTCTGGCGCCGCAAGAGCGTGAAGCGGCGGGCATCCGTGACAGCCTGATCCGCATTGCGGTCGGCCTGGAAGATGTCGCTGACCTGCAAGCCGATCTGGCGCGCGGTCTGGCGGCTTTGTGATCGAGTTGTCGACGCCGACAGCGGGTACCCATGGCCGCGTCGCGCTGGTCACGGGTGCCGCGCGCGGTATCGGTCTGGGGATCGCGGCGTGGCTGATCAGCGAAGGCTGGCAGGTGGTGCTGACGGATCTGGATCGCGCACGCGGTTCGAAAGTCGCGAAGGTGCTGGGCGACAATGCCTGGTTCATTGCGATGGACGTGGCCGATGAGGATCAGGTGGCGCTGGGTGTCGCTGAAGTGTTGGGGCAGTTTGGTCGTCTTGATGCGCTGGTGTGCAATGCGGCCGTTGCCGATCCGCACAACATCACGTTGGAAAGTCTCGATCTGGCGTACTGGAATCGCGTGTTGGCGGTAAACCTCAGTGGGCCGATGTTGCTGGCCAAGCACTGTGCGCCATATCTGCGCGCGCACAACGGTTCGATCGTCAACCTGGCCTCGACCCGCGCTCGGCAGTCGGAGGCAGACTCCGAGGCGTATGCGGCGAGCAAGGGTGGGTTATTGGCGCTGACGCATGCGCTGGCAATCAGCCTGGGGCCGGAGATTCGCGTCAACGCCGTCAGTCCGGGCTGGATCGATGCGCGCGATCCTTCTGCGCGTCGAGCCGAGCCGTTGGCCGATGCTGATCATGCCCAGCATCCAGCGGGCAGGGTAGGGACGGTTGAGGATGTGGCGGCGATGGTCGCGTGGTTGCTGTCGAGGAATGCCGGGTTCGTGACCGGGCAGGAATTCGTCGTCGATGGCGGCATGACCAAGAAGATGATCTATAGCGAGTAGATCGCCTTTTTCTACTGAATTTGCGTTGAATGGACTGACGCCTTCGCGAGCAAGCTCGCCCCCACATTTTGAATGCAATACCCCGTGGGAGCGAGCTTG
>NZ_RWIM01000219.1 GCF_009764645.1 Pseudomonas sp. PB106
AATCGCCTTGCTCGATGCGATAGACCAGGCCGTGGATCGTGCCTTCGCCGGTGGCGCCGAAGGTCAGCACGCCGGGTTTGTGCAGGAGTTCTTCGAGTTTCAGGTCGGGGCGGGCGCTGACCAGTTCTATGTCGAAACAGAACGGCTGGTTGATGGCTTCGCGGCCAACAAAACTCAGCACCTGCAGGTCAGTGGAAACGGCTTCGAGCGAAAAGGTAATGTGGGTAGCGTTTGCGTCCAGCATGCCTGACTCCTTCCGTGGAAAAGCTTTGCCGATGGTGCAGGAATACCAAAGTGCTATCAAGGGGTTTTAAACGCGTTTGCCGGTCGGTATTAAACTCAATTTCACGGCCGTGTAACGGAGTGCCCACGACGATGAATTCCCCATGGATTCGCTGATTAATGCCGCTGGGCGGGCGCTGGCTGGCGGTGATCCGCTGGCGGCATTGAAGCTTGTAGCATTGCGTGAAGATCCGCCGGCACTGGCGCTGCGCGGCAAACTGACCCCGACAGTGCTGCCGCCGGTTCTGCGCGCCGTGCATGAGCTGATGGCCGCCGGCCTCGCCCTACGAAGGGTGCAGGCGCACACAGCACAGATCACGCTGACGCGTGCGCAACAAGCCGCCGAGTTGGCGGACATCCCTTCGCTGAGCGCCGAAATCGAACACGCCTGCACGCTGCAATCCAACCGTTTTGTCACCGGTGTGACCTGGGTGGACGGCGCGCTGTGGCACGGCACCTGTGAGGGTGATGAAAGCGAATTGCGGCGCATTGACCCGCAGGATGGCGAAGTGCTGGGAAGCCCGAAGATGCCCGACGGAATTAGCGTTTCCGGATTGGAGGCCGATGGTGGCGAGCGGTTTTATTGCGGGGGGCGGCGGTAGCGGGCGGGTGCGAGCGGTGCGTCGGCCCAAGTGATTCATTGCACCTGCACTGGCGATGGGGCCCGCTGCATCACCTGAAAATCAAGGCGCCCCAAACACCATCGTCCAGTAAACCCCCTCATCACTGCGCGATTCGCTGGCGAACCCGGCGCCGACCTGGGTGAACATCGGGTTCATCAGGTTGGCGCAATGCCCGGGGCTCGCCAGCCAGCCGGCCATGGCTCTGCCCGGCGAACTCTGTCCGGCGGCGATATTTTCGCCTATCTCGCGGCTTGGACTTGGTTCAAGGGCAATAGAGAGGCTTTTGTGGCGGGGCGACGAAAAGTGCGATCTGGCAGAATTATAGTTGCGCCGAAAGACGCTATCGCGAGCAGGCTCACTCCTACATTGGAACGCATTTCAAATGTAGGAGTGAGCCTGCTCGCGATGGGGTCATTGAAAGCGCCACATTACTCAAATGCAGAATTCATCAGCGATTCAACACGTCCCCCATCCACTGCAAATACTGCGGTTGGTCTGAAATCGAGTTATGCCCCGACCCTGGCACCACCTTGAGCACCGCCACGCCCTTGGGGAAATTTTCCAGCAAGCGCTGCGTACTGTCCCGCGCAATCACCTCGTCATCGCTGGCCGCCAGCAGCAACGTCGGCACGCGGATGTGCGCGGCATACTTGCCCGATTCAAAACGATCCTTGAGCAACCACTGCACCGGCACCCACGGATATTGCTTCGCAGCGATTTCTTCGAGGCTGTTGTAAGGCGTCACCAGAATCAGATTTTGCACTGGCCGCTGACTGGCCAGACGCACCGCCACACCGGAACCAAGACTGCGTCCGACCACGGCAATTTGCGGATGACTGACAGCCACTTGATCGAACAGCGCCAACGCATCTTCGGCAATTGCCTCTTCGGACGGCGAACCGCCGCTGCCGCCAAAACCCCGATAGTGCAGCAGATACAGCGCGTAATCGGGAAACGCCTCGGCAAACTCCGGCAGATTGCGCGACACGTCCTCGGCATTGCCGCCGAAATAGATCAGCGCCCGCGGCCCGGTGCGCTCGCGGGTGCTCACCCACACTTCGGCATCCGGCATCGACAGTTTCAACCGCGAGTCCGCCGACGCCACGGCAGCGGGTTGTGGAAAGTAGATCAGTGAACGCTGAAGAAAGAACAGCGCCGCACACAGCAGCAGGTACACGGCCACGATCAAAACGACGAGTGACATCAGGGTTCGGGACATTCGGCTACTTTTAACGGGGTGAGAAGGTTCGCTGTCGCAGTGTAGTCCAGCGATTCGCTCGGGCAGCCTGCGCACACAACATGCAACAGATTCACGCAGCAGGGGAACCAGCATGAGCCACACTGAGGGTTACTCCCGTCGCCGATTGCTCTCGCTGGCTGCCGGGGTTTCGGCGGTCTTCACCTTGAATCGGGCGTTGGCCACTGCCACGCCACCCGCGACCACCCGAGGCCAAGCCATGCAGACCCGCGCCATTCCCTCCAGCTCCGAATCGTTGCCCATGGTGGGGCTGGGCACTTATCGCGGTTTCGACGTCGCGCCGGGCGACCCGGTCTATCGGCAGTTGCCGGCAGTGCTCGATGAATTGTTCACCAAGGGCGGCACGGTAATCGACAGCTCGCCCATGTATGGCCGCGCCGAACAGACCACCGGCGAATTGCTGTCGATCCACGAACCACGTTCTCCGGCGTTTCTTGCCACCAAGGTGTGGACCCGCGGCCGTGAGGAGGGCATCGCGCAGATGGAACAGTCGTTCAGCCTGCTGCGCACCGAGCGCATCGACCTGATGCAGATCCACAACCTGCTCGATTGGCAAACCCACCTGCCGACCCTGCGCGAATGGAAAGAGCAGGGGCGCATCCGCTACATCGGCATCACCCATTACACCGCCTCCGCCTATGACGAAGTCGAAGCAGTGCTGAAGGCTGAGCAACTGGATTTCCTGCAAATCAACTACGCTCTCGATGACCGTGGCGTGGAGAAACGCATCCTGCCGTTATGCCGCGAGCGCGGCGTGGCAGTAATCTGCAATCGACCGTTTGGCGGCGGCGATCTGCTCGCCCGGCTCAAAGGCAAACCGCTGCCGGCATGGGTGTCGGATGTACAGGTCAACAGCTGGCCGCAACTGGCGCTGAAATTTCTCCTGGCGCATCCGGCGGTGACGTGCGTGATTCCAGGGACGAGCAATCCGCGTTACATGGCCGACAACGTCAAGGCCGGGTTCGGGCCGATGCTCACCGATGCGCAGCGGCATCAGTTGATTGCGTTGGTGGGCTGATCGCCGGAGCTGTCCAGGTTGTCGATGTGTTTGAAACGCTCTACGAGAAAGTCGATCAGGCTGCGCACCCGCGCGGAGAGATGAAGTTGTTGTGGATACACGGCGTAGACGTCGGCACGCGTTGGCGTCTGATCTTCCAGCACCAGACGCAAGCGACCGCTGCGCACGTAGCGGGCGATGTCCCACTCGGCGCGAAGCAGAATGCCAAACCCTTCCAGCGCCCAATTCAACGCTACTTCGCCGTCATTGCAGCCCAGAGCGCCGCGTACCTTGATGTTCTGAGTGCGCCCGCCGTTTGCGAAACTCCACACCCCGTAAGGCGTTTCGTTCTGGCGCAGGAAGATGCAATTGTGCTGCTGCAGGTCGGCGAGTTTTTGCGGCACGCCATGCTTTTCCAGATACAGCGGCGAGGCGCAGAGCAAGCGTCGGTTTGAGGCGATCTTGCGGGCATGGAAGGCCGCGTCGGGCAAAGTGCCGAAACGGATGCCCAGATCAAATCCGTGCGTCGCTAGATCCAGCGGGTGGTCACTGATTTCCAGCTGGATCTCCACCTCCGGGTATTGCGCGAAAAACGCCGCCAGCGCCGGGCCGATATAACGTCGGCCAAAACCCAGTGAGGCGTTAACCCGAATCAGTCCTTTCGGTGTCGCCCGACTGGCACCGATCAACTGCTCGACCTCGTCGATCTGCGTGAGAATCCGCGCGGCATGGGAGAAGTACAACTCGCCCTCAGCGGTCAGGCTCATTGAGCGCGTGGTGCGATTAACCAGACGCACGCCCAGTCGTGCCTCCAGCGCCGTCAGGCGTTTGCTCACGGCGGGCGGCGTGACGCCCAGTTCGCGGGCGGTGGCGGCGAGGCTGCCTTTGTTGGCCAGCAAGTGGAAAAACGACAAATCGAGGGTCTGGCTCATTCGTAACTCAAAGTTATGGATGTAGTGATTTGCGGTAACTCACAGCTTTCAGGTCACTACATATACTCCGATCACACCCCGCCGGACAGCCTTGTACGGCAGGCAAAACAAAAACGTGAAAAGAGTGGAGTTGACCATGAGCGCATACAACATTGCAGCGGTGCCCGGCGACGGTATTGGCGTGGAAGTGATCGCTGCAGGCGTCGAAGTGCTGCAGGCCCTGTCGAAGAAATCCGGCTTTGAGCTGAAGTTCAAACACTTCGACTGGAACTCTGACAATTACCTGAAAAACGGTCACTACATTCCCCAAGGCGGGCTCGAAGAGCTGAAAACCTTCGATGCGATTTTCTTTGGCGCGGTCGGTGCGCTCAACGTGCCCGATCACATTTCCCTGTGGGGCCTGCGCCTGCCGATCTGCCAAGGCTTCGACCAATACGCCAACGTGCGTCCGGCGCGGGTGTTGCCGGGGGTGAAAAGCCCGCTGCACAACGGCGAGCAGATTGACTGGGTGGTGGTGCGGGAAAACTCCGAGGGCGAATATTCGGGCAACGGTGGTCGCGTACACCGAGGCTTGCCGGAAGAGGTCGCTACCGAGGTATCGGTGTTCACCCGGGCCGGCGTCGAGCGCATCCATCGTTTTGCCTTCCAGTTGGCACAAAGCCGTCCGCGCAAGCACCTGACCATGGTCACCAAATCCAATGCCCAGCGCCACGGCATGGTGCTGTGGGACGAGATTTTCTACGAGGTCGCCAAGGACTTCCCCGACGTCAAGATCGACAAGGAACTGGTCGACGCCGTGACCACGCGCATGGTGCTCAAACCATCGACGCTGGATGTGATCGTCGCCACCAACCTGCACGCCGATATTCTGTCCGATCTGGCGGCGGCGCTGTCCGGCAGCCTCGGCATTGCGCCGACCGCCAACCTCAATCCATCGCGCAATTTCCCGTCGATGTTCGAACCGATCCACGGCTCGGCGTTCGACATCACCGGTAAAGGCGTCGCCAACCCGATTGCGACCTTCTGGACAGCGGCAATGATGCTTGAGCACCTGGGTGAAAAGGCCGCCGCGAAGCAGTTGATGTCGGCGATTGAAGCGGTCACCGAGAGCGGCCTGCACACCCCGGATCTCGGCGGCACGGCCACCACGCGTCAGGTCACCGACGCGGTGATTGCCCTGATCAATCGCTGATTTTCCCCGATTCAAAACAGTACTGCGGCACAACGTCGAGGGGTTCTGCGACCCCTTGGCATTTCCTGACAACAATAAAAAATCAGGGCCCTGTCATGAAAAGAATATTCGGCAAACTGTACGTGCAAGTCCTCGTCGCCGTGATCCTCGGCGCACTCATCGGCGTGCTGGTGCCCGAGACCGGCACCGCGCTCAAACCCTTGGGCGATGCCTTTATCAAACTGATCAAAATGCTTCTGGCACCAGTGATTTTTCTCACCGTGGTCACCGGCATCGCGCGCATGGAAAACATGAAGGAATTGGGTCGGGTCGGTTTTCGTGCCCTGATTTACTTCGAAGTCGTTTCAACCTTGGCCCTGGTGATCGGCCTGATTGTGGTCGATGTGTTCAAGCCCGGTGCCGGCATGAACGTCGATGTCGCCAGCCTCGACACCAGCAGTCTGGCGACCTACACCACGGCGGCCAAACACGCGTCGTTCATGGACTTTGTGATGGGTATTATCCCTGACACGATTGTCGATGCGTTCGCCAAGGGCAATGTCCTGCAAATCCTGTTGTTCTCGATCCTGCTGGGCATTGCGTTGGCGCATGTCGGGCCGCGCGGCAAAGTGTTCGTCGATGCGCTGGAAAGCCTGATGCAGGGCATGTTCCGCATCGTCAACATGGTCATGCGCCTGGCGCCGATTGGTGCGTTCGGTGCCATTGCGTTCACCATCGGCAAATACGGCTTCGGTTCGCTGTTTTCTCTCGGCAAACTGATGGCCTGCGTCTACCTGACATGCGCAGTGTTCGTGGTCTTCGTGCTTGGCCCGATCTGTCGCTACAGCGGTTTCAGCCTGTGGAAGTTCCTCAAATTCATCAAGGAAGAGCTGTTCACGGTGCTCGGCACCAGCTCTTCGGAATCGGTGCTGCCGCAGATGATCTCGAAGATGGAAAAAGCCGGCGTCTCGAAACCGGTGGCCGGGATGATCATCCCGTCGGGACTGACCTTCAACCCGGACGGGCAGGCGATCTATTACACCATCGCTGCGATCTTCATCGCGCAGGCGACCAACACGCCGCTGACCCTGGCCGATCAATTGATCGTGCTGGCGGTGCTGATGTTCACCTCCAAAGGCTCGGCGGGGGTGACCGGTTCCGGGTTCATCATTCTCGCGGCGACACTGGCCTCACTCGGCACCATTCCGGTGGCGGGTATGGTGTTGTTGCTGGGTGTCGACCGATTCATGTCGGAGGCTCGTGCGATCACCAACACCATCGGCAACGGCGTCGGCACCATGGCCATCGCCAAATGGGTGGGCGCGCTGGATACCGAGAAGATGCACAAAGCGCTGAATGGCGAGGTGGAGGAGCCTGCTGTGCAAGTGACGCCAACTGAGAAGCCGGCTAGTCAAACTGCGCCTTTGATCCCCAGCCTTAAACGAGCTGCCCAGAACTGACGGTGATTCTGTGTGGGAGCGAGCTTGCTCGCGAAAGCGGTCTATCAGTCAACGAAAGTATCGACTGATATGGCCTCTTCGCGAGCAAGCTCTACTTCTACCGAGCAAGGCGCTGGACCCGATCAACCGCGATAGCGCAACGCCTCCAGCAACAAAGCAAACGCCGGTGCCGCCTGGCGCCGGCTCGGGTAATACAGGTGATAGCCGGCAAATGTCGGGCACCAGTCTTCGAGCACTTGCAGCAAGCGTCCATCGGCCAGATAGGGTGCAACGATGTTTTCCGGGATGTAGCTCAGACCAAAGCCATCCAGGGCGGCATCCAGCAACGGATAGACGCCGTTCAGGGTGACTTGCCCGTTCACGCGCACTTTCAGGCTTTCGCCATCCTTCTCGAACTCCCAGCTGTAGAGCCCGCCGTTGGTGGGCAGACGCAGGTTGTTGCAGGCGTGATTGGTCAGGTCGCGCGGGGTTTGCGGGGCAGGGCGGCGGGCGAAATAGCCCGGCGAGCCGACCACCGCCATGCGCATGTCCGGGCCGATGCGCGTGGCGATCATGCCTTGGGCGACGTCTTCGCCCAGGCGCACGCCGGCGTCAAAACCCTGGCCGGCGATGTCGACGAAACCGTAATCGCAGCTGACTTCCACGGAGATGTCCGGGTACTTGGGCAGGAAGTCTTTGAGCACCGGGCGCAGCAGCCAGTCCAGCGAATGGTCGGTGGCGTTGATGCGAATTTTGCCCGCCGGTGTTTCGCGCAGGTTGCTCAGGGCGGCCAGTTCCACTTCGATCTCTTCGAAACGCGGGCCGATGGTTTGCAGCAGGTGTTCGCCGGCCTCGGTGGGAGAAACGCTGCGGGTGGTGCGGGTCAGCAGACGCAAGCCGAGGCGCGCTTCAAGTGCGCGAATGGTGTGGCTCAGCGCCGATTGCGAGACGCCGAGTTTGGCCGCCGCTTTGGTGAAGCTGCGCTCGCGGGCCACGGCGAGGAAGGCGAGCAAATCGGTGGCGTTTTCCCGAAGCATTAATGAGTGTCCTGCATAAGTTTTTTCGAATTCTAGTCGATTATCTAAAGAGTTCGGGTGGTTAAAGTGGAGCCATTCATAAACTGGAGGACATCACATGAACCCGATTGCTGCTTCTGCGTTGACCCTTTCCCTGCTGGCGGGTGAGGTGCAGGCCAATGAACAACCGCGCGTGACCGTGACGCCCAATGGCTCGCAACCTTCGGCCCGTGGCCCGGCAGATTGGTTCACCGGCACGGTGCGCGTCGATGCGCCGTTCAAAGGTTCGGATGCCGCGCGGGTCAGCGGTGCGACGGTGACGTTCGAGCCTGGCGCGCGGACGGCGTGGCACACGCATCCGTTGGGGCAGACGTTGATCGTCACGGCTGGCTTAGGATTTGTGCAGGAATGGGGGCAACCGGTTCGCGAGATTCGCCCCGGCGATACGGTGTGGATTGCGCCGGGCGCCAAGCATTGGCATGGCGCCGCGCCGACCACGGCGATGACCCACATCGCCATTGCTGAAATGCTGGATGGCAAGGTGGTGGAGTGGATGGAACAGGTGAGTGCCGAGCAATACCCACAGATCGACTAAAAACTGTCCATGGAGAAACTGCCGCAGTCTCGGGCCACGATCGGACGATCTTTTGATCTCAAAAACAAGATCCAAAGATCGTCCGATCGCGTCCCGAGCCTGCGGCAGCTCCTACAGGGGTTTTGTTTAGATCATCTCGGGGAGTGACGACAGGATTTTGTCCAGCGTGATCGGATACTCCCGCACACGCGCTCCGGTGGCGTTGTAGATCGCATTCGCCACCGCCGCACTCACCCCGCAGATCCCCAACTCACCGACACCCTTGGCCTTCATCGGCGACGAGATCGGATCGGTTTCATCGAGGAAAATCACCTCCTGATGGGGAATGTCGGCATGCACCGGCACTTCGTATCCGGCCAGGTCGTGATTGACGAAAAAGCCAAGCTTCTTGTCCACGGCCAGCTCTTCCATCAACGCCGCGCCGACGCCCATGGTCATCGCGCCGATGACCTGACTGCGCGCCGCTTTCGGGTTGAGAATTCGCCCTGCTGCACACACCGCCAACATTCGCCGTACCCGCACTTCGCCAGTGGCTGCATCCACCGCGACTTCGACAAAATGCGCGCCAAACGTCGACTGCTGATACTGCTCGGCAAGGTCGGCAAACTCGATGCTGTCCTCGGCCGTGATCGCGCCGTTTTGCGCGGCGTTGCGCAGCGGCACATGCTTGTCGCCTACCCGGACCTGACCATCGACGAACTCCGCCTGATCGGCAGCCAGACCCAATTTGCCAGCCACCGCCTCGCGCAGTTTCATGCACGCCGCGTAGACGCCAGCCGTCGAGCAGTTGGCGCCGAATTGCCCGCCGGAGCCAGCCGACACCGGGAAGCTCGAATCGCCCAGATGCACCGTCACATCCTTCAGGCCCACGCCCATCATCTCGGCGGCGGTCTGCGCAATGATCGTGTAGCTGCCGGTGCCGATGTCGGTCATGTCGGTTTCCACCGTGACCTTGCCATCGCGTTCCAGGCGTACCCGCGCGCCGGATTTGACCAGCAAGTTATTGCGAATCGCCGCCGCCACGCCCATGCCGATCAGCCAACGACCTTCGCGACGCGCGCCGGGTTGCGGATTGCGCTTGTCCCAGCCGAATTTCTCGGCGCCGGTTTGCAGGCATTCGATCAGTCGGCGCTGGGAAAAGGGTCGTTCGGTTTTCACCGGATCGACCTGGGTGTCGTTGAGAATGCGGAACTGGATCGGGTCGAGTTTGAGCTGCTCGGCCATTTCATCCATGGCGATTTCCAGCACCATCAGCCCCGGGGTTTCACCGGGTGCGCGCATGGCGTTGCCTTCCGGCAGGTCCAGCGGTGAGAGGCGCATGCTGACCAAACGATTTTCCGCGGCGTACAACAATTGGCTCGGCTGCGCGGCGACTTCGACCTTGCCTTCGGCGAGGTTGCCCGACCAGCCTTCATGAGCAATCGCCGTGAGTTTGCCGTCCGCCGTCGCGCCCATGCGAATGTGCTGAATGGTGGCGGGACGGTGGGTGGTGTTGTTAGCCATTTGCGGGCGGGCGAGGGCAACTTTCACCGGTCTGCCGGCCATCCGCGCGCCGAGGGCGGCGAGAATGGCGTCGGCGCGCACGAACAATTTGCCGCCAAAACCGCCGCCAATGTACGGCGAGATCAAGCGCACCTTTTCCTTGGGCAAACCGAGGGTGGTGGCGATGTCGCCGACGCTCCAGGCGATCATCTGATTCGACGTCCGCAGGGTCAGTTGATCGCCTTTCCAAGCCGCTAACGTGGCGTGGGGTTCCATCATCGCGTGGGACTGATCCGGCGTGGTGTAGGTCTGGTCGAACTGCACCGGTGCGGCGGCAAAAGCCTTGGCGAAATCGCCGTGTTTGACATCGGGCAACTCGTCTTTTGGCTCAACGCCTTGATCGCGCACGCTGGCCAGATCGAACTTGCCTTCGGCGGTGACGTAATCAACCTTGACCATTTGCGCGGCAGCACGGGCTTGCTCGAACGTTTCCGCAACCACCAGCGCCACGGCCTGGTGATAGTGCTGAATTTCCGGCCCGGCCAATAACGGCGCGGCGTTGTATTTGCCCTTGCCGAGTTTGCCGGCGTTGGCGGCGGTGACGATGGCGAGTACGCCGGGCGCGGCTTTGGCGTCATCCAGATCGATGTTGTTGATCCGCCCTTTGGCGATGGCCGAGCCGACCATGAAACCGTAAGCCTGATTGGCCACCGCCTCATGTTGCTCGTAGGCATACGGCGCCTGACCGCTGGTTTTCAACGGACCTTCGACGCGGTCAGTGGGTTTGCCGATGACCTTCAACTGGTCAATCGGGTTGGTGGTGGCCGGCGTGTCGAATTTCATGCCTCGTCCCTCGCTTGCGCCAACACCGAACCGAGCGTGCGCTCGACCAGGGTCAGTTTGAATTGGTTGTCATGGGTCGGCGTGGCACCGTCGAGCAGACGTTCGCTGACGGCTTTGGCACCTTTGGGCAACAAGGCTTCGGCGGCTTCGACGCGCCATGGTTTCGGCGCGATGCCTCCGACGGCGATGCGGCCGCTGCCGTCCTTTTGCAGAATCAAACCGACCGACACCAGTGCAAAGGCGTACGACGAGCGATCGCGCACCTTGTGATAAATGTGCGTGCCGCCAACCGGCGCGGGCAGGGTCACGGCAGTGATGAATTCGCCAGGTGTGAGGCTGGTTTCGATGTTCGGCGTAGTGCCCGGCAACTGATGGAAATCGGCCATGGCGATGCTGCGCGTGCTGCCATCGGGTTTGACCGTTTCGATCTGCGCATCGAGTGCGCGCATGGCGATGGCCATGTCGCTCGGGTGCGTGGCGATGCACGCCTCGCTGACGCCGATGATCCCCAATTGACGACTGACCCCGCCAATCGCCGAGCAGCCGCTGCCGGGTTGGCGTTTGTTGCAGGCCTGATTGGTGTCGTAGAAATACGGGCAGCGCGTGCGTTGCAGCAGATTGCCAGCGGTCGTCGCCATGTTACGCAATTGGCCGGAAGCCCCGGCGAGTAAGGCGCGGGAGAGCAATCCGTAGTCCTTGCGCACGCGGTTGTCGGCCGCCAGATCGGTGTTGCGCACCAGTGCGCCGATGCGCAAACCGCCCTCGGGCGTGGCTTCGATTTGATCAAGTCCCAGATGATTGACGTCGATCAGGTGCAGCGGCGTTTCGATGTCGAGTTTCATCAAGTCGAGCAGATTGGTGCCGCCGGCAATGAACCTCGCACCTTCAATCTGCGCCGCTTGCGCAGCGGCAGCGGGGGAATCAGCACGGCTGTAACTGAACGGTCTCATGCTGGCACCTCCGCGACTTCACTGATGGCTTCAATGATGTTCGAGTAGGCGCCGCACCGGCAGATGTTGCCGCTCATGCGCTCTTGAAATTCACGGGCGATCAGCTGCGGCGCCTCGGTGAGGCTTTCACTGACGTGACTGGGGATGCCGTCACGGATTTCCTTGATCACGGCCACTGCCGAGCAGATTTGCCCCGGCGTGCAATAACCGCACTGATAGCCATCGTGCTTGATGAACGCGGCTTGCATCGGGTGCAGTTTATCCGGCATGCCGAGGCCTTCGATGGTGGTGACCTCGCTACCTTCGTGCATCACCGCCAGGGTCAGGCAGGAATTGATCCGCCGACCATCGACGATCACCGTGCAGGCGCCGCACTGGCCGTGGTCGCAGCCTTTTTTGGTGCCGGACAGTTGCAGGTGTTCACGCAGGGCATCGAGCAGGGTGGTGCGGGTGTCGACATCAAGCGCACACGGCTTGCCGTTGACGTTGATCGTCACTTTGCTCATGGCCGGTTGCTCCAGGTTGGCCGCGTAGGCCTTGAGGCTGATAAACGGCGGCATCGCGAACGCCGTGGCGGTGACGGCGCCGAGGATCAGAAATCTGCGTCGGGAAATCGTCATGGTTCGATTCCTTTTCTCTCTTCATCAGGGCAGCTAGGGGTGAACGGCCCAAGCGGGCAGCCAGCGTGATCGCCGGTCTCGTTAAGGAGTGACCGTTGAAGAGCGGAAAAGGTTTTTGCGGATTTTCGCTATAGAGTTATGCGTGTGGCTCATTAATCGCAGGTTGAGCACAACTCCCTGTAGGAGTGAGCCTGCTCGCGATAGCGTCTTGTCAGCCAACATAAGTGTCGAATGCCATGACCCCATCGCTGGCAAGCCAGCTCCCACAGAGATTTTTGGTGTGAACACAGTCTCATGCACAACATGCAACCCTGTGGGAGCTGGCTTGCCAGCGATGGGACCAGCGCATCCAACCTCAATGCCCGCCAACCACCATCGAGGTAAACGGCGCCACATACGCCTGCAACGTCACCAACCCGCCGACGAGTATCGCCAGCACAATCGAGTGGAAGAACACGTAGCGCAGAATTTCGCCTTCATGTCCGTACCATCGGGTGGCGGTAGAAGCGACCACGATCGATTGCGCATCGACCATTTTGCCCATCACCCCACCCGAACTGTTCGCCGCCGCCATCAGTACCGGGCTGATCCCGAGCTGTTCCGAGGTGACTCGCTGCAAGCCGCCAAACAACACATTCGACGCGGTATCCGAACCGGTCAGCGCTACGCCGAGCCAGCCGAGCAACGTGCCGAACATCGGATAGAAAATCCCCGTCGCCGCAAACGCCAGGCCCATGGTCGCGTCGAGCCCCGAATAGCGCGTGAGGAACCCCAGCGCCAGCATCGCCGCAATCGTGATCAGCGAAAACCGCACCACCCACAGCGTGCGCAGGTATTGCTTGAACAATTGCGGGATCGAGTAGCCCATCAACAGGCCACCGACAATCGCCGCCAGCAGAATCCCGCTGCCCGTCGCGGTGAGCCAAGTGAATTTGTACACCGCTTCCTCCGCTTTCGGCGCGGCGACCACGGGCGGGACTTTTTCGATTTGCAGGTGCAGGCGGGTGAAGGTCACGGCCGGGGCAAAAATCGGGTTGGCCTCACGCAGCGGTTTGCCTTGCGGATCAAGCTTGGCGGACTGAGTGACGGGATCCAGCGCCGGGCGGGTGTCGAACATGTTCTTGAACCCCTGGGTGCCCCAGGCAAACACGAACACGGTGAGGATGATCCACGGCATCCACGCACGCATTACTGCCGGGCGCGCCTGATCGCTGAAAGCCGCGCTGGCGGTGACTTTTTCCTCTTCGACCTTGGAGTTGTCGACCCGCCCAGACAGCGCCGCCGACGTGTGAATGGTCGCCGGTTTCCACACCTTCAGAAACAGGGTCAGGCAGGCCATGGAAATCAATGCAGCGATCACGTCCACCAGCATCGGCCCGTGGTAGTTCGACACCAGAAACTGCGGCACGGCGAAACTCACCCCGGCCACCAGAATCGCCGGCCAGATCTCGAGCATTTTGCGCCAGCCGGCAAACGCCCAGATCAACCAGAACGGCACCAACACCGAGAAGAATGGCAACTGCCTGCCGACCATCATCGACAGCTCCATCTCATCCAGCCCGGTGACTTTGGCCAAGGTGATGATCGGCGTGCCGAGTGCACCGAATGCGACCGGCGCAGTGTTGGCGATCAGCGCCAGACCGGACGCCGCCAACGGCGAAAAACCGAGGCCGATCAGAATTGCCCCGGTCACCGCCACCGGCGTGCCGAAGCCGGCCGCGCCTTCGAAGAATGCACCGAAGCAGAAGGCGATTAGCAGTAGCTGCAAACGGCGGTCGTCGGTGATCCGCGCCAGCGAGTCCTGGAGCACTTTGAACGAACCGTTCTCGGTGGTCAGGCGATGCAGAAAGATGATGTTGAGGACGATCCAGCCAATCGGCAGCAAGCCGTTCGCCGCACCGAACAACGCCGCCGAACCGGCCATGCTCGCCGGCATGCCGAAGGCGAAGATCGAGATCAACAACGCCGATGCCAGCGCCAGCAACGCCGCCAGGTGCGCCTTGACGTGGAAGAACGCCAGCGCCGCGAGCATCACCACCACCGGCACCGCGGCCATGAGTGTGGAGATCACCGGATTGCCGAACGGGTCGTAGATTTGCTGCCAGACCATGGTCCACCTCTGCTTGTTGTTATTGAGGGCGCAGATCCATTGCGTGGGGCTTGGTTGCAAGGAGTATAGGTGGCATTTCGCCGCCGTCCGCGCAGGGACGGCGGGGCGACAAACGGTCGCTAGTGGCCAGTGAATCAACGCCGATTTGCCCGGTCGTATCTGCGGCTGCGCGCACCGCGTCCTGAAGGCGCGGGCAGCGTGGCTGATTCCGTCGTCAAGACCTTGGTTTTAGGGAAGTGTTGAATGAAGCGCGCTACAACGATGCTGTTGACCGTGACCGCCGCCGTATTGCTCGGTGGCTGTGTGGCGGATTTTGATGATGACCACCGCCATGGCCGGCACTATGACCGCGATCATGGCCGTGATTACGACCATGACCGGCGCTGGGATGATCGCGATGATCATCGCGACGGGCGCCGCTATTACCGTGATCGGGACTGACTGAATAAAGAAGAGGGCGTTCCCGAAAAGGAACGCCCTCTGTCATTGCCCTCGATTAAAAGTGAGCGCTCGCCCGGACGCTGGATCGCGCAGGCACGGAGGCCTCGATGTCCAGCAAATGGGTGGCGAGAATGTCGCTCAGAAATCGGAACTGATCGTTGATGCCGACCACTTCATTGCTGAAGTGATTGCTCGCGGCAGGCATCAGCAGATCTTCGAAATCTTCGTTGAACACCAGCGCCTGAGCCTTGTGCGACACGGCGTGCTGACCGTAATAGTTGCTGCCGAACACCGGGAAACTCACGGAGAGTGTGACGTGGGTGTGAATCATGTTGTGAACTCCTCGTTGTGTTTCGGATGTGTTAATCGTGCCTTCGATGGGCGGTGGGCGGAAGGCAATCGTGGCGATGGTGAATATCGATAGCAGTGATGGTTTGGGTTTTTGTGGTGCTGCTGATGGCCTCATCGCTGGCAAGCCAGCTCCCACAGGTTCTGAGGTGATCATAAAATCTGCGGTCGCTGGAAATCCGTGTGGGAGCTGGCTTGCCAGCGATGAGGCCGGTACATCCAACATCAGGCTGAATTGACCCACCTATACTCAAATCTGCACCCTCCCAATGTGAAGGAAACCCCTACCGTGAACCCGCGTGCGCTGCTCGTCGCCGCACTGTTGCTGCTGGCCGGTTGCGCCACCTCGGCGCGGGCACCGGTATCAGCGCCGCAGGCCGTGTTCGTCTCGCCAGCGACCTGGCAGCAGATCGACCGCGAAATCGTCAGCGCTTCGCAGCAGTCCACCGAACAGGTCAAGCTGTTCGCCCGTGGTTCGATGGAACATTGGCGCACTCGCGTCTATCAGCAAACTGAAGAAAATTTCATCCCGTGGTTCAGCAGCTACTGGACCCAGGAATGGCTGTCGATGAAGGTCAGTTGGTACACGATCAATGCCGGCGGCGAACAGGACGCTTCGGCCAAGCGACTGGCGGCGTATCTGCTTGAGCAATATCAGGAAAAGGTCCTCGCGCCAGTGGCGGTGGAGATCGACCCGGACGCGATTCTCGGCCAGGCCACGGCGTTCTATGCGCAGTTGATGGCCCAGCAAATGCCGCTCATCGCCCAGCGCCATGGCGTGCCCATCGGTCAGCTCAACGGGCATTTGCAGAAAGTCCCGGCCATCGCTCTTGGCCCGCCGCCGGCACGCGATGCATCGCTATTTCAAGTGATCAGCACAGAGCCGTTGAACACCCTGCCGGCCTACGCGGCGTTGATCGACAAGATCCACACCGAGGGCGGCGCCAAGGGCATTGCTTCGACTGACGCGGGTATGGCCCCGGTGGCGAAACGCGCGAGCCAACGGATGGAAGCGGAAATGGCCCCGCGTGGTGCGGCCAGTGCGGTGGCCGCCGCTGCCGGCAAGCTTGCCGGCGGGCTGATTTCAGTGGGCGTGGCGGGTGTTCGCGCTATCATCCAGGCCAATGACCGGCCTGACAGTGAGGCGCTGATCCGCAGCAGTCTGGGCAACACGTTCGACAAGGCCTGGCTGAAACTCGTGCAGAACCCGACCACCGGGGTCATGGCCGGCACGCTGCACATGGCCGGGCAAGTCGAGCGGAATTTGGCTGCTCGCGGGGAACCGCCGGTCGGCCTGGGCGTGAGTCCTGTCGAATGGCAACCGCCGCAATCGACCAATCAGCAGATCGAACCCAACGTACAAGGAGAATGATCATGGCTTACATCGATATTTTCGTGGCGCCTGTGCCAACAGCCAATCGCGAGCAGTACAAGAAACACTGCGAAATCGCCGCGAAACTGTTCAAGGAATACGGCGCAGAGGACGTGGTTCAGTGTTGGGGCGATGACGTGCCGGACGGCAAAGTCACGTCGTTTCCAATGGCGGTCAAACTCAAGGAGGGCGAAACCGTCTCGTCCGGCTGGCTGGTCTGGCCCGACAAGGCGACCCGCGATGCCGGCATGGGCAAAATGATGGAAGACCCGCGCATGCAACCGGACGTCAACCCGATGGGGTTTGACGGGCAGCGGATGATCTTTGGCGGCTTCCAGTACCTCCTCGAACCTTGAACCCACAACATCCCCTGTAGGAGCTGCGGCACGCTGCGATCTTTTGATTTTGATTTTAAAAACAAGATCAAAAGA
>NZ_RWIM01000220.1 GCF_009764645.1 Pseudomonas sp. PB106
TGCGATCCCTTGATTTTTTAAAGAGCAAAATCAAAAGATCGCAGCCTTCGGCAGCTCCTGCAGGGGTATCCGGCAGTCGGTGTGCCATTACGCCGCAGACCCTGCTATCATTCGCGCGCTCTTTTGCGGGTAATCCTGACTAAAGTACTAGGTCTTAAAGTTGACTTAAATACTCGGGAATTGCATACTCGCCCCATTCTGAACTCCGTGGTAACTGTCCATGCGACTGACTACAAAAGGCCGATACGCCGTGACTGCCATGCTTGACCTGGCGTTGCACGCGCAGCACGGGCCCGTGTCCCTGGCCGATATCTCCGAGCGCCAAGGCATCTCCCTGTCCTACCTTGAGCAGCTGTTCGCCAAGCTGCGCCGCAGCAACCTGGTTTCCAGCGTTCGCGGCCCGGGTGGCGGCTACCAATTGTCCCGCGACATGCAGGGCATCCAGGTTGCCCAGGTGATCGATGCAGTAAACGAATCGGTTGATGCCACCAAATGCCAGGGCCAGGGCGATTGCCATTCCGGCGACACGTGCCTGACCCATCATCTTTGGTGTGATTTGAGCCTGCAGATTCACGAATTTCTAAGTGGTATCAGCTTGGCTGATCTTGTGACTCGCCGTGAGGTGCAAGAAGTAGCCCAGCGTCAGGACCAGCGCCGTTGCAACAGCAAGGCGCCACGCCTGGACAAGATTGAAGCGTCCGCCGTCGAATGACAGCCGAAGAGCTAGCGGTACGCCAGCCCTGATTTAGGAGATAGTCCATGAAATTGCCGATTTACCTTGATTACTCTGCGACCACCCCGGTCGATCCGCGCGTTGCGCAAAAAATGAGTGAATGCCTGCTGGTTGACGGAAACTTCGGTAACCCGGCGTCCCGTTCCCATGTATTCGGCTGGAAAGCTGAAGAGTCCGTCGAAAACGCCCGTCGTCAGGTGGCCGATCTGGTCAACGCCGACCCGCGCGAAATCGTCTGGACCTCGGGCGCTACCGAATCCGACAACCTGGCTATCAAGGGTGCGGCACATTTCTACGCCTCCAAGGGCAAGCACCTGATCACCTCGAAGATTGAGCACAAGGCTGTCCTCGACACCATGCGCCAGCTGGAGCGTGAAGGTTTCGAAGTGACCTACCTCGAGCCGACCGAAGACGGTCTGATCACGCCGGCGATGATTGAAGCAGCGCTGCGCGAAGACACCATCCTGGTCTCCGTGATGCACGTGAACAACGAAATCGGCACCGTTAACGACATCGCCGCGATCGGCGAAATGCTCCGCGCCAAGGGCATTCTGTTCCACGTCGACGCCGCTCAGTCCACTGGCAAGGTCGAGATCGACTTGCAGAAGCTGAAAGTCGACATGATGTCGTTCTCCGCTCACAAAACCTACGGCCCTAAAGGCATCGGCGCGCTGTACGTCAGCCGCAAGCCGCGTGTGCGCATCGAAGCGACCATGCACGGCGGCGGTCACGAGCGTGGCATGCGTTCCGGCACCCTGGCGACTCACCAGATCGTCGGCATGGGCGAAGCGTTCCGCGTAGCCAAAGAAGACATGGCTGCTGAAAATGTCCGTATCAAAGCCTTGAGCGACCGTTTCTACAAGCAGGTCGAGCACCTGGAAGAGCTGTACGTCAATGGCAGCCTGACCGCCCGCGTTCCGCACAACCTGAACCTGAGCTTCAACTACGTTGAAGGCGAGTCGCTGATCATGGCGCTCAAGGATCTGGCGGTATCGTCCGGTTCGGCGTGCACCTCGGCGTCGCTGGAGCCTTCGTACGTACTGCGCGCCCTGGGCCGCAACGACGAACTGGCACACAGCTCGATCCGCTTCACCTTCGGCCGTTTCACCACCGAAGAAGAAATCGACTATGCCGCGCAGAAAGTCTGCGAGGCTGTTACCAAGCTGCGCGCTTTGTCGCCGCTGTGGGACATGTACAAAGACGGCGTCGATATCTCGAAAATCGAGTGGGCGGCACACTAAATATAGAAGCCGCCGGATACAGATCCTGTAGCGACGCGGCGGTTTACGCAGCGCAGTTGCAGGGTCTCAAGAGCGGCCCTGATGAGTGAGGATTGAGAATCATGGCTTACAGCGAAAAGGTCATCGACCACTACGAAAACCCGCGCAACGTCGGCAAGATGAACGCGGAAGATCCTGATGTCGGCACCGGCATGGTCGGCGCTCCGGCGTGCGGCGACGTGATGCGTCTGCAAATCAAGGTCAACGACGCCGGCATCATCGAAGATGCCAAGTTCAAGACCTACGGCTGCGGTTCGGCTATCGCCTCCAGCTCCCTCGCTACCGAGTGGATGAAGGGCAAGACCCTGGACGAAGCGGAAACCATCAAGAACACTCAGCTGGCCGAAGAACTGGCCCTGCCGCCAGTGAAAATTCACTGCTCGGTACTGGCTGAAGACGCTATCAAAGCGGCTGTTCGCGATTACAAGCAGAAGAAAGGCTTGATCTGACTTTCTGGATTTGGCGACGAGTAAGGAGTCACCGATGGCTATCAGCATGACAGAAGCGGCTGCTCGACACGTGCGGCGCTCCCTCGACGGGCGCGGCAAAGGTGAAGGGATTCGTCTGGGTGTTCGCACCACAGGCTGTTCCGGCCTTGCCTACGTGCTGGAGTTTGTCGACGAGGTGGTTGCAGAGGATCAGGTGTTCGAGAGTCACGGCGAAAAAGTGATCATCGACCCGAAAAGCCTGGCCTATCTGGACGGCACCGAGCTCGATTTCGTCAAGGAAGGGTTGAACGAAGGTTTCAAGTTCAACAACCCCAACGTACGCGGTGAGTGTGGCTGCGGCGAAAGCTTCAACATCTGAGGCTTGTCGTGGGTATTCCTTGTCATTTCGCTTTATTCGAGCTGCAACCGAGTTTCCGTCTGGATCTCGAGCAGTTGGCCACGCGCTATCGTGAGTTGGCGCGCGGCGTTCATCCTGACCGCTTTGCCGACGCTTCCGAGCGTGAGCAGCGCTCGGCACTCGAGCAATCTGCGCGGCTCAACGACGCCTATCAGACGCTCAAGAGTCCGGCCCAGCGCGCACGCTACCTGCTGACCATCAGCGGGCATGAAGTGCCGATGGAAGTCACCGTCCATGATCCCGAGTTTCTTCTGCAGCAGATGCAATGGCGCGAAGAGCTCGAAGACCTTCAGGACAGTGCCGACCTCGACGGTGTCGCGGTATTCAAGCGTCGCTTGAAAGTGGCTCAGGAAGAACTCAACGAAAGCTTCGCAGCCTGTTGGGATGATGCAGCGCAACGCGAACAGGCCGAACGCCTGATGCGGCGCATGCAGTTCCTCGACAAGCTCACCTACGAAGTGCGCCAGTTAGAAGAGCGCCTCGACGACTAACCCAGTGCTGCCCTGATTGCACGCCTGATAGACAGACAAGACCTGATTACCATGGCTCTACTGCAGATCGCCGAACCCGGCCAAAGTCCTCAACCGCACCAGCGTCGCCTGGCTGTGGGGATCGACTTGGGCACTACCAATTCGCTGGTCGCTGCATTGCGCAGTGGTCTTTCCGAGCCGCTGGCCGACGCTAACGGGCAGGTCATCCTGCCGTCCGCCGTGCGTTATCACGCCGATCGCGTCGAAGTCGGCGAGTCGGCCAAACTGGCTGCCGCCTCCGACCCTTTGAACACCGTGCTGTCGGTCAAGCGCTTGATGGGTCGTGGTCTGTCCGACGTCAAGCAATTGGGCGAGCAACTCCCGTACCGCTTTGTCGGCGGCGAATCGCACATGCCGTTCATCGACACCGTGCAGGGCCCGAAAAGCCCGGTCGAAGTCTCCGCCGATATCCTCAAGGTCCTGCGTCAGCGCGCTGAAGCGACCTTGGGTGGCGAACTGGTGGGCGCGGTGATTACCGTTCCGGCGTATTTCGACGATGCTCAGCGTCAAGCCACCAAAGATGCGGCAAAACTCGCCGGGCTGAACGTGCTGCGCTTGCTCAATGAGCCGACCGCAGCCGCTGTGGCGTATGGTCTGGATCAGCATGCGGAAGGCCTGGTTGCTATTTACGACCTGGGCGGCGGTACGTTCGATATCTCCATTTTGCGTCTGACTGGCGGTGTTTTCGAGGTTCTGGCCACTGGCGGCGACAGCGCGCTGGGTGGCGATGACTTCGATCACGCGATCGCCGGCTGGATCATCGAGAGCGCGGGTCTGTCCGCCGATCTCGATCCGGGCGCGCAACGCAATCTGCTGCAAACCGCTTGTGCGGCCAAAGAAGCCCTGACCGATGCGGTCAGCGTTGAAGTGGTCTATGGCGACTGGAAAGCGCCGCTGACTCGCGAAGCCTTCGATGCACTGATCGAGCCGATGGTCGCTCGTAGCCTGAAAGCTTGCCGTCGCGCCGTTCGCGATTCCGGCATCGAGCTGGAAGATGTGCACGCCGTGGTCATGGTCGGCGGTTCGACTCGCGTTCCGCGTGTTCGCGAAGCCGTTGCCGAAGCATTCGGTCGCCAGCCTTTGACGGAAATCGATCCGGATCAAGTGGTGGCCATCGGTGCCGCGATCCAGGCCGATACCCTGGCGGGCAACAAACGCGATGGCGGCGAATTGCTGCTGCTCGACGTGATTCCGCTGTCCCTGGGGCTGGAAACCATGGGTGGCCTGATGGAGAAGGTGATTCCCCGTAACACCACTATCCCCGTCGCTCGCGCACAGGATTTCACCACTTATAAGGATGGCCAGTCGGCCATGGCGATCCACGTGTTGCAGGGCGAGCGTGAGCTGATCAGTGACTGCCGCTCGCTGGCGCGCTTCGAATTGCGCGGCATTCCCGCGATGGTGGCCGGTGCAGCGAAAATTCGCGTGACCTTCCAGGTCGATGCCGACGGTCTGCTCAGCGTTTCCGCCCGCGAACTGGGTTCGGGTGTTGAGGCGAGCATTCAGGTCAAACCGTCCTACGGTCTGACCGACGGCGAAATCGCCAAGATGCTCAAGGATTCGTTCCAACACGCCAATGACGACAAGGTCGCTCGTGTTCTGCGCGAGCAGCAAGTCGATGCCCAGCGCCTGATTGAAGCGGTGCAGGGCGCTCTCGAGGTTGATGGCGAGCGTTTGCTCGACGCCGAAGAGCGCATGGTTATCGACCTGCAGTTGCAGGAACTGGCCGAACTGATGAAAGGCACTGATGGTTACGCCATCGAGCAGCAGACCAAGCGTCTGTCGCAAGTGACCGATGCTTTTGCTGCCCGCCGCATGGATCTGACGGTGAAAGCCGCTCTGTCGGGGCGCAATCTGAATGAAATCGAGGATATCTGATGCCGCAGGTCATTTTTCTGCCCCACGAGAAGTTCTGCCCTGAAGGCATGGTCGTCGAGGCTGCACCCGGCACCTCGATTCTCGAACTGGCCCACGAACACCACATCGAGATGGAAAGTGCCTGCGGCGGCGTCTGCGCCTGCACCACCTGCCACTGCATCATCCGCGAGGGTTTCGACTCGATGGAAGAGGCGGACGAGCTGGAAGAAGACTTCCTCGATCGTGCCTGGGGTCTGGAAGCGCAATCGCGTCTGGCTTGCCAGGCTATCGTTGGTGAAGAAGACATCACCGTCGAAATTCCGAAATATTCGCTTAACCATGCGGCAGAAGCGCCGCACTGACTGGTAAGACTGTCATGAGCTACGGTTGGAATGATGTTCAACGTATTGCAGAAGAACTGGCCGAGGCCCATGCCGGCGTCGATCCGTATTCTGTAGGTTTTGTCCGTCTGCAGCAGATGATCCTGGATCTGCCTGAATTCGATAGCACTTCTGGCCGTGTCGGCGAGAAGGTGCTGGAAGCGGTTCAGGAGCTCTGGGCCAAAGAATTGGACTGATCGTCTCGCAGGTTAGGCAATACCCAAGAACCCGCGTATAATTCGCGGGTTTAATTTTTCGCAAATTACCGTTTCTGGAGTTACACCATGGCTGTTCAACGTACTTTCTCCATCATCAAGCCTGACGCTGTTGCTAAAAACGTCATCGGCGAGATCACCACTCGTTTCGAAAAAGCCGGCCTGCGCGTTGTAGCTTCGAAACTGAAGCAACTGTCCAAAGCCGAAGCTGAAGGCTTCTACGCTGAGCACAGCGCTCGTGGTTTCTTCGGCGACCTGGTTGCTTTCATGATTTCCGGTCCTGTTGTTGTTCAGGTTCTGGAAGGCGAAAACGCTATCGCTCTGAACCGTGAGCTGATGGGCGCTACCAACCCTAAAGAAGCTGCTGCCGGCACCATCCGCGCTGACTTCGCTGATTCCATCGACGCCAACGCTGTTCACGGTTCGGACTCCGAAGCCGCAGCTGCTCGTGAAATCTCGTACTTCTTCGCAGCTACTGAAGTAACCACTCGCTAAGCATTGGCTTAAGAGTGAAGGTGAATCCATGACTACATCGACTGTAAAAACCAACCTGCTGGGTCTGACTCAACAGGAAATGGAAAAATTCTTCGACTCAATCGGGGAGAAGCGTTTCCGTGCCGGTCAGGTAATGAAATGGATTCACCACTTTGGCGTCGATGATTTCGACGCCATGACGAACGTCAGCAAGGCCCTGCGCGACAAGCTCAAGGCCATTGCTGAGGTCCGTGGTCCGGAAGTGGTCAGCGAGGACATCTCCAGCGACGGCACCCGCAAGTGGGTGGTGCGCGTGGCGTCCGGCAGCTGCGTCGAGACCGTTTACATTCCCCAGGGCAAACGCGGCACTCTGTGCGTTTCGTCCCAGGCAGGCTGTGCCCTGGATTGCAGTTTCTGCTCCACCGGCAAGCAAGGCTTCAATAGCAACCTCACCGCCGCTGAAGTCATCGGTCAGGTGTGGATTGCCAACAAATCTTTCGGCAGTGTCCCGGCAACCGTCGACCGTGCCATCACCAACGTGGTGATGATGGGCATGGGTGAGCCGCTGCTGAACTTCGACAACGTCGTCGCCGCCATGCACCTGATGATGGATGACCTCGGCTACGGGATCTCCAAGCGCCGCGTGACCCTGTCCACGTCGGGTGTGGTGCCGATGATCGATGAGCTGGCCAAGCACATCGACGTGTCCCTGGCGTTGTCCCTGCACGCACCGAATGACGCATTGCGTAACCAATTGGTGCCGATCAACAAGAAATATCCGCTTAAGATGCTGCTCGAGTCGTGCCAGCGCTACATGTCCGCCCTTGGCGAGAAACGTGTGCTGACCATCGAGTACACCTTGCTCAAGGACATCAACGACAAGGTCGAGCACGCCGTCGAAATGATCGCGCTGCTGAAAGATATCCCGTGCAAGATCAACCTGATTCCGTTCAACCCGTTCCCGCATTCCGGGTACGAGCGTCCGAGCAACAACGCGATCCGTCGTTTCCAGGATCAGCTGCATCAGGCCGGTTTCAACGTCACTGTCCGCACCACCCGTGGTGAAGACATCGACGCCGCATGTGGTCAATTGGTAGGGCAGGTGCTGGATCGCACCCGTCGCAGCGAACGTTATATCGCCGTGCGTGAATTGAGCGCCGACAGCGATCTGGCACAGAACGCCGCGAACACTAACTAAGAGAGGATCTCTATGTCCCTGCGCTTTGCGCTGCTGTTGCTGTTGGCCAGCCTGTGTGCTGGTTGTGTCCTGTCGGGTGACTACAACCCGATGAAGACCAGCAAGGGCCGCGATGAAGCGCGGGCTGCGTACGTGCAGTTGGGGCTGGGATACTTGCAACAAGGCATGAGCGAGCGGGCCAAGGTGCCGCTGAAGAAGGCGCTGGAAATCGACGGCTCCGATCCTGACGCCAATGCGGCCCTCGGGTTGGTGTTTCAGTCCGAAATGGAGCCGGAACTGGCCGACGAACACTTCCGCAAGGCGTTGTCCTCCCGTCCCGCCGATGCCCGTATCCTCAACAACTACGGCAGTTTTCTCTACGAACAACAGCGTTATAAAGAAGCCTACGAGCGTTTTGAACAGGCCGCCGCCGATACCCTGTATCCTGAGCGTTCGCGTGTGTTCGAGAACCTCGGCATGACCGCTTCAAAGCTTGGCGTGCGTGATCTGGCGCAGCAGCAGCTGGAAAAGGCCCTGCGTTTGAACCGCCAACAACCACGTGCATTGCTGGAAATGGCTGAGTTGTCCTTCGAAGACAGGCATTATGTGCCCGCACGTGACTATTACGACCGTTTCAGCCTGCTGACCGAACAAAATGCACGTAGTCTATTGCTCGGTGTTCGGCTGGCAAAAGTGTTTGAAGATCGCGACAAGGCCGCCAGTTATGGCCTGCAATTAAAACGACTCTATCCCGGTACGCCGGAATATCAGCAATACCTGTCGGAGCAATGATGAAAGCGGCGCATCCCGAAGTTGTAGCAGCGAATCGCGTTAACCCCGGTGAGACCCTGCGCCAGGCCCGCGAAAGCAATGGCTGGTCGCTGGCCGAAGTGGCCCTCAAGCTCAACCTCACCGTGACTTCCCTGAGCAATCTTGAAGCCGGCGCTTTCGACAAGTTGCCGGGGCATACCTTCGCTCGCGGTTACATTCGCGCCTACGCCAAATTGCTCGGCATGGACCAGACCGTACTGGTTCAGCAGTTCGACCAGTCCACCGGCACCGATTCCCAGGGCAGCAACGTGCATGCCCTCGGCCGTATCGAAGAGCCTGTGCGGGTTTCCCACACCATTTTGCGAATCGTCAGCCTGCTGTTGCTGATCGCGGTCATTGGCGGCGGTTTCGTCTGGTGGCAGGATCAGACCTCGCTGCGCACCAAGGACCTGACGTCTCTGGCGCCTGAGCACGTTGAAGTCGAAGGTGCCGACGGTACGACCCAGATTCATCCGATCGACGAGCCGGAAGACCAGGCTGTCGAGGAGAATCAGGCCGATAATTCGACAACACTGGCGTTGCCTCAGTCCGAAACCACCGCTGAATCGACTGGTGCCGAAGGCGCTGCTCCGGCCATCACTCCAACTGCGCCGGCTGCAACGCCGACCGCCCCGGTTCATACACCGGCGCCGGTTGTCGCCACTCCGGCTACCCCAGCGCCGACCGTTACCGCTCCGGTTGTTCCTGCTGCTCCGGCAGCCACCGCAGAAGCGGCCGCACCCGTTGCTGGCGAAGGTCAGGTACAACTGCAGTTCAGCGCCGATTGCTGGGCACAGGTGACCGATGGTCGTGGCAAAGTGATCTTCAGTGGTCTCAAGCATAAAGGCGATAGCGTCAGCGTTTCCGGCAAACCGCCGCTTAACGTACGTTTGGGCGTAGCTCGTGCCGCACAGGTCAGCTACAACGGCCAACCGGTCGATATCGCTCCGTTCACCAGTGGCGAGACTGCTCGCCTGAAGTTGGGTCAATAAGTCATGCACGGCGAATCTCCAATCAAACGTCGCGTTTCGCGCAAGATCTGGGTCGGCAACGTACCGGTGGGCGGCGATGCGCCGATCGCGGTGCAGAGCATGACCAACAGTGACACCAATGACGTTGCCGCCACTGTTGCGCAAATCAATCGTCTGGAAGCCGCCGGCGTCGACATCGTTCGCGTTTCGGTGCCGGACATGGACGCCGCCGAGGCGTTCGGCAAGATCAAACAACTGGTCAAGGTGCCGCTGGTTGCCGACATCCACTTCGACTACAAGATCGCTTTGCGTGTCGCTGAACTGGGTGTGGATTGCCTGCGCATCAACCCGGGCAACATCGGTCGTGAAGACCGTGTTCGTGCGGTGGTCGATGCAGCGCGTGATCGCGGCATTCCGATCCGCATCGGCGTCAACGCCGGTTCGCTGGAAAAAGACCTGCAAAAGAAATACGGCGAGCCGACGCCCGCCGCGTTGGTCGAGTCCGCCCTGCGTCACGTCGAGCACCTCGAACGCCTGAATTTCCAGGACTTCAAGGTCAGCGTGAAAGCCTCCGACGTGTTCATGGCCGTTGAAGCCTACCGCCTGCTGGCTAAAGAAATCGTTCAGCCGCTGCACCTGGGGATCACCGAAGCCGGTGGATTGCGTTCGGGCACAGTGAAATCCGCCGTGGGCCTAGGTATGCTGCTCGCCGAGGGGATTGGCGATACCATCCGCATCTCGCTCGCGGCCGACCCGGTCGAGGAAGTGAAGGTCGGTTACGACATTCTCAAGTCTTTGCATCTGCGTTCCCGTGGCATCAACTTCATCGCCTGCCCGAGCTGCTCGCGGCAAAACTTCGATGTGGTCAAGACCATGAACGAGCTGGAAGGGCGCCTTGAAGACCTGCTGGTGCCGCTGGATGTCGCGGTGATCGGTTGTGTGGTCAACGGCCCCGGCGAAGCCAAGGAAGCCCATATCGGCTTGACCGGCGGCACGCCAAATCTGATTTACATCGACGGCAAGCCGGCGCAGAAACTGACGAATGACAATCTGGTGGACGAGCTGGAAAGGCTGATCCGCCAGAAAGCGGCCGAAAAGGTCGAAGCTGACGCTGCCGTAATCGCGCGCGGCTGACCCTGACTGAAGAGCCGAACGAATTTAAGGATTTAAAGTGAGCAAGTCATTGCAAGCCATTCGTGGCATGAACGACATCCTGCCCGAACAGACCCCGCTGTGGCGTTATTTCGAGGGCACCGTCGCGCGTCTGCTGGATAACTACGGTTACAAGCAGATCCGCATGCCGATCGTCGAGTTCACCGAGCTGTTCAAACGCTCGATCGGTGAAGTGACCGACATCGTCGAAAAAGAGATGTACACCTTCGAAGATCGCAACGGCGACTCCCTGACCCTGCGTCCGGAAGGTACTGCCGCGTGCGTGCGTGCGGTGCTCGAACACGGCATCACCGGCGGTGGTCAGGTGCAGAAACTCTGGTACATCGGTCCGATGTTCCGCCACGAGCGCCCGCAGAAAGGTCGTTATCGCCAGTTCCACCAGATCGGTCTGGAGGTGTTCAACCTCGACGGTCCGGACATCGACGCCGAACTGATCATCATGACCTGGCGCCTGTGGGGCGAGCTGGGCATCCGTGATGCGGTCAAGCTCGAACTCAACAGCCTGGGCACCAGCGAGTCCCGTGGTCGCTACCGTGAAGCGCTGGTCGAGTACCTCTCGGCGCACCACGACAAGCTCGACGAAGACAGCCAGCGTCGCCTGAAAACCAACCCGCTGCGCGTGCTCGACACGAAAAATGCCGACACCCAAGCAGTGCTGGTCGATGCGCCGAAGATGGCCGACTACCTCGACGATGAGTCCCGCGCGCACTTTGAAGGTTTGAAGTCGCGTCTGGATGCCGTCGGCATTCCGTACGTGCTCAATCCGAAGCTGGTGCGTGGCCTCGATTACTACAGCAAAACCGTTTTCGAATGGGTCACCGACAAGCTCGGCGCCCAGGGTACTGTCTGCGCGGGCGGTCGTTATGACGGTCTGGTCGAGCAGATGGGCGGCAAGCCAACCACCGGCGTCGGTTTCGCCATGGGCATCGAGCGTCTGGTGCTGATGCTGGAAACCCTTGAGCAGATCCCGGAAGAAATTTCCCGTCAGGTCGACGTCTACCTTTGCGCCTTCGGTGAAGAAGCCGAGCTGGCCGGTCTGGCCTTGGCTGAACGTGTTCGTGATCAACTTCCAAACCTGCGCCTGCAAGTCAATGCCGGCGCCGGCAGCTTCAAAAGCCAGTTCAAGAAGGCCGACAAGAGCGGTGCGCTGTACGCACTGATCCTCGGTGACGACGAAATGGCCCAGCAAGTGGTAGGTTTCAAACCCCTGCGTGGCCAGGGCGAACAACAAAGCATTGCCTGGGATGCGCTCGCCGCTCACCTGGCCACCTGCGTCGTGCAGGGTTGAAGCTGTCCAAACAGCCGATTTAGCGATTAAGGAGTATTGGGGTGTCGAGTACCGAAGACGAACAGTTGGCGGATTTGAAGGACTGGTGGACACGCAACGGCAAACCTCTGGTCACCGGCGGCCTGTTGGCGCTGGTCATCGTGTTCGGCTGGCAGGCATATCACAAATACCAGAGCAACCAGTCGCAAGGCGCCTCGGTGCTCTATCAGCAATTGCTGGAAACCACGCTGACGCCTGACGGCAAGCCTGATGCTGCCCGTGTGGCGGATCTGGCCGGCAAGCTCAACAGCGAGTTCGGCGGTTCCGCCTATGCGCAGTACGGCAGCCTGTTCGTGGCCAAAGTGGCTGTGGACAGCGGCAAGCTGGACGACGCCGCGACCGAGCTGAAAGCCATCGTCGACAAACCGGCCAACCCGGCGCTGGGCGAAATCGCCCGTCAGCGTCTGGCGCAGGTACTCGGCGCACAGAACAAGGCTGAAGATGCCCTGAAACTGCTTGACGGCGACGCCGACAAAGCGTTCCTGGCGACTCGCGAAGAACTCAAGGGCGACCTGCTGGTGCAGCTGGGTCGTACCGATGACGCGAACAAGGCGTATCAAAAAGCCAAGGCGGCACTGTCGGATGAAGCGGCGGTCGGTGGCCTTCAAATCAAGCTCGACGACCTGGCCAAAGGGGATGCGTGACGTGATCCGTTGGAAGCATGCAGCATTGCTGGCTCTGGCCCTTCTGGCCGCGGGTTGCAGCAGCAACAGCAAAAAAGAATTGCCACCGGCTGAACTGACCGACTTCAAAGAAGAAGTGGTTCTGCAAAAGCAGTGGAGTCGTTCGATCGGTGACGGTCAGGGCGAAACCTACAACATGCTGGTGCCGGCGATCGACGGTGACACCATCTACGCCGCCGATGTGACCGGTGTAGTGATGGCCATGGATCGCGGCAATGGCGACGTGAAATGGAAGCAGGATCTTGATCTGCCTGTCTCCGGCGCTGTCGGCGTTGGTTATGGTCTGGTTCTGATCGGCACCCTGCGTGGCGAAGTCGTTGCTCTGGACACCAGCAACGGTGAAGAGAAGTGGCGCGCACGCGTCAACAGTGAAGTTCTCGCGCCACCAGCCAACAACGGTGACGTTGTGGTTGTGCAGACTCAGGACGATCGTCTGATTGGTCTGGATGCATCGACCGGTACTCAGCGCTGGGTGTATGACAGCACTCCGGCCGTACTGACCCTGCGTGGCACCAGTGCCCCGCTGGTCACCAATCGCCTCGCGGTGGCTGGGCTGTCGACCGGTAAAGTAGTCGCTCTGGATATTTCCAACGGCGTGCCGGTTTGGGAACAGCGCATTGCGATTCCACAGGGTCGTTCGGAGCTGGAGCGCGTGGTCGACATCGACGGCGGCCTGCTGCTGTCCGGCGGTACCTTGTACGTTGCCAGCTATCAGGGGCGCGTTGCGGCACTGGATCTGGAAAGCGGTCGTCAACTCTGGCAGCGCGATGCGTCGAGCTACGCCGGTATCGCTCAAGGTTTCGGCAGCGTCTACGTGAGCCTGTCCTCGGGCACCGTTGAAGGCGTCGACGAACGTTCCACCACTGCATTGTGGAGCAACGATTCGCTGGCTCGCCGTCAACTGTCGGCTCCGGAAGTGTTCTCCAGCTATGTAGCAGTAGGTGACCTGGAAGGTTATCTGCACCTGCTGAGTCAGGTTGACGGTCGTTTCGTCGGCCGTGAGCGCATCGACAGCGACGGCCTGCGTGCCCGTCCGCTGGTGGTGGGTGACACGATTTATGTGTATGGCAACAGCGGCAAACTGGAAGCCCTGACCATCAAGTAACAACTATGCTTGGGGATAACACCCCAGGCAGCTTCACTTGTGGAAGTGGACCTGTTCACTCCCGCAGTGTTGCCCCGAGCACCAGCCGCTGCCTCGCAGCGGCTTTTGTATTTTCTGAAATAACGAAGTGGAGAGCCGCATGGTTCCCGTAATCGCCCTGGTGGGCCGACCGAACGTCGGCAAATCCACCTTGTTCAACCGCCTGACCAGGACTCGCGACGCCATCGTCGGCGACTTGTCCGGTCTGACCCGTGATCGCCAGTACGGTGAGGCCAAGTGGCAAGGGCGTTCCTACATTCTGATCGACACCGGCGGTATCTCCGGTGACGAGCATGGTATGGACGAAAAAATGGCCGAGCAGTCGTTGCTGGCCATTGAAGAAGCTGATGTTGTGCTGTTCCTGGTAGATGCCAAGGCCGGTTTTACCGCCGCCGACCAGATGATCGCCGAACACCTGCGCAAACGTAACAAGCGTTCCCACGTGGTCGCCAACAAGGTCGACAACATCGACCCGGAAATGGCCCGCGCCGAATTCGCTCCGCTGGGTATGGGCCACGCGATCCCGATCGCCGGTGCTCACGGCCGTGGCATCACGCAGTTGCTGGAAGCCGCCCTGGGCGACTTCCCGCGCGATGATGACGAGCTGGCGGAAGGCGAAGAGGAAGAAGTCGTTGCCGAAGGCGAGGAAGCCAAGCGCATTCCTGGTCCGAGCGAAAAGGATGGCATCAAGATCGCCATCATCGGCCGTCCTAACGTCGGCAAGTCGACCCTGGTCAACCGCATGCTCGGTGAAGACCGGGTCATCGTTTATGACCAACCTGGCACCACCCGCGACAGTATCTACATCCCGTTCGAACGCAATGAAGAGAAGTACACGCTGATCGACACCGCGGGTGTGCGCAAGCGCGGCAAGATCCACGAAGAAGTCGAAAAATTCTCCGTGGTGAAAACCCTGCAGGCGATCAAAGACGCCAACGTGGTGATCTTCGTGATGGACGCCCGCGAAGGCGTGGTCGATCACGACCTCAATCTGCTCGGTTTTGCCATCGAGTCGGGTCGTGCGCTGGTCATCGCGATCAACAAGTGGGACGGCATGACGCCAAGCGAGCGCGACTACGTCAAGGTCGAGCTGCAGCGTCGCCTGTTCTTCGTTGATTACGCCGACATCCACTTCATCTCGGCACTGCACGGCACGGGCGTGGGCAACCTCTACGCTTCGGTGCAGAACTCGTTCAAGTCGGCGGTTACCCGCTGGCCGACCAACCGTCTGACCCAGATTCTGGAAGATGCGGTTGGCGAGCACGCGCCACCGATGGTCAACAACCGCCGGATCAAGCTGCGTTACGCCCACTTGGGTGGTGCCAACCCGCCGATCATCGTGATCCACGGTAACCAGATCGAGAAAGTGCCGAAGTCGTATGTGCGCTATCTGGAGAACACTTACCGCCGTGTGCTGAAGCTGGTCGGTACGCCGATCCGCATCGAGTTCAAGGGTGGCGAGAACCCGTACGAAGGCAACAAGACTGCGCTGACCGACCGCCAGGTCAACAAGAAGCGTCGTTTGATGTCGCACCACAAGAAAGCCGACAAGAAGCGCCGCGACAAGAAATAAGGTCGCTGGCTGTTGATCGTTCCCATGCTCCGCGTGGGAATGTATCCCGTGACGCTCTGCGTCACAAAGCGGCGGACGCAGAGGCGTCCAAGGCTGCATTCCCACGCAGAGCGTGGGAACGATCAATATGAGAGAAGGGTGCCATCCGGCGCCCTTTTTTTATGGGCGCCGGATGGGCTATCCTCGGGCTCTCCCGCGCCGTCGTCAGAGCCGGGTGTTGAGCAGGGAATCCCCCATGATCACCAGCAAGCTGCCGAATGTCGGCATCACTATTTTCACGCAGATGTCTCAGCTGGCCGCGCAAACCGGCGCGATCAACCTGTCGCAGGGTTTTCCTGATTTTGACGGCCCGCAGGCGCTGCGCGATGCGGTCGGTCGGCACATTGCCGGTGGTCATAACCAATATTCGCCAATGACCGGTCTGCCGGCGCTGCGTGAGCAGATCGCCGCAAAGATCGCCCGTAGCTATGGTGTCACCGTCGATGCTGACAACGAAGTGACCGTGACGCCGGGCGCGACCCAGGCGATCTTCTGTGCGATTCAGGCAGTTATCCACAGCGGCGACGAAGTCATCGTTTTTGATCCGTGCTACGACAGCTACGCACCGGCGACGGAATTGGCCGGTGGTCGTTGCGTGCATGTACAGCTGAATCCGGACGACTTCTCCATTGATTTCGACCAGCTCGCTGCGGCCCTGAGCCCGCGCACGAAAATGATCGTTATCAACACCCCGCACAACCCGAGCGGCGCCCTGATCAGCCGTGCGGAACTGGACCAACTGGCGGCGCTGATCCGCGATCGCGACATCTATCTGCTCAGCGATGAAGTCTACGAACACCTGGTGTTCGACGACGTGCCCCACGTCAGCGTGCTTGCTCACGAAGAGTTGTATCCGCGTGCGTTCGTGGTCAGCTCGTTCGGCAAGACCTATCACGTTACTGGCTGGAAAACCGGTTACGTCGTCGCGCCACCGGCGCTGACCGCCGAGTTGCGCAAAGTCCATCAGTACGTCAGTTTCTGCGGCGTGACCCCGCTGCAATACGCGCTGGCCGACTACATGGCCGAGCACCCTGAACACGTCGAAGAGTTGCCGGGTTTCTATCAGGCCAAACGCGATCTGTTCTGTGATCTGCTGGCACCGTCGCGCTTCACCTTCAAACGTGTCAGCGGCACTTATTTCCAGTTGGTCGATTACTCGCAGATCCGTCCTGATCTGAGTGACGTCGAGATGGCGATGTGGATGACCCGCGAGCACGGCGTGGCGAGTATTCCGGTGTCGGTCTTCTATCAGAATCCACCCGAACGCCAGCGCCTGGTGCGTCTGTGCTTTGCCAAACGCGAGGAGACGCTGCGTGAAGCGGCGGCAAAACTATGCGTGATCTGAGTGCGTTACCCGATCTGAACCTGGCGCTGATCCAGACCAGCCTGGCCTGGCACGACCGTCAGGCCAACTTCGAACACTTCGAGCTGTTGCTGGAACAGGCGCAGGGCGCGGATCTGATCATCCTGCCGGAGATGTTCACCACCGGTTTCTCCATGGAATCGGAAACCCTCGCCGAGCCCGAGAACGGTCCGAGCCACAAATGGCTGCGGACGCAGGCCGCTAAATTGAATGCGGTGATCACCGGCAGCGTAATCATCCAGGCCGCTGACGGCAGCCATCGCAATCGCTTGCTGTGGGCACGGCCGGACGGCGAAGTGCTGCATTACGACAAGCGTCATTTGTTCCGCATGGCCGGAGAGCACAACCATTACACGCCCGGCGAACGGCAGGTGCAGTTCGAGCTCAAGGGCTGGCGGATCCGGCCGTTGATTTGCTACGACCTGCGTTTCCCGGTGTGGAGTCGTGATTCGCAGGATACTGATCTGCTGCTGTACACCGCCAACTGGCCTGGGGCGCGACGGTTGCACTGGAATCGACTGTTGCCGGCACGGGCCATCGAAAACCTCTGCTACGTAGCGGCGGTGAATCGCGTTGGCACCGACGGCAAGGGCTTTGCCTACACCGGTGACAGTCAGGTGCTGGATTTCCAGGGCGAGAGCTTGCTGGCGGCAGGGGAGGCGGACGGCGTGTTCAAGGTGGTGCTGGAAGCGGCGCCATTGGCGGCTTATCGCGAGCGCTTTCCGGCGAATCTGGATGCCGATACCTTCGAGTTCACCTGAAAAGCAAAAGATCGCAGTCTTCGGCAGCTCCTACATTGGGATGTCGCTCACCCAGTAGGAGCTGCCGAAGGCTGCGATCTTTTGATCTTCAACAAAAAGGCCCCGAAGCTTTCACTTCGGGGCCTTTTGCGTTTCAGCAGTCGATTAAGCCGCTTTCGCCTCAGGCTGGCTCAGCGAGCGGTTCAGCGCGCTGAACAGCGCCTTGAAGCTCGCCGTGGTGATGTTTTCATCGATACCCACGCCGTGCACCGCACGTTCGCCGTTCACGCGCAGCTCGATGTACGCCGCTGCTTTGGCGTTGGTACCCGCGCCGATCGCGTGTTCGTTGTAGTCCATGATCTCCACCGGGATCGGCAGGCCGGCGACCAGTGCTTCCAGCGCACCGTTGCCCTTGCCACGCCAGTGCAGGTTGGTTTCGCCCTGACCCTTGCTCGCCACTTCCACTTCAACATTGCTGTTGCCGTTTTCTTCCTGCAGGCGATGGCTGACCAGCGCATACGGGGTGTTGGCTTGCAGGTATTCACTGATCAACAGCGAGTGAATCTGCTTGGCGGTCATCTCCAGGCCCAAGCGGTCAGTTTCGCGCTGCACGACCTGGCTGAATTCGATCTGCATGCGACGTGGCAGGCTGATGCCGTATTCCTGCTCCAGCAAGTAAGCGATGCCGCCCTTGCCCGACTGGCTGTTGACGCGAATCACCGCCTCGTAGCTGCGGCCAATGTCGGCCGGGTCGATCGGCAAGTACGGCACTTCCCACAGTGCATCTGGTTTCTGTTGGGAGAAGCCTTTGCGGATCGCGTCCTGGTGCGAGCCGGAGAACGCGGTGTGCACCAGATCGCCGACGTATGGGTGACGTGGGTGAACCTGAATCTGGTTGCACTCTTCAACGACTTTGCGCACGCCATCGATGTCGGAGAAGTCCAGCTGCGGATCGAGACCCTGGGTGTACATATTCAGGGCGACGGTGACGAGGTCGACGTTGCCGGTACGCTCGCCGTTGCCGAACAGGCAGCCTTCGACGCGATCGGCGCCGGCCATCAGGCCCAGCTCGGTGGCGGCGACGCCAGTGCCACGGTCGTTGTGGGTGTGCAGACTGATGATCACGCTGTCACGACGGTTGATGTTGCGGCCGAACCACTCGATCTGGTCGGCGTAGATGTTCGGCGTCGCGCATTCAACGGTGGCTGGCAGGTTGAGAATCATCTTGTGCTCAGGCGTCGGGTTCCACACCTCGATCACCGCATCACAAACTTCCTTGGCGAATTCCAGCTCAGTGGCGCTGAAGGTTTCCGGCGAATATTCGAAGGTCCACTCGGTGTCCGGCTGCATCGCGGCGTATTTGACGAACAGCTTGGCAGCGTTCACGGCGATGGCCTTGATGCCGTCCTTGTCCTGGTTGAAGACGATGCGACGGAAGGACGGCGAGGTGGCGTTGTACAGGTGAACGATGGCTTTCTTCGCCCCGCGCAGGGATTCGAAGGTACGCTCGATCAGGTCTTCACGACCCTGGGTCAGCACCTGAATGGTGGTGTCGTCCGGGATGTGGCCTTCTTCGATCAGGGTACGCACGAAGTCGAAGTCGGTTTGCGAAGCGGCCGGGAACGAGGCTTCGATTTCCTTCACGCCCACTTGCACGAGGGTTTTCCAGAAGCGCAGCTTCTTCACCGCGTCCATCGGCTCGATCAGCGACTGGTTGCCGTCACGCAGGTCGGAGCTGCACCAGATCGGCGCGGTGTCGATGGTCTTCGACGGCCAGGTGCGATCCGGCAGGTTGATGACAGGAAACGCGCGGTATTTCGAAGACGGATCTTTGAGCATGCTCATCGGGAAATTCCTTATTGTCTGGGCCGAAAAGAGGCGGCCTGCCGGTGTTACGAATGTTCTGGGAAACGCGTAGGACGAGGTACCGCGATTCAGCCCGGCAGTCGTGCGCTGACGAGGCACAGGCTGCGGTGCTGGCGAAGCTGAATGAGGGTGTGAGAGGTTTTCATGCCTTCAACCCTAACCGCGAGGGGAGAGGATGGCAAGCAGTCGAAAAAAATTGAGAGGAATACTCGGAAAGCGGGGGTTTGCAGGATTTTATTGCGCTTAAGTCGGTGGATCTTGTTGATGTTTGCGTGAGGTTAGATCGGGGCGCAATTGAAGTGGGTAGGGTAGCAGAGAGTTCTGCGGTGGTTGTGATGCCGTCTTCGCGGGCAAGCCCGCTCCCACAGTACCTGTGTCGTACACGGATCTCATGCACGGCCAAGAAACCTGTGGGAGCGGGCTTGCCCGCGAAGAGGCCAGTGGCCTCAATACATGATTCAGGGTTGAAACGCACCAATGAAAATCGCCGGATCCACCCGCGCATCATTCAGGCTGACATTCCAGTGCATGTGCGGCCCGGTCGCCCGGCCGGTCATGCCAACCTTACCCACCACCGCGCCGCGCGCCAGTTGATCGCCGACCTTCACGTCAATCTTCGACATATGGCAGAACATGCTGATAAAGCCCTGGCCATGGTCAACAAACACGGTGTTGCCATTGAAGAAGTAGTTGCCGGTGAGGATCACCTTGCCCGCCGCCGGGGTCTTGATCGGCGTGCCGGCCGGCACCGCGAAGTCGAGGCCAGCGTGGGGATTGCGCTCTTCACCATTAAAGAAGCGACGCACACCAAACTTGCTCGACAGCGGTCCGTTGACGGGTTTGTCCAGCAACAGATTGCTCGGTGTGTTCGGGCTGAAGCTGCGGTAGGCCTTGATTTGCTCAGCCAGTTCACCTTCGATGCGCTTGAGGTTCGACTGATCCGGATTGACCTGCTGTTTGTTCTTCAGGGTGATGCGCTGTTCCGGGTATTTCTTGTTGCCCACGGTGAATGGCAGATTGCGCCCGCCGCTGCTGACCTGCTGCGCGCCAGGCTTGACCGTCAACGGCACGCCGACAATCGCCAGCCAGTTGTTCTGTTCTTTCACCACCAGCACCGGTTTGCCTTGATATGTGGCTTTCGGCGCCTGTGCGGCCGCGCCGAGATCAACCACCGCCACACCGCCCGGCACCGGTTTGTTCAGCAGCCGGGTGATGTAGCTGTCAGCATGGGCGTTGAAGGTCAGACAGAGCAACAACAATGGAGCGAGAAAACGCGGCATGGATCAGTCCAGTAAAGAGAGGGTGACAGGCGTCAGGTGATTGTCCTCGACACGCACTTGCAGTTCGCCTTCGCCGAGCTTGGCTTTGAGTCGCTGGCCGGTGTGGGTCTGCGCAGCGTTGCGGATCGCATGGCCGCGCTCATCCAGCAGAATGCTGTAACCGCGACCAAGCGTTGCCAGCGGGCTGACCACGTGCAGCGTCTGCATCTGACTGTGCAGTTGCAGGCGACGGTTTTTCAGGCCTTCGCGCATCGCCCGAGGCAGGCGTTCGGCGAGGCTGTCGAGGCGCTGGCGCAGCATCGCCAACTGGCGGCCCGGATGTTGCGCGGCGAGGCGGGTTTCCAGGCGGATCAAGCGTTCGCGACGAGTGTTCAAATGACGCTCAAACGCCCGGCGCATGCGCATGTCCAGATCATCCAGACGTTGCGCTTGCTGGCGCAGACGTTCGCCGGGATGACGCAGGCGCCGGGCCATGCCTTCCAGACGCAAGCGATCACGCATCAAACGGTCGCGCATGCGCATCACCAAGCGGCGATGCAGGCTTTCGACCTGACGGATCAGGTGGCTGGAATCGGGCGCGAGCAATTCGGCGGCAGCGGATGGCGTCGGTGCGCGGACGTCGGCGACAAAGTCGCTGATCGACACATCGGTTTCATGGCCGACTGCGCTGACAATCGGCGTCACGCAGGCATCAACGGCGCGGGCCACGGCTTCTTCGTTGAAGCACCAGAGGTCTTCCAGCGAACCGCCGCCACGGGCGAGGATCAACGCGTCGAACCCACGGGCATCGGCCATTTTCAGGGCGCGGACGATTTGCGCGGTGGCTTCGCGGCCCTGCACGGCGGTCGGAATCAGCGTCAGCTGTACCTGCGGCGCACGGCGGCGGAACACACTGATGATGTCGCGAATCACCGCGCCGGTTGGCGAACTGATGATGCCGATGCGCTGCGGATGCGCCGGCAACGGCACTTTGCGTTCGGCACTGAACAGGCCTTCAGTGCTGAGTTTTTCTTTCAGTGCATCGAAGGCCAGACGCAGCGCACCGTCACCGGCAGGTTCAACGGTGTCGAGAATCAGCTGATAGTCGCCACGGCCCTCGAACAGCGAGACCTTGCCACGCACCTTCACCGCCAGGCCGTCCTTCAGCGCCTGACGCACGCGCGCGGCGTTCTGCCGGAACAATGCACAGCGCACCTGTGCGCCGCTGTCCTTGAGGGTGAAATAGATGTGGCCGGACGCCGGGCGGGCGAGGTTGGAAATTTCGCCTTCGACCCAGATGTTGCTGAACACGTCTTCGAGCAACACCCGCGCGCGGCCGTTGAGCTGGCTGACGGTCAGGACTTCACGGTCCAAGCCAAGTCTTGCAAAGGGATCTTTAATCATGGGGCGCAGTTTAAAGGCATTCTTCCGCTGATTGCACGATCCCTGTAGGAGCTGCCGCAGGCTGCGATCTTTTGATCTTGATCGGCAGGAAAAAGATCAAAAGATCGCAGCCTCGTTTCACTCGTCAGCTCCTACACGGGAGGTGTGAAGGTCTGGATGAAGTGTTCGATCAGCGGTGTTGGATTCTGGCGGTAGGCGAGGGCGACGGTGCTGTGGCAATCGGGATCAGTCAACGGAAGAAATCGTACGCCGCTCGGTGCAATGTCCTGCATTGATTCAGGCAGCAGGGCGATGCCGAAACCGGCCTGAATCAACTGCAATTGCGTGGTCTTGCGCGACATCACCCGCGCGGCTTTCGGGAAGAAACCCTGGCGCATGCACAGGTCGGCACACAGATAACTGAGGCCGCCGCGTTGCGGATGGGGAATGGAGATAAAGGCTTCGTCCTTCAGTTGTGCCAGATCGACTTCGGCTGCCTCGGCCAATCGATGCTCAGCCGGCACCGCCAGCAGCAACCGTTCAGTAAACAGCGGCACAATCTGAATGCCTTCGCGCTGGCGCAACACGGGCAACCGCAACAGGCCGATATCGAGGCGTCCCTCGGCCAGCTCTTCCAGTTGCGCCTCGGAAGACAACTTGCCGATGTCCAGCGACACGCCGCTCTGCTGATCAAGGTAGGTGCTGATCTGCTGAAGAAGCCAGCCGCTGATCGTCACCGTACTCGAATGGCTCAAGCGCAAGGTGCCGCGTTGGCCATTGCCGACCGCAGTGGCCATGGCGCTGGCCTTGCTCAGCTCATTAAGCAGATTACGTGCGCGAGGCAAAAAAGCTTCGCCCGCTGCCGTGAGTCGGGGCTGGCGCGCGGTGCGTTCGAACAGTGGCGTTTTCAGGCGCGTTTCCATGTCCTTGATCTGCCGGCTCAGCGCCGATTGCGCAATGAACAAGCGTTCGGCGGCCGCGCTGAAGCTTCCGCATTCGGCGATTTCGACGAAGTAACGTAATTGACGGGTTGAAAGCACGAGTCATGCCTTTTCGAGATGAGTAAGCGACCTGGAAGATATTAGTCGCAACCCTCGGCGCTGGCTAAAGTCATCTCAGGCTTATTAAGGAAGTAGACCCATGAGTGTGGCGGCGTTGTTGAGCGAGTGGACATGGGGCGCCGGAGGTTGGGCGGTGATCGGGCTGGGCATCGCGTTGGCCTATATCGTGTTCGGCATTGCCGGGTTTGGCACGGCGCTGGTCGCGGGGCCGATTCTGATTCTTTTCATGCCCTTGTCGAAGATCGTGCCGTTGTTGGTGTTGCTGGATTTTGTCGCGGCGTTCGGCAATCTGCTGCCTTCGCGGCGGGATGTCGCCAAGCCCGAGTTGTTGCGGCTACTGCCGTGCATGGCGGTCGGTTGTACGTTGGGAGTGATTTTCCTGCTCAACCTGAAATCTGATGTGTTGCTGCTGTTGATGGGGCTGTTTATCAGCGCGTATGCGATTTACAGCCTGTGGGTGAAAGCGCGGCCGGCGCAATTGTCGGCGGCGTGGGCAGTGCCGATGGGCACGGTGGGCGGGTTGTTTGGCGCGCTGTTCGGCAGCGGCGGCTTTCTCTATGCGATCTATTTGAACAGTCGATTGCCGAAAGAGGCCGCCCGGGCCACGCAAAGTGCGCTGATCAGCTGCAGCACGGTGGTGCGTTTGAGCCTGTTCGCCATCGCCGGGGTGTATGCCGAGCTACCCTTGTTGATGTTGGCGTTGTGTCTGTTGCCGGCGATGGCGCTGGGGTTGTGGATTGGCCGGCGGTTAACCATCAGGTTGTCGCGTGAGGCGTTCGTGCGGTTGGTGACGTGGCTGGTGCTGGCGAGCGGGATTGCGTTGATCGGGCGTTACCTCAGCACTTGACCGGATTTCGTCAGGGATTAAGCTGCCGGCCGCACTGATGCCATCGCGGGCAAGCCCGCTCCCACAGGTTTCTCTCGTGTACACAACATTTGTGATCGACCGAGATCCCTGTTGGAGCGGGCTTGCCCGCGATGGCGGCGGAGTGAGCACCGCAGAACTTCCATTTGACGTCGCAGGCTGCACCATGAATTCGCAAAGCATCATCGTCCCGAAAATTTCCACCCTGCCGGTCCATGAACCCCGGGCCCGGGCGATTCTGCGTTGGCTGGTACGCAAGAACATCGTCAAGGAAGAACTGAGCACCTGCGGTCGCACCGGCAATCGCATGGCGTATGCGATTGCCGACGGTGCGCGTGCCGTGGTCCTGCACCCGCAGGCATTGCCGTTCGGTGAGCCGATCAACGGCTTGGAGATCGTCACCAAGCGCTGCATCTACACCCCGGCCAAGGGGTTTCTCGAAGAGGCCGGGTGCGCCGAGTGCCGGCGTGAAGTCGGCGAAGCGCTGTTCGAAAGCCTTGAAGAATGGTTTCCCGGCCGCACCGACAACTTCACCTGCCCGGAATGCGGGCATGAAGACGACATCAACGGTTTTCTGTTTTTGCAGGAATGTGCGTTTTCCAACCTCGGTTTCATCTTCAACAACTGGCTGGAAGCGGGCTTCAAGCAAAGCTTTATCGATGAGTTCGCCGATTGGCTCGATCAACCTGTCTCCTGGGTCAAGGTGGAGCTGTAGGGCCGGGCGTTCCCGTACATCAGCAACATTGATATTAAGCTGAGTTTTACGTTGCTCCGAAGGGGGTGTCTGACTATAATGGCGCGCTTCCATTTTCCCGCTCGGGAGCCCCCGCGATGCTGCGTATCAGCCAAGAAGCTCTGACATTCGACGACATTCTCCTAGTGCCCGGTTATTCCGAGGTGCTTCCTAACGAAGTCAGTCTCAAGACCCGCCTTACCCGTGGCATCGAGCTGAACATTCCTCTGGTTTCTGCTGCAATGGACACCGTCACTGAAGCCCGTCTGGCAATCGCCATGGCTCAGGAAGGTGGCATCGGCATTATCCACAAGAACATGACCATCGAGCAGCAAGCTGCCGAAGTGCGTAAGGTCAAGAAGTTCGAAGCCGGCGTCGTCAAGGATCCGATCACCATTGAGGCAGATGCCACGGTGCGTGACCTGTTCGAATTGACCCGCATGCACAACATTTCCGGCGTTCCGGTACTGCACGATGGCGACCTGGTCGGCATCGTTACTTCCCGTGACGTGCGTTTCGAAACCCGTCTGGAAGCCACCGTACGTGAAGTGATGACGCCTAAAGAGCGTCTGGTCACCGTGCGTGAAGGCGCCGACAAGAACGAAGTCCGCGAGCTGCTGCACAAGCACCGTCTGGAAAAAGTTCTGATCGTCGACGACAAGTTTGCCCTCAAAGGCATGATGACCGTCAAAGACATCGAAAAAGCCAAAGCCTACCCGCTGGCCAGCAAAGACGATCAAGGTCGTCTGCGCGTGGGCGCTGCGGTCGGTACCGGTAAAGACACCGGTGACCGCGTAGCTGCCCTGGTTCATGCCGGTGTGGACGTGGTGGTGGTCGACACCGCCCACGGTCATTCCAAAGGCGTGATCGACCGCGTTCGCTGGGTCAAAGAGAATTTCCCTGAAGTGCAGGTGATCGGCGGCAACATCGCCACCGGCGCCGCTGCCAAGGCTCTGGCCGAAGCAGGCGCTGACGCCGTCAAGGTCGGTATCGGCCCGGGCTCGATCTGCACCACCCGTATCGTCGCCGGTGTCGGCGTCCCGCAAATCAGTGCCATCGCCAACGTTGCCGCTGCCCTTGAAGGCACCGGCGTTCCATTGATCGCCGACGGCGGCATCCGTTTCTCCGGTGACCTGTCCAAGGCCATCGTAGCCGGTGCTTCCTGCGTGATGATGGGCTCGATGTTCGCCGGTACTGAAGAAGCGCCGGGCGAGATCGAACTGTTCCAGGGCCGTTCGTACAAGGCGTATCGCGGCATGGGTTCGCTGGGCGCCATGTCCCAGGCGCAAGGTTCTTCCGACCGTTACTTCCAGGACTCCTCGGCAGGCGCCGAGAAACTCGTTCCGGAAGGCATCGAAGGCCGTGTGCCGTACAAAGGCACCCTGAGCGCGATCATTCACCAGTTGATGGGCGGCCTGCGTTCCTCGATGGGCTACACCGGTAGCGCCAACATCGAAGAAATGCGCACCAAGCCTGAGTTCGTGCGGATCACCGGTGCTGGCATGGCCGAATCCCACGTTCACGACGTGCAGATCACCAAAGAAGCGCCAAACTACCGCGTAGGTTGAGCCTTCAAGCAATAAAGTAAGCAACCGGGGCTGTTTGATTCAGCCCCGAGTTGTTTCTGAATCACGACTGTTTCTGAACGACTTAGACGAGACTGAATCATGGCCCTCGATATTCACGCTCACCGCATCCTGATCCTCGACTTCGGTTCGCAATACACCCAACTGATTGCCCGCCGCGTGCGCGAGATCGGTGTGTACTGCGAACTGCACCCGTTCGACATGGACGAAGATGCGATCCGCGAATTCGCACCTAAAGGCGTCATCCTCGCCGGCGGCCCCGAGTCCGTACACGTCGCCGACAGCCCGCGTTGCCCACAGGCAGTGTTCGATCTGGGCGTACCGGTTTTCGGTATCTGCTACGGCATGCAGACCATGGCCGAGCAACTGGGCGGCAAGGTTGAAGGTTCCGAACTGCGTGAGTTCGGTTACGCCCGCGTTGACGTGGTTGGCAAGAGCCGCCTGCTCGACGGCATCGAAGACCACATCGACGCTGACGGCCTGTTCGGCCTCGACGTGTGGATGAGCCACGGTGACAAAGTCACCAAGATGCCGGAAGACTTCCACATCCTCGCCAGCACCCCGAGCTGCCCGATCGCCGGTATGTTCAACGACGACCGTGGCTACTACGGCGTGCAGTTCCACCCGGAAGTGACCCACACCAAACAGGGCGGTCGCATCCTGTCGCGCTTCGTTCTCGACATCTGCGGCTGTGAAGCCCTGTGGACGCCGTCGAAAATCGCTGAAGACGCTATCGCCAACATCCGCGCACAAGTCGGCACCGACAACGTGTTGCTGGGTCTGTCCGGCGGCGTTGATTCCTCGGTCGTTGCCGCGCTGTTGCACAAAGCCATCGGCGACCAACTGACCTGCGTCTTCGTCGACAACGGCTTGCTGCGTCTGCACGAAGGCGAGCAAGTGATGGCCATGTTCGCCGAGAACATGGGCGTCAAAGTGATCCGCGCCAACGCTGAAGATCAGTTCCTCGACAACCTGGCCGGCGAAGCCGATCCGGAGAAGAAGCGCAAGATCATCGGTCGTACCTTCATCGACGTATTCGATGCCCAGTCGAACAAACTGGAAAACATCAAATACCTCGCTCAGGGCACCATCTACCCGGACGTGATCGAGTCGGCTGGCGCGAAAAGCGGCAAGGCTCATGTGATCAAGTCGCACCACAACGTGGGCGGCCTGCCGGAAGAAATGAACCTGAAACTGGTCGAGCCACTGCGCGAACTGTTCAAGGACGAAGTCCGTCGTCTGGGTCTGGAACTGGGCCTGCCGTACGACATGGTCTACCGCCACCCGTTCCCGGGCCCGGGCCTGGGCGTGCGCATCCTCGGTGAAGTGAAAAAGGAATACGCCGACCTGCTGCGTCGTGCCGACCACATCTTCATCGAAGAACTGCGCAAAGCCGACTGGTACCACAAAGTCAGCCAGGCCTTCGTCGTGTTCCAGCCAGTGAAATCGGTTGGCGTGGTCGGCGATGGCCGTCGTTACGCCTGGGTCGTTGCCCTGCGTGCAGTAGAAACCATCGACTTCATGACCGCGCGTTGGGCTCACCTGCCTTACGAACTGCTGGAAACCGTCTCCGGCCGCATCATCAATGAAATCGAAGGCATTTCGCGCGTCACTTACGACGTGTCGAGCAAGCCGCCGGCGACGATTGAGTGGGAATAATCCTGCACAAACCTTGACGGTTTGATCGCTGGATAAAAAGCCGCGTGAACGCGAGTTCACGCGGCTTTTTGCATTTATAAAATCGGCCCTGCGGTCCGTGGTCACGGCCGCTTTGCTGTTTCTTTCACAGTTGCGGGTGTATCGTATTCGCCTTTTGCGGGCCCGGTGCCCGTCGCTGATTCGTGAGGTAGTTGAGTTCATGTCCTTTACCCGTCGCCAAATCCTCGGTGGCCTGGCCGGTCTTGTTGTCGTTGGTGTCGGGGCGGGGGGCGCGTCGCGTTATTGGCTGGGCAAAATGGCTGACGCTGAGGCGGGGCATGATTACGAGCTGATCGCCGCGCCGCTGGACGTTGAGCTGGTGCCGGGGCACAAGACTGAAGCCTGGGCGTTCGGGCCGTCGGCGCCGGGCACTGAACTGCGCGTGCGTCAGGGTGAATGGCTGCGGGTGCGCTTCATCAACCATTTGCCGGTGGCGACCACCATTCACTGGCACGGCATTCGTCTGCCGCTGGAGATGGACGGCGTGCCGTATGTCTCGCAATTGCCGGTGCTGCCGGGCGAGTACTTCGATTACAAGTTCCGCGTGCCGGATGCCGGTAGCTATTGGTATCACCCGCACGTCAGCAGCAGTGAAGAACTGGGGCGTGGGTTGGTCGGGCCGCTGATCATCGAAGAGCGCGAGCCGACCGGTTTTGTGTACGAAAAGACCTTGAGCCTGAAGAATTGGCACATCGATGACGTAGGCAATTTCGTCGAGTTCAGCATTCCGCGTGAAGCGGCGCGTGGCGGTACGGCGGGGCGTTTGTCGACGATCAACGGTGTGCCATTGCCGGTGATTGAATTGCCCGCTGGGCAGATTACGCGGGTGCGTTTACTTAACCTCGATAACACGTTGACGTATCGCATCAACATTCCCGGCGTCGAAGCAAAAATCTATGCGCTGGACGGCAACCCGGTCGAGCCACGCCCGCTGGGCAAGGAATACTGGTTGGGCCCCGGCATGCGTATTTGCCTGGCGATCAAGGCCCCGGCGGCTGGCGAGGAATTGTCGCTGCGCAACGGTCCGGTGCGTCTCGGCACGCTGCGCTCGGTGGCCAATACCGATGCGCCGACCGAGTGGCCAAAGGCGCTGCCCGCCAACCCGGTGGCCGAGCCGGACCTGGCCAAGGCCGAGAAACTCAACTTCAATTTCGAGTGGGTCGGCTCAGTATCGGTCAACACCGAAAACGGCAAGCCACCGAGCCTGTGGCAGATCAACGGCAAGGCTTGGGATATCACCGACAAGACCTGCGCCGACCGACCGATTGCCAGCCTGAAACTGGGGCAGAGCTATATTTTCGAATTGAAAAACATGACCCAGTACCAGCACCCGATCCACCTGCACGGCATGAGCTTCAAGGTGATTGCGTCGAACCGGCACAAGATCATTCCGTACTTCACCGACACCTATCTGCTGGGCAAGAACGAGCGTGCGCAAGTGGCGCTGGTGGCGGATAACCCCGGTGTATGGATGTTCCACTGCCACGTGATCGACCACATGGAAACCGGCCTGATGGCCGCCATCGAGGTGAAGTGATGCGCCAGATTCGCCCCGCTGCGATCATCGACCGCAGCCGTGACCGCGATTTCATGCGCGAAGCCCTGACCCTCGCCGCACAAGGCGCAGCGCTCGGTGAAGTGCCGGTGGGCGCGGTGTTGGTGCAGGACGGCGCGATCATCGGTCGCGGCTTCAATTGCCCGATCAGCACCAGCGACCCGAGTGCCCACGCAGAAATGGTCGCGATCCGCGCAGCGGCGCAGGCGGTGGATAACTATCGTCTGCCGGGCAGTACGCTGTATGTGACGCTGGAGCCGTGCAGCATGTGCGCCGGTTTGATCGTGCATTCGCGGGTGGCGCGGGTGGTGTATGGGGCGCTGGAGCCGAAGGCGGGGATTGTGCAGAGTCAGGGGCAGTTTTTTACCCAGGGCTTTCTCAACCATCGAGTGTTGTATGAGGGCGGGGTGTTGGCGGAAGAGTGTGGGGCGGTGCTGACCGAATTCTTCCGGGCGCGGCGTGCGAAACCCACTGAATAAAGAACTGCATCGAACCCTGTGGGAGCTGGCTTGCCAGCGATGGCGTCCGCACATCAAACATTGATGCCGACTGATCCACCGCTTTCGCTGGCAAGCCAGCTCCCACAGATTTTTGCAGCGTTTGCGAGATCGGATTACTTCTTCGCGACAATCACCGCACGCATCGGTGCAGGCAGGCCTTCGATGGTTTTGCTGTGGTCTTCGGGATCAAGGAAGTCGCTCAGCGATTGATACTTCATCCACTCGGTGCCGCGCTGTTCTTCGACCGTGGTCATGCTTACATCCACGCAACGAATGTCGGTGAAACCGGCACGACGCAGCCATAATTCCAGCGCCGGCACCGACGGCAGGAACCACACGTTACGCATCTGCGCATAACGGTCTTCCGGCACCAGCACCTGATGTTTGTCGCCTTCGACTACCAGCGTTTCCAGCACCAGTTCGCCGCCCTTGACCAGGCAATCCTTAAGCGCCAGCAAATGCTCGATGGGCGAGCGACGGTGATAGAACACACCCATGGAAAATACCGTGTCGAAGCCTTCCAGATTCGCCGGCAGGTCTTCAAACGGGAACGGCAGGTGCCAGGCATTCGGTTCTGACAGATAACGCTGCACCGCCTGGAACTGGCAGAAGAACAGCCAGTTCGGGTCGACACCGATCACGCTGTCGGCACCGGCGCCGAGCATGCGCCACATGTAGTAGCCGTTGCCGCAACCGACATCGAGGATGCGTTTGCCTTTCAGATCCAAGTGCGGGGCGACCCGCGACCACTTCCAGTCCGAGCGCCATTCGGTGTCGACGTGCACACCAAACAGGTCGAACGGCCCTTTGCGCCACGGCGACAGGCCCATCAATGCGCTACGCATCTGTGCGCGGGTTTCATCGTCGCAATCGGTATCGAGTTTCAGGCCGTTGAGCAGGTCGACTTCGCTCGGCTGAATCTTCGGCAAGGCGTCCAGCGCACTCTGCCAGCGCTCCAGATCGCCGTGGCCTTTCTCCATTTTCTTGTCGAGTTGCGCTTGCAGGGTGTTGGCCCATTCGGCCAGCGGGGTGCCGGCCAGACGGCGGGCGAGGGGGGACAGATCAATCATGGCAAGGCAATCAACGAGGCAAAGTTAAGACACTGGAACCACGGCACGACTTTCGAGAACCCGGCAGCCAACAGGCGTTCGCGGTGTTCTTCGAGGCTGTCGGGCTTCATGACGTTTTCGATGGCGCTGCGCTTCTGGGCGATTTCCAGTTCGCTGTAGCCGTTGGCGCGTTTGAAGGCGACGTGCAGATCGGTGAGCAGCGCGTGTTCCTCGGCATCGTTGAAGCGCAGTTTCTCCGAGAGGATCAACGCGCCGCCGGGCAGCAAGGATTGGCGGATGCGCGAGAGCAACGCAGTGCGTTGATCGGGGGCGATGAATTGCAGGGTGAAGTTCAGCGCGACCACCGAGGCAGGCTGGAAGTCGAGGGCGAGAATGTCGCCTTCGATGACTTCCACCGGCAGCAACTCCTGGAACATCGAGTCCTGACCGTTGAGGTACTCGCGGCAGCGTCCGACCATCGCGGCGGAGTTATCCACCGCGATCACCCGGCAACCGTCGGTGCGCACGTGACGACGCAGTGCCTGAGTGACAGCACCCAGCGATGAGCCGAGGTCGTAGAGCACGCTGTTCGGCTGGGCGAACTGCGCCGCGAGTACGCCAAGGTTTTCGACGATGGTCGGATAACCCGGCACCGAGCGCTTGATCATGTCCGGGAACACCCGCACCACGTCTTCGTTGAAGGCGAAGTCGGGTACCTGGGCCAGAGGCTTGGCGAAAATGCGATCGGGTTCTTTGCTCACGGCGGTTCCGGCGGTGTAAATGGAAAGGCCGGCATTTTAGCCAAAAGGGCGCGGGGATGCTTGGGTTGTCTGATAAAGCGTTTTTTGCCGGTGATCGTTTCCACGCGGAGCGTGGGAACGATCAGATCCGTTTAGTCTGGGAGAAAGCGGAGGCGGCAATGCCCCACTGGCCCAACCAGTAGCTGAGGATGATGACGTACGGCGCGGCATGGAATGGCGATACAAAACGATCAATGCCGATCACGCTGTCCGAAAACACAAACGCCAATGCACCGCCAACCGCCAGTAGAGCCGAACGCTTGGGCACATCGGTGCCGAGCCGGGCGAGGGCACGCCAGAGCATCGCGCTGATCGCCGTGGCATAGACAATCACCGGCACCAACAATGGCCCGAGACCGCTGGAAATCAGGAGTCCTAGCAGCACCGCGCCAACGCCAAGGGCAAGCACTAGAGGCAGAATCGCCAGACGCTTGCAGTCACTCAGATAAGCCTTCAGATACGCCAGATGGGCAATCAGAAACGCGCCGAGGCCAAACACAAACAAATCCACCGGCCACGCCAGCAGCACATCACCGAGCAGCGAGAAAATCAGGCCGAGGCTGATCCAGCGGCGATAGTCGCTGACCGGCGCATCGTGCAGCCAACCAAGCAACGCCAGCACTGGCAACGGTTTGACCAACAGGCAGAGCATCGCGGCGTGGGTGCTGACACCGTAGAGAAACGTCACCGCGCCCATTAGCGCGAGAATCAGCCAACCCACGATCAGTTCACCGAAATCGCACAGTCAAAGGTTTCCACCGGCAGCACTTCCGGCGCCCACGGCTGTTGCGAAGTCAGGCGCAGGCGCCCGGTGCCGGTGGCGAATGCCTGGAAGCGCCAAGTGGAGACTCCGGCAGCGCCGACCACGCCGGCATCTTCCGGATTGCTGTAAACCTCAGGGCTGAGGGCGCGCAGGACACCGCCGGCGGAATCCTGAATCGCCCAGCGATAACCCGTGGTCGGGTTGCTTGGCAGGGTGATGATAAGGTTTTGCCCATTGGTCAGTTTCACCGGGCATTCGCTTTGTTTTTCCACGGTCACGTTGTGTTTCGGTTGCGTGGCGCAGGCGGCCAGCAAGAAAAGGGCGAGGGGGACAAACAGGCGAGTGGGGGACATAGGCTCAGCAGCTCCGGGCGTTCAGGACGAACGGCGAGCATAACTGAAGATGAGACAAGGTGTGACAGTGACCAGTTGCGAGCGCTGCCACCGTGCGACTGCTCAGCAATCACACGCTAGCAGGCTCTGTTACAACGACGGATCAGAAAGGCCAGATCAGTTCGTTGAGCAAAACGAAGCCCTTGCCGGTGACTTCGCGGGTGTCATCACCGTGGCTCGCTTTGCCGGAAAGTTTGAAGCCGCTGATGGAGTACCGGTACAGACTTGGGGCGAGTTGGGTGACATCGATAGTTGATGAGTAATCCATTTCATAGGTATATGCCTGAATACCTCGCTGGGTCACGATGGATTCAGAGTAACCATTGATCTGAGGCGCCAGCAGACTACGCAAAGACATGTAAATGTTTGTGGCGCCAGACAGATTTTCATTGTTCTTGAAAGCAAGGTTATAGCCGCCCAGCGGGCTGAAAGACGCGGAAATGGCTCTGGTCGTGTAGCTCGTCAAGTTGACTGCGACGCCGCCAATTGTTCCTTTCACTTCAACGGAGAGATTTCCGTCAACGAAAATTGCATTGGTATCGGTTGGATTTGCCATGAAGTGCGTCCCTGAATTGAATGAATTCGAGAAGCAAGTCTGAGTTGGCGGCCATCCGCTGAGAACTGTCAGATATGACAGTTCTTATGCCCGTTCGCGATTGTAGTGTGCATCAAAAGTAATACGACGTACCTCTGCCAGCGCAATGCGTTGGCAGAAGCACTGATCAACTTAGAACAACACCTTCGCCACATCGGCAAACTTCTTGGCGAAATGCACGGTAATCCCTTCCTTCAGATAATCCGGCAATTCCTCGAAGTTACCCCGGTTCGGCTCCGGCAAAATCAGCTCGAAAATCTTCTGCCGCCGCGCCGCAATCACCTTCTCGCGCACCCCGCCAATCGGCAGCACATGCCCGGTCAGCGTCAGTTCGCCCGTCATCGCCACGCCTTTTTTCGGCGGCTGATTGCGTGCGAGGGAGAGCAGGGCGCTGGCCATCGTCACGCCGGCGCTCGGGCCGTCTTTCGGGGTGGCGCCTTCCGGCACGTGCAGGTGGACGAAGGCTTCGTCGAAGAACTTCGTGTCACCGCCGAACTGTTTCAGGTGCGAGCTGACGTAGCTGTAGGCGATCTCCGCCGATTCCTTCATCACATCGCCCAGTTGCCCGGTGAGTTTGAAGCCGCGATTGAGCGTGTGAATCCGTGTGGCTTCAATCGGCAATGTCGCGCCGCCCATGCTGGTCCAGGCCAGACCGGTAATCACGCCGGTGCCGGACAACACTTGTTCGTTGCGGAACACCGGATGACCCAGCGACGCTTCGAGGTCTTTCGGCCCGAGCTTGATCACTGCTTTCGGGTCGTCGATGAGCTTCATCACCGCTTTTCGCACCAGTTTGCCCATCTGTTTTTCCAGCTGGCGCACGCCGGCTTCGCGGGCGTAACCGTCGATCAAGGCTTTGAGCGCAGTGTCGCTGATGCTCAGACTGCCCTTGGACACGCCGGCCTTTTCCAGCAGCTTCGGCCACAGGTGACGCTTGGCGATGGCGACTTTTTCTTCGGTGATGTAGCCCGACAGGCGAATCACTTCCATCCGGTCCAGCAATGGGCCGGGAATCGAATCGAGGGTGTTGGCGGTGCAGACGAACAGGACTTTCGACAAGTCCATGCGCAGGTCGAGGTAGTGGTCGAGGAATTCGACGTTCTGCTCCGGATCGAGGGTTTCCAGCAGCGCCGAGGCCGGGTCGCCCTGGTAGCTTTGGCCCATCTTGTCGATCTCGTCGAGCATGATCACCGGGTTCATCACTTCGACGTCTTTCAACGCCTGCACCAGTTTGCCCGGCTGCGCGCCGATGTAGGTGCGGCGGTGGCCCTTGATCTCGGCTTCGTCGCGCATGCCGCCGAGGCTGAAGCGGTAGAACGGCCGGCCGAGGGATTCGGCGATGGATTTGCCTACGCTGGTTTTACCCACGCCCGGCGGGCCGACCAGCAGCACGATGGAGCCGCTGATCTCGCCTTTATAAGCACCGACGGCGAGGAATTCGAGGATGCGATCCTTGATGTCGTCGAGGCCCGCGTGGTGTTTGTCGAGGACTTTGCGCGCGTGCTTGAGGTCGAGTTTGTCCTCGCCGTACACGCCCCACGGCACCGAGGTCGCCCAGTCGAGGTAGTTGCGGGTGACCGCGTACTCCGGCGAACCGGTCTCGAGGATCGACAGTTTGTTCATTTCCTCATCGAGGCGTTTCTGCACCTGCGCCGGCAGGACTTTGCCTTCGAGGCGTTGTTCGAACTGTTCGAGGTCGGCGCTACGGTCGTCCTTGGTCAGGCCGAGTTCTTGCTGGATGACCTTGAGTTGTTCCTTGAGGAAGAACTCGCGCTGATGCTCGCCGATCTTGCGGTTAACTTCCGCCGAGATTTCTTTTTGCAGGCGCGCGACTTCGACTTCCTTGCGCAGCATCGGTAGGACTTTTTCCATGCGCTTGAGCATCGGCACGCAGTCGAGCACTTCTTGCAGCTCGGGGCCGGTGGCGGACGTCAGGGCGGCGGCGAAGTCGGTCAGCGGCGACGGGTCGTTGGGGCTGAAGCGGTTGAGGTAGTTTTTCAGTTCTTCGCTGTACAGCGGGTTGAGCGGCAGCAGTTCCTTGATCGCGTTGATCAGCGCCATGCCGTAGGCCTTGACCTCGTCGGTCGGCTCGGTCGGCTGGTGCGGGTATTCGACTTCGACCAGATACGGTGGGCGGTGGTGTTTGAGCCAGGTTTTGATGCGGACGCGGCTCAGGCCTTGGGCGACGAATTGCAGTTTGCCGTTCTCGCGGCTGGCGTGGTGGACTTTGACCAGGGTGCCGTATTCGGGGAGGGCGCCGGTGTCGAAGTGGCGCGGATCTTCCTGGGGCGTGTCCATGAAGAACAGGGCCAGGGAGTGGTGTTCGGATTTGCTGACCAGTTCGAGGGTTTCGGCCCAGGGTTCTTCGTTGACGATGACCGGCAGGACTTGGGCCGGGAAGAACGGGCGGTTGTGGATCGGGATGATGTAGACCTTGTCCGGCAGGTTTTGGCCGGGCAGGGCGAGGCCTTTGCCGGAGGCGGTGTGTTCGATGTGTTCGGCTTCGGTGTAGTCGTCTGGGTTTTCCGGGAATTCTTGCTGGTCGCTCATGGGGCACCTGCGCAATGGAGTATGGGTCTTAGATGGGGCAGGGCTTGGGTGGTTTCAATGGGTGGGGGTGTTTCTGCTTGTGTGTTCAGGGTTTTGACAGGGGTCACGCTTTTGACTTGGCGGCCTTTGGGCCGGCCATGTTCTTGGGGGGGTGGGTGTATATCCGTTTTTTCGGGTGTTGCGGCTGGCGGTTTCGCCCTTACGGCGAGTCACCTTTTCCAGACGCCGAAAAGGTAACCGAAAAGGCTTGCTCCTGCGTTCGGCCCGCTCGCTGGGGCTCGGGGTTCCTTCGCTGCGGGATCGATCCGGGGGGCAGCGCCTCCGGTTTGCTTCGCTGCACCTCCTCTCGCTGTGTTTGGCTGCGCCAAACGGTCGCTGCGCTCCCACCCCCGGATCAATCCCTCCACTCAGCCTTCCGACGTCGCCCGAGGATCAAGATCAAAAGCGGTACTCGAGCTTGCGCTCATTGTGTTGAGTGGGGCTGCTTTGCCGCGGGTTTTGTGTAGGAGCTGCGGAGGCTCGGGCCGCGATCGGACGATCTTTTGATCTTGCTCCTGCTTTTGCTTTTCTGTGGGAGCGAGCTTGCTCGCGAAAGCGGTCTGACAGCCGACCTTTCTCTGGCAGATGTATTCGGTCCCTGTGGGAGCTGGCTTGCCAGCGATGGCGGCCGGCAAGCCGACCATTCTTTAACTGAATTCCCCATTCCAACTGTAGGAGCGAGCAGGCTCGCTCCTACAAGGGGTCAGTGTTGTGGCTGGCGGGTTTCGACGTTATCCAGTACCTGATTCACCGCCAGCTCCGCGAGCATGATGATTTGCTGGATCGCCAAGATAGTATGACGCTGCGGTGGGTCGACGTAGGCGGCGATGTCGCTGGTCATGATGCTGGCGGAGGCGAGGGATTCGCAGGCGTGGGCCAACAGGGTTTCGTTGTCCTGGTTCGGGGTGACCTGGAACAGGGTGCTGGGTTTGTGGAAGCGCAGGGTTAAGGCGTTGGGTTTGAGGTAGTGGTCGAGGGCGCGTTCGGCGGCGTCGTGGAGTTTCTTTGAACCGGGGAATTCGTAGGGTGTGGTGTCGTCGATTTCGGGCGGATTGGGTGTTGGTTTGATCATGGTGAATACTCAGTTGGTGAAAGTGGAGCTACTCCCGATTGCCGCGACGCAATCTGAGGTGGCAGCTGTACGCGGGTTCGCGGACCGATAACTGAGGAATCGGCATACCCCCAAGGAGATATCCCGCGCACAGCCGCCATGACACAACAGGCACCGAGGTGCCGTGAGGGTGGCGATTATGCATCAGTTATCGGGCCGCGACGCCCGTTCGCTGAATTTGCAGCGACCCCCCGAGCCTATCCAGCCGATTTCCGAGGCACAACCGACGCGACTTGTCGGAAAACTCCGTGCCATTCCCGGCGTCTGTAGGACAAGCAAAATTCCTACAACCAACGCTGATCAAACTGTGGGAGCTGGCTTCTCCAGCCGATTCAAAATCGGCGGGCACAAAAAAGGCGATGTCCCCTTCGGGGCATCGCCTTTGTTTTACCGGCGAAAAATCTTATTCAGGCAGGTTGTTGGCACTCACGTGGTCACCCATCTGGAGGCGCAGGGAGCCGTATGCTCCAACGTCAACTGTTATAGCGCAGGATGTATCCCTTGTATGGGCCCGTTGGCTGGGAAACTTCTCCACACACAACGATTTTGCTGTTTTGCATGACCAAACCGTCGCTCAGCGTTGGGCTGCCTTCTGGATTGTTGTAGACAGCCCAACCCGTTTTATTGAACGACGCGTCCAGCCTCCCATCAGCCTGATAACGAGCGATCAGGATTGGAGGAATTGGCGCTTCGGGTCCGTCGGCAGCCGACCCGGCGACCAAGAGCGCGCTATTGGTCGGCCATGCGCAATATTGCCAATACTCGCCCTTGGGAAGCATTGCTGAGTACAAAGTCTTGCCGTCATTGAACACAAGGTTAGGAGACCCATTGGCGTTCAGAACGGCTACCCATCCTCTGAATAATCTTTCTCGGAAAAGCTCTCCGACGATAGCAATTGCGTCGTTACTCTCTCTCACGGCAATCGCATTAACACTATTCCAGCCGGGACCGGCAGTCAGCGCGATGGTAGCAATCCCTTCATTGGCAAATCCGCGATCAAGTTGGCCATTCTCCATATAACGCGTTACATACACTTCAGAAACAGCATCACCATCGCGTAGCTTGAATGTGCCGGTGACCAGGATCTTTGCGTCTTTTTGCACTGCAAGGGCTTTAACGCCACTGGACTGATGATCAATTCCGTCGAGACCAATCAGGGTGAATCCTTTGCCATTGAACGATTTGTCTAACGAGCCATTCGGGTTGAGGCGAACCAGGATCCCCTGTTGAACAATAGGAAAACTCGAGACTACATCGATCAAAAGGATTTTTCCGTCGGGCATCACTTCGCAGGAAAGTGCCCCTGACCCCGAAGTGCCGGAACGCTGTTGAGGCTTCGGATCACCCGATCGCTTGGCCAGACTCCCGGCGGGCGCTTGCGTTACGAGATAGACAAGTTGTTGGGTGTCAACGCGCAGGATCCCGTTATCGCCGAATGTGTCATCGAGGGTGCCGTCTTCGAATTGACGCACGACGGCCACAAAACCATTGCTCCCTCCCAAAAGCTGGCCGGTGAGGATCCATCCTCCAGCAGGGTGTGAACGCAGCACCGGAAGCGAAAACCTTTCATCTTCGTCAAAACGAATGTCGACAGAACCACCGTTGCCAAATGTGTCGTCCAGTGTCCCGTCAGTGTTCAATCGTCTTAAAACGGCTGTCGGGGAGAATTGTGGATCCTCGACAATGAGCAATTTGCCATCGGCCACCTCAAGCGTGGTGGCCGGACTATTGCCTCTGGTCCCCTCGAACGGTAAGCCCACTGCCCCACCAACCCCAAAAGTGGTGTCGAGCGTGCCTGCTTCAGTGATTCCCTGTTGCTGATTCATGATCGCTTTCCTTGTCCAAAGGCGGATGCCCTTCAACACCAGTGGAACACCTGACAGTGGCGTTATCACCTGTCAGAAATGACAGTTGAACAGTCTTCTTGGGCCAAATTCATGTCCTTGGGAGCCAGAGAGGAGGGAGCGAGGAGTTTTCCAGATGCTGGCGCTTGATGCCTTACAGATGCTCAAGCTGTCATCGCATTTGTCGCGCATGGAGAAACAGCGTGCACAAAAAAGGCGATGTCTCTCACGAGACATCGCCTTTTCCTACCGCCTAAACCTTACTCAGACAGTTTGTACGCAATCACATAGTCACCCTGCTTGGTGCCCAGCGAGCCGTGACCGCCTGCAACAACGAGCACGTATTGCTTGCCGTCCTTGCCGGTGTAGGTCATCGGTGTGGTTTGCGCGCCTGCTGGCAGGCGGCCTTCCCACAGTTGCTTGCCGTTTTTCACATCGTAGGCACGCAGGTACTGGTCGAGGGTGCCGCTCAGGAAGGCGACGCCACCCGCGGTGGTGAAGGTGCCGCCCAGGCTAGGTACGCCCATGCTCAGCGGGATCGGAACCGGCGAGCTGTCGCGCACGGTGCCGTTTTTGTGCATCCAGATGGTTTTGCTGGTGGTCAGGTCGACCGCTGCAACATAACCCCACGCTGGCGCCTGGCACGGCAGGCCCATTGGCGACAACAGAGCCTCGAGGACTACGCCGTATGGCGCGCCTTTGTTGGGCTGGACGCCTTCGGTCTCGCTGACGCGTGGACCTTGCTTGGCGATTTCGGCGGCCGGGATCAGTTTCGAACGGAACGCCATGTAGCTCGGGTTGACGAAGGCGATCTGGCGCACCGGATCGACCGAGATGCCGCCCCAGTCAAACACGCCGAAGTTGCCTGGATAAACGATCGAGCCTTGCAGCGATGGCGGGGTGAACGGGCCATCGTAGCGCAGGGACTTGAAGTCGATCCGGCAGAGCATCTGGTCGAACGGGGTGACGCCCCACATGTCGCGTTCTTTGAGCGGCGGCGGCATGAAGTTGAGGTCGGATTTTGGTTGGGTCGGCGAAGTGTGATCACCTTCCACGGCGCCTTGCGGCACGGGAATTTCGTTGATCGGCACGATGGCCTTGCCGGTGCTGCGATCCAGTACGTAGATGCTGCCCTGCTTGGTCGACGCCAGTACCGCAGGCTTCACGCCGTCAGCGGTTTTGATGTCCATCACGGTCGGTTGACCGCCGACGTCCATGTCCCACAGGTCATGGTGGGTGAACTGGAAGTTCCAGCGCACTTTGCCGGTGGCGATGTCCAGCGCGGTCAGGCCGGCTGCGTGCAGTTCCGATTCAGGGGTACGCGCGCCACCGAACTGGTCCGGGGTCTGGTTGCCCATCGGCAGGTAGAGCATGCCGAGTTTTTCATCGACCGCGAACATCGACCACATGTTGGGCGAGTTGCGGGTGTAGGTCTTGCCTTCGGCAATCGGCGCGGTGTCGTCCGGGTTGCCGCTGTCCCAGTTCCACACCAGTTTGCCGGTGTGCACGTCGAACGCGCGGATCACGCCGCTTGGCTCGTCGGTGGAAACGTTGTCGGTGACGTGGCCGCCAATCACTACCAGGTCTTTGGTGACCGCTGGTGGCGAAGTGGAGTAGTAGCCGCCGGCATTGAAGCCGCCAATGTTGGCAGACAGATCAACCTGGCCTTTGTCGCCGAAGTCTTCGCACATTTTGCCGGTGTCGGCGTTCAGGGCGATCAGACGGGTGTCGGCGGTTGGCAAGAAGATGCGGCGCGGGCAAGCGCTGGCCGGGGCCGGGCTGGCCGAACCGGTCGGGCTCTGCTCGGAGGCGTAGACCGCGTCGTCGTGATAAGTCACGCCACGGCAGGTCATGTGCGCCCAGCCTTTGAAGTTGGCCGCGTTCTGCGTGCTCAGCTTCGGATCGAAACGCCAGATTTCCTTGCCCGAATCCGGATCAAGGGCAATCACCTGGCTGTGCGGCGTGCACACGTAGAGCATGCCGTTGACTTTCAGCGGGGTGTTTTCGGCGGTGGTTTCGCCCGGATCGTTTGGACCGGGGATGTCGCCAGTGCGATAGGTCCACGCCGGCACCAGTTTGCTCACGTTGGCCGGAGTGATCTGGGCCAGTGGCGAGTAACGGTCACCGTGGGCGCTGCGGCCGTAGGAGTTCCAGTCACCGTCGGGCATGGCCGGTGCGGTGTTGGTCATGCCGTCGACGCTGTCGCGATCCAGTTGGCCTTTGATTTCACCCGGGTTGGTGAATTGGCTGGCCAACGCAGTCAGACCTGCCAGCACGACGGCCACGCTCAAGGCGCCGGTGCCCATCGGGGCTGGACCGTTGAGCAGCAGCGGACGGCGGAACCATGGCAGCAACATCACCAGGCCCAGCGCGAACAGCATCGCCAGACGCGGCACCAGTTGCCACCAGTCCAGACCGACTTCCCACAGCGCCCAGACGGTGCTGGCGAACAGCACGATGGCGTACAGGCCCAGCGCTGCGCGGCGGCGCATCAGCAGCAGAATGCCGGTCAGCGCAATGCCGATACCGGCCAGCAGGTAGTACAGCGAGCCGCCGAGCATGCTCAGCTTGACCCCACCGGCCAACATGGCCAGGCCCATCAGTAGAAGCAGAATGCCGAGCAGGCTCGGTAGCAGACGGCCCCGACTCGAAGCACTTTCGGTGCTCATAGTGTGATTCTCCGTGACGTTTTATGTAGTCCCGCGCTGTAGTCACTGTAGATGACGATTGGGCGCGGGCATGGTTCAGATAAAAACTTGTCTAGCTAACGAATTTTTCCCGATCCCTGTGGGAGCTGCGGTGCGACGATTCGACTTGCCAGCGATGGCGGCGTGTCAGCCGACGAAGATGTCGACTGTGAAATCGCATCGCTGGCAAGTCGAATCGTCGCACCGCAGCTCCCACAGGTTTTTGCAGTGTTCTTTAGAACGAAGACTGGATCTTGATCCCGCCGATCAGGGCGTCGTCGACGTTGTTCACGCCACCGGGGTGGCGGATGTATTGCAGGTTCGGGCGTACGGTCAGCCAATTGGTCACGTGCACGCCGTAATACAGCTCGGCGCTGTATTCGGTGTCTTGCGGCGGCAGGAACGATGGATCGTCATAGTCGTAGACGGCGTTGGCCTGGTTGGTCGCTTCGGCGTTTTTGCGGTAGGCCGGGTTGACGTGTACGCGGGCGAGGGCGAAACCGATATCGTCCTTGGCGCGCGCGTCGAACGGGCCTTTGTAGGTGATGCCGGCCTGCACGTAGTTGTCGATGGCGTTGGTTTTCTTGTCGTGCATCGTGCCGTTGGCGAACACACTCAAGCCGCGGCTGTTGTCGCTGGCGACGCTGGTGATCTGCTGCTGGATGCCCAGCCACACGCCGTGTTTGCTCGACGCGCTGCGGTAGGCTTCGCCGCTGAGGGCTGCCGGTTGGCCGTTCTGATCTTTGTAGGCATCGGTGGCCTTGGCGTTGCTGTAGTAGTAACCGGCGCGGTATTCGCCCGGCAGGCCGTTGAGCTTGGGTGTCCACACCAGTTCGATCGGCAGGATCGCGCCCTGGGTGCCGCTGCCGCTGAGTTTGAAACCGTTGCCGCGATCGAGGTTCGACGGGTTCTGTTCGTAGGCGCCGACCTGCGCGTACAGCTCTGGGGTCAGGTGATATTTGACGCGCATCGCCCATTGGCTGACCGGCCAGTTGTACCAGATGCCGCCGACCCAGTTGCCGACCTGCGAGCCGCAGAACGCGAGGTTCTGGAAGTCGCACGGGAACGTGTTGAAGTCTTCGCCTTCGCCAAAACGGCCGACCTTGATGTCGAGTTTCTGGTCGAAGAATTTCTGCTGGTACCACATCTGCGTCAGGCGCGTGGTCTGGCCACGGCCCCAGACTTCCTGGGCGGAAGTGAAGCCGCCGACGCGCGGATCGTTGATGCGGTCGTTGCTGATGTTGTTGCCGCTGCGCTTGGTGATGGTCAGTTGAAACTCGGCGTCGTCCCAGCCGAGGATCTTCTGCAGGTCGAGGTGCGTGCCCAGACCGAACTGATCGCTGTAACGCGCGGTGCGGTCGTGGTCGTAGCCGCCGTGCAGGTTGCTGCCCATTTCGCCGGTGTAATCGAGTTTGAAGTCGTAGCCTTTTTCCGAGAGTTCTGTGCGCGTGCCGTTCCAGTCACCGAGCATGTACGGTGATTCGCTGTCGAACGCGGGCGCCGCTTGTGCGCAGGTGGCGAGGCCCAGAGCGGTGCAGCCGCCAAGGGTGCGCAGGGCTGAGATAGCGCTGTCTCGGGAGAAGGAAAAATCGGGCATGGCTAAGTCTTTTTTTGGTGTTTTCGGGAGTGCAATTCGAGCGCTTCAATATGTCGCAGGCAGTGAAGCGGTTCAGCAGAAGGGCGGCAGGATAATGATCTGTTACAAAAAGACAAAGGCCTTTTGTGAACATGCAGCGTTTCGGATTCGGTAACAGTGCGGCAAACGGGCGCATTGTCGGCCGGTTCGCAGCCTGCGATCTTTTCAGGTTGGCCTACATTTGAAGGTAGGCCTTCCACCCGAACACCCCCTCGGCTAAGGTGCGCGGCTTCTGCATTTTCACTTCGCCCAAAGGCCTGGCATGAACGAACAAACCCCCGATCCACTGCATGGCGTGACCCTTGAACAGATCCTCAACGCACTGGTGAGCCATTACGAATGGTCGGGGCTGGCCGAGCGCATCGATATTCGTTGCTTCAAGAGCGATCCGAGCATCAATTCGAGCCTGACGTTCCTGCGCAAAACCCCATGGGCACGGGAGAAGGTCGAGCGTCTGTACGTGAAGTTGATGCGCACCAAGCGACCGCTCTGACATGGACGCCGGCTCGCGGCGACGCCTGATTACCTGCGCAGCCTTACTGGGCTGGGCGGGGTTGGGCATTCAGCTGTACCTGATTTTCTTCGCACGCTTGAGCGTCGGCGCCAGCCTGTTGGGCGGGTTGGTGAGTTTTTTCAGCTACTTCACGATTCTGACCAATACGCTGGTGGCGACGGTGCTGACCTGTGCCGTGACCGATCGCGAATCTGCTGCACGCCGCTGGTTCCTGCAGCCGTGGGTCAGTAGCGCGATTGCCGTGAGCATTGCTGTGGTCGGCTTGGCCTACAGCCTTTTGCTACGGCATCTGTGGCATCCCGAAGGCTGGCAATTCATCGCTGATGAATTGCTGCACGACGTGATGCCATTGCTGTTTCTGGGCTATTGGTGGTTTTGCGTACCGAAAGGCACGTTGCGCTGGTGGCATCTGCCGGTGTGGCTGATTTATCCGCTGGTGTATTTCATCTACGCCTTGCTGCGCGGGCATTTGCTCGGTGCGTATGCGTACCCGTTCATTGATGTGGCGGTGTTGGGTTATCCACAGGTGCTGATCAATGCCGGGGGGATATTGCTGGGGTTTGTGCTGATTGGGTTGGCGCTGATCGGCCTCGACCGCTGCAAATTTGCACGGAGTTAAAGCACCTGTAGGAGCTGCCGCAGGCTGCGATCTTTTGACGTTGATTGTTCAAAAACAAGATCAAAGGATCGCAACCTTCGGCAGCTCCTACAGGGGGATATCACTCTTCTTCAGTGCTCTCGGCGCGCCAGTAGCCGACGGCTTTGATCAGTTGCTCATCAAGCCCATGCTCATCGATCAGCACCCGGCGAATCTGCCGTGACACCTTGGTCTCGGTCGCCACCCACGCGTACAGATTGCCCTTGGGCACTTGCAACTGCTTGACCGTGCTCAGCAGGTTGTCCTTGCCGCCGTCGCGCAATACCCAGATCACATTGACCTGTGCGGCGCTCTCGAGCACTTGCTGCTCGGCACCGTTTTCCACTTCGATCACCACCAGTGCCTTGCGATTGGCGGCCAGGCCTTCGAGGCGGCGGGCAATAGCGGGCAGGGCGGTTTCGTCGCCGATCAACAAGTAACTGTCGAAAATGTCCGGGACGATCATCGAGCCACGTGGCCCGCCGATGTGCAGGAACTGGCCGACGGTGGCCTGTTCCGCCCAGGTCGACGCAGGGCCATCGCCGTGCAGGACGAAATCGATGTCCAGTTCCAGCGCATCGAGGTCATAGCGGCGCGGGGTGTAGTCGCGCATTTCGGGTTTCGGTCCATCGTCCTTGCCGGCGCCGAGCCCCAGGTTGTCCAGTGCGGCGGCCTGTTCGGCGTTCTGCGGGAACAGCAGTTTGACGTGATCGTCAGTGCCCAGGCTGATAAATCCGGCCAGTTCCGGCCCGCCGAGGGTGATGCGGCGCATGCGTGGGGTCAGGTCGACCACGCGCAACACTTCCAGCTTGCGGCGTTTGATTTCGTGCATCACGCGGTGAATGGTTTGGGTATCGACTGCAGTCATTCGGCTTTCTCCGAGGCAGGTTGAACGGCAGGGCCGTCGACGATGGCTTTGGCGGTGTCGTTGAGCAGGTCCCGCACGCGCAGGATTTCTTCCGGGCTCCAGCGTCCGTGGTGCATTTGCAGGGCATGGCGCAGGTTATGCACCGCTTCGTGGATTTCAGGCGGGCGATCATGGCCGCGCAGCGAACGCTTGCTGACGTCGATGCGCATGCGCACGCCGTCCAGCGCTACGGCTTGTTCGCTTAAAGACGAACGACCGGCGTCGGTGGCGCTGTAGCGTTTTTTACCGCCCTCGGCGTCGCCGGTAATAAGGTCGCTTTCTTCGAGGAAAGTCAGGGTCGGGTAAATCACGCCGGGGCTCGGGCTGTAGGCACCGTCGAACATGCCTTCGATCTGGCGGATCAGGTCGTAGCCGTGGCACGGCTGTTCGGCGATCAGCGCCAGCAACAGCAATTTCAGGTCGCCGGGGGCGAAAACTCGCGGGCCGCGACCGCCGCGTTCACGACCGGGGCGTTTCTCAAAACCGTCGCGGCCGTCGCCGTGTTCGCGGTGGGGGGAATGATGGTCTCTCATTTTTCTCTGCTCTATCGTCGTGTTTAGATACAACTTAAGATATATCTTAAGGATGTCGCAAGGCGTTTTTGTCGGACGCATCCTTCAGGCGACGAGCGGTGGGTGTGCACGAAGGGACGACGTGCCGGGCAAATCGAAAGTTTTTTCTTTCAAGTTTTTTTCCGTGGATTAATGTCCGAAAAGTTAAAGCTATCACTCTATTAATTTCGCGGTTATATTCTGGTTGGCGTGATAAGCCCGTATTTATTAGTTTGATCCGCTGTATGGTTTTTCCATAAAAACTGTATGTAAGGCATAACTTACATCCACTGTTTGATAATCTCGTTTTTCGTTCTTTTTTCCGGCGTGTCGCGAGGGCTTTTAACTACGCGATCGTCGGAAGTTGCCTGCTTACTTTCCAAGGCTAAAAGCCGATGATGCTCCGGCGTTGAAAGTTCAAAACAACACGGCTCGATTCAGGCAGGCGTTGTTTGAACTTTCAATGATCCGATCCTCATCAAGAAAACAGGTACTGAACGATGTTCAAGAAACTCGCAATCGCCGCTTCGCTCGCAGGTCTGGCCATGAGCTCCTCGATGGCTTTCGCTGTAGAACCGTATCCACAGGTCATCAACGTGCGCGCCTTCGTTCCGACCTCGCTGTTCGTGATCAAGCCGCAGAACCCGGACTTCGGTCGTGACGAAGTGATGAGCCAGCTCGACAGCGGTGAAATGTCCACCATCGACCATATCTTCAACCTCAAGCACACCGACCCGAAAGGCTCGATCAACGCGCTGATCGACGGCACCGCGTCGCTGTACAACGGTCGTGACAACATCCCGCTGACGGTGTCGGTTGGTGGTATCGAACTGGGTAATACCACTACCGAAATCGTCAACGAAACGGAATCGGTCCCGGGCGTTCAACGCACCTTGCGCATCAAGGCCGATACCCCAAGCGCGACCCAGAACGGCAACTACACCGGCAGTTTCGCGGTGGTCTTCGAGCCTGTTATCAAGCCTTGATAGCGCGACGTGTTGAATAAAGTGTTGTTTGTTCAATAGTCGTCCTCGACGGTTATCCACGGATAACCGTCGGGGCCCGACTTCTTATGTAACCTGGATATCAAGATCATGTTCCCGATGACGCCCATCGCGGCTGCGCTCGCCTTTTTTTTATGTGCCAGCGCTGTGGCTGCAACTAACGACAACGGCACAACACCGCGCAGTCTGCTGGCCCAGGCCAAGGGCTTGCCGGCGGATTTCGAAGAGCACTTTTTCGACGTGCCATTGGCGGTTCGTGTGGAGCGTGATCAACAGTTTCTCGGTGAGGCGATGATCGTGTTGAGCCAGGATGATCGCGTCACTTTGCTGGAATTCACCGATACCGGTGACAGCCAGATCCCGGCCGTGGAGCGCGAAGCCTGGGCCGCGTATTTGCAACAAGGTGCGCCGCTGGGCGCCTGTCAGAGCAATTGCCCGGAACAGTTGCTCGCGCTGCACTACAACCTGCAGAGCTCGTTGCTGTCGATCGCCACCGAAAACGCTGAGCGCGACACCAGCGTCCAACGCTATTACGAACTGCCGGAAAACGGCAGCACCGGGTTGATCGTACGCAATCAGTTGAACCTCAATGGCGGTCAGGATCAGGACCTCGGCGGGCGCTACGGCCTGGAGGCCAGCAGCAGCCTCGGCAACTGGACGCAACGGGTCAATCTGCAATTGGCGCGGCTCGGCGATCCGGACGACACGCTGTACCACGCCGTGCATGAATTGTTCGCCCAGCGTGAATTGCCTGGGACATTCTTGCGTCTCGGTTATTTCACCCCCGGCTCCGATGGCCTGACCCGCCAGTTGCGTTCGTTCGGCGCCAGTCCCGACACGGCGGTGGGGCTGATGTACGGCAGCTCCGACAGTCTGGCGGTGAACAGCCCGACGCCGAGCGTCTATCCGATCTACGTCACCGCCAACCGCCAAGCCTCGGTGGAGATTTACCGCAACGGCTTGCTGGTCAACACTCAAGCCGTTGCCGCCGGTTTGCAGACCCTCGACACCCGGCCATTACCGGGCGGCATTTACGAAGTCGAAGTACGCCTGATCGAAGACGGCCAGATCACCTCGACCACTCAGGAACTCGTCTACAAACCGACCAACTGGCGCAACCACGATGAGCGCTGGCGCTACAGCCTGTTCGCCGGACAGGAAAGCAAACTGCTGAGCAACTGGGACGATCAGGCCAGCGGCGACACCACCGCCGGTGCGGCGGTCAATTACCTGCTGCATCCACGGGTGATTCTCGGGCTGTCGGCGCGGCAGATTCAGGGCAAGCAGCAATACGGTACGTCCATCGACTGGAACCTGCTCGACAGCACCAGCCTGTACGCCAACCTCTATCAGACCGAAGAGCACGGCACCGGCATGGACCTGCAAGCCATGTACAACTATGGCTCGGGCAGTCTGTTCGCCACCCACAATCGCAGTTGGCTGGACACCACCAACACTTACGAAACCCTGCCTGACGGTACGCGGGTGCGGCAGCGCAACGTGTTCATCGGCCAGACCAGCAGTTCATCGCTGGCGCTCAATCATCGAATCAACAGCAAGAATTCCTTAAACGCCCGCGTCGCCTACAGCGAAGGCAATGTCTCGGGCACCGCGCTGGATCTGGGCTGGTCGCAACGCACGGTGTTGTTCGGCAGCGATGCCAACTGGCGCTTCTCGGTGTTTGATCGACCAGGCAGTTACAGCAGTGGCGATGCACGCAATCGCGGGGTCGATCTGAGTGTCAGCATCGCCCTCGGCGGGCCGGGTGAGCAATGGTCCGGCAGCCTCGGTACGCGCACCTCACGCGATGGCGGGCGCGACAACAATGGCTCGCTGTCCTACCGCAAGACCTTGCAGGATCACGTGCTACAAAGCGTCTCCGTCACCGCATTGGCCGACACTTACGGTGTAGGCCTGACGGGCATGACCAATTTCCAGAATGATGTGGTCAATGGCGATGCCTTTCTCCAGCGTTCTTCGTTCAACGGTGATTACACCGGTGGCCTGAACCTCGACAGCACCGTCGCGGTGGGCGGCCGGCACATGGTCATGACCAGCCAGCAACAGACCGCCGGCGCCGGGATGATCATCGACGTGGAAACCGATCTGGACGAGATCGCCCTGCGCGCCGACGACCTCAGCGGCGGCAGCGCGACCCTGCGCCCAGGGCGCAATTACGTGCCGCTGACCGCTTACAAGAACAGCTCGGTCAGCTTCGATTTCGAAGGCAATCACACGCCCTCGGCGAGCATCCAGCCGGCCCGTGCGCGCTACCACCTGAACAAGGGCGGGGTCGACTACCGCAAGATCACCGTGAGCAAAACCTTCACCGTGCTCGGTCGCCTGCTTGACCCGCAAGGGCTGCCGCTCAAGGGCCATCACGTGATCAACCACGCCAGTCGTGGCGTGACCGAAGTCGACGGATTTTTCTCGATGGAAATGAATGCGTCGGCGCCGACCCTGGAAGTGCGGCGCGGCGAGAGTCTGCTCTGCCAGTTCCGCCTCGACACCGCCAATGCGCGGACTGAAAACAACGTGCTGATGATCGGCGACCTGCGTTGCTCGGCGGACACGCTGGCGGAAAACCTGCACACCCGCGACAAGGCCGGTTGATTCACTTCAGCGTCTTTCGGGATTGGAAAGTCTGACCCCTGCGGGTTGGCTCACTGTTCAGCATAAGGAGATCAATCACATGAAATATCGATGGGCATTGTTGTTGGCCGGCGTATTGCCGCTGACCGGCCACGCCGTTCCGGCAATCAATGTCGGCGTGGTTTACGACTACCTCGACGCCGACAAAAGCACCTACCTGAAACGCGTGTTCAACGGTGGCGACAGCACCGCGTTCGTCAAGGTCAACATCCTCGAAATCGTCTACGACGGCGACGGTACGCCACGGGAAATTCCGCTCGCCGCGCAGAACGACAGCCGCGTGCGCGATGGCTTGCTGGCCAGCCCCGCGCGCTTGATCGTGCCGGCCAACGGCATGCAAGGCACGCGTCTGGTGTACATGGGCGAGCGCGAGAAGGAGCGTTATTTTCGCGTGCGCTTCGTCCCGGTGGTGCCGGAAAAGGAAGATGAATTCGCCGTCTCGGCGGATGAACGCGAAGACTACAAAAAGAGCCTCAACGCCGGGGTCAACGTGTTGGCCGGCTACGGCACGGTGTTTTTCGTGCGACCGGCGCAGACCCGCTTCAACAGCGTGATCGACAACAGCGCCGGGCAATACCGGATCAGCAACCAGGGCAACTCGGTGGTGGTGATCGATGAGTTTCGCGATTGCTCGATCAAGGATGAAACCGACTGCCAGCCCACCACCAAGCATCACATCCTGCCGGGGCGTACGTTCGAGTTCGCCAAGCAGAGTGGCCGTGAATACAGCTTCACGGTGATCGAAGGCAAAGACAGTAAAGCCCTGGAAATCAAGGGATGACGACGCAACACGAGCGTGCAAGGTGACCCCCATGTTCAAGGCAATCTCCATGACCCTGATGTTGCCGCTGCTGGTCCTCGCCAGTGAGCGCGTGCAAGCCATCAGCGAACGCGAAACCTTCGAGGTCTCGGTGACGATTCCCACGGCGGAGTTCTTCGTGCTGCCATCGGAGCCGGACTGGATTCATCTCGAGCAGACCTTGCCGTTCAACCCGGACTCCGGGCAGTTCGCGCCGTTGCGTAAAAACTTCGATGTGAAGAACAGCAACGGTGCGATTTCCGCGCGCATCGCCGCCGAGCCGTATCTGAGCAATGGCCACGACAGCGACAACATCCCGCTGATCGTGACCTTCAATCACAAACGCCTGAGCCTCGATTCCGATCAGGTGGTCAGCGACTTCGATGCCCGTCCGGGCAAACGTGTGAGGCTTGAAGTGGCTGCGCAGCAACCGCCCGAGGGCGGTTATCAGCCGGGTCATTACTACGGCAGCGTGCACATGATTTTCGAGGCGTTAGCGCCTTGAGCGCTGGCACCTCGTCAGGCCCTTTCAGGAACAGCGCCATGACAATGCAACTTGCAGGCACACCCCCGCGCCACGCGGCGTGGGTGCTGGGCGGTTTTTTGATGCTGGCAGCGTCGCTGAGCAGCGCCGTCACTCAGGAAATCACCGCAGTGTTTCGCCCGGATCCGGGCAATCCGATGGTCAACAAATTCACCAATACCACACCGCAGAGCGGTGTTTGCCCCGGGCATATTCCCGCCAGGTGCGAGGCCCTCGGGATCTTCAGCATTCGCACCTGGGACCTGACGTTCAAAGCCAGCGGACCGCTGCGGATCAATACGGCCGATCCGGGCAACCTCGACCCACGGCAGGGGGTGATGTTCAAATTGCCGTCCGATTGGCGCCGTCTGGATGTCGTGTCGGACAGTGGCGAGCAGCAGACCGTCGAGATGCGCATTGCCGGCATCGGTAATCGTGCCGATGTGACCGAGCCCGCTCACGCGTTTACTTCTTGGGATCCCAGCCGTTGGTCGCGCGCACCCGCGCCGTGCCAAAGCGTTCATGCAACGGGTAACAGTCGAATAGCCTTGTGGTTCTGGATGGTGCCGGAGGGCGCGGGTGCGTGTGCCATGAGGCACCTGATCGAAATTCCCACGCTCGACTACTTGATGACCGAATACGCCTATGAACTGCGCACGCCCAATCCGCTGGGCATGACGACGGGGCGATATCGCGGCTCCATCACTTACAGCGTCGGGCCGAATCAGGATTTCGATTTCGGCGACATGATGATCCCGAATGACAATCAACTGACCTTCAATTTCACCCTCGAGGTGGAACACGTACTCAAGGTCGATGTGCCGCCCGGTGGTCATCGGATCGAGTTGGTACCGCAGGGCGGCTGGCAGGCATGGCTGCAGCGAAATCGGCGTCCGGAACGGCTGTTTCGCGACCAGACGTTCAACCTGTCGGCGTCCGGTCGCTTTAGCATGCGCCTGGAATGCGAGCACACCGACGGCGGGGAAAACTGTTCGATCTATGAGTCGTCCAGCGGCCACGCGGTGCCGCTGAACATTGCTGTGACGTTGCCCACCGGCCTGATCGATGACAGTGGCCTGCCGATCAATCGGCGCCGATTGGTTCGAGGTAGCGCTGCTGACACGTTTTTACCCGGGCATTACATCGACCGCAAGGCCGGGGTTCTGCACTTTGAAGTGGGCAGCAAGGACGTCGAAGAAATGCTCACCGGCATCAATAAAACCTACCGCTCCAACGTCACCGTAATCTGGGAGTCGGAGGTTTGATCGGCCTGCTTATCCCCTCACTGTCTGCATCAGGACAACCATCATGACCCTGCAAACCTACACCAGACGCCGGAGCGCCTTGATGTGGCTGACCGGCGTTTTCTGGGCGCTGGGCGCCTCGAGTGCCAGCGCCGCCATTCAGGAGATCACTGCGGTGTTCCGCCCGGATCCGGGCAATCCGATGGTCAATAAATTTACCAACACCACACCGCAGAGCGGCGTTTGCCCCGGGCATATCCCCGCCAGGTGCGAGGCTCTGGGGATTTTCAGCATTCGTACCTGGGATTTGACGTTCAAGTCCAGCGGCCCGATCCCGGTCAATCACGTCGGGCCCGGTCAGGGTGATTCGCGGCAAGGCGTGATGTTCAAAGTGCCGTCCGAATGGCGCCGGTTTGAAGTGGTTTCAGTTCGCGGTGATCGCCAGGTAGTGGAGATGCGCATTGCCGGTATTGGCAATCGCGCGGATGTCACGCCTCCGGCCCATGCGATGCAATCATGGGGACCACGTACCTGGAGTTACCCGCCGGCGCCTTGCGAGTCCATCCATGTCACTGGCAACTCCAATCTGGTTTTGTGGTTCTGGATGATTCCGGAGAACGCCGGCGCCTGCGCGCTGGCACCACTGATCGAAATTCCGACACTCGATTACCGGATGACCGAATACGCCTATGAGTTGCGCACACCCAATCCCCTGGGCATGTCGACCGGACAGTATCGTGGCTCGATGACTTACACCGTCGGGCCGAACATGGATTTCGATTTCGGCGATCTGATGATCCCGAATGACAATCAACTGACCTTCAATTTCACCCTGGACGTGGAACACACACTCAAAGTCGAAGTGCCGCCCGGCGGCAATCGTATTGAGTTGCTGCCCGAGGGCGGCTGGCAGGCGTGGCTACAGCGCAATCGGCGGCCTGAGCGGCTGTTCCGCGACCAGACGTTCAACCTGTCGGCCTCCAGCCGTTTTCGCATGGGACTGGAATGCGAACACACCGACGGCGGGGAAAACTGCTCGATCTATGAGCCGTCCAGCGGCCACGCGGTGCCGCTGAATATTTCGGTGACCTTGCCCGCCGGCCTGTCCGATGACAGCGGCCAACCGGTCAATCGACGCCGACTGGTTCGAGGAGGCGGCGTCGAAATCTTTTCACCGGGGTATTACGTCGATCGCAAGGCCGGGATTCTGCACTTTGAAGTCGGCAGCAAGGATGTCGAAGAAATGCTCACCGGGGTCAGCAAGACGTACCGGGCCAATGTCACCGTAATCTGGGATTCGGAAGTCTGAACGCATAACACTTCAAGGCCGACGGTGGGGGCACCGTCGGCCTTGAAGGGTTGTTCAATCCTGCGGGCTACCGATCAGAGACCGGCCTCTTTCAACGCGGTGCGTGTCAGGTTTCGGCCGAGCTGTTTTTTCTGTTCGCCGAGATCAATCGAGATTTGCCCATAGGCTTGCTCGGTCATGGTTGTAGCGGTGAAGATCAGGCTTTCACTTACCGGAATCTGTTTGGCGAGGGCGGTCATTTGTTCGCGCAACTGTGCCTGAGTCGCCGGTAAGTCAGCGGCATTCACCCATTGCTCCTGCAGGATCCGCAGATCCTCCAACTGCCCGATCTTGTCCTGAAAGCTCAGGAAATTCTGTTTGTATTCGGCCGGGTAGGCTTCCTCGAGAAAGGTCGACCAGATCGACAAATCGAGCATGCGATCGACCAGACCGTCGCCCTGTTCGTCGGCAATCACCTTGTCGTAGGCGCGATCAATGGCTTGATCGCTGACGTCCGCAATCTGCCGATACAACATGCTTTCAGACTGCCAGGGTAGCTGCAGACGCGCAGCCAGATTGGTTTCATAGGCCAGGTGCACTTCGACTTCATCGAAGCCTTGCGTACGCCCACGAATGTCGGCCCGGGCGATCTCGCCGACCGCTTCAAGACGGGCAGCGCCACGCGCCAGCGTGACCATCGAGGTTTGCAGTTCGGCGGCCGATGTCGACGTCGATTGGGCTTCGGAGGCCAGTACTTTGATCCCCATGTTGTTGAACAGCTGTGCCCCGGCATCGGCGCAGGTGGTCGGGGCGGTCGTCATGATGAACAGTTCGTCGCGCAAGTCGTGATTGAGATAGGCGGCCTCGATCGTGCGCCAGACCCGATGCGACAACTCCATGCGTTGCTCACCGCCGGCCAGGTAGTCAGCTGACTGTCTGAGATTTTCAATGACTTTGAAAAAGCCCTTGGAATTCAGTTCTGTCGCCAGATCGCCCCAGGCTTCCTGGCGGTAAGTCCCGAGCCCGGCGTGGTTGTGCCAGATCCGGTCTTCATAGATGGGCCAGCGAGTCATCTCGTTATTGGCTTTGGTGGAGTAGAAATGGATCGCACTGAAGCCAACGGAGGTTCGGTATTCCTCGTAGGCAATCCGGTTTGCGTCGGAGAGATTAAGGGTGAAAATTCGTGTGCGCGCGATGATGAAGGCCTGATCCGAACCCACTGGCACGGAGGGAACTTCCGTGATCGGGTTTTGCTGCATGTCGAGGAAAAAACTTCGCGGGCGCCGATGGTTGAAAACCCCGTCCGGCCAAGTGTCGATCCCGGTGTTGTTCAGTGTCAGGACCTTGAGTCGTGGCATACGCCCGATGTCGATTCGGGCGCCGAGCGGGTTGTCGTCCAGGCGCAGAATTTCCAGACGCGTCAGGTGGCGCAGTCGTTCGACATCGTCTGGCTTCAGATGAATGTTGTTCTCGCTCAGGCGCAACACTTCAAGGCCTTGCATTTTGCCGATGGCCATTGGCAAACGAGGCAGCTCACAGTGGCGCGCACTGAGATGACGTACGTGGTTGAAATCATCGAGCAGGCTTGATTGTTTTGATCTCAGACGCACGTTGTCGACATTCAGTGTATCGATCTGCCTGGCGTACTTTTTAATGCCCGGCAGCTTCTTCCACCAACGTTCGAGATCGTAGCCGGGTGCTTCGCTGGACAAGTCCAGGGCGTATTCAGCCAGCGGATGAACGGAACGTTTGCCCAGCACATCGCTGCGTCGTTCGAAACATTCCAGCAACTGATCGGTCAGGTATTTGCCACCGGTCATGAGGAAGTCGGAACTGTGCATGCCCCAGTCGATAACGTGTTCGAACATCCAGCTGTTGATCGTATCGCGCAACTCGCCAAGCTCTTGCTCCAGACGAGTCAGCGTTTCGCTCGCCTCGCCCCGGTCGGTGAGGGCTTTGACGAAACGGCTGACCTCTTGCGGGTTGAAGTGCGGGTACAGATCGGTCACCCGTTCGTCCAGGGTTCGTGGCGACCGGGACAGCGTCGGGCCACGCAACAGCAGCAGATCCTGAGTCGGCACGGGTGGCGGCGGATCGCGCGGGTCGAGGGCAATACGGCGCTCGACCGCAGGCTCGGTTTTCACCATCAGCCATTGCTTGAACTGCGTGCCTTCACGGGGCAGATAACCGAGGTTTTGCCGTTGTTTATCCGGCAGGGCCTGCAGCACGGCACGGTAAAGGTCCGCCGCTGCGTGCAGCTGGGTGTTGGCAGGGTCACGCACTTCATAGCTGTTGTTTTCGCCTTTGACCAGAATGCGCACGACCTGCGCCTGCGCCGGCCCGGCCTTGCAGATCAGTTCACCGTCGAAGCGGTCCTGGCGAATTTCCAGGCGCACCTCGTCCAGGGCATCGCTATGAATGCGCAGGGCATTGAGCACCAGACGTTCGGTGTCGGCGCTGATCAGCGAGTCGCGGTAAAAGCCTTCATAGCTGCGCGCGGTGCGGGTTTCCAGTTGCAGTTCCTGGGCGATGCGCTTGAGGCGCAGGGGCAGGCGAGCTTCATCTTCGATGACTTTGCGTTCGGATGCGCTGGCCACGGCCAGCAGGTTGTCGAGGCCGCGCGTCGGGATCTCGGGGAACTGCTCGCGCATCGTCCTGATCATGGTTTTGCGGGTGTCTTCACGGCTGGCGTAATCGGCGTCGAAAAGTTTTTGCCGCTCGCGTGCGGCGATCTCGACAATGCGAGTACGCAGCGCCTGGGTACGCGTAGCGAGTGAGCCGGAGGGTGTGCCCGGCGGCTGGTCGAGAATCACAGCGGTGCCGTTGTCATCCAGGGTCGACATGACGGTGCTGAGCAATTCCCCTTTGAGCAGTTGACGCTCCTGCAATTGCACGACCAGTTTCCTGCCGAGCGGTGTCTGGGGTTCGCTGTGTTCCCAGAGCTGCTTGCCCTGACCATCGATGACCCGCATCGAAGCGTTTTTCGGCCACATGCCATGCTGGGTCATGATCTGCAACTGGGTGACCGAATCGGCCCTGCCGTACACCGTCGGGTCGTCGCTGCGCATCTGCTCGATGAAGGTTTCGATGTCGCGGTCGATGCCCAGTCGGGTGAGGGTATCGGTGAGCAGCACCGGAGGCTGAAGGTTTTCCACGTACATGCGGCGCAACTCACCGGTGTCGGTGCCGCTGATCTGCCGTGCGGTTTCCAGCTCGGCGTCGCTGAGCGCGGCAGCGGCCGGGCCGAGCCGACGCAGCAGCTTGGCGTCATCCCATGTGCGCGGGTGCTCGAATTCGATCACACAGGCGCCCGCGCCGTTGAGCCTGACTTCGGGCCGGTAGGCGTCGGCGCGTTCGGGGTGCTTGATGTAATGCTGAGCGGTTTTGCCATCCCGGGTGATTTCATAATGCTGGTCGTCAACGCGCAAAATCTGCTTGCCGTTGTAGCGATGCAAGCCGTCGGCGTCGGATCGGGCGGCCGGTGTCAGGCCGACCTCTTTGAGTCGGTAAGGCGCCAGATCGGGGTTCCACAAGCGCGTTTCACCGCCGGGCATCTGCACCGGCAACAGGCTGTCGACAAACGCCGAGGCTTTGTTGAGCAACGGCTTGCCGGCGCTGAAACCGGCGGCCATGGCGGCTGTTTGCGCCACTTGATCGAGGACCCCCACCAGATGATCGATGGCTTCGGTCCACTGACCTTCGGCAAGGTCGACCACGCCGGTGATGACTTCTTTGCCAAGCTGAAAAGCGCTGTATGCCAGCATCATTTCGCCCAGACCGGGAACGAAAGGCGCCGCCACCATCAGCGCGACGTTGAAGATGTCCCAGGCGATTTTCGCGAAGTTGTCCCACCACGCCTTGCGCGCATGGCTGTCGGCGTCTGCCGTGGAAATGGCGATCTCGCGGGCATCCTTGAGCACCTTGTCGAGCTTGGTTTGAAACAGATGCGCAGCCATATCGCCGGTGAATGCCGTGCGCACAAACTGCAGGTCGGGCTGTTCCACGGGGTCATCGCGCCATGCGGGGCGTTGATCGGGTTCAACATCGCGGTGAAAGGCCAGTGTGGTCAGGCGCGCCTGCAAACCGGCGAAGAAATGGCCGCGCTGTTGTTGATCGACAAACTGGCTGAAGAACTGCCGATAACTGATCTGCGATGACGGGGCGATGGTGTTTTCACGCAGTTGTCGCGCCAGTTCACGAACGAAGGCTTTCCATGAGTCGTATTGCTTGAAAGGGTGTTCGGGATCGTGGGGCACATAGACAACGATCGGGTCGTTGCCGGTGGCCTGTTGCGCCACCGGGCCGAACACCACAATGCCGGTCAGCGTGGTGCCGAGCAGAGACAGATTGCAGCATTCAGTGACCTTGCCTAGCAAAGTCAGGCCGGTGTTTCCCGCCAGCAGACCGGTGACCACCGCATACGCGTTGTCGCTGATATCACCCTTGGCCAGGGCCATCGCTGCGGCGTTCTCGAACATCGCCTTTTCATTGGCGATGAGTTTGGTCTTCAGCTCCAGCCGATCGAGCACGCCGATGGGCTTGAGGATTTGCTTCACATGCGCCTGGTATTGCCTGCCGATGTCCAGTTCCCGGCACAGCGTCATGAACTGTTTGATGGTCATGTTGCGCTGGATCTGCTGGGTGGTGAAATGGCCGCGGGCGTCGGGTTGGCTGGTGAAAGCCGAATCCTTTTTGATAAACGCCTCGCCGACGGCAAAGTTGTGCAGAGCGGCATCCAGCAACGACACGCTGCGCGCGGTGGTACCCCCCAACGGGTCGGGTAATCCCCACGAACCACCTTTGGGGATGTAGAGCAGCAGGTACGTGGTTCTGACGTCGACGTTCACTGCGTACTTTTGCCGCAAGGCGCGGCGCAGCAGAGGTTCTGCAAAGGCGCGTGCATCCTGGGTCTGGGCCAGGGCTTTATCGACCGCGTTCTGGGTGATCCAGGACGCCTTGTTGGTGTCGTCGAGCTCGGGGTTTTGCGCGTGCCACGGTTCGATCTTGCGGGTAGCCCGAGCCAAGGCCTGGACGCGCTCCGGAGCGGCGGTCTGAAAGTGTGCGCTGATGGTTTGTTTGAGCAGTGCGTGGTGTTTGCTTGCGCCTGCGGGGTGGCTGGCAGGCAGGGTTGGTACCGACATCGTGATCATCCTTGAGTCTCGATTGGGATGATCAGGCTAGCGCCAGCGGTGAGGAAAAAAACGCGCAAAAATCAGCGGATCAAACCGGCCATTGCGTGCTGGACACATTCAAAAACAGCAACAGAAAAATAGCCGGTTACCACCTCTTCGGCCATGCTTACTGCTGCGCCACCTGGGTCGGCTGGCAAGCGGTGTCGCTGCCCGGTTGCAGGTACGAGGTCAGGATCGGCGCCATGCCTTTGAGCACCTGTACGGGCAGCGCCGAGGTGAACTTGAAGTTTTCCGCCGAACGCCCAGGCACGAACGCGGTGAGCGTGCCGAAGTGATGATCGCCGATGTAGAACACGAAGGTCGCCGTGCGGTTGATCGACTTCGAACTGAGAATCCGCCCGCCGGAACCGATGGCCTCGATGCGGTTGTCACCGGTACCGGTCTTGCCGCCCATGGCCAACGGCGTACCGTCGGCCAGTTTGAAGCTGCCCGAGACGCGTTTGGCCGTACCGGCATCGACCACTTGCGACAACGCTTCACGCATGGCCGTGGCGACTTCCGATGGCATCACCCGTTTGCCGACATGCGGGTCGTTGACCAGTTTGGTTTCGTAAGGCGTGCCTTGCGCAAAGTGCAGGCTGTCGATGCGCAGGGTCGGCATGCGTACGCCATCGTTGAGGATGGTGCCGATCAACTCGGCCAGCGCCGCCGGACGATCCCCGGAGCTGCCGATGGCGGTGGCCAGCGACGGCACCAGATGGTCGAACGGGTAGCCGACTTTCTGCCAGCGCTGGTGAATCTCGAGGAACGCTTCGATCTCCAGCATGGTGCGAATGCGGCTGTCACGGGCGCCCTTGTGCTTGCTTTTGAACAGCCAGCTATAGACTTCCTGGCGCTCGAAATGGCTGGCTTTGACGATGTCCTTGAAGGTCGCGTCCGGGTTTTTCAACAGGTAGCCCATCATCCACAGGTCCAGCGGATGCACCTTGGCGATGAAGCCCTGATCGGGCAGGTCGTAGCTGCCGGGACCGTAGGAATCGTAGAGGCGGATCAGCCGGTCATCGGTGAGCTTCTCGGTAAGCTTGGCGCCTTTGAGGTGCGCACGCACAAAGGTGTTGAAGTCTTCCTGACTGGCTTCCGGCAGCAGATAACGATGAACAGCGGCCATGCGGATTGGGGTTGGACGCATGCCGTCGAGGAAGGTGTCGAGGCGTGCCTGGGTGTCTTTGTTGCGGTATTTTTTCCAGAACTTGAGCTGAAACGAGGTGCCTTCGCGGTCGGCGAAATTGGCCAGATATTCCTGCCGGCGCGGGTCGCGATCATCCTTGAGCAATTCCGCGCTGCTGTTGGGCCCGGAGTAGGTGACGTAGCGCACCACATCGCGCATCAGGCGAATGAACGGCAGGTTGATGGACTCGCGCAGGGCGTCGCGCAGAGTCGGCAGGCGCCCGTTGTCCTCCTTGCGAAAGTTATGAAACACATGCAGACCGCCACCGGTGAAAAACGCCTCGCCGGGGCTGGCCGAGTATTTGCGATCAAGCGCGGCGCCAAGCATCTTCGACAGGTCGTGGTCCTTGTTCTGGATCAGGTAGTCGATGACCCACTGACTCAAGCGGTCCTGATCGGGCACTTCGACTTTCTTCAATTCCGGCACGCTCATGGCGCCGTACTTGTCGTGCAGCTCGGCGATGATTTGCAGGTAGGTGGTCAGCACGCGCATCTTCGCCGTCGAGCCAAGTTCCAGTTTGCTGCCTTCGTTGATGTCGAACGGCTGGTCGGTGCTGTCGGTCTGCACCCGCACGCGCGATCCGTCCGGAGTCAGTTCGAACAAGGTGAAGCTGTAACGCACCTGGGTGGTGCTGGTCGGCGTCAGCAGGCGTTCGCCGAGCAGGCCGATCTGGGCGGCGAAGGCCGGGTCGGCGAGTTTTTTCAGGTACTCGGTGGCCTGGGTTTGCAGGTCACCCTGCAAGGTGCTGGTGGCCGAAAGGTCGAGGCGGTCCAGATCGTAGAGCGGACGATTGAGCATGCTCGCCAGACGGCTGCGGGCCGCGCTGATGCCCTTGTTGGTTTCAATCGGCTGCATGGTCGGCTGAGTCTGCCAGTCGCGATAGCTGACCTTGCTCGCCAGCGCGGCATCGGCCAGGGCGCTGTCGATTACACCGCTTTGTTTGAGCAGGCGCAGGTGGCTGTCAGTGAGGTCGGTGAGTTCTTCACGACCCTTGTTCAAATAATGCGAAGGGCGGCGTTGGGCGATCATCAACGAAAGCATTTCGCGCAGGGCCAGACCTTTGTCAGCCATGGTTTTCGGGTCGGTGGCCGGGCTGTTCAGCTGCTCGTTGGCTTTGGTGAAGTCGCTGCCGTACCAGACACGCAAACCTTCGGCCATGCCATGCACTTCGCCGTGGCCCGGCACCGCCGACAGCGGCACGCTGTTGAGGTAATCGCGGACGATGTTCTGCCGCGCGCCGAGGGTTTGCGGGCCGTCCTGATAGGCGCGCACGCTGGCGGACATCATCTGGCGCAGCTTTTCCGCGCCGGACACTGTCAGGCCGTCAGGGGAATGCCGGTATTTTTCCAGTTGCGTGGCCAAGGTGCTGCCGCCGGCCGACTGGCCGGGCAGGTGGAGCAACTTCGCCATTTGCGACCAAGCGGCCATGCCGAAGCGCGGCCAGTCCACCGCCGGGTTGGCCAGCGGTTGTTTGGGGTCGAGCAGAAAACGGTTTTCGATGAACAGAAGGCTGCTGACCACCACCGGCGGAATGGCGGCGAAGTTCGAGTACAGCTGTTGCGGATAGTTGTATTTGTACAGCGGCGCGGCCCGGCAATCGGTGATCGACAGTCCTGCCTGAATCTTCTCCGAGTAGGGCACGAACAAGCCCTTGTCGGTGTAGCTGAGCAGGGCGGGGGAGAAGCGGGTCTGCTCGGTGACCACGTAATCGCGTTTGAGCAGGCGCGGCAGGAATTCATCGAGGGAGCTGTAGCCCAGACGCAAATCGAATGGCCCGTTGCCCGGATAACGAATGGCTTCGCTCGGACCCGGTTCGAGCTTGTAGGTCAATTTCGCCGCATATTGGCTGAGCTCACGGGCCTGAAACCGCGAGGTGCGCATTTCCTTGGATGCGGCCAGCCCCACGACAATCGCGATAATCACCAGCAACAGCCAGAACGCCTTCCAGCCATGCCGGTGACGGCGTGGTTTTTCAGGTTTTTCAGGGGGAGACGCTTCATCCACACGTTCAGTCGGGACCACGGTTTTACTCGAATCGGTTTGCCACAAAGCGCCCATAGTCGACTGATCCATTCACGCAGATTGATCGGACTTGTCTGAAGCTTAGACGCTGGTTTGGCGATGGGAGGGGGAATTGTGAAGGGCGTGCGCATTTTCTTTGGGCCGGTTGAGCCGATCCAGGGCCTCAGGCATTTGCGCGAGGGCATTTAGAGTTTCCCAACCCGGTTGGCGTTTCATTAACCATGAAAGCAGCGTGCAGAAAAGTGTCGCTGGGTGTTGGCAATGTCTGGTCAGGTATATGACGGCCTGGATAAGTAACCATTTACAAGATTTGGCTACTGTTCGCAGTTTCGAGTTTCGTAGTGCCGGGAGTATTCGCGTGCCGATGCTGGTTCAGTTGTAAGTAAGCGTTGTTTATGAATGTTGCCAATTGACGGGTTTCTCGATGTGAATTTTTTACCAAGGGCTAAATCGCTGAAGCGCACTGGGTTGTCATCAGTCTTGTATTTAATTGGTAATGCTTGCGGTGTTCTTTTTTGCTGGGCGTTGTTGTTTTCTTTTGATTCGTCTTATCTATTTCGCTCATCAAGGAAACACGTATGTCTGGTTTCAATACTTCGTCCGCAGATGGTTCTGTGCCTGATAATAATTCGAATGATTTACTGGCCGAATTTGACAATATCTTGCCGCACTTTTTTGGTGATTTTACCGGGGCGTTATCCTGGACAGTCCCTTGGAGCACTGCCCAACAGCACAGCGCCTATAACGCGGCGTTGGCTTATCTTCAGACGCTCGATAGCTATGCAAGACCTGGCCTGGGCGTACTGGATCATCTGAATGACGGGCAGCCGCTTTCAAGTGCCGTATTGGCCGACCCCGCCCGAGCGCTTGAAGCCTTGGTGCGTGGTCCGCAGGGGCAGGCACTCGGGCTGGCGGTACAGACGAAGATGAACTCGGTTTCGACCGATATCAGTATTGATGAACACGCTTTGGCTGCGATTCAACTGGTATTGGGGCGTGTTTCCATTGGCGTCGCTGATCGAAACATCATTGCGGATTTTGACCTGGCAGATTCTCGACACTGGGGCCAGACCGCTTCAACGATCGTAAAAGAGTTCCGGGATTTCCTCACGCGGTCCTCCAGGAGCAGTGCGCAGATGTCCGGTTTGACTGCGCATGTCGTGCTGGCGGGGTACGCCAGTGTCTACCTGATCAAAGACATCCCCGACAGCGTGAAGTATGGCAGTGCTGCCTGGGTCAACCTGGCGGTTGCCGCAGCCGTCATTGAAGCCCAGACGCCGGGGAGGGTTGCCAACATGACCTTCGGCCAAGTGATGATCTATGCGGAAAACGCCGAATTGGTTGATCCGCAAGTCGCCCGGTTGGCCAAGACCTTGGCGATGATCGATTGGGGCTTCATCAATGGCTTGATCGAAGAGAAAGCCGACACTCGTGTAACCGATGCAGAGTTGAGCGCGATTGCGCTGGCATTCAATCGACAATTGAAAGAGCGGCTTGAGGCATCGGCGTTGTTGGACAGCAAGATTCCAAGCCGTAAGGCAATAGCCTTGGAAAAACTCAAAGCGAAGTTCACGGGCAACGTCCCATTTGAAGCCCCGCTGTTTTACGACAAACGCTCAGGCGTGGATGTCGGCGTGGACGAAATCGCATCAGCAACTTGGGGTCTGCATTCGCTGTTGGACATCGCGATGATGGGAGGCCCGCCGTACTACACGTGGGGCACTGAAAACTTGCGTTTTTCCTGGCTTCTTCGTGACATCAACTCGCCGCTGGATCTCGGTGTCGAAAAGGACTTTACGGCTCAGTTCGACGCCACTATCGGTTCTCTCAAGAAAGGGGCCGTGACGACCATCAAACATCTGATTTCCGAGTTACCATTGCAAGACAGGGAAAATCTGGAATATGGAAAAATCGATTTTTACCAAGACAAGGAATACACGCTGAGTAACGCATTCTGGGGGCGAAGTCTGAAGGACATAGATCCTCAACTGTCAATGAAAGTGGAATTCAATGGCAAGGTCTCCATTTACTACATCAATTTGAAAAAAGGCGTGATTGGCAGACACAAGAACCATCCCGGGAAAGCGACAGAGAGCCCCCATCCGAATATCCCGAGCGTCATCCGCGCCACAGAGCTATTTGCAACGGAACGCCCATTGCTGGCGAGTTCCATGCAGCGCTCGCCATTGCCCACGCCCAGCAGTTATTCCAGCCGCAGAACCCTGGAAATCGCCTTGGCTTTTGTACTGCATCTGGACCTGGACAACCAAAAAGTCCTGCAGGAAGCCAGAGGCCAGACCACCCAAGACAAACACGCGGCGAAACTCCAGGCTGCGGTGGACTTCGTCCTCAACATGATCCCGTTCAAATCGGCCATCAGCAACTTCATCAAGGGCAACTACGCCGATGGCGCAATGGATCTGTTCATGGATGTATTGGGCTTCGTCACTGCCGGCGCCGGCATTGTCTCCAAATTGGCGAGCGTCGCGACCAAGACCGCATCGGCACTCACCAAAGCATTGCGTGCTGCCAGAATCATCGGGACATTCGTCATCGGCGAACTTAATCCACTCAGCGCATTACCCGCGTTGTTGGGCGGCACTGCCAGTCTTCTGGGCCGAGGCATCAAGTATGTCGGTGTACGCGCTCTGCGCCAGCTCGAATCGCTGCGCACGGCGCCGGATGGTTATAAATTGTTGCAAACGCTGGGTAAACAGCACGGCCCGACATTGTTAGGCACCTTTAAGGTGGGTGAAGACAGTATTGCGGGCGTAGGAGTGTTGAAAAACGGTGACTGGTACCCCTACAACGTCCAGACCAACCGAATCTATGGTTCACCTGGAACTTTCGCGCCTAAATCCCCCGGTACCAGTCAACTCTTCGGGCCGAACGTCTCGGATCCCAAGTACCACGTCGAATACCACAGCAACTTGTTAAATGCGCGAACCCCGGGCAATTATCCGGCCTATCAAAAAGGTTTCGAGAAGGGAGGGCTGGAGCAGATCAGTGGTCACCGTCGCGCAATGGATCTTGATGATTTGTACGCATTGGCATCCCGTTCCGACCTGACTCCCGAACAGATTGGCGCAGTCACCAAAGAGATCAGCAACAAGCTGTTGGACAACAGTGCTTACTATTCCAGCCTGTTGTTGCAGGACGTCCAGGGTGCGGGCGTCAAAGTCACGCCGTTGTCCCAGAGTTATTATGCGGCCAATGTTGATGTGACGACGAAGGGGGAGTGTGCCGGGCTGGCGAATGCTATGGCGGTTGCCATGCATTACGGCAAAGAACAAACGCTTCTGCAGAACTTCTACAAGGTTTCCAGCAAATCCGATAATCGACCGTCGCAAAAATTCATCAAGGATCTGAGGGGCTTCCAGGACCGGGTCAACAACACTCAGACATTTCACTTGAACGTCACGCCAGAGGTCAAAAGTGCCGATAATATTATTCAAGATCTGCTGGGATCTGCTGACTCCAAGAGCTTCAGGATCAGCACCCGCAATCACGGCATGGTCGCGGGAATTAGAGTCATCGACACAAAACCGCTCTGGTTTTTCTACGATCCCAATGCGGGATTGGCGAAATTTGAAACCATTGAGGCCATGAAAGGGGGTCTGCACCGGGTGCTGGAAAGCGGCGCACTCGCCTCGACCTACGACACGTTCAAAAATACCAAAGGCGGGCGTGTGTATGAGGTCAGCGTTTTCCGTCTCGATGATATTGACGACGATTACATTGATCGCGTCGAGGATTTGTCCCACATCGAGTTGCCGGATTTGCCTGATGAACTCTTTTCGATTCAGGTCGTTCAGTGATGCTCTGCTGCAATAGCGGCCATCAAGCCTGCTGCCGGTTCTGCGCCACGTAAAACCTGTCGGATAAGGCGCGACGCACCAAGGTTGTGCAATACTCGCCGGCGTTTTCGGCGGCGATTTGTCCTACGTTTGCCAGTTGATCTGTTAGGTCGACTGGCAGACTGGCGACAACTCCCGCTGAATCTTGTGATTTATAGAGTGAAAAGCCCTGCCCAAGGCTTTTTATACTGCACGCCCCGCTGATCTTGCAGAGGTCCTGCAAGACGCGTTTGCCCACGAGGCAGGCGCGGTTTCATTTCAAGCCAAGGCTTATCGGCCAACGCTTCGACGCTCGGTGGTCATATCCAATAACAAGACGAGGTTGCACCCCTATGCCAGTCGGCAATCAACTGCCTCACGGCGACACCGCTCAGGGCGGTCCGCTACAACGCGAACTCGGCGAACGGCATATTCGCCTGATGGCACTCGGTGCCTGTATCGGCGTCGGTCTTTTTCTAGGTTCGGCCAAGGCCATCGAAATGGCCGGCCCGGCGATCATGATTTCCTACATCCTGGGTGGTCTGGCGATTCTGGTGATCATGCGCGCCCTCGGCGAGATGGCCGTGCATAACCCGGTGGCCGGTTCGTTCAGCCGTTACGCGCAAGATTATCTCGGCCCCTTGGCGGGCTTCCTCACCGGCTGGAATTACTGGTTCCTGTGGCTGGTGACCTGCGTCGCTGAAATCACTGCGGTGGCCGTGTACATGGGCATCTGGTTTCCCGATGTGCCGCGCTGGATCTGGGCGCTTGCGGCGCTGGTCAGTATGGGCTCGATCAACCTGATCGCGGTGAAGGCCTTCGGTGAATTCGAGTTCTGGTTCGCCCTGATCAAGATCGTCACCATCATCGCCATGGTCATCGGCGGCGTCGGCATCATCGCCTTCGGTTTCGGCAATGACGGCGTGGCGCTGGGCATTTCCAACCTGTGGGCCCACGGTGGCTTCATGCCCAACGGTGTGACCGGTGTGCTGATGTCCCTGCAGATGGTCATGTTCGCCTACCTCGGTGTCGAGATGATCGGCCTGACTGCCGGTGAAGCGAAGAACCCGCAGAAGACCATTCCCGATGCGATCGGCTCGGTGTTCTGGCGGATTCTGCTGTTCTACGTCGGTGCGTTGTTCGTGATTCTGTCGATCTATCCGTGGAACGAGATCGGCACCCAGGGCAGTCCGTTTGTGATGACCTTCGAACGCTTGGGCATCAAGACCGCCGCCGGCATCATCAACTTCGTGGTCATCACTGCCGCGCTATCGTCGTGCAACGGCGGCATCTTCAGCACCGGGCGCATGCTCTACAGCCTGGCGCAGAACGGTCAGGCGCCGGCCGGTTTTGCCAAGACCTCGAACAACGGTGTACCGCGTCGTGCGTTGCTGTTGTCGATTGCTGCGTTGCTGCTGGGCGTGCTGCTCAACTATCTGGTACCGGAAAAAGTCTTCGTCTGGGTGACTTCGATTGCAACCTTCGGCGCGATCTGGACGTGGGTGATGATCCTGCTGGCCCAGCTGAAATTCCGCAAAGGCCTGAGCGCCAGCGAACGTGCCGGCCTCAAATACAAGATGTGGCTGTACCCAGTCAGCTCGTACTTCGCCCTGGCATTTCTGGTGCTGGTGGTCGGCCTGATGGCGTACTTCCCGGACACCCGCGTGGCGCTGTATATCGGCCCGGCATTCCTGGTGCTGCTGACGGTGTTGTTCTACGTGTTCAAGCTGCAGCCGAGCAATGTGTCGCAAAGTGCGGTGCGTTCGATTTCGTAACGGCTAATCGCTGAAACAGCAAAGCCCCGGTCGCCAGATCGGGGCTTTTTTGTTGCACCATCCGTCGGATTTGGGCCCCCACCTGTAATTTCTGACAGTAGGCGAAAGTGGGCCGCAGGCTTAGCGTGAGTCTCCGTCCAATCCACAGTGGCAAGGAGTGGTGATGAAGGGATTCTCTGCACTGATGGTCATCGGCGTGGCCGACGCATTGATTCACTGGCAAGTGTTTTTCGTCATGAGCAGCGCTGGCGGGTTGACTCAGGCGGGCAGCAATTTCGCAGCATTCTGTGTCGCAGCCGCGTTCACGATTTATGTGAACATGCTGTACATCTTCGAAACGGGCACGTCGATGCTCGGCTATCTGTTGTTTATTGGCGTAATGGGCGGCATAAGTTTCGGCATCGGCTCGCTGGGCGATGCGCGAGCGCTGCATGGATTGATCACGGTGGCGATGTTTACCGGGATCAATCTGTTGCTGGCGTACTGTTTTTTTCGTTTTGTGTTGTTTCGCAATCGGGAGGTTTGAAGCGCCAGCCAGCTGCAAGGGCTGGCGCTTTGTGCCTTATGCGGCTGCGATTTCGTTCGGCTCGAAACTGTCCGCCCGCGCCATCTGCCACATGCGCGAATAGAACTCGCCGTTGACTTCCCCAGTGAGCAATTCACCCGGCTTGAGGAACACGTGCAGTTGCGAGAACAGTTTGATTTCAGTCGCTGACATGCGCCGCACCAGGTGTTTGGCCGACAGTTGCGAAGGATGCTCAAGCCCCGCCGCCGCGAGCATTTCCGCCAAGGCTTTCAACGTGCTGCGATGGAAGTTGAACACGCGCTGCGCTTTGTCCGGAACCACCAGTGCGCGTTGGCGCAATGCATCCTGCGTGGCGACCCCGGTCGGGCATTTATTGGTGTGGCATGACTGCGACTGGATGCAGCCGATGGCGAACATGAAACCACGCGCCGAGTTGGCCCAGTCGGCGCCGATGGCCAGCACGCTGGCGATGTCGAAAGCGCTGACGATCTTGCCGCTGGCGCCGAGCTTGATCTTGTCGCGCAGATTGAGGCCTACGAGGGTGTTGTGAACGAACAGCAGCCCTTCGCGCATCGGCACGCCGATGTGGTCGGTGAATTCCACAGGTGCCGCCCCGGTACCGCCTTCCTTGCCGTCGACGACGATGAAGTCCGGAAGAATGCCGGTTTCCAGCATGGCTTTGGCGATGCCCATGAACTCCCATGGATGGCCGAGGCAGAACTTGAAGCCCACCGGTTTGCCGCCGGACAGTTCGCGCAATTGCTGGATGAAATGCATCATCTCGATCGGCGTGGAAAACGCGCTGTGGCGTGACGGCGACACGCAGTCTTCGCCCATCATGATTCCTCGGGTCTCAGCGATTTCCTTGGTCACTTTGTGTTTGGGCAGGATGCCGCCGTGGCCGGGTTTGGCGCCTTGGCTCATCTTGATTTCGATCATCCGCACTTGCGGGTTTTGCGCCTGGGTGGCGAAGCGTTCCGGGTCGAAGCGGCCGTCACTGGTGCGGCAGCCGAAGTAGCCGCTGCCCAGCTCCCAGGTCAGGTCGCCGCCGTGTTCGCGGTGATACGGGCTGATGCTGCCTTCGCCGGTGTCGTGGGCGAAATTACCGAGTTTTGCACCTTGGTTCAACGCGCGAATGGCGTTGGCGCTGAGCGAGCCAAAGCTCATTGCCGAGATGTTGAACACTGACGCCGAGTACGGCTGCGAGCACTGCGGGCCGCCGACGGTGACGCGGAAACTGTTCGGATCGCTCAACGGCGCCGGGCGCATTGAGTGGCCAATGAATTCGAAACCCGCCTGGTAGACATCGATCAGTGTGCCGAACGGTTTGTCGGCGGTTTCGTTTTTCGCCCGCGAATACACCAGCGAGCGCTGGGCGCGTGAGAAGGGCAGGGCATCGCTGTCGGATTCCAGCAGGTATTGGCGGATCTCCGGGCGAATGCCTTCGACCAGGTAGCGGATGTTGCCGAGGATCGGGTAGTTGCGGCGTACGGCGTGCGGCGTCTGCAGCAGATCGAACAGACCGAGCAGGCTCAACACGCCGGTGACGGCAGTGATCGGCCACAGCCAGTCGTGTTCGAGGAACGGCAGGCTGGCGAGGGTGAAAATCACGCAGACGGCAAAGAAGGCGTAGCGGCTCAGGAGTGACAGGCTCATACGGTTTCCTTGGTTCGGACTGTTCTTTGTGGGAGCCGAGCTTGCTCGCGATGTCGGATATTCTGCCGGATATTCGCTACCTGACATTTCGCTCTTTTGCGAGCCAGCTCAGTTCCTGGGCGTATCCGTTGCCGGGCATTGCGCGCCCGGCCGGATGCTGCACGCATACTGGCCCACAGAGTGCTGGCAGGCAAACTTGTTGCTGGAACAAGCGCCTTCCCGAGTAGGCTCGCTTGCACAGGGAAATGCATTTCCAAGGTGCAAGCGAGATTGCTTGCGAAGGCGACTACAGCCATTGTTTATGCCGTCACCGATCCTTTTGGCGTTTGCCGTTTCTGGTCATCCTTGTGTTTGGCCCTGGCCATATCGTTGATGCAGTAATTGATGTGGTAGAAGCCGAACAGGACTGAGAAGAGGCGGTTCATTCGCAGCTCGAAGCCGTACTCGGTCAGCGTGTAGGCGCGCAAGGCTCTGCGCATACGAAAGCACCAGGCAATTGCGATGAGCTGGGCAATGACCGTCAACGCATACCCCGCGAATATGAACGTCAGATCAGGGATGGTGAAAAGGATCCCGCCGATACCGCAGAACGCGAGATAGACGACCAGACAGGTCTGGCTCAGCGTCTTGATGCGGGTGACGCCCTCCACCAGGGTCGCTGTTTTATGCAGCCATATAACCGGGTAGAGCCCCATGGTGATCAACGTCAGCAGAATGAAATGAAACGTCTTGATGCTGTTCTTTTCCTTGAGCGTCGAAATGTCGGACATGCAGCGATTTCCCTCTATGGCGAATTGGGCGAATAGTCGTTTGGGCAGCTGTGAATAACGCTACCAAACTCGCGAGTGGGAAATTTCCGAGCCTGTGGGCGGACATGTCGTCAGAATCCGGAAGATCACGGTGTCGCCAATGTAGTGTTCTTCTGATGACGCGAGCCCCGCCAACATGGGATCCTGACGGCTTTTCGCCCAAGGCCATTTTTGCCCCATGACGCTGACATCCGCCGCTTCGCCCCGCATCATCCGCATTGCCGCCGCTCTGCTGCTTAACGCCACTGGCCAGACCCTGTTGGTGCGCAAGCGCGGCACCAGCGCATTCATGCAACCGGGCGGCAAGATCGAAGCGCATGAGCTGCCGGTGCATGCCCTGGCCCGTGAGCTGGAAGAAGAGCTGGGTCTGCAGATTGATCCGGCACAGGCCACGTTCCTTGGCCAGTTCAGTGCGCCAGCGGCCAACGAGCCGGGATTTGTCGTACAGGCCGATATCTTTCAACTGACGATCAACGCCGAAGTTTCCCCGGCGGCGGAAATCGAAGAGGTGCTGTGGATCGATCCGGCCACTGACGGTGATGTCGTTCTGGCGCCATTGACACGCGATGTGATCCTGCCGTTTTATCGAGCCTCGCTGACCGCTATCGCCTGATCATTTCCGCAAAGGACGTTGCCATGATCCCGCTTCCCGACTTGCTGATCTTTGCTGCCGCCGCGCTGCTGATGGTGCTGACACCGGGGCCGAACATGATCTATCTGATCTCGCGTTCGATCTGTCAGGGACGCAAGGCCGGAGTGACGTCGTTGCTCGGTGTGGTCGCGGGCTTCTTTGTGCACATGTTCGCAGCGGCAGCCGGTTTGACGGCGGTTTTCCTCGCGGTGCCGATGGCTTATGAAGTGTTGAAATGGGTCGGTGCGTTGTACCTGCTGTGGCTGGCCTGGCTAGCGGTGAAACCCGGTGCGCGCTCGCCGTTCGAGGCGCAACAATTGCCGCCGGACTCGTCGCGCAAACTGATCACCATGGGGTTTCTCACCAGTGCGTTGAACCCGAAAATCGCGGTGTTCTATCTCTCGGTGTTTCCGCAGTTCATCACGCCTGAGCACGGCTCTGTGTTCACTCAAAGCATCATTCTCGGGCTCACACAAATCAGCGTCAGCTTCACCGTCAATCTGTTGATCGCGTTGTTCGCCGCAGGCATCGCTTCGTGGTTCGTGCGCAATCCGACATGGTTGGCGATGCAGCGTTACTTCATGGGATTTGTGCTGGCCGGGCTGGCGGTGCGCCTGATGCTTGAGCAGCGCAGGACGGCTTGAACATGTGGATCGAACGGCTGGATGCCAGTCATGCCCTGGCTTATCGAGAGCTGATGCTTGAAGCCTATGATCGCCATCCGCAGGCATTTACCTCCAGCGTGCGCGAGCGTGCGGTGATGCCGTTGAGCTGGTGGGAAGGGCGCCTGACCAGCAAGCTGGATGTGGTGCTTGGCGCATTCGAGTCCGGGCAATTGGCCGGGATCGTCGGCCTCGCCTTCGAGCCGCGCGAGAAGGCGCGGCACAAAGTCACGTTGTTCGGCATGTACGTTTCAGCGGACTTTCGCCAGCACGGTCTGGGTTATGAACTGGTGCAAGCGGCGCTGGCCGAAGCGCAGAACCATTCGGCGCTGAAGCTGGTCCAGTTGACCGTTACGGCTGGCAACGATGCCGCGTTCAAACTCTACGAGCGCTGCGGCTTTATCCAGTTCGGTCTGGAACCGCTGGCGGTGCGGGTCGGCGAAGATTACTTCGACAAGATCCATATGTGGCGGCAACTGACACTGGCTTAAAGATCAAAAGATCGCAGCCTTCGGCAGCTACAGGGTTTGTGTAGGAGCTGCCGAAGGCTGCGATCTTTTGATTTGGCTTTTAACGGACCGCGCTCACACCGTCCAAGGTAGAAAACGAAGTGTCCTTCGCCGTCAGCAGGAAATCACGCATGTACGGCGCATCCAGCATGTCCGCGCGGATCCCCGCGTACAGCGTGGCAAACAAGCCTTTCTCACCCAGCCGCTTGGCCTTCACGTAACCGCGCGAGCTGTATTCATGCAGCGCCCAGTGCGGCATGCCGCACACGCCACGGCCGCTGGCGACCAGTTGCATCATCATCACCGTCAATTCGGAAGTGCGCACTTGCGCCGGTTCGATATCGGCCGGTTCAAGGAAGCGCGTGAAGATGTCCAGCCGATCACGTTCCACCGGGTAGGTGATCAGCGTTTCTGTGAGCAAATCTTCCGGCACGATGTACGGCTTGCTCGCCAGCGCATGCTGATTGGCCACCGCAAGCATTGCTTCGTAAGTAAACAGCGGCACATAGGTGATGCCGGCAATTTCCAGCGGATCGGAGGTCACCACCAGATCCAGATCGCCCCGCGCCAGAGCCGGTAGCGGTGCAAAGGAAAAGCCTGAAGCCAGGTCCAGTTCGACTTCCGGCCAGGCATCGCGGAACTGGTCGATGGTCGGCATCAACCATTGAAAACAACTGTGACACTCGATTGCCATGTGCAAGCGCCCGGCGGTGCCACCGGCGAGGCGGCTGATGTCACGTTCAGCTGCACGCAGCAGCGGCAGGGTAGCATCGGCCAGTTGCAGCAGACGCAAACCGGCACTGGTGAAGCGCACTGGTTTGGTTTTGCGCACGAACAGCGGCATGCCCATGCGCTCTTCCAGTTCCTTGAACTGGTGGGACAGCGCCGACTGCGTCAGATGCAGGCGATCAGCCGCATCGACGAGGCTGTCGGCCTCGCGCAGGGCATGCAGGGTTTTCAAATGACGGATCTCAAGCACCGACGGCTCCATGAACAAAATTTGCTGATTCAGCGATGGTGGTGAGTTTGTCTCATGTTGGCGGAGCTGTCGACTGGGTCTGTTTCCGTGAGCGCAATGACCGCTCGGCACTCTTCATCAAACTGTCACGCAACTGTGGCAGCGCGCTTGAACAAACTTCATCAGACTCGCGCTCTACTGGGGTTCTGCGTTTCGGTGTTTTTCATGCACAAAGTGTTTTTATCCGTCGCGGCCATGTTGGCCGCGCTTTTGTTCGGTGTGCCGTCGCTAGCGGCCGCGCGTTGCGACGTCAACGTGCCGACCGAGCACGTCGATCTGCAACAAGTCAGCATCGCTTATCAGAGCATTGGTCGCGCGTCGGACCCAGCGTTGCTGCTGGTGATGGGGCTCGGTGGGCAGTTGATTCACTGGCCGGATGAGGTGGTGGTTGCGCTGTGTCAGCAGGGTTTTCGGGTGATCCGGTATGACAACCGCGATGTCGGGTTGTCGACCTGGCGTCAGGCGCCGGTGGAGGCCAACCTGACCTTTGAAGTGTTGCGCTACAAACTCGGTCTGCCGGTGTCGGCACCGTACAGCCTGACCGACATGGCCGACGATGCGCTGGGTCTGATGGACGCGCTGCACGTCGAGCAGTTTCACGTATTGGGCGCGAGCATGGGCGGGATGATTGCCCAGCATATGGCGGCGATGGCACCGCAGCGAGTCGAGAGCCTGACGCTGATCATGACCACGTCGGGCGCCGAAGGCTTGCCGGCACCGAGTGCGGCGCTGGTGCAATTGCTGTCGCGTCGCGGCGCTCCGAATCGTCAGGTGGCGCTGGAACAACAGGCGGATTTGCTAGCGGCGCTGGGCAGCCCGGCGGTGACCGATGATCGACAGGCCTTGCTGCAACAGGCGGCGGCGTCCTATGACCGCGCGTTCAATCCTGAAGGCGTGAAGCGGCAGATCATGGCGATCCTCGCCGAGCCGAGCCGAGTGGCATTGCTCAACCAGCTACGCGTGCCGACGCTGGTGGTGCACGGCACGGCCGATCCGTTGTTGCCGGTGATGCACGGCGTGCATCTGGCGGCGCATATTCGCGGCAGTCAGTTGCGCCTTATTCCGGGTTTGGCCCATCGCTTTCAAGAGGCGTTCAAGGAACCGTTGCTGGCGGCGGTGTTGCCGTATCTGCAGGCGCATCGCGAAGACACTTCGCATTGGGCGCAGATCGAGCCGGTGGTGGGTGGGAATCTGCTGTAACCGTCAGATGTGTGTCGCCCCTGCAGGCCCTATCGCTGGCAAGCCAGCTCCCACATTTGGAATGCATTCCCCTGTAGGAGCTGCCGAAGGCTGCGATCTTTTGATCTTAAGCACAACGTCAACAGATCGCAGCCTTCGGCAGCTCCTACAGGTGCAGGGTGATCAGGGTGTATCGTGCAAACTTTCCCGCACGATTTCCCCCCGCGAGGTGTGTGATGAGTTCCGCTTTGAAAATCGATTTTGTCAGCGACGTCTCCTGCCCTTGGTGCGTCGTTGGTCTGTATGGCTTGTTGGAAGCGCTGCAGATCCTGCGCAACGAAGTGCAAGCCGAGATCCGCTTCCAGCCGTTCGAGCTGAATCCGAAAATGGGTGCCGGAGGGCAGAACATCGCCGAGCACATCCAAGAGAAGTACGGCTCGACACCGGAGCAATCGCAGAAGAATCGCGAGGCCATTCGTGCCCGTGGCGCTGAGCTTGGTTTTGCTTTTCGCACTGACAGCAACAGCCGCATCTACAACACCTTCGATGCGCACCGTTTGTTGCATTGGGCTGAACTTGAGGGTTTGCAGCTGCCGTTGAAGGAGGCTTTGTTCAAAGCCTATTTCAGCGATGGCGGCAATCCGTCTGACCGTGGGCAGTTGGTGCAGATTGCGGAAAGTGTCGGGCTGGATCGCCAGCGTGCCGAGACGATTCTGGCGTCCGATGAGTTTGCTGATGAGGTGCGTGAAGAGGAGCAGGTGTGGTTGCAGCGCGGGGTCAGTTCGGTGCCGACGGTGGTGTTCAACGGCCAGTACGCAGTGACGGGCGGACAACCGGTAGACACATTTGTCGGCGCGATCCGCCAGATCATGGCCGAGTCAAAAGGTGGCACCGTCAACGGCTAAACACATTCCCATGTAGGAGCTGCCGAAGGCTGCGATCTTTTGATCTTGCCCTTAAAAAGATCAAAAGATCGCAGCCTTCGGCAGCTCCTACAGTAATTAGCTGTGCAGGCGGACCCAAACACTGACCAGCACGGTGGCAGCCATCAACCACGCGACGGCCGCCACCGCCAACGACGCCTCCAACCGCATCCGATCCACCATCACATACAACGTCGCTAAATAAACAAAATACGGAATGATCGACCACATCCCGAACACGATCGTGGTCTTCAGATCATCAATCGAGCGTCCCTTGCCGACGATGTAATGCGCAATCAGCGCAAAGGTCGGAAACAGTGGCACCAGTCCGGCAATGTAATAGTTTTTGGTTTTCGCCAGCGCCGCGAGGATCACCACCACCGCCGCGCCCAACAGGGCTTTGAAAATCAGATCCACGTCGTTCTCGCTTAATGGCTGAGGCCGTACTTTTTAACTTTGTCGAACAGCGTGGTCTTGGCCATGCCCAACTCAAGGCTGGCCTGAGTCAGGTTGCCGCCGCTGCGTTGCAAGGCATCGCTGAGCAGGTTGCGTTCGAAGGCTTCCACCGCTTCGGCGAAGGCCAGGCCTTGGCCGCCACCGCTGGCGCCGGACTTCTTGAACGCCGGCAAGCCGAGAGCAAAGCGTTCGGCGACGTTGCGCAGTTCGCGCACGTTGCCCGGCCAGTCGTGGCTCATCAGGTTCGACAACGTCTGGTTGTCCAGCTCCGGCAGTGCGCGATCAAAGCGCAGCGCCGATTGCTGGGTGAAGTGTTCGAACAGTTGCAGGATGTCTTCGCGCCGCTCGCGCAGGGGCGGCAATTCCAGCGTCACCACGTTGAGGCGGTAGTACAAGTCGCTGCGGAATTCGCCGGCCTTGCTCGACTCGTCGAGGTCGGACTTGGTCGCCGCAATCACCCGGCAATCCACCGCCACGCTCTGGTTCGAACCGAGGCGTTCGAGCGTGCGTTCCTGCAACACTCGCAGCAGTTTGATCTGCAGTGGCAGCGGCATGCTCTCCACTTCGTCGAGGAACAGCGTGCCACCGTCGGCGTGTTCGATCTTGCCGATGCGCCGTTTGCCCGCGCCGGTGAACGCGTTGGCCTCGTGGCCGAAGATTTCGCTTTCGAAGAGGTTTTCCGGCAGACCACCGCAGTTCAGCGCGACGAACTGTTTGCTGTGGCGCCGACTGAAATCGTGCAGGCAACGGGCAACCAGTTCTTTACCGGTGCCGGTCTCGCCTTCGATCAATACGTTGGCCGAAGTGTCGGCAACGTTGGCGATCAGTTCACGCAGGTTCTGCATCGCCGGCGAGCGACCGATAATCCGCCCCTCAAGGGAGTCACGTTCAGCCAATTGTCGACGCAGCGACGACACTTCGCGGGCGAGGCTGCGTTGCTCCAGCGCACGTCGTGCAACATCCACCAGACGCTCCGGCGAGAACGGTTTTTCCATGAAGTCGTAGGCGCCTTTCTGCATCGCGCCGACGGCCATGGAAATGTCGCCGTGGCCAGTGATCAGTACCACCGGCAGGCTCCGGTCGCGTTGCTTGAGGCGGGTCAGCAGTTCCAGGCCATCGATGCCCGGCAGGCGGATGTCGCTGATGACGATGCCGGCAAAGTTGTCGCCGACCTTCTCCAGCGCTTCCTCGGCACTGCCGACGCCGACGCAAGGAATGTCTTCGAGGGTCAGCGCCTGTTGGCAGCCGAGCAGCACATGGGGGTCGTCTTCGACGATCAGTACACTGAGTTCGGGGTTCATATTGGCTCGGCAGGTGTAGGGCTTACCAACGGTAAACTGAGGACAAAGGTAGTGCCGCCGCTGGCCGGGTGTTCGACACCCAGATGCCCGCCGGTGGCGGCGGCGAGGCTGGCGGAAAGGGTCAGGCCCAGGCCCAGGCCTTGTTCGCCGGGCTTGGTGGTGAAGAACGGTTCGAACAGATGCTTGCGCGCTTCGGCGTCAATACCGTGACCGTTGTCGCGCACGCGCAGGCGATATTTGCCGTTGAATTCTTCGCCCTCCAGCCACAGCTCGGGCGTTGGTTGCGCCTGCATGGCGTCGAGGGCATTGCCGATCAGGTTGACCAGAATCTGTTCGAGACGGGTCTGGTCGATCTGCACTCGCACGTCGATAAATTGCCGGTGCACGGTCAGGCCCGAGGCCTCGACCCGGGCACCGAGCACTTGCAGCGCGGCATCGACCGCTTTGCCGAGGCTGGCCTGACCCTGATTGTCGCCGCGCCGGGCAAACGAGCGCAGGCTGGCAGTGATGCGGCCCATGCGGTCGATCAGGTCGTTGATGGTGTTCAGATTGGTGCTGGCGACATCGAGCTGACCGCGTTCGAGGAAGCGTACGGTGTTGCCCGACAGCGTCCGCATCGCCGCGAGCGGCTGATTCAGTTCGTGGGCAATGCTGGTCGACATCTGGCCGATGGCGGCAAGTTTGCCGGCCTGCACCAGTTCATCCTGAGCGCGGCGCAACGTCTCTTCGGCCTGACGCCGTTCGCGGATCTGACTCTTCAATCGCTCGTTGCTGGCGCGCAGGTCGCTGGTGCGTTCGGTAATCCGACGCTCCAGCTGATTGTTGGCTTCCTGCAGCGCTTCACGGGCGGCGAGGCGGGTGGCGATGACCTTGCGCCGCTCGTTCCAGGCGATCAGCAGGAAGGCGACCAGGGCAAACGCTACGGCGACCAGAATGCCTTGGTTGATCGCTTCGCGGCGCAGATCCTGAAGGGGCGTCAGCAGGGTGAAGTTCCACGGCGTGTCACTCAGCAGCCGGGTCTGCGCCAGATAGCTGATGTCGTCCTCGCCGGACTGCACTTCGCTGTTGGCCGGGAAGGTGAGCTTCTCCACGCCTTCGGACAGGGTTTCGCGAGCCAGCGGTTGCAGTTCGTTGAGCGGAAACCAGTAATACTGCAGGCTGCGGGCGAGTTTTTCCTTGGTTTCTTCACTCAGGGGAATGACCGCTTTCAGGCGCCGGGCCGGATCGCTGGAGAGAATGATGATGCCGTTTTCATCGCTGACGAAGGCTTCCAGGCGTGCGCGCTGCCAACGTTCTTCCATGGCTTCCAGACGCACTTTGACCACGGCGACGCCGATGATCTTGCCATGCTCTTCGAGGCCGTGGGCGAGGTAGTAACCGGGTTCACCGTTGGTGCTGCCGATGCCGTAGAAACGCCCGGGCTCACCACGTACGGCTTTCTGGAAATAGGCGCGGAAGGACAGGTCTTCACCGAGGTAACTGTCGACATCGCGCCAGTTGCTGGTGGCCATCACCCGGCCGGTGGTGTCCATGACATAGATGGCCCGACTGCGGCTGCGCCGATTCAGGCCTTCAAGGTAATCGTTGACCGTTTGCCGGTGTTCCGGAGTCGGCTCGGCCAGTAGCTGCGACACACTGGTTTCGAGTTCCAGCAGGCTGGGCAAATAGGTGTATTTGCTGATCTCGCTTTCGACCGCGCGGGCGTGCAGTTCCAGCTGACGCTGACCGTTCTCGCCAAGGCTGCGGATGCCGAAATGTTCACTGGTCCAGAAGCCGATGAAACCCAGGCCGATCATCAGGGCAATGATCAGTGGCGGCAGGAACAAATGACGAATCAGACGGGGCTTCACGGCAAGTGATGGCGGCGCGGCGCGATAGAGATTGGGGTCGCATTTCATCACAGATGCCTTGGGTCAACCACCACAACAAACTTCACCAATCCGCTGTAGGAGCTGCCGCAGGCTGCGATCTTTTGATCTTCAAAAACAAAGTCAAGAGATCGCAGCCTGCGGCAGCTCCTACAGGGGGAGGCGGTGTTGCTTTTAGTGCTGCAGGATTTTCTCGAGGAAGTGCTGCGCGCGTTCCGAGCGGGCGCTGATGTCGCCGAAGAATTCCTCTTTCGGGCAGTCTTCGATGATCTTGCCAGCGTCCATGAAAATCACCCGGTCGGCCACTTTGCGGGCGAAGCCCATTTCGTGGGTCACGCACATCATGGTCATGCCTTCGTGAGCCAGTTGCACCATCACGTCGAGCACTTCGTTAACCATCTCCGGGTCGAGCGCCGAGGTCGGTTCGTCGAACAGCATGACGATCGGGTCCATCGCCAGCGCACGGGCAATTGCCACGCGCTGTTGCTGACCACCGGAGAGTTGCCCCGGATGCTTGTGGGCATGTGCCGACAGGCCAACGCGCTCGAGCAGTTGCAGACCTTTCTTGGTCGCCTCTTCCTTGCTGCGGCCCAACACCTTGATCTGCGCGATGGTCAGGTTTTCGGTGATGGTCAGGTGCGGGAACAGTTCGAAATGCTGGAACACCATGCCCACGCGCGAACGCAGTTTCGGCAGGTTGGTCTTCGAGTCGGCAATCGAGGTGCCGTCGACGACGATGTCACCTTTCTGGAACGGCTCCAGCGCGTTGACGCACTTGATCAGGGTCGATTTGCCGGAACCCGACGGGCCGCAGACCACGATCACTTCGCCTTTTTTGACCTCGGTGCTGCAATCAGTCAGCACCTGGAAGTCCCCATACCACTTGTTGATGTTCTTGATAGAGATCATACGGCGAACCTTTTTTGCAGACGCTTGACCAGCAGCGAGGCGGAAAAGCTGATGATGAAGTAGACGACACCGGCGAAGATCAGGAACTCGTTGGAGCGGCCAATGATGTCGCCGCTGGAGCGGGCGGAGTTGAGGAAGTCCACCAGGCCCACGGTGTAAACCAGCGAGGTGTCCTGGAACAGGATGATCGACTGTTGCAGCAGCAACGGCGTCATCTTGCGGAACGCCTGGGGCAGGATGATCAGACGCATGGTCTGGCCATAGGTCATGCCCATCGCCTGAGCGGCGGCCATCTGACCTTTGGGGATCGACTGCACACCGGCCCGGACGATTTCGCAGAAGTACGCGGCTTCGAACATCATGAACGCCACGACGCAGGAGGTGAACGCACCGATCGGCGTGTCTTCACCGGTGATCCAGCGCAGCACGAACGGCACCGCCAGATAGAACCAGGTGATCACCAGCAGCAGCGGGATCGAACGGAAGTAGTTCACATAGGCGCCGGCCACGCGGGACAGCAGTTTGCTCGACGACAGGCGCATCAGCGCCAGGATCGTCCCGAGCACGATGCCGCCAATCACGCCCATGACCATCAACTGCAAGGTCATGACCATGCCATTCCACAGGCCCGGGATGGCGGGGATGATGCCGCTGAAATCGAAGTCCATTATTTACCCCCCACGGAGATCAGGCCGGGCACCGCGACTTTCTTCTCGACCATGCGCATCAGCAGCATCAGGCTCATGTTCAGGGTGAAGTAGATCAGCGTGGCCAGGGTGAAGGCTTCAAACAGGTTGGCTGAGAACTCGGCGGTCTGTTTGGTTTGCGCCAGCAGTTCCATCAGGCCGATCAGGGACGCCACGGAGGAGTTCTTGAAGACGTTGAGGAATTCCGAGGTGAGCGGCGGAATGATGATGCGATAGGCCTGGGGCAGCAGCACGTTCCAGTAGATCTGCGGCAGCTTGAAGCCCATGGCGCGGGCGGCGGCTTCCTGGCCGCGTGGCAGCGCCTGGATGCCGGTGCGCACTTGTTCGCAGACACGGGCAGCGGTGAACAGGCCAAGACACACGACAACGCTCAGGTAAGCCGAGGTGGTCGGGTTGAGATCCTGTTTGTACCAGTCCTGCAGGTTCTGCGGCAGCAGATCGGGCACCAGGAAGTACCAGATGAACAGCTGAACCAGCAGCGGTACGTTACGAAACAGTTCCACGTAGCAGGTCGCGATGCCCGATACGATGCGGTTTGGCACCGTGCGCATGACCCCCAGAATGGAGCCCAGCAGCAAGGCGATGATCCATGCCACGATGGCAATGGCAATGGTCCAGCCCAAACCGGTGACGTACCAGTCGAGATACGTCTCGCTGCCGACGCCGGTGGACTTGAAGAACACGCCCCAGTCCCAGTTGTAATTCATTAGGGTCTCCCCTCGAAATCGATCGATGTACAAGCACCCGCTTGGGGAAAGTCCTTTCCCGCCCGACGTTGAACGCCGGGCACACGCGATCGGCTCGAAAACCGCCAGGTCGAGTGCTCCACAGTAAAGCCAGCAGGTAGTAACAGACGCCTGAGAGAGGATTGCTCCCTCAGGCGATAAGGTTAGTCAGGAATCAGATTTTTACGTCAGGCGCCGGCTTGTCGCTCGGGGTGGCGATCAGACCTTTTACCTTGTCGCTCATCGGGAAGTTCAGGTTCAGGCCTTTTGGTGGGATCGGGCTCTCGAACCATTTGCTGTAGATCTTGTTGATCTCGCCAGACTTGTACAGACCCACGATGGCGTCATCGACAGCTTTCTTGAAGGCCGGGTCGTCTTTGCGAACCATGCATGCGTAGGCTTCGAACGACTGCGGCGTACCGGTGATGATCCAGTCAGCCGGCTTCTTGGCCTTGGCTTCTTCGCCGGCCAGCAAAGCGTCGTCCATCATGAAGGCAACGGCGCGGCCGCTTTCCAGCATGTTGAAGGATTCACCGTGGTCTTTGGCGGAGATGATGTTCATGCCCATCTGCTTGTCGGCGTTCATCGCTTTGATGATGCGCTCGGACGTGGTGCCCGCAGTAGTCACGACGTTTTTGCCTTTCAGGTCGGCGAAGTCAGCGTAGGACGGCTTGCCTTCCTTGTCTTTCTTGACCAGCAGACGGGTGCCGATTTCGAAGATGTTGACGGTGAAGTCGACTTGCTGGGCGCGCTCGGCGTTGTTGGTGGTCGAGCCGCACTCGATATCCGCGGTGCCGTTCTGGATCAGCGGGATACGGGTTTGCGAGGTCACCAGGTTGTACTTGACCTGCAGATCGGGCTTGTTCAGGTCTTTTTTCAGGGCTTCAACGATAGCCACTTGAATGTCGTGGGAGTAGCCCACGGGTTTGCCGGAAGCATCGGCGATGTAGGAAAACGGAATGGAGCTGTCGCGGTGAGCGAGCGTGATGGTGCCCGAATCGTTGATTTTCTTCAGGGTGCCGGTGAGTTCGGCGGCGAAAACTGGCGTGCTGATCAGAGCGGCAGCAATGGCTGCGCCCAGGATATGGGGAACGATGCGCATCAAATTTTCCTCGACATTGTTTTTTTTATGGAGCCAGTTCGTCGGCCCTTTTGTGCTTCGAATGCCTGACGGCTCCTGAAGTGTTGGCACAACAGGCATTCGTCGAGAGAGTGTAGAGCATGAGTCGTGCCAGACCAGTGGCGGATGGTTAATACGCTGATTTATAAGGTGATTAAAGTTTTGTGGCGGTTTTTTGGAGGGCAACTGATCCGGTTTACCGAATCGACCGGGAAGTCGCGTTCGGAAATCCGAACAAGTTTGTGTAGGAGCGAGCCTGCTCGCGAGGGTGGTGCGTCAGGCGCCAGGTATGTTGATTGACACACCGACATCGCGAGCAGGCTCACTCCTACAGTGCTCGCGGTGTGTCAGGCATACAAAAAAGCCCCTGAATCTTACGATTAAGGGGCTTTCGTTCAAGCGATGTTCACATCACGCCGCTTCGATCTTGCTACGGCTCTGTTCGACCTTGCCCAGGTACGCCGCAAGCTTCTCCTGCTCGGCTGGAGTGGTGAACAGGCCCAGCTTGCTGCGACGCCAGAGAATGTCATGCGCCGTGGTCGCCCACTCTTCGCTGCACAGATAATCGACTTCACGGGTGTAGAGCCCGCCGCCAATGTGTTCGCCCATGTCGGCGAGGCTTTGCACGCCTTCGAGCATGCGCCAGGTACGGCTGCCGTACGTGGTCGACCAGCGACGGGCAATCTCGCTCGGCACGAAGTCGAACTTGTCGCGGATCAGCGCGCTCAAGGCTTGTGGCGTGGTCATGTCTTCGCCGCCGGGCAGAGTGGCGCTGGCCGTCCAGCTCGGACGCATCTGGGTGAAGAACGGCATCAGTTGCGCCATCGCCGATTCGGCGAGTTTGCGGTAGGTGGTCAGCTTGCCGCCGAACACTGACAGCAGCGGCGCTTCTTCAGCGTTACCCGACAAGGCCAGCGTGTAATCGCGGGTGACGGCCGACGGGTTGTCGGATTCGTCGTTGCACAGTGGGCGCACGCCCGAATAGCTGTGCTGGATGTCGTCGCGGCTGATCTGCTGCTTGAAGTGCGCGTTGACCACTTTCAACAGGTAATCGGTTTCGCCTTCGGTGATTGCCACTTTCGCCGGATCGCCGGTGTATTCGCGGTCGGTAGTGCCGATCAGGGTGAAGTGATTCAGGTACGGAATGGTGAACACGATGCGCTGATCTTCGTTTTGCAGAATGTGCGCGTGATCGCCTTCGTACAGTTTCGGCACGATGATGTGGCTGCCCTGAATCAGACGGATGCCGTACGGCGATTCCATCTTCAGGTCGTCACGGATGAACTTGGCAACCCATGGGCCGGCGGCGTTCACCAGCGCTTTGGCGGTGATCGAAAACAGGCTGCCGTCGGCGCGTTCCAGGTCCAGGTGCCACAAGCCTTTGGCGCGACGAGCGCTGACGCAACGGGTCTGGGTGTGCACGTGGGCGCCTTTTTCACGGGCGGCCATGGCGTTGAGTACCACCAGGCGGGCGTCGTCGACCCAGCAGTCGGAGTATTCGAAGCCTTTCTTGATTTCGCTTTTCAGCGCGCTGTCGGCACCGAACTTGAGGCTTTTCGAACCTGGCAGCTTTTCGCGCTTGCCGAGGTTGTCATAGAGGAACAGGCCAGCGCGGATCATCCACGCCGGGCGCAGGTGCGGACGGTGCGGCAGCACGAAGCGCATCGGCTTGACGATGTGCGGCGCCTTGGCCAGCAGCACTTCGCGTTCTGCCAGGGCTTCACGCACCAGACGGAATTCGTAATGTTCGAGGTAGCGCAGACCACCGTGGATCAGCTTGCTGCTGGCCGACGAGGTGTGGCTGGCGAGGTCGTCCTTTTCGCAAAGGAACACCGAAAGCCCACGACCGGCGGCATCCGCTGCGATCCCCACGCCATTGATCCCGCCGCCGATAACGGCAACATCGTAGATCTCGGAGATTGGGGGCGTACGCAAGGTAGAGGTGGACATCGGCTGGCCTCGGGTTCTTTTGATTTTCTATATTGGAAATCGAACATGAATGTTCATTTGCGAAAATGGTAGCCCATAAACACGCGCGCAGCCAGTCGCGTTCGATTGAAAAAACTCATCGAAGGACAGGGAAAGGAAAATATTCGAACATTAAAAGCAAAAAGATCGCAGCCTTCGGCAGCTCCTACATGGGTTCACTTAACCTG
>NZ_RWIM01000221.1 GCF_009764645.1 Pseudomonas sp. PB106
CTGGCTTTCAACGAATAGTTTTTTGGGGCGAGATTCGGCAACACCAGACTACCAACACCCGCCGCATTCAGCGTGATCGGCGCGCCAATCGTTGCCGCGCCATCGTAGAGTTGCACCCGCTGATTCGAATCGGCCTTGACTGCTACTGTCACACTGGTTTCATAGGTTGTCTCATTGGGCGGAACGTTGCCTCTGACGTCGGTGACACCCGTGATTTCCGGGCGACTGGCGACGGCGACCGTGAAGGTGCGCGGCAGACTGGTGGTCGGATCGGCATCGTACAAAGCCTCGACGGTGATGCGCTGCGAGCCCATGGGCAAATCTGCCGTCGGAAACACCCAAGTGCCCGGTGGCACAACGTCGGCCCGGCCTACGGAGACGCCATTCAACTTCACGTCGACTTTTTCCCCCCGTGTTGCCGTCCCGTGAATGGTCACGCTTTTGTCGTAGGTCAGGTCGTTATCGCGGATTTCGATATTTTGCGGGCTCTGCACACTGGTGATGACCGGTGTCAGGTAGTCGTATCGCGTGCGGATGGTCAGTGCCAGGTTAGGGAAATCAATCGCCGCGGACTCTTCGGTACTGCCATCGAAAATCACCTTACAGGTGACTGTCGCGGGAGAACTGTGCAGCAGTTTCGCCAGTTCGGTTCTGAGCAGCGGTTGATCCAAACCTTGTGTCACTTGTGCGACGGTGACCCGGTGCGCCTTAAGCAATTCAATGAAGTGTGTGCCGGTGCCGGTTCGCCCCTCGAGCTTCAGCCACACCAACTGCCCCTCCGCAATGAACGGCCACGGCTTGACCAGCACGCGCGCCTCGCCGGTGAATTCCATCAGGTCGAGTACCGCGTTGACCGCTTGCGGGACTTCAGGTCGGGGCAGATCTGTTTCGGGTTTCTGGAAACCGAGAATGTTCAGCGGAAGATTTTCCGATGGCGTCCAGCGCCCGTATCGGCCGACTTCGTAGTTGACGTTGACCGAGCGCCGGATGTTGGCGCCAACCACACTGGCCGGCAAATGAAAGGCGACCATGCCTGACGTGTTCGCAGGTTTTTCCAGGTCTTGCGAGGTGCCGGCGCCGGGGGTGCCACGCCACTTCAGACCGAGCGTATCAAGAGTCGCATCCATCGACGCGTAACGGCATTGAATGTCGACGCCATCAATGCCCTTCATCGGATCCAGAGTGCCGTCGGGCGCTTGCACCACTTCGGGTGGCGGCAAAAAACCGACCGGCTCACCGATCATCACTGACAGCGGCAGCGAGTAGCTGAACTTGCCGGTCGCGGCATGTCTTAACGTGTAGCGCACGGTGACGATGTGGCCGATATTGCCGCTGACGAAACGCGCTGCCACTCGAAACCGTCGCGGCTCGCCGATCCCCAGTTCGGTGATTGGCAAGCTGTCTTGGGTGCTGACCAATGGGCTGGTGCCGATCCAGTAATAGGTCAGCGTGTCGCCCTTGGCCCAAGCGACCGGTTTGATCCGCACACTTACCTGAGTGTTGGCTTGCGACGGATCGATGATGCCGTCGACGGCTTCTTCGACTTCTGGTGACGGTAACGTCGCGCGCAAGGTGCCGACTTCGACACGAAGATAATCCGACTCGCTGACGCCGTCATCGTCTTCGACGTCGGTGGCCACCCGGTAATAGAGTTTCAGGCTGCCATTGGCCAGCGCCTGGATATGCTCGCTGGCAACGTAAACCGTAACCAGACCTTCTCGTTGTTCGTTGTCGCTGACGCTGTGCTGTTCTTCGTGCACGTAGGGATTGCCGTTCGAACGAATACCTTCCCAGATCAGGTTGATGAAGTCGCCGTTGGCCATGCTCGGATAGCGGATCAACACCGTGGCCAACGGACTGTCGGCCGGCAACGTCGCACCGATCACTTCGTTGATCGCCGGTGCCGGCAACTGCGATGGATTGCCGATCACACTAGCCCAGGTGCGTTTGGACGAATGCCGATCGCCATTTTTTTTATGCAGCTCGTAGGACGCATCCATTGTGCCCATGGCGAACAGGCTGACGAACTCATAAGGAATCGATTGCTCGAGTACGTATGCGGGCGTACGCAGGATGACTTCAGCGGTGAACGTGCGTGATGGCGAGCCCGGTATCGGCGTACCGATGATCCGGATCATTACCGTGTCGCCGGCTTCGAAGACGCCGCCACTCTGGATGTGGATCAACAGCGTGGCTGGTTGATGATCGAGGTCCTTGAGTTGAATCTGGCCTTCATCGGCCTCTTTGAAAATGGCCGGTTCCAGCCGTGATGCGCCGGCCTCGACCGCCACGTTGGCCTGCTGCGACCATTTTTCGCTGAAATTCCAGACCTCGTCATACACCTGATAGTGGATCAACAGTTTATTGCTATCGCCGCCGCTGAGGATGTCGGCGGGGGTCGCAGTGATGATGATTTCTGCGCCATCCACTTCCGCTTGAGTCACCTCGTGGGGCAGGAGAAAGACATTACCCCACTTCACGTAGATGTGATCCCGCAGGGTGATGCCCGGGTAACGCGCGACCGTCATCGGCACACCTTGGGTGGCCCATTCTTTCGAAACACCGTTGTCAATGACGTCCTGCGGCAGCCCAACCATTTTCAGTTCGGAGTGCCCCGGTTTGTGCGGCTCTTTATCAGCGCCGGCGGGGTTGTCCAGTTTGACCCGCAGTTTCAGGCGTACCGATGGATCATCAGGAGCGGTCTCGCCGGCGCGGGTCAGCACGTAATGGCATTCGAGGGTGCCGGGGATGAAGTTGGCGACTGGCAGATAAAACATCAGGCGCTTGTCGAGATCATCAGGGGTCACTCTGATCTGGTGCACGGGCTCGTCAGCGACAAGAATGGAGATGGCGTCGCCCGCGGCCATGTCGGGATAAGGATCAAGGACGGTCAACACGCCTCCGTCATGTTCCTCGACCACCGCAATGTTGATGCCGCCATCGGCGTCGGTCACCGGACGCGTCATACCGGCTATGTAAAGCGGCCACAGTTGCAACGGTGACATGAAGGTGGAAAAGCCCTGTCGCGGGGCAAACAGAAATCGGCTGAACGCAGTCATGGAAGGCCACTCCGTCTGAAGATCGGGGGATGATCGAGGCAGTGCTGTTTTAGGCCGATTGCGCGCAATCGGCTACTGTCATATCTGACAGGTAGGCACTGTTTTCAGACGAACGGTAGTGGCCGACTCAGGGCTTTTGCAGGGTTTTCTGCCGCAAGATATAAACCGTCACCAGCACCGCACTGGTCAGCATGAACCCCCGCGCCCACGGCAATGGCACCAGATAGCAGGAGAACAGAATGCTCGCCCACATCAGCCCGATCGCGTAGACCTTGCCCTTGAGCGGAATGCCGTTGCCATCGAGGTAATCGCGAATCCACGGCCCGAGCCGGGGGTGCTCGACCAGCCATTTATAGAAACGCGGAGAGCTGCGCGCAAAGCAGGCCGCTGCGAGCAGAAGGAAAGGGGTGGTGGGCAGGACGGGCAGGAAAATCCCGATCACCCCTAATGCCACGCTGAGCCAGCCGACGGCCAGCAGGAAGTAGCGCAACATCAGGGGGCGGTTGCCTATGGGATTGTCCATAGGCCGGATCTTAGTGGTGACGTGGCTTGAGGATCGCCGGTTTTTCGTCAGGCGCCTGGCACAGCAGGTACAGCGCGGTCAGGGCTTCCGGGATCTGCACGATCATGTCGTCCATCAGGTTGGCGTCTTTGGCGATGTCTTCGAACTCTGGCTGCTCGTCGAACAGACCCGAACCGACCATGATCGGCAGCAACATCTCGCTGACTTCTTCTTCGGCGGTTTCGAACCAGGCTTCTTCACGCAGGAACACGCCTTCCATGAAACCGATGCACCAGCCGCGCAGTTCAGAGTCGTCCGGCTCTTCACCCAGATCCAGATCGCATGGCAGTTCGAACTCTTCGTCCGAGGCCAGTTGACGGGCGATGTGCGCCTTGAGGCCGATCAGCGTGGCTTCGATTTCGGCGCGCTGGGCGTCGCTGCTGTAATGCGGCTCTTCGGCGAACAGGGCGTCGATCCACTCGCGATCCGGCACGTCTTCGGCGCAGATCGACAGGGCGGTCAGGTAACCGTGGGCGGCCACGTAATCCAACGCCTCGTCGTGCAGCTCGTCGGCGTCGAGAAAGACTTGCAGGCGGGTTAGTTGCTCAGCGAAGGACATTACGGGGCTACCTTGGGGGAATAAACAATGCGGGAATTCTAGGCCTTCTTGCGCGCTCAAGCCAGCCGCAAGGCAGATTTGCTGCCCGGACAACCGAACCCCCTGTAGGAGCTGCCGAAGGCTGCGATCTTTTGATGTTGTTTGTAAAGATCAAAAGATC
>NZ_RWIM01000222.1 GCF_009764645.1 Pseudomonas sp. PB106
AGCCTTCGGCAGCTCCTACAGGGGATTTGTGTAGGAGCTGCCGAAGGCTGCGATCTTTTGATCTTAGGCTTTTTCCGGTGGCAACTCTGGCAATGCACGCAACGCCGCTTCATACCATTCGGTATTGAACGCACGATCTTCATCCAGCATCGCGTCAATCTCGTAAGCCAGCACATGCGCCATCAGATTGAGAATCTCTTCACGCTCAACGCCGACCAGGGTCAGCTTGTTGAACGTCGCTTTGGCGGCCGGCGGGTTGTCGCTCTCGATCTGGTTTTCGATCGCTTCGATCAACGTCGCTTCGGTGAACTCTTCTTCGTCGTTGTCAGTGTCGATGTCTGTCGGCTCGCTCATGGCAGGCTCCTCAAGGAAAGGCGCCAGTTTACCCGCATTCAGCGGCGTGATGCTGCTGGCGGGATTGGCCTGATCAATCTATAAACAGGCACTGCCCACCCCGCACGGCCTGGAGGCTATGTGATGCTCAAGCTCTACGGATTCTCAGTCAGCAACTACTACAACATGGTCAAACTGGCCCTGCTGGAAAAAGGCCTGCCGTTCGAAGAGGTCACGTTCTACCCGACACCGACCCCGGAATCACTGGCCATCAGCCCGCGCGGCAAAGTCCCGGTGCTCGGTGTGGACGCCGGTTTCATCAACGAAACCGCGATCATCCTCGAATACCTGGAGCAAACCCAAAAAGGCACACCGCTGCTGCCGAGCGATCCGTTCGAACGTGCGCAAGTGCTGGCGATTGCCAAGGAAATCGAGCTGTACATCGAATTGCCGGGCCGCGCCTGTTATGGCGAAGCGTTCTTCGGCGTGACCTTGCCGGACGCGATCAAGGAAAAGACCAAGGCCGAATTGCTGCTGGGTTTTGCAGCGTTGGGCCGGCACGGCAAATTCTCCCCGTACGTGGCGGGCGACCGTCTGAGCATTGCTGATTTGTATTTCCTCTACAGCGTGCCACTGGCCTGTGCGGTTGGGCAGAAACTGTTCGGGGTTGATTGGCTGGCGGAGATGCCGCAGGCGAAGGCGCTGTTGGAGCGACTGGAGCAGAATCCGCATGTGCAGAAGATTGCGGCGGACAAGGAAGCGGCTATGCCGGCGTTTTTGGCGATGATCGCTGCCAAGAAGTGATTTTTCTGCTGTTCTGAAGATCGCATTCGCGAGCAAGCTCGCTCCCACAGGGTTATGTGCTGAACAGGATTACGTGTTCGACGCAAATCCTGTGGGAGCGAGCTTGCTCGCGAAGCTTTTGGCTTTTAGCGGCTAGCGATCAGGGCCTGACCGCGCACCACAGCTGCCTTGACCTGCGCCGGCGCAGTGCCGCCGATATGGTCACGGGCATTCACCGAGCCTTCCAGGGTCAGCACGGCAAACACGTCCTGCTCGATCTGGTCGCTGAACTGACGCAGTTCTTCCAGGCTCATCTCGGCCAGATCCTTGCCCGTGTCCACGCCGTACTTCACCGCGTGGCCGACGATTTCGTGGCAGTCACGGAACGGCAGGCCACGGCGTACCAGGTAGTCCGCCAGATCGGTCGCGGTGGAGAAACCACGCAGCGCCGCTTCACGCATGATCGCGTGCTTCGGTTTGATCGCCGGGATCATGTCGGCAAAGGCGCGCAGCGAGTCGCGCAGGGTGTCCGCGGCGTCGAACAGCGGCTCTTTGTCTTCCTGGTTGTCCTTGTTGTAGGCCAGCGGCTGGCCTTTCATCAGGGTCAGAAGGCCCATCAGCGCACCGAACACACGGCCGGTCTTGCCACGCACCAGCTCTGGCACATCAGGGTTTTTCTTTTGCGGCATGATCGAGCTGCCGGTGCAGAAGCGATCCGGCAGATCGATGAACTGGAACTGCGCGCTGGTCCACAGCACCAGCTCTTCGGAGAAACGCGACAAGTGCATCATCGCGATGCTCGCAGCCGAGCAGAATTCGATGGCGAAGTCGCGATCGGAAACGTTATCCAGCGAGTTACCGCCGACGGCGTCGAAACCCAGCAGTTGCGCGGTGTATTCGCGGTCGATCGGGTAGGTGGTGCCGGCCAGCGCGGCGCTGCCCAAAGGCATGCGGTTGGTGCGCTTGCGGCAGTCGACCAGACGCTCGTAGTCGCGGCTGAGCATTTCGAACCAAGCCAGCATGTGGTGCCCGAACGTCACTGGCTGTGCGGTCTGCAAGTGGGTGAAGCCGGGCATGATGCTCGCAGCTTCGCGCTCGGCTTGTTCCAGCAGGCCTTTTTGCAGACGGGTGATTTCGGCGAGGATCAGGTCGATTTCGTCACGCAGCCACAGGCGGATGTCGGTGGCGACCTGGTCGTTGCGGCTGCGCCCGGTGTGGAGCTTTTTACCGGTGACGCCAATGCGATCGGTCAGGCGTGCTTCGATGTTCATGTGCACGTCTTCGAGGTCGATGCGCCAGTCGAACTGGCCGGCCTCGATTTCGCCCTGAATGGTCTTCAGGCCATCGATGATGCTGTCGCGCTCGGCATCGGTCAGCACGCCGACCTTGGCCAGCATGGTGGCGTGGGCGATCGAACCCATGATGTCGTGGCGATACAGGCGCTGGTCGAAAGTGACGGAGGCGGTGAAGCGGGCGACGAAGGCGTCGACGGGTTCACTGAAGCGGCCGCCCCAGGACTGATTGGTCTTGTCAGTGCTCATGAATTCGCTCGTATCGGCTTGAAGAAAAAAGGCGTGAAACGCTGGCGCGGATAATAACAGGGTTGCCAATCCTGTCGCTGACACTGGTCGATACGTTTTTTTCTCAATGTGTGCGCCATAGTCGACGCTGGCCTCGGCGGATTTACGCAAGGATATTTTTCGATTGAGCAATATCGTTCCGACGAACGTCTACAGTAGGACATAAGGGTCGGCGTGACTGCGGATCGCGCAAAGGTCTGGCCGCCGACTATAAGAAGTGGGGGTGGGTGCAATTGTCCTTCGGCAATCCCCGTGAAAAACGCGAGAAACAGCGGGCTTTGAGCAGTACGACCCGGACACTGGCAAATATTGCTGGCCGACGTACGGCACTTTTTGGCGCTCGGGCTAGTCTTAGCGTGGATCGCGGTGACGGACGTCACTTCACCTGTCTACGCTATCCTTGTGCGAGACTCACGCAGGAATCCAGCGCAATATGAATGTCCTGATCGTTGATGACGAACCACTGGCTCGCGAGCGCCTCAGCCGAATGGTGAGCGAGCTCGAGGGTTATACAGTTCTGGAGCCCAGCGCCACGAATGGCGAGGAGGCGTTGGCACTGATCGACAGCCACAAGCCGGATATCGTGCTGCTCGATATCCGCATGCCAGGCCTCGATGGCCTGCAGGTTGCTGCCCGTCTGTGCGAACGAGAAACGCCGCCCGCCGTGGTGTTTTGCACCAGCCCCGATGAATTTGCCGTGGAAGCCCTGCAGGCCAGCGCCGTGGGCTATGTGGTGAAACCCGTGCGAACTGAACATCTGCATGACGCCCTGAAGCGGGCTGAACGTCCCAACCGGGCGCAACTCTCTGCCCTGACCCGTCCCGCTGCCGAAAGCGGCACCGGCCCGCGTAGCCATATCAGCGCCCGAACCCGCAAAGGTATCGAACTGATCCCGCTGGATCAGGTGGTCTACTTTATTGCCGACCACAAATACGTGACCTTGCGCCACGAGGCTGGCGAAGTCCTTCTTGACGAACCGCTCAAGGCCCTCGAAGACGAATTCGGTGAACGCTTTGTGCGTATCCACCGCAATGCCCTGGTCGCACGCGACCGCATCGAACGTCTGCAACGTACGCCGCTGGGGCATTTCCAGCTGTTCCTAAAGGGGCTCAATGGCGATGCGTTGATCGTCAGTCGTCGGCATGTCGCCGGTGTGCGCAAGATGATGCAGGGTCTGTAACCCGGTCTTCTCCGGCGCTTCGAACTTCTTTTCACCGGGCATTGCAGGCCAGGGAGGCCGCGCCGACTCTGATTCAAGTCAAAGTGGATTTGGCTGAGCTGTTATTATCCGCCGTATCTATTCAGTACGGATTGATCCATGTCCTCTCGCGAAATCCGCATCGCCACTCGTAAAAGTGCGCTGGCCCTCTGGCAGGCCGAATACGTCAAAACCCGTCTGGAAGCGGCCCACCCGGGCCTGCTGGTGACGCTGGTGCCCATGGTCAGTCGCGGCGACAAGCTGCTTGATTCGCCACTGTCGAAAATCGGCGGCAAGGGTCTGTTCGTCAAGGAACTGGAAACTGCGTTGCTGGAAAACCACGCCGACATCGCCGTCCACTCGATGAAAGACGTGCCGATGGACTTCCCTGAAGGTCTTGGCCTGTTCTGCATCTGCGAACGCGAAGACCCGCGCGATGCTTTCGTCTCCAATACCTATGCCAGCCTTGAAGCGTTGCCTGCCGGCGCCATCGTCGGCACTTCGAGTCTGCGTCGTCAGGCGCAGTTGCTGACGCGCCGCCCGGATCTGCAAATCCGTTTCCTGCGCGGCAACGTCAACACCCGTCTGGCCAAGCTCGATGCCGGTGAGTACGACGCGATCATCCTCGCCGCCGCCGGTTTGATCCGCCTCGGTTTTGAAGATCGCATCACTTCGGCGATCAGCGTCGACGACAGTCTGCCGGCCGTCGGCCAGGGTGCAGTCGGCATCGAATGCCGCAGCGCCGACACTGAAATCCACGCCTTGCTCGCACCGCTGCACCACGCCGACACCACTTCGCGCGTCACTGCTGAACGTGCCCTCAACAAACACCTGAATGGCGGCTGCCAAGTGCCGATCGCCTGCTATGCCGTGCTCGAAGGCGAGCAATTGTGGTTGCGCGGTCTGGTTGGCGAGCCGAGCGGCGGCAAGCTGCTCAGCGCCGAAGCCCGGGCACCGCGTGCCGACGCCGAAGCGCTGGGTGTGCAGGTTGCCGAGGACCTGTTGCGCCAGGGTGCCGCCGATATTCTCAAAGCGGTCTACGGCGAGGCAGGTCACGAGTGACTGGTTGGCGCCTGCTGCTGACGCGCCCTGCGGAAGACTGTGCGGCGCTGGCGCAGACGTTGGCTGAGCAGGGCGTTTTCAGTACCTGTTTGCCGCTTCTGGACATTGTTCCGTTGCCGGTCTCTGAGAAGATTCGTCAGGCGCTTTTGCGATTGCCGCGTTGCTATGCAGTGATCGTGGTCAGCAAACCGGCGGCGCGCATTGTACTGGATCTGCTCGACGGTTCATCTGCGCTGACGATGCCATGGTTCAGCGTCGGTGCGGCGACCGCGCAGATTCTGCTTGATCACGGCCTCGATGCCCACTGTCCGGTCGAGGGTGATGACAGCGAAGCCCTGCTGCAATTGCCGCGTCTGCTTGAAGCGGTCAGTCAGCCCGGTGCGCAGGTGTTGATCCTGCGCGGCGAGGGCGGCCGCGAGTTGCTCGCCGAGCGCTTGCGTGAGCGAGGTGCTAGTGTCGAGTATCTGGAATTGTATCGACGCGACCTGCCAGCCTATCCGCCGCAAGAGCTGTCGCGGCGGATTGAAGCGGAACGCTTGAACGGGCTGGTGGTCAGCAGTGGACAGGGTTTCGAGCACCTGCAGCAAATGGCCGGCGCTGCCTGGCCGAACATTGCGCAGTTGCCGTTGTTTGTTCCAAGCCCAAGGGTCGCCGAGCTGGCACGTGCCGCCGGGGCTCAAACAGTTGTGGATTGCCGCGGCGCGAGTGCCGCGGCTTTGCTGACGGCGCTGCGGGAACATCCCCAGCCCGTTTTCTAATGCAAAGGATGGATACGTGAGCGAAACAGCCTTGCCTAAAGATGATGTCCAACCTGTGATCGATGCTCAGGTTGAAACTCCACCGCTGGCCAAAGAGCCGCGCCGAGGCAATGGACTGGCCATCGTCGCCCTGTTGCTCGGCGCTGCCGGTGTCGCGATCGGTGGCTGGGGTGTCTGGCAGGTGCGCCACCTGCAAACCAACACGCAACAGCAGTCCGGTGAAGTGCAGGCATTGAACGATCAGGCGCAGAGCCTGAAGCTCAATGAGCAGCGGCTGACCGAGCGCCTCGCGCAGTTGCCGGGTGCCGACGAACTGGCCGAGCGCCAGCGTCTGGTCTATCAGCTTCAGGGCGATCAGCAGCGCCTCAATCAACGTCTGGAAACCGTCCTCGGCGCGAGCCGCAAGGACTGGCGTCTGGCCGAGGCGGAGCACTTGTTGCGTCTGGCCAGCCTGCGTCTTTCGGCGTTGCAGGACATCAGCAGCGCGCAGGCCTTGGTGCAGGGCGCGGATGAGATCCTGCGTGAACAGAACGACCCGGGTTCCTTCGCCGCTCGCGAGCAAGTGGCGAAAACCCTCGTCGCCTTGCGCAGCACTGCGCAACCGGATCGCACCGGTCTGTTCCTGCGCCTCGGTGCGCTGCGCGATCAGGTCATCGACCTCACCGAGCTGGCGCCGGAGTACAAGGATCGCGGTGAATCGCTGTTGGGCCTGACCGCTGACGGCGATGGCGCCAGTCGCTGGGCGCAGTGGTGGGATCAGGTTTCGCGCTACATCCGCATCGATTTCAACGCTGACAAGAATGTGCGACCGCTGTTGGCTGGGCAGAGCCTGAGTCAGGTGCGCCTAGCCCTGAGCCTTGCGCTTGAGCAGGCGCAGTGGGCAGCCCTGAATGGTCAGGCGCCGGTCTATACGCAGGCGCTGGCCGAGGCACGGGATGTGCTCAAAGGCAATTTCAATCCGGACAACCCGCAAAGCAAAGTCATGCTCGAACAGGTCGGCGAGCTGAGCAAGGAACCGGTCGCGGTCAATACTCCGGATCTGGCCGGCACCCTCAGTGCGGTGCAGGCGTATCTGGAACGGCGTAACGTCAACGCCGAAGAGTCGGTGAAACCATTCGCCAAACCTGCCGCCAACACCGCGCAGGAGGCCACGCCATGAAACGCCTGTATGTGATCTTGTTTCTGGTGATCGCAGCGACGGCGGCGCTGGGCTTTGCCGTGGCGCAACATTCCGGCTACGTACTGATCGCTTATCAGAGCTTCCGCTATGAAGCGAGCCTTTGGGCCACGCTGGCTGTCATTGCGGTGTTGTGGCTGCTGATCTGGGGCATCAAGGCGCTGGTCGAGCTGGTCATGACCTCCACGGGTGTGGTCAATCCATGGTCGCGGCGCAATCGCAGTCGTCGCGTGCAGGTGGCCATCGAGCATGGCCAATTGGATCTGGCTGAGGGCCGTTGGGCCAGCGCGCAGCGGCATTTGTATCGCGCAGCAGAAGCCGAGCGCCAACCGCTGCTCTACTACCTCGGCGCTGCCAGGGCGGCTAACGAGCAGGGCAATTACGAAGAATGCGATCACTTGCTTGAGCGCGCACTGGAGCGTCAGCCGCAGGCCGAGCTGGCGATTGCCTTGAGTCATGCGCAACTGCAAACCGATCGTGGCGACACCGACGGCGCACTGGTGACGTTGCAGGCGATGCATGAGCGTCATCCGCACAATGCGCAAACGTTGCGTCAGTTGCAGCGTCTGTATCAACAGCGTGGTGAATGGTCGGCGGTGATTCGTCTGTTGCCGGAACTGCGCAAGGACAAGGTGCTGCCACCCGCCGAGCTGGCTGAGCTGGAACGCCGAGCCTGGGGTGAAAATCTGTCGCTGGCGGCCCATCGCGAAGAGGACGGTACGGTCGGTCTGCCATCGCTCAATCGTGCCTGGCAGCAGCTCACGTCGGCGCAGCGTCAGGAAGCCCCGCTGGTGTTGGCCTATGCCGAACAACTGCGTCAGTTGGGGGCTCAGGTCGAGGCCGAGGAAGTGTTGCGCACCGCCCTCAAGCGCAAATACGACAGCCATCTGGCGCGTTTGTATGGCTTGGTGCGTGGCAGTGATCCGGCGCGTCAGTTGCAAACTGCCGAGGGCTGGCTCAAAGAGCATCCGGGTGATCCGAGCTTGTTGTTGACCCTCGGGCGTCTGTGTTTACAAACCAGTCTGTGGGGCAAGGCGCGCGATTATCTGGAAAGCAGTCTGCGGGTGCAGCGCAATCCGGAAGCGTGTGCGGAGCTGGCGCGTCTGCTTGCCCAGCTCGGTGATACCGAACGCAGCAATCAATTGTTCCAGGAAGGCCTTGGCCTGCTGGACGAGCGCCTGCTGGCCGCGCCTTTGCCGGTGCTGGCTCACGCCTGAAATCGCGAGGGAGTGCGCTCCCTCGTGCAGGTTTTGTGGCTGAATATTTTCCTGGGTCGAACGCTCCTGCGCCGAATCCTACAAGCTGCTACCTCAATTCCTCGCCATCCTGTCGGGATTTCCCTACACCTCTGGTGAAGTGTCGGCAGGGCCTCGCCTTGAAAGGCTGACACGCTTTCCTCTACCGTAACTGTCTGTCTCTACTGTTACGGATAAGCCATGTCGTTGGCCTGCTCACGCTCCTTGTTTTTCATGGCTTTCACCGCAGGGGCCCTGGCCCTGGGAGCTTCCTATTACCTTGAATACGCGGTCGGACTGACGCCGTGCAGCCTGTGCCTGGTACAGCGGCTGTTCATGACGCTGCTCACCGCTTGCTGTGGACTGGCGGCGGTACACGGCCCTGGTCGCGTTGGCTTGTCGCTTTATTGGGTGGCTGCACTGGGCGCGAGCCTGGGTGGCACCACGGCGGCCTGGCAGCAGGTGTTGCTGCAAGGCGATACCTTGTCCCAGCTGGCCAATTGTTCGCCCGATTCCGAAGCGCTGTTCAGCAGCCTGCCCTGGTTGTGCGCGACCGTGCGGATGTTCAAGGGCAGCGCCGATTGCGCGGAAATTTCCTGGACGCTGTTTGATCTGAGCATTCCGGAGTGGAGCCTGTTGTTCTTTGTCGCAATGTCGATCTTCGCGGTTTATCAGTTGCTGCGTCTGGTCTGGAGCGCTCTGCAACGACCGCTCAGCGGCGAAGCGTCGCACCGGGCGTTGACCAGGGATTAAACACTTGTATGAACTTTATCTCCTGCGTAACTTGAAGCCATAGGCGTGCGGGCATAATCTGGCCCGCACGTGTCATTGGATTTATGTTGCTCGATGACGCTCTGCCCGGCCGGCCCCCAAGCCAAAATCAAAAGAGGGGCGCGGGTGTAGAGCAGCATGACCCACAAGGGAAGAGAGATCGCCATGCTCGAAAGTTGTCAGAATGCTCAGGAACGTTGGGGTGGAGTTCATCTGCTGATCGACCGCTGGTTGCAGGAGCGTGAAGAGCTGATTGGCGCCTACGACAAACTTGGTGCGCAGCCGGAATCGCTCTCCGAGAGCCGCAAGCCCTTGCAGGAGTTCTGTGGTGTGCTGGTCGATTATGTGTCGGCCGGGCATTTCGAGATCTACGAACAGCTGACCGGTGAAGCCAAGGCGTTCAACGACAAGCGTGGTCTGGAACTCGCCGAGACGATCTATCCGCGCATCGACGTCATTACCGAGAAACTGCTCGCGTTCAATGACCTGTGCGACGAAGGCAAATGCGTTGCCGAGAAATTCAAAGAGCTCGGTGGTTTGCTGCACGAACGCTTCGAGCTCGAAGATTGCCTGATTGAAGTGCTGCATACAGCACACAAGGAAGAAGACCCGGTTCAAGCCTGAACCGCTTCCTCAGAACAAAAAACGGTGCGCCGAAAGCGCACCGTTTTTTATTGCCTGATCAACTGGTCGCGCCGCGTAACTCGACTTCGAACACCAGTGGCGTAAACGGCGCGATCAGGTCACCGGCACCGTCGGCGCCATAGGCCTGGTCAGACGGAATCACCAGTCGCCATTTCGCCCCCACCGGCATGTTTTGCAAGGCCGTGCGCCAACCCGCGATCACGCTGTCGAGGTTGAACCATTGCGGCTGAGTGTTCTGATCGAACACTGTGCCGTCCGGCAAGCGCCCGACATACAACACCTGCACTTTTCCATCCGGGCCAGCCTTGGCGCCGGTGCCTGGTGCCAACTCGGTCAGCAGGATGCCGTCGGCCAATTCCTTCACGCCTGGTTTGGCTTTTTCTGCAGTGAGAAAACGCTGCTCGTTTTCCATCGCAGCGTCGCTCGATGGTTGCGAAGAATGCTCGGCATTCTGCGACTCGTGATCAGCGAGGATCTGTTCGATACGAGCTTCGCTCAGCGCCAGCGGTTTGCCTTGATAGGCTTGCTGCAAGCCTTCGACCAATGCCTGAATCTGCAGTTGTGGGACTTCCTGGCGCAGTCGTTCACCCAGGCTTGCACCCAGGCTGTAGGCCAGATCATGAGCGTCATTCGCGGTGGTTTTTTCGTCGGCGTGGGCAGCCGAAAAAACCATGCAGAGGGATAAAAAAAGGTAGCGCGACATGGGCACTCTCCGTCCTGAGATGCGGGGGATTATGCCAGCGCGAACGTCGGCAACGGTGAACTGCTTTTGCCTTCGCGCAGAACATTTTCGATTCGGTGCAACGCAACGTAATCGATACTGTCAAGATGACCTAGCGGCGGTAACTGCAGAGGTCTAGTATGAGCCGCACTCACGTCAGCCAGGAGGTAAACCATGTCGGCCACCAAGAAGCCTGTAAATACTCCGTTGCACTTACTCCAACAACTCTCGGGCAGCCTGCTCGAGCATTTGGAAAACGCTTGCTCGCAAGCCTTGGCTGATGCTGAAAAACTGCTCGCCAAACTGGAAAAGCAACGCGGCAAAGCGCAGGAAAAACTGCACAAATCCCGCACCAAATTGCAGGACGCAGCTGCTGCCGGTAAAGCCAAGGCACAGACCAAAGCCAAAGGCGCAGTGAAAGAACTCGAAGACCTGCTCGATGCGTTGAAGGATCGTCAGTCCGATACGCGCAGCTACATTCTGCAACTCAAGCGCGACGCTCAGGAAAGCCTGAAACTGGCCCAGGGTGTGGGTCGCGTTCAAGAAGCCGTGGGCAAAGTGTTGTCGACTCGCTCGGCCAAACCTGCTGCAGCACCAGCGAAGAAAGCAGCTGCCAAACCTGCGGCGAAAACTGCAGCGGCCAAGCCTGCTGCAAAAACCACTGCCAAGCCTGCTGCAAAAGCACCGGTGAAAGCGGCTGCCAAACCGGCTGCGAAAACCGCGGCAAAACCTGCAGCGAAAAAACCAGCTGCCGCCAGCGCTGCAAAGCCAGCTGCTAAAACCACCGCTGCAAAACCCGCTGCCGCCAAGCCAGCAACCCGCACTGCTGCTGCCAAGCCGGCTGCAAAAGCAGCGGCTAAACCCGCTGCCAAAACCGCTGCAAAACCAGCCGCTGCCAAAGCTGCTCCAGCAAAAACCGCAGCCGCTAAACCCGCTGCCAAAACTGCGGCAAAACCTGCTGCCAAAACTGCTGCTGCCAAGCCAGCCGCCAAGTCGGTTGCCGCCAAACCAGCTGCCAAAACAGCCGCTAAACCTGCTGCCAAACCAGCGGCAAAAACCGCCGCCAAACCGGCAGCCAAGCCAGCCGCCGCTGCGAAGCCTGCGACCGCCGCTGCCAAGCCTGCTGCTGCTAAACCAGCCACCAAGCCGGCTGCAAAACCTGCCGCAAAACCAGCCGTGAAAAAGCCAGCCGCTGCCAAACCAGCTGCCGCCAAACCGGCTACTGCGCCAGCCGCCAAGCCAGCCGCACCAGCGCCTTCGGCCGCACCTGCTGCACCGGCAACCGCCACCACTGCCTCGACCCCTTCGACTGCGCCATCGCCAGCCGCTGCGTCGAGCGTCAGCAACAACCCAACCAGCGCTTCCTAAGTGCCGGTTGCCGCGACGCGCAGCACTTGCAGCGCGTCGCGGTTCGGGCTGGCCGCCGTGCCGGCCAATCCTTCCAGCCAGGTCTTGGAGACTGCGCCGGTTTGCTTCCACGCCTGCGCCACACCCTCAAGCCGTGACAGCAACGCTCGCTCAGCTTCCAGCTCGAGTGATTTGATCTGCTCGCGCATCCCTTTCAATACCGCATCATCAATCGCCCGGGTTTTCCATTGCATGCGCAATGATCGCAGCGGCTGTACCACGTCGATATCCCAGGGCCCGGTCAGCGCATGAAGCTGCCTCACACGCTGTTCGTCACAGGTCACGCCACGTTGCTCCAGCCATAAACCGCAGAGTAGCAGGCACACGTTCGCGCCCGCCGTTTGCAGTTGCAGGCAGGCATCTTCCACGCCCGGTCCGGCGTAGGTGGCAAGGGAAAAGCTCCACAGGTCAGAGGACATCGTGCTACTCGCGCCAGTTGTGAGCGAAGCTGGTAGACTCCGCCGCCATTATGATCCGACTTCAGAACCTGACTTTACAGCGTGGCCCGCAACGTCTGCTAGAAGACGCCGAGCTGACCCTGCACGCCGGCCACAAAGCCGGCCTCATCGGTGCCAACGGCGCCGGCAAATCGAGCCTGTTCGCCTTGATTCGAGGTGAGCTGCATCCGGATTCGGGTGATTGCTTCCTGCCGGCTGACTGGCGCATCGCCCACATGCGCCAGGAAATCGAGACGCTCGAGCGCCTTGCCGTCGACTATGTACTCGATGGCGACCTGCGTCTACGCGAGGTGCAACGTGACCTCGCCGCCGCCGAAGCGGCGCACGACGGTGCTGCTCAGGCCCGTCTGCATTCCGAACTCGACAGCGCCGACGGTTACACGGCTGACGCGCGAGCGCGCAAGTTGCTTGCCGGTCTGGGTTTCACCAACGAACAGATGGATCGTCAGGTCGGGGATTTCTCCGGTGGCTGGCGGATGCGTCTGAACCTTGCGCAGGCGCTGATGTGCCCGTCGGATTTGTTGCTGCTCGACGAACCGACCAACCACTTGGACCTCGACGCGATCATCTGGCTCGAAGAGTGGCTGAAAAGCTACCCGGGCACCTTGCTGCTGATTTCCCACGACCGCGACTTCCTCGACGAAGTCGTCGATCACGTGGCGCATGTCGATCAGCGCAAAATCACTCTTTATCGTGGCGGCTATACCGCGTTCGAACGTGCGCGTGCCGAGCGTCTGGCCCAGCAGCAACAGGCCTACGAGAAGCAGCAGGCGCAACGTGCGCACATGGAAAGCTACATCGCCCGCTTCAAGGCGCAAGCGACCAAGGCCCGTCAGGCGCAGAGCCGGATCAAGGCCCTGGAGCGGATGGAAGAGCTGTCGGCAGCCCACGTCGATTCGCCGTTCGACTTTGTCTTCCGCGAGTCGACCAAGATCTCCAGCCCGCTGATCGACCTGTCCGATGCGCGTCTGGGTTACGGCGACAAAACCATCCTGGAGAAGGTCAAGCTGCAACTGACCCCGGGTGCGCGGATCGGCCTGCTCGGCCCGAACGGCGCGGGTAAGTCGACGCTGATCAAGAACCTTGCCGGCGAGCTGTCGCCGCTGGGCGGGCGCCTGACCCGTGGCGAGAACACCGTGGTCGGTTATTTCGCTCAGCATCAGCTCGACTCGCTGGACGCCAAGGCCAGCCCGTTGCTGCACTTGCAGCGTCTGGCACCGACCGAACGCGAGCAGACCTTGCGCGATTTCCTCGGCGGCTTCGACTTCCGTGGTGCGCGCATCGATGAGCCGGTGCTGAATTTCTCCGGGGGCGAAAAGGCCCGTCTGGCCTTGGCCCTGATCGCCTGGGAACGCCCGAACCTGCTACTGCTCGACGAACCGACCAACCACCTCGACCTGGAAATGCGCCTGGCGCTGACCATGGCGCTGCAGGAATTCAGCGGCGCGGTGTTGGTGGTGTCTCACGATCGGCACTTGCTCAAGAGCACCACCGACAACTTCTACCTGGTCGCTGACGGCAAGGTTGAAGAGTTCGATGGCGACCTCGAAGACTACGCGCGCTGGCTGGTGGAATACCGCCAACGCAACGCACCGGTCAGCAACACTCCGGTCAACCCGGACAAGACCGACAAGAAAGCTCAGCGTCAGGCTGCCGCTGCCTTGCGTCAGCAACTGGCGCCGCACAAGCGTGAAGCCGACAAGCTCGAGGCCGAACTTGGCAAGCTCCATGAGAAGCTTGCCAAGGTCGATGCCAGCCTCGGCGACAGCGACATCTACGAGCCGGCGCGCAAGAACGAGTTGCGTGATCTGCTGGCCGAACAGGCCAAGCTGAAGGTTCGCGAAGGCGAGCTGGAAGAGGCGTGGATGGAAGCCCTCGAGACACTGGAAAGCATGCAGGCGGAGCTGGAGGCGCTGTCCTGATGGAAGCGTTCAAACTGCCGCTGCCAGCCGTATGGGTTGAGCCGATCTGGTTTACCGTGCAGATTCTGCTGATCCTGCTGGCCGGTTATCTCGCTCAGCGCTTTGTCGCCAAAGGCCTGACCCGGTTGGGCGAGCGCTATCCGTTTCCGCCGCAGCTGCTGATGCCGCTGCGCGGCGTGCTGCGCTGGCTGATCATGGGCAGCGCGCTGATCTTCGTGCTGGAACGACTCGGTGTCTCGGCCACGGTGTTGTGGACGGCGCTGTCGGGTTTCGTCGCGGTGGCGGCGGTCGCGTTCTTCGCGATGTGGAGTGTGCTGTCGAACCTGCTCTGCGCGATTTTGATCTTCACCGTCGGGCCGTTTCGGTTGGGCGATATCGTCGAGTTGGTGGACACCACCGACAAGCCCGGCGTCAAAGGTCGGGTGGTGGCGATCAATCTGCTTTACACGACGTTGATCGAGGCTGAAGAGCTGGGGACTGGCAGCGCGATGGTGCAGGTGCCGAACAGCTTGTTCTTCCAGCGGTCGGTGCGGCGTTGGCGTGGGACGGATGTATTTCCGTCGAGCGGTTTCGAGAAGTAAGGTTTCGAGCAAGATCAAAAGATCGCAGCCTTCGGCAGCTCCTACAGGGATCGCATTCTCATGTAGGAGCTGCC
>NZ_RWIM01000223.1 GCF_009764645.1 Pseudomonas sp. PB106
GATAGCGGTGTGTCAGCCGAAAAAATCCAAGCTGATACACCGCTATCGCGAGCAGGCTCACTCCTACATTTGGATTTGGGTTGGTCTTGAGAAAGGGACCAACCCGATATTGCTCACGCCGCTTCCGGCGCAGGCGCCCGACGCACGTCCGGCTGTTTCCACGAATCGGCTGCGCTTTCTTCGATGGCTTGCTGGATGGCTTTCTTGCGGGCTTCTTCGGCACGGCGGCTGAAGAACCAGACCATGAAGGTCACGATCGACACCGCCAGCAGAATCAGACTCGCCACAGCGTTGATCTCAGGCTTCACGCCCAGACGCACCGCCGAGAACACTTCCATCGGCAACGTCGTCGAACCCGGGCCGGAAACGAAGCTGGCCAACACCAGGTCATCCAGCGACAGCGCGAACGACATCATGCCGCCCGCCGCCAGCGATGGCGCGATCATCGGGATGGTGATCAGGAAGAACACCTTCCACGGCCGGGCACCGAGGTCCATTGCCGCTTCTTCGATCGACAGGTCCAGCTCACGCAGACGCGCCGACACCACCACCGCCACATACGCCGCACAGAACGTGGTGTGAGCGATCCAGATGGTGACGATGCCACGCTCCTGCGGCCAGCCGATCATCTGCGCCATGGCCACGAACAGCAGCAACAGCGACAGACCGGTGATCACTTCCGGCATCACCAACGGCGCAGTCACCAGGCCGCCGAACAGCGTGCGGCCCTTGAAGCGGGTGATGCGGGTCAGCACGAACGCTGCCAGCGTGCCCAGCGCCACCGCGGCAACCGCGGTGTAGCAGGCGATTTCCAGCGAGCGCAGCACCGAGCCCATCAGTTGCGTGTTGTCGAGCAGGCCGACGTACCACTTGATCGACCAGCCGCCCCACACCGTCACCAGTTTCGAGGCGTTGAACGAGTAGATCACCAGGATCAGCATCGGCAGGTAGATGAACAACAGACCGATGACCAGCATCAGGCTGGAGAAACGGATGCGCTTCATTCTTTGCCCTCCATTTCTTTGGCCTGACTGCGGTTGAACAGAATGATCGGCACAATCAGGATCGCCAGCATCACCACCGCCAGCGCGGACGCCACCGGCCAGTCACGGTTGTTGAAGAACTCTTGCCAGAGCACTTTACCGATCATCAGGGTTTCCGGACCGCCGAGCAGTTCCGGGATCACGAACTCGCCCACCACCGGGATGAACACCAGCATGCAGCCGGCAATGATCCCGTTCTTGGACAGCGGAATAGTAATTTTCCAGAAGCTGTTGAAGGTGCTTGAACCGAGGTCGGAAGCGGCTTCCAGCAAGCTTTGATCGTGCTTCACCAGGTTGGCGTACAGCGGCAGGATCATGAACGGCAGGTACGAGTAGACGACGCCGATGTACACCGCGAGGTTGGTGTTGAGGATCTGCAGCGGCTCGTCGATGAAGCCCATGCTCATCAGGAAACCGTTGAGCAAACCGTTGTTGCTGAGGATGCCCATCCACGCGTAGACGCGGATCAGGATCGCCGTCCAGGTCGGCATCATGATCAGCAGCACCAGCACCGTTTGCATCTCTTTACGGGCGGTGGCGATGGCGTAGGCCATCGGGTAGCCGATCAGCAGACAGAGGATGGTGCTGATCAACGCCATCTTCAGCGAGCCGAGGTAAGCGGCGATGTACAACTCGTCGCCCGCCAGCATCGCGTAGTTGCCCAGATTCAGCAGCAGTTGCAGCTTCTGCTCGGCGTACGTGTAGATCTCGGTGTACGGCGGAATGGCCACGTCGGCTTCGGCGAAGCTGATCTTCAGGACGATGAAGAACGGCAGCATGAAGAACAGGAACAGCCAGATGAACGGGACCCCGATGACCAACTGCCGGCCATTGGGGATTATTCGGTTGATGCGGCGTTTGAACTTGCGCATGTTCATGAGCGAAGTACCACGCCGCTGTCGTCTTCCCACCACACGTAAACCTGATCACCCCAGGTCGGACGCGCGCCACGGCGCTCGGCGTTGGCGACAAACGACTGCACCAGTTTGCCGCTCGGCAATTCGACGTAGAACACCGAGTGACCGCCGAGGTAGGCGATGTCATGCACCTTGCCGCTCGACCAGTTGTACTCGCAGGTCGGTTGATCGGCGGTGACCAGCAGCTTCTCCGGGCGAATCGCGTAGGTGACCGATTTGTCCTGCACCGAGGTGCTGATGCCGTGGCCGACGTAGATCTGTCGGTCGAGGTCTTTGCAGGTGATGGTCGCGTGGCCTTCGGCATCGTCGATCACTTCGCCTTCGAAGATGTTGACGTTGCCGATGAATTCGCAGACCAGGCGGCTGGTCGGGGTTTCGTAGATGTCGATCGGGCTGCCGATCTGGGCGATCCAGCCCAGGTGCATGATCGCGATGCGCTCGGCCATGGTCATGGCCTCTTCCTGGTCGTGGGTCACCATCACGCAGGTCACACCGACGCGCTCGATGATCTCGACCAGTTCCAGCTGCATCTGCGAACGCAGCTTCTTGTCGAGCGCACCCATCGGTTCGTCGAGCAGCAACAGCTTCGGCCGCTTGGCCAGCGAACGCGCCAACGCGACACGCTGACGCTGACCGCCGGACAGTTGATGCGGCTTACGCTTGGCGTACTGGCTCATCTGCACGAGCTTGAGCATTTCGGCCACGCGGGCGTCGACTTCCGCCGCCGGAATCTTGTCCTGCTTGAGGCCGAAGGCGATGTTCTGCGCCACAGTCATGTGCGGAAACAAGGCGTACGACTGGAACATCATGTTGATCGGTCGCTCGTACGGCGGCATGTCGGTGATGTCGACGCCGTCGAGGAAAATGCGCCCCTCCGTGGGCCGTTCGAACCCTGCCAGCATCCGCAGCAGAGTGGATTTGCCCGAACCCGAACCGCCGAGCAGGGCGAAGATCTCGCCCTTTTTGATTTCCAGGGACACATCGTCCACGGCAATCGTCTCGTCGAACTTCTTCGTGACCCGGTCGATTTTGACCAACACCTGTTTCGGTGTCTGGTCGCCCTCGAGGGCTTTCTTATAGGCGCCGGAGGCAACTGCCATTTACGAAACTCCCAGAAAAAAACAGTGCAGTTCGCCCCGCAAGGCGAACCCAGGATAGTGGTTGCCTTACATCCCCGACTTGACCTTGGTCCAGCTGCGGGTCATCAGGCGCTGAATGTTCGGTGGCAACTCGGTCGATACGTAGGCCTTGTCGATAACGGCCTGCGGTGGATACACCGACTCATCGGTACGGATGGATTGTTCCATCAGCTTGTCCGAACCCGGGTTGGGGTTGGCATAACCGACGTAATCACTGACCTGGGCGATCACCTCAGGTTTCAGCAGATAATTGATGAAGGCGTGCGCCTGCTTCACGTTCGACGAATCCTTCGGAATCGCCAGCATATCGAACCACAGGGCGCCGCCCTCTTTCGGCACCGAGTAGGCGATGTTCACGCCCTTCTTGGCTTCGGCTGCGCGGTTCTTCGCCTGGAAAATATCGCCGGAGAAACCGATGGCCACGCAGATGTCGCCGTTGGCCAGATCACCGATGTATTTCGAGGAATGGAAGTAGGTCACGTAAGGACGCACCGCGAGCAACTTGTCGGTGGCTTTTTCGTAGTCTTTGGGATTGGTGCTGTTGGCGTTCAGGCCCAGATAGTTGAGCACGGTCGGCATCATTTCATCCGCCGAATCGAGGAACGCTACGCCGCAGCTTTGCAGCTTCTTGATGTTCTCGGGCTCAAACAGAACGCCCCACGAATCGATCTTGTCGACGCCCAGCACGGCTTTGACTTTATCGACGTTGTAGCCGATGCCGTTGGTGCCCCACAAGTACGGCACGGCGTACAGGTTGCCCGGATCGTTCTGCTCCAGACGCTTGAGCAGCGCCGGGTCGAGATTGGCATAGTTCGGCAGCTGCGAGCGGTCGAGCTTCTGGAACGCGCCGGCCTTGATCTGCTTGCCGAGGAAGTGGTTCGACGGCACGACCACGTCGTAACCGGTACGCCCGGCCAACAGCTTGCCTTCCAGGGTTTCGTTGGAATCGAACACGTCGTAGACCGGTTTGATCCCGGTGGCTTTCTGGAAGTCAGCCAGAGTGGTCTCGCCGATGTAATCGGACCAGTTATAAATATGCACCGTACCGGCGGCCTGGGCTCCGACAGCAATCGTCAGGCCGGCAGTGGCCAGCAGGGCTTTGCGCAAAGAAGAAAAAATAGGCAAGTGGAGGTCCTCTAAATTAGGTGGGCCCAAGTTGCCCCGCGCTGCATGACAGCCATGGCTGCCTGGCAACAAAACCGGCGCGCAACTTACCCTCGAAAAACCGTTCCTGCAAAACTTCCTGTCATTTAATTGATCCGCTGGCCGCCCTTACGGGGAATGACGGCCAGCGGTTGCAACTTCAAACCGGCTTATTTGCCCGATTTGATCTTGGTCCAGCTGCGGGTCATGATCCGCTGGGTCGCGGCCGGCAAGTCGGCAATCGCGTACAGCTTGGCCAGCACATCAGCCGGTGGGTAAACGCCCGGATCGCTGGTGATGTCTTTATCAACCAGTGGGGTTGCAGCAGCGTTACCGTTCGGGAAGCGCACAGCGTTGGTAATTTCCGCCATGATTTCCGGCTTCTGCAGGAAGGTCATGAACTTGTAGGCGCCTTCGACGTTTTCGGCATCTTTAGGGATAGCGACCATGTCGTAGAAGCTGCCGGCACCTTCTTTCGGAATGTTGTAGCTGACTTTCACCTTGTCACCGGCTTCAGCCGCGCGCGACTTGGCCTGGTAGATGTCGCCCGAGTAACCCACGGCCACACAGATGTTGCCGTTGGCCAGGTCGGAGATGTACTTGGACGAGTGGAAGTAGGCGATCGAAGGACGAACCTTCATGATCAGCGCTTCAGCCTTGTCGATGTCTTCTTTCTTCTGGCTGTCGGTTGGCAGGCCCAGGTAGTGCAGCGCCACCGGAATCATCTCGGTTGGCGAATCGAGCAGGCTGATGCCGCAGGATTTCAGCTTGGCCGCGTTTTCCGGCTTGAAGATCAGATCCCACGAATCGACCGGTGCGTCGGCGCCCAGTGCAGCCTTGACCTTCTCAGCGTTAAAGCCAATACCGATCGAGCCCCACATGTACGGGAAAGCGTGCTCGTTGCCCGGGTCGCTGACCGACACGGCTTTGAGCAAATCGGTGTTGAGGTTCTTCCAGTTAGGCAGCTTGGACTTGTCCAGCTTCTGGTAGACACCGGCCTTGATCTGCTTGGCGAGGAAGTTGTTCGACGGGACGACGATGTCGTAGCCAGACTTGCCTGCAAGCAGCTTGGCTTCGAGGGTTTCGTTGCTGTCGAACACGTCGTAGACGACTTTGATGCCCGACTCGTCTTCAAACTTCTTGATGGTGTCCGGGGCGATATAGTCGGACCAGTTGTAGACGTGCAACACCTTGTCGTCCGCCTGAGCCGCAGCCGCCATGATTCCCATCAGGGACATGGCGAGCAGAGTCTTGCCAGCGAGCTTTTTGCCTAATGCCTTCATGCGTTAATGCTCCAAATTTTTCTTTTTTGAACCACTTTGTTCAGCGGCCGAACCCGGACAACTGGAACCGCGGCTAGTCTGGCAAGATCCGAGGCGGTCTTTCAAGAAAAGACCAGCCTTTCTGACAGCTTTGAGCGAGAGCGCCACGGCTCCCCCGCTCAAAGCCTAGCACTTAGCCCTGCAACACACTGAGGGTCAGGTCCAGGCATTTACGTGCCTTTGTAACCAGTTCATCGATCTCCGCTTTGCTGATCACCAGCGGCGGCGCGATGATCATGGTGTCGCCCACAGCGCGCATGATCAGGCCGTTGTCGAAGCAGAACTGGCGGCAGATCATGCCGACACCCTTGCCTTCGTAACGCTTGCGAGTGGCCTTGTCCTGCACCAGTTCGATCGCGCCCAACAGACCGACTCCGCGAACTTCACCCACCAACGGGTGATCGTTCAGTTCCCGCAGACGTTTCTGCAAATACGGTGCCGTTTCGTTGTGCGCGTTCTCGATAATTTTTTCATCGCGCAGAATGCGGATGTTTTCCAGACCCACCGCTGCTGCCACCGGGTGACCGGAGTAGGTGAAGCCGTGGTTGAAATCGCCGCCTTCGTTGAGCACCGCCACAACGGTGTCACGCACGATCAGGCCACCCATCGGGATGTAGCCGGAGGTCAGGCCTTTGGCGATGGTCATCATGTCGGGCTTGAGGTCGTAGAAATCGCTACCGAACCACTCACCGGTACGGCCAAAACCGCAGATCACCTCGTCCGCGACAAACAGGATGTCGTACTTGGCGAGGATTTCCTTGATGCGCGGCCAGTAGCTGTCGGGCGGAATGATCACGCCGCCGGCGCCCTGGATCGGCTCGGCAATAAAGGCACCGACGTTGTCGACGCCGACTTCGAGAATCTTCTCTTCCAGCTGATTGGCCGCCCAGATTCCGAATTCTTCCGGGGACATATCGCCGCCTTCAGCGAACCAGTACGGCTGCGCGATGTGGACGATGCCCGGGATCGGCAAGTCGCCTTGTTCGTGCATATACGTCATGCCGCCGAGGCTCGCGCCGGCCACGGTCGAACCGTGATAACCGTTCTTGCGGCTGATGATGACTTTCTTGTTTGGCTGGCCCTTGATCGCCCAGTAGTGGCGAACCATGCGCAGCATGGTGTCGTTGCCTTCGGAGCCGGAACCGGTGAAGAACACGTGGTTCATGCCTTGCGGCGCGACGTCGGCAATCGATTTGGCCAGTTCCAGCGCCGGCGGGTGTGCGGTCTGGAAGAACAGGTTGTAGTACGGCAGTTCGCGCATCTGTTTGGCGGCCGCATCGGCCAGCTCATCGCGACCATAACCGATGGCCACGCACCACAGACCGGCCATGCCGTCGAGGATCTTGTTGCCTTCGCTGTCCCACAGGTAAACGCCCTTGGCGTTGGTGATGATCCGCGGGCCCTTCTCTTTCAGCTGTTTGAAGTCGCTGAACGGGGCCAGGTGGTGATCATTGCTGAGTGCTTGCCACTCGCGGGTTTGCGGGTTGTTGCTGGTCATGCCAATTCTCCTTGTTATCGGTGAAGGCGCGGCTTTTCAGGGCCGCGCCTGGCGTATCAGACGGCGAAGAGCAGGTACTCACGCTCCCAGGAACTGATCACGCGCTTGAAGTTTTCATGCTCGGCCCGTTTTACCGCGACGTAGCCAGTGATGAAGGTTTTGCCCAGGTACTTCTCGATGGTCGCGCTGTTTTCCATCCGCTCCAGCGCATCTTCGATGGTCAGTGGCAGGCGCAGGTTGCGGCGCTCATAACCACGGCCTACGACCGGCGCGCTCGGGTTCAGCCCCTCGACCATGCCGATGTAACCGCAGAGCAGGCTCGCGGCAATCGCCAGATACGGGTTGGCGTCAGCGCCTGGCAGGCGGTTTTCTACGCGGCGGTTCTGCGGGCCGGCATCCGGTACGCGCAGGCCAACGGTGCGGTTTTCTTCGCCCCACTCGACGTTCACCGGTGCCGAAGTGTCCGGCAGGAAGCGGCGGAACGAGTTGACGTTCGGCGCGAACAGCGGCAACAACTCAGGAATCAGTTTCTGCAAACCACCGATGTGGTGCAGGAACAACTGGCTCATGGTCCCGTCTTCGTTGGAGAAAACGTTCTTGCCGGTTTCGATGTCGATGATGCTCTGGTGCAAGTGCATCGCACTGCCCGGCTCGCCGGTCATCGGCTTGGCCATAAAGGTCGCGGCGACATCGTGCTTGAGCGCGGCTTCGCGCATGGTGCGTTTGAACACCAGAATCTGGTCGGCCAGCGACAGCGCATCGCCGTGACGGAAGTTGATTTCCATCTGCGCCGTGCCGTCTTCGTGGATCAGCGTGTCGAGATCCAGCTCTTGCAGTTCGCACCAGTCGTAGACGTCTTCGAACAGCGGATCGAATTCGTTTGCTGCTTCAATGGAGAACGACTGACGACCGATTTCCGGACGACCCGAGCGACCGATCGGCGGCTGCAACGGGTAGTCAGGGTCGTCGCTGCGCTTGGTCAGGTAGAACTCCATTTCCGGCGCCACGATCGGCTGCCAGCCTTTGTCGGCATAGAGCTTGAGGACTTTCTTGAGTACGTTGCGCGGCGACAGCTCGATCGGGTTGCCTTGCTTGTCGTAGGTATCGTGGATCACTTGTGCAGTCGGCTCGATGGCCCACGGCACCATGTACACGGCGTTCTGATCGGGGCGGCAGATCATGTCGATGTCGGCCGGGTCGAGCAGTTCGTAATAGATGTCGTCTTCGACGTAGTCGCCGGTCACGGTCTGCAACAGCACGCTCTCGGGCAGACGCATGCCTTTTTCGGCGATGAACTTGTTGGTCGGCGAAATCTTGCCCCGGGTGATCCCGGTCAAGTCGGCGATCATGCATTCGACTTCTGTGATCTTGTGGTCTTTCAACCAATCGGTGAGCTGGTCGAGGTTGGTACTCATAAATGCCTCTGGGCTGAGTCTCCTGACATGATGTCAGGCAAAGTTTGACGCTTGCGCGTCGCGTTAAAGGGGGCTTGCTTGTGCGCAGTGCGGGCTTACGCCGGGCACCGCGCATAGACAATGAAAGAGGAGCTTACCTGCCCTTTACGCTGGCGTTGCATTTCCTGTGCACAGTTAAAGCGTGCAGAATCGTGAGCACGGCTTGAAAGACGGCACAGGCTTTGGGAGTGAAAGCGATCTATATTGGAAGGGGACGCCATAAACAGGATGCTTTGCTGTACGTCCAGAATATCGGACGCTGCCGTTTTGCCTGCTGCTGACGAGAACTTCGTCGACAGGCTTCGCGCCATGCAGGCTGCGCTACGGACGGATTTGTCGCCACTGATGTGATAAGCATGCAGACCGGACTGTTGCGAGCAGTCGGTGATGCCGATTAACGGCAGGCGAGACATGAAGCACCCCGGTATTATTGCTGTTATGGGTTTGATCGGAGCTTAGCCTTGTTCATTTTTTTACACAACACCCCCGTAAAAAATACAACACGGCCTGCTCAAGCCTGCGGGTGGCAAGCGTCCCAGAGACCAAAAAACGCCCCAAAGTGCCCCATAAATGCCCTTGCAGCGCTTTTTTAGGGCAAAAAAGCCCTCGCTTGACTTCGGCATGCCGTTCGGGTTGACTGAAACCAGAAAAGATCAATGATTGATATTTTTAACAACAAAGGTGTTGCATCATGTCGGTACCCCCGCGTGCCGTTCAGCTTAACGAAGCGAACGCGTTCCTTAAGGAACATCCTGAGGTTCTGTACGTTGACCTTCTGATTGCGGATATGAATGGTGTGGTGCGCGGCAAGCGCATTGAACGCACCAGCCTCCACAAGGTTTACGAGAAAGGCATCAACCTGCCGGCCTCCCTATTTGCTCTGGATATCAATGGTTCGACGGTGGAAAGCACCGGCCTGGGCCTGGACATCGGCGACGCCGATCGTATCTGCTATCCAATCCCCGATACCCTGTGCAACGAGCCATGGCAGAAGCGCCCAACCGCGCAACTGTTGATGACCATGCACGAACTCGAAGGCGACCCATTCTTCGCCGATCCGCGTGAAGTCCTTCGTCAAGTTGTTGCAAAGTTTGACGAGATGGGCCTGACCATCTGCGCAGCTTTCGAACTCGAGTTCTACCTGATCGACCAGGAAAACGTGAACGGCCGTCCGCAGCCGCCACGCTCGCCGATCTCCGGTAAACGCCCGCACTCGACTCAGGTTTACCTGATCGACGACCTCGACGAATACGTCGACTGCCTCCAGGACATTCTGGAAGGCGCGAAAGAGCAAGGCATTCCGGCCGACGCCATCGTCAAGGAAAGTGCCCCGGCGCAGTTCGAAGTGAACCTGCACCACGTCGCCGACCCGATCAAGGCGTGCGACTACGCGGTACTGCTCAAGCGTCTGATCAAGAACATTGCTTACGACCATGAAATGGACACCACCTTCATGGCCAAGCCGTACCCGGGCCAGGCAGGTAATGGTCTGCACGTACACATTTCGATTCTGGATAAAGAAGGCAAAAACATTTTTGCCAGCGAGGATCCCGAGCAGAACGCCGCGCTGCGTCACGCAATCGGCGGTGTGCTCGAGACCCTACCGGCGCAGATGGCTTTCCTCTGCCCGAACGTCAACTCGTACCGTCGTTTCGGCGCGCAGTTCTACGTGCCGAACTCGCCGTGCTGGGGGCTGGATAACCGCACCGTAGCGATTCGCGTACCGACCGGTTCCTCCGACGCCGTGCGTATCGAACACCGCGTGGCCGGTGCCGACGCCAACCCGTACCTGCTGATGGCTTCGGTTCTGGCCGGCGTGCACCACGGTCTGACCAACAAGATCGAGCCGGGCGCGCCTGTCGAAGGCAACAGCTACGAGCAGAACGAGCAAAGCCTGCCGAACAACTTGCGCGATGCCCTGCGCGAGCTGGACGACAGCGAGGTGATGGCCAAGTACATCGATCCGAAATACATCGATATCTTCGTCGCCTGCAAGGAAAGCGAGCTGGAGGAGTTTGAACACTCCATCTCCGACCTTGAGTACAACTGGTATCTGCATACCGTGTAAGCGGATTGTGATCCAAATAAAACGCCGTCGGCTCTCGCAGCCGACGGCGTTTTTTTATGGCTAAACACTCATCTCTATGTTTGGGATGCATGGCCGCCTGCGGCGGATCGCTGGCAAGCCAGCTCCCACAAGGTTCTGTTGTGTAATCAAAATTTGTGTTCAACACAGATACCTGTGGGAGCTGCGGTGTGACGTTTCGACTTGCCAGGGATGGCGGCCGACAAGACAACGCACAAGCCGGCTCGTACAATGCCCGCTGCCCCGCAGGAGACTTTCATGACGCGTCCCGCCCCCGTTCGCAAACCGCGTGCCCGCAGTCAGGCGCGCATCGACTCGATACTCGACGCCGCGCGTACGCTGCTGGCCGCCGAGGGCGTGGCCAGTCTGTCGATCTACAGCGTTGCCGAGCGTGCGCAGATCCCGCCCTCCTCCGTGTACCACTTCTTCGCCAGCGTGCCGGCATTGCTCGAAGCGCTGACGGCGGATGTGCACGCGGCATTTCGCGCCTGCCTGCAAGCGCCGATCGATCACGAGGCCCTGCGCGACTGGCGCGATCTGTCGCGACTGGTCGAACAGCGGATGCTGGAGATTTACGACGAAGACGCCGCCGCGCGTCAGTTGATCCTCGCCCAGCATGGTTTGACCGAAGTCACCCAGGCTGACCGCCAGCACGACATTGAGCTCGGCGACCTGATGCATAAGCTGTTCGATCATCATTTCGAGTTGCCGAGGCTGCCGGAGGATGTCGATGTGTTTGCTTTGGCGATGGAGTTGGGCGACCGGGTGTATGCGCGTTCGGTGCAGCAGCATGGGCAGATCACCCCGCGAATGGCCGAGGAAGGGATGCGGGTGTTTGATGCTTACATTGGGCTGTATCTACCACCATATCTACCCAAGAGATCATTGGTGATCTGACTGGCCTCATCGCTGGCAAGCCAGCTCCCACAAGGGTTTTGTGATCGACAAATAACCCTGTGGGAGCTGGCTTGCCAGCGATGGCCGCGCCGCCGATTTCAATCCAGGCACAAAAAACCCCGAAGGGCTCACGCCCTCCGAGGTTGTTTTTTACTCACCGGCTTACAACTTGGCGATCGACACCTCGGTGGATTTCACAAAGGCGATTACTTCGCTGCCGACCACCAGTTCCAGCTCTTTGACCGAACGGGTGGTGATCACCGAAGTGACGATGCCCGAAGCGGTTTGCACGTCGATTTCCGACAGCACGTCGCCGAGGACGATTTCCTTGATGGAGCCTTTGAACTGGTTACGGACGTTGATGGCTTTGATAGTCATGGCAATGATTCCTGTCGTTTGCTTGAGTTATTGAGCCCAACGCAGTTGCGTAGGCAGTGGTGAAACAGGTTCCGGCGCCGGCGGTTCGCCGGGCAGGGAGAGAACACGGTTGAGCACTTCGGTTTCCAGCGCCGCCAAGCGATGCGAACCGCGAACCCGTGGGCGCGGCAGTTCGACATGCAGATCAAGACCGACTTCGCCGTCCTCGATCAGAATCACCCGGTCGGCAATCGCCACCGCCTCGCTGACGTCGTGGGTCACCAGCAACACGGTGAAGCCGTGTTGCTGCCAGAGACGTTCGATCAGTTGCTGCATTTCAATTCGCGTCAGTGCGTCCAGTGCGCCGAGTGGTTCGTCGAGCAACAGCAGGCGCGGTTGATGGATCAGCGCCCGCGCCAGTGCGACACGTTGCTTCTGTCCGCCCGACAATGCCGCCGGCCATTCATTGGCACGATCCGCCAGACCTACCGCGTCCAGCGCTTCGAGAGCCTGCGGGCGCCAGTTGCCTTTCAGCCCGAGGCCGACGTTGTCGATGATCTTTTTCCACGGCAGCAGGCGTGCTTCCTGGAACATCAATCGGGTGTCTTCCCGCGCATCGCTGAGTGGCGCAGAACCGGCCAGCAAGTCGCCGCCAGTCGGTTGATCGAGGCCGGCGAGCAAGCGCAAAAAGGTACTTTTGCCGCAACCACTGCGCCCGACCACGGCGACAAACTGCCCCGCCGGAATATGCAGATCGATGTCACGCAGCACCTGCCGCGCGCCGAAGGTTTTCTGCAGGTTGCGCACCGCCAGCGGAATCCCGCGCAGAAGGCGTGGAGGTTGTTGCGCGGTCATGCCGCACCTCCTTTGGCAACCTGATAGGCCGGATGCCAGCGCAACCACACACGCTCAAGTCCACGCGCCGCGAGGTCGGCGAGTTTGCCCAGCACCGCGTAAAGCAGGATCGCCAGCACCACCACGTCGGTCTGCAAGAACTCACGGGCGTTCATCGCCAGATAGCCTATGCCGGAGCTGGCAGAAATCGTTTCGGCGACGATCAGGGTCAGCCACATAAAGCCCAGGGCAAAGCGCACACCGACCAGAATCGAAGGCAGCGCACCTGGCAGAATCACCTGCCAGAACAGGCTGAACCCGCTCAAGCCATAACTGCGCGCCATTTCCACCAGCGCCGGGTCGACGTTGCGAATGCCGTGATAGGTGTTGAGGTAGATCGGGAACAATGTGCCCAGCGCCACCAGAAAAATCTTCGCCGACTCGTCAATGCCGAACCAGAGGATCACCAGCGGAATCAGCGCCAGATGCGGCACGTTGCGGATCATCTGCACCGAGCTGTCGAGCAGGCGCTCGCCCCACTTCGACAGACCGGTGATGAAACCCAACACCAGACCGATGCTGCCACCGATGGTGAAACCCAGTGCCGCGCGCCAGCCGCTGATCGCCAGATGCGTCCAGATTTCGCCGCTGCGCACCAGGCTTACACCGGCTTCGATCACCGCCACCGGTGCCGGCAGAATCCGTGTCGACAACCAACCCGCCGACACCGACAGCTGCCACACCGCCAGCAGCAACACCGGCAACGCCCAGGGCGCGAGGCTGTGGATGATTTTCTTCATGGCGCGCCTCAGCTCTGCGAAGCGGCTTTGGGAAGAATGTCATTGGCGACCATCTCGCCGAACGGGCTGACATAACCGGCGCTTTTCGGCAGTTCCGGACGCTCGATGTCGAGGTGCGGAAACAGCAGTTCAGCGACGCGATACGACTCTTCAAGGTGTGGATAACCAGAGAAGATGAACGTGTCGATGCCCAGATCCGCGTATTCCTTGACCCGTGCAGCCACGGTCGGACCATCGCCGACCAGCGCCGTGCCGGCACCGCCGCGCACCAGACCGACGCCGGCCCAGAGGTTCGGGCTGACTTCGAGGTTGTCGCGACTGCCGCCGTGCAGCGCGGCCATGCGTTGCTGACCAACCGAATCGAAACGCGCCAGCGAAGCCTGAGCGCGAGCGATGGTGTCGTCGTCCAGATGCGAGATCAGCCGATCCGCCGCTTGCCACGCTTCGGCATTGGTTTCACGAACGATCACGTGCAGACGAATACCGAAGCGCACCGTGCGGCCAAGCTTGGCGGCTTTGGCGCGAACTTGGGCAATCTTCTCGGCGACCGCTGCTGGCGGCTCGCCCCAGGTCAGGACCATTTCCACTTGTTCGGCAGCCAAGTCCTGCGCCGCTTCCGACGAGCCACCGAAGTACAGCGGCGGACGCGGTTGCTGGATCGGCGGATAGAGCAATTTCGCGCCCTTCACGCTGATGTGCTGGCCGTCGTAATCGACGGTTTCGCCTTCTAGCACACGGCGCCAGATGCGGGTGAATTCCACCGAGGCCTGATAGCGCTCTTCGTGGCTGAGGAACAGACCGTCGCCGGCCAATTCTTCCGGATCACCGCCAGTGACCAGATTGAACAGCGCACGACCGCCGGACAGACGATCCAACGTAGCTGCCTGCCGCGCCGCGACCGTCGGGGAAATGATCCCGGGGCGCAGAGCAACGAGGAACTTCAGGCGCTGGGTCACCGGGATCAGCGACGCCGCTACCAGCCACGAGTCTTCGCAGGAACGGCCAGTCGGAATCAGCACACCGCCGAAACCCAGTCGATCCGCCGCTTGCGCGACCTGTTGCAGATAACCGTGGTCAACGGCGCGAGCGCCTTCGGCGGTGCCAAGGTAATGGCCATCGCCGTGGGTAGGCAGGAACCAGAAGATATTGAGGCTCATGGAGTGGTCTCCTTAGGAATTCGAGTTACTGGGCTTTAGCCACAGCGGCCGGTGGTGTCCAGATCACATCCTTGATGCTCAGCGGCTTGGGAATCAGCTTGAGCTGGAAGAACGTGTCAGCGATTTTCTGCTGCGCGGCGACCACTTCCGGGGTCAGGAACAGCGCGCCGTAGCCTTGGCGTTTCACCGAGGTCAGGGTGATGTCCGCCGGCAGGCCGAGCAGTGGCGCGACTTGTTGGGTCACGTCTTCAGGATTGGCTTTCGACCACTCGCCGACCGCGCGCACTTCTTCCACGAGCGTCTTGATCACCTGAGGATTTTTCTCAGCGTAAGGCTTGGTCGCGAGGTAGAACTGGTGGTTGTCGACGATGCCTTTGCCGTCGCGCAGGATGTGCGCTTGCAGTTGCTTTTCGGCGGCGGCCTGGTACGGATCCCAGATGACCCAAGCGTCAACGCTGCCACGTTCGAACGCGGCGCGAGCATCGGCGGGCGGCAGGAATACGGTTTGAATGTCGCTGTATTTCAGGCCGGCGTCTTCCAGTGCGCGCACCAGCAAGTAGTGGACGTTGGAGCCTTTGTTCAGGGCGATCTTCTTGCCCTTGAGATCAGCCACCGATTTGATCGGCGAGTCTTTCGGCACAAGGATCGCTTCGCTGTTCGGCGCAGGCGGTTCATAGGCGACGTAAAGCAGATCGGCGCCAGCAGCCTGGGCGAATACCGGCGGGGTTTCGCCAGTGACACCGAAGTCGATCGAGCCGACGTTCAGGCCTTCGAGCAGTTGCGGGCCGCCGGGGAATTCAGTCCATTGCACATCGACGCCTTGGGCGGCCAGACGTTTTTCCAAAGTGCCTTTGGCTTTGAGCAGCACCAGCGTGCCGTACTTCTGATAACCGATCCGCAATGTCTCGGCTTGAGCTTGAGTGATGGCGCCGAAGGTGACAGCCGCAGCAAACAGAGCGACCAGACCACGACGCAAGAATACAGTGCGCATAGCGCTCTCCTTTTTGCTGTTGGGTTTTGGCTGCACCTGCTTGGCCGTTAGCGGCTGAGTAAGGTGAGTTACATCAAGTTCGGGTGAGGCTTAAATGCTCCAGCGAGCACTCAATAAACGTTCGTTCAACAGGCCCGGTTCCAGCGGCTTCGGCCGGCGCGCCATGGCGCCGACAAACTGATCCAGCGCTTCGTGCAGACGCTGCTCCAGCGCCGGTGCCAGTTGCGCTGCAGCACTGCCTTCGCCGTAAGCGATCTGGCTGTCCTCGGCGAAAATCCCTTGGAGCATTTCCTGGGCTTTCAGTGCTGACAGCACGGGCTTGAGCGCGTAATCGACCACCAGCATGTGGGCGATGCTGCCACCAGTGGCCATCGGCAAGACAATCTTGTGGTTCAGGGCGCGTTCGGGCAACAGATCCAGCAGGGTCTTCAACGCACCGGAAAACGAGGCCTTGTACACCGGGGTGGCGATCAGCAGGCCGTCGGCGTTTTCAATCTGTTGCAGCAGGTCGAGCACCTTCGGGCTGTCGAAGCGGGCATGGAGCAGATCTTCGGCCGGGAAGTCCCGAATCTGATAACTCACCACTTCCACGCCTTGCTGCTGCAACCAACGTTGCGAGCGCTCCAGCAGCACCCCGGAACGGGAGCGCAGGCTGGGACTGCCACCGAGTGAGACGACCAGCATTCCGATAATTCCTTAAGCATTACAGGCGATTCGCGGGCTGCGATCTCGCTTCGATGGGAGTGACCTTACCAGCTGATTTATATATCCATAAATCATATTTATTCATTTGGTTATGCGTTTTGGAGATATGCGGTTTACTCTGTTTCAGGCGAAAAAAAAGGCCGTCGAAACGGCCTGAAATCCCCTGCTTAGTAGCTACCACTGATTGTTCCCACGCTCTGCGTGGGAATGAATCCATGGACGCTCCGCGTCCACTGTGACGCAGAGCGTCACGGGCGGCATTCCCACGCGAAGCGTGGGAACGATATGCCCGGTGAAATCACTTGTTCGGCTGCGGCGTCAGGCGCAGGTAAGGTTTCACCGCGCGATAGCCCTTCGGAAAGCGCTGCTTGATCTCTTCCTCATCCTTGAGCGAAGGCACGATCACCACCTCTTCACCGTCCTGCCAGTTGGCCGGGGTGGCCACCTTGTAGTTGTCGGTAAGCTGCAGCGAATCGATCACCCGCAGAATCTCGTGGAAGTTGCGCCCGGTGCTCGCCGGGTAAGTGATGGTCAGGCGAATCTTCTTGTTCGGATCAATCACGAACAGCGAGCGCACGGTCAGCGTGTCATTGGCGTTCGGGTGGATCAGATCGTACAGATCCGAAACCTTGCGATCGGCATCCGCCAGGATCGGGAAGTTGACGATGGTGTTCTGGGTTTCGTTGATGTCTTCGATCCATTTGTGGTGCGAATCCACTGGGTCGACCGACAACGCGATGGCTTTGACGCCGCGCTGGGCGAATTCATCTTTGAGCTTGGCGGTGAAGCCCAGCTCGGTGGTGCACACCGGGGTGAAGTCTGCCGGGTGGGAAAACAGCACGCCCCAGCTATCGCCCAGCCACTCGTGAAAACGAATCTTGCCGGCGCTGGAATCCTGTTCGAAGTCGGGGGCGATGTCGCCGAGTCTGAGGCTCATGGTGCTGCTCCTGAGGAGTTGTTCGAGACCTCAACTGTAGCTCGGGATTTGCCATCATGAAAAAGAATAAATAAAGAGATATCTAGATCATTAGTGAATATTAAACATCTGTTCACTGGACGCTGAACGGCATCCCGACGAACATCGTCCGCAAGGTTCGAGAAGGCCTTGAGTTGCTGTAAAGAGGGGAATTTCGGGGAGGGCTTACGGGGGTGAGCCTGACTCGAAAACGCAAAAGCCCCGTCCGGCGCGATGCCGGACGGGGCTTTTTTTACATCAACGAATCGAGACGCGCTATTACAGCAGCGGGATCGAGTAGCTGACGATCAGGCGGTTTTCGTCCTGCGAACGGGTGCTCGGCAGGTCGGTGCGCCACACAGCGTTTTTCCACATCAGGCCGACGTTCTTGAACGGACCTTCCGGTACAACGTAACCGATGGTGAAGTCGCGCTCCCACTCGGAACTGTTCGAACCGTTCTCACGACCGTTGGTACCAACGGTATCGATCGAATCGCCTTTGAGGTAAACGACACCGGCGGTCAGGCCAGGTACGCCAACTTTAGCGAAGTCGTACGAGTAGCGAGCCTGCCAGGTTTTTTCGCCGGCACGACCGAACTTCTGGATCTGCATGTCGGTGATGGTGTAGTTCGACGAACCGTCGCCCTGGTTCAGCCAAGGGAAGTCGCTGCTGCCATTGGAAACCTGGTAACCGCCACCGAAGGTGTGGCCTTCAACGGTGTACAGGAACAGGCCGCTGTACAGGTTGTTGTCGACTTCACCGCGACCGTTACGCACGCCGGTGTAGTTACCGGTGCTGTAGTAGGCTGGATCGGTGCCGTTCTTGCCGTCATCGGAGCTGTTGAAGTAACGGAAATCGGACTTCAATACGCCCGGGCCGATTGCCCAGTTGTGAACCAGACCCAGGAAGTGCTGCTTGTAGAAGTCTTCCAGGTTGCCGTAGTAGTACTGGGCAGTCAGGTCTTTGGTGATCTTGTAGTCACCACCGGCGTAGATGAACTTGTTGCTGTCACGGAAACCGGTACCACGGGTGTTTGCACCGCTGATGGACAGGTTTTCGTTGTTGCTGGAGTTACGACCTTTCACAGCTTCGATCTGACCGCCGACCAGAGTCAGGTCCTTGATTTCGCCGGAAGTGATCTGGCCACCCTGCCAGGTTTGTGGCAGCAGGCGACCGTCGTTGGTGACGATGACCGGGTTCTTCGGCTGCAGAGTACCCAGCTTCAGTTCAGTCTGAGAGATCTTGGCTTTGGCAGTCAGACCCAGGCTGGAGAAGTTGTCCACGGCTTTACCGTTGGATTCGCTCGGGAACACAGTGCCGCCGTAAGCAGTACCGCTGTTGCCGTTGGTGCCGCCGCCCGAATCCAGACGCACGCCCAGCAGGCCGATGGCGTCGATACCGAAGCCGACGGTGCCTTGGGTGTAGCCGGAGATGAAACGCAGGTCGAAGCCTTGGCCCCACTCTTCGTTCTTGTTCGGGCCAGTGCCGTCGCGGTTGTCAGTGTTGATGTAGAAGTTACGCAGCCCCAGAGTTGCCTTGCTGTCTTCGATGAAACCGGCGGCGCCTGCCTGCTGCGCCAAAACCCCTACGGCCACAGCCAGGGCCAAGGTGGACTTGTTCATGTAAAGCTCCTCTCGTTTCTAATTTTTGTGTTCCTGGCCCCGGGTCTATTGCCCTGGGTCCTAAGATGCGCGATTAGCGCCAGACCGTGACTGACAAGTCAATCGTAACCTTGTGTGTCTACGACCAAGGTCTAATCGCAGTGATTGGGTCCCTGCACAGTACTGATTTCCTGTTAACCCCAAAAAGAATTATTTCATTCTTTTTAATACCATTCGGGCATATGGCCCAGTAATGGCCACCTGCAGCGGGATACAGGATATCGGCTACTAAGCTCATTCCTAAATGGTATTTGTTAGCCTTTTTTTAGATCGATTAGCTTTGCCGTATTCAAATCACGTCAAACCCTATCCAAAAGGCGACGCCATCATGGCCAAACGCGCACTATCCAGTCAATTTGTTACAGTTTGTGTGTCAGCAATATTTTCTTTTTCGGCCCACGCGGCCAACCTCACCATCGGTTATCAAACCGGTATTGACCCGAGCAAAGTGCCCCAGGCCGACGGTGTCTACGAGAAAACCATTGGCGAGAAGATCGACTGGCGTCGCTTCAACAGTGGCCCGGAAGTTGTGACAGCCATCGCATCGGGCGACGTGCAGATCGGCAATCTCGGCTCAAGTCCGTTAGCGGCGGCAGCTTCACGCAATCTGCCGATCGTGGCGTTTATTGTCTCAGCGCAGATCAATGCCGCCGAAGCGCTGGTCGTGCGCAATGGCAGCGGCATCAACACACCTCAGGATCTGGTCGGCAAGACCATCGCCACGCCGTTCGTTTCTACCTCCCATTACAGCCTGCTCGGTGCGCTCAAGCATTGGGGGCTGGATGCCTCGAAAGTCAAAGTGGTGAACCTGCAACCGGCGGAAATCGCTGCGGCGTGGAAACGCGGTGACATTGATGGGGCATTTGTCTGGTCGCCCGCACTGGGGGAAATCCGCAAGACCGGCAAGACGTTGACTGACGCCGCTCAAGTCGGCCAGTGGGGTGCGCCGACCTTCGAAGTGTGGGTTGCGCGCAAGGACTTCGCCGAGAAGCATCCTGAAGTCGTGGCCAAGTTTGCCAAGGTCACGCTGGACTCATTCGCTGACTACGCCGCGCACAAAGACAGCTGGACGGCGGACTCGGTGCCTGTACAGAAAATCGCCAAATTGACCGGTGCCAATGCGGCCGATGTGCCGGAACTGCTGGCCGGTTCGGCATTCCCGGATGCCCAGGCACAACAAACCACGGCGCTGCTGGACGGCGGCACGGCCAAGGCGATTGGCGAAACGGCGAAGTTTTTGAAGGAGCAAGGCAAGGTTGAGACGGTGCTGCCGGATTATTCGCCTTACGTCAGCGCGAAGTTCATCACTGAGTAACAGATCATTCCCACGCTCCGCGTGGGAATGCAGCCCGGGACGCTCCGCGTCCCATCAGGAGCAGAACGCAGAGCGTCCGTTGAGGCATTCCCACGCAGAGCGTGGGAATGTTCGGATGAACCGGGTCAGAGGGTTTTTTCGAAGATCTTCGAATTACGCTGATAGTTGTACAGCGACGCCCGCGCCGCTGGCAGACGCTCAACGCTGCTCGGTTCGAACCCGCGCTCGCGGAACCAGTGCGCGGTGCGCGTGGTGAGAACGAACAAGGTCTTCAAACCCTGCGCCCGTGCTCGGGTCTCGATGCGCTCCAGCAGTTCGTCGCCGCGACCGCCGTGGCGATATTCCGGGTTCACCGCCAGGCACGCCAGCTCACCGGCATCCGAATCGGCAATCTGATACAGCGCCGCACAGGCGATGATCATGCCTTCGCGCTCGACCACACTGAACTGCTCGATCTCGCGCTCCAGGACTTCCCGCGAACGACGCACCAGAATCCCCTGCTCTTCCAGCGGACTGATCAAGTCGAGCAAACCGCCGACGTCTTCAATCGCCGCCTCGCGCACCAGTTCGAATTGCTCCTGCGCCACCAGCGTACCGCCACCGTCACGGGTGAACAGTTCGGTCAGCAGCGCGCCGTCTTCGGCGTAACTGACGATATGACTGCGCGCCACGCCGCCACGGCAAGCTTCGGCTGCCGCATCGAGCAATTCCGCCTGATAGTTGCTGCCCAGACGCTGCAAATGCGCCGGCACTTGTTGCGGACGCAGTTCGCGCACCAGTTTGCCGTTTTCGTCGATCAGGCCGAGGTCGGCGCCGAACAGCAACAATTTGTCTGCGCCCAAGTCGATGGCAGCGCGGGTGGCGACGTCTTCGCAGGCGAGGTTGAAGATTTCACCGGTCGGTGAGTAGCCCAGCGGCGACAGCAGCACAATGGAGCGCTCATCTAGCAAGCGATTGATGCCCTTGCGGTCGACCCGGCGCACTTCGCCAGTGTGGTGATAGTCGACGCCTTCAAGCACCCCGATCGGCCGCGCGGTAACGAGGTTGCCGCTGGCCACGCGCAGGCGTGAGCCCTGCATCGGCGAGGAAGCCATGTCCATCGACAGCCGCGCTTCGATCGCAATACGCAACTGGCCGACGGCATCGATCACGCATTCCAGGGTTGCCGCATCGGTGATGCGCATGCCGTGGTGGTAATGCGGGGTCAGGCCACGGGCGGCGAGGCGGGTTTCAATTTGCGGGCGCGAACCGTGCACCAGCACCAGGCGCACGCCAAGGCTGTGCAACAAGACGAGGTCGTGAACGATGTTGCCGAAATTTGGATGCTCAACGCCGTCGCCGGGCAGCATGACGACGAAGGTGCAGTCGCGGTGGGCATTGATGTAAGGGGATGCGTGGCGAAGCCAATTGACGTATTCGGGCATGTACCTGGGCCTGTAATAAATAGCAGCCGGAAAAAGGGCGAAACGGAAAACGCACAGCGGGCTGATGGTTATCGTCGGAACAGGCTTGGCGACACGCGCGCTCTCCTCATGAATACGGGTTCAATTCCCACAAATTTAACGACCTCCCCCTGTAGGAGCTGCCGAAGGCTGCGATCTTTTGACTTTGTTTTTAAAAGACAAGATCAAAAGATCGTCCGATCGTGGCCCGAGCCTTCGGCAGCTCCTACAAGGCAGGCGTTCAATTCTTCAGGCAGTAATGTTCAATCAGTTGCCGTAATAGATGCACGGTAGGCTGCAAACGTGACATTTCAAGGTACTCGCCGGGCTGATGCGCACAGGCGATGTCGCCAGGGCCGAGCACGATGGTTTCGCAGCCAAGGCGCTGAAGATAAGGCGCTTCGGTGCCGAACGCTACTGCTTCGGCGCTGTGACCGGTGAGCTTTTCAGCGATGCGCACCAGTTCGGCGTCTTCATCCTGCTCGAACGGCGGCACTTCCGGGAACAACGGCTTGTAGTCGATCTTCACCTGATGCCGCTCGGCGACCGGGTTGAGCTTGCGCAAAATCTCCGCACGCAGGACTTTCGGGTCCATCCCCGGCAGCGGTCGCAAATCAAATTCCAGCGAACACTGGCCGCAGATGCGGTTCGGGTTGTCACCGCCATGGATGCAACCGAAGTTCATCGTCGGTTGCGGCACGCTGAATTGCGGGTTGTTGAATTCACGCTGCCACAACAGGCGCAAACCGCGCAGTTCGCCAATCGCGTCGTGCATCGCTTCGAGGGCGCTGTGGCCCAGGCGCGGATCCGACGAATGGCCGCTCTGCCCGAGGATGTCGATGCGCTCCATCATGATGCCTTTGTGCATGCGGATCGGCTTGAGCCCGGTCGGCTCGCCGATCACCGCTGCGCGGCCCAATGGACGCCCGGCTTCGGCCAACGCACGGGCGCCGGACATCGAGCTTTCTTCATCACAGGTGGCGAGGATCAGCAACGGTTGCTTGAACGGTTGGTCGAGCAGCGGCTGAACGGCTTCAATGATCAGCGCAAAAAAGCCCTTCATGTCGCAACTGCCGAGGCCGACCCAGCGGCCATCGACTTCGGTGAGCTTCAGCGGATCGGTCTGCCACAACGCATCGTCGTACGGCACCGTGTCGCTGTGCCCGGCCAGCACCAGCCCGCCGGGGCCGCTGCCGAAACTGGCGAGCAGGTTGAATTTGCCGGGGCTGACCTGCTGGATGTCGCAACTGAAACCCAGATCGCCCAGCCACCCGGCGAGCAAATCGATCACCGCGCGATTGGACTGATCGAGGTTCGGTTGGGTACAGCTGACCGACGGCGCGGCAATCAGCGCAGCGAACTGGTCTTGCATGGACGGCAAAGGCATCGCTGACTCCAACTCCCGATTTGAAGTCCATCATAGAGCCATCCGGCGTCAGGAATAAACCGCCGCAGGGCGTAGGACGAATCAGTCCTGTACACTGCACGGCCTTGGCAGCCACATATTCCCCGGCTGCGCTCCCGATCCTGGATTTTCCGGCCATGCAGAAAGAAACCGAAATCAAACTCCGCGTCAGCCGCGAAACCCTCGCCGCCCTGCGCGAGCACCCGCTACTGAAAAAACGCAACAAAAGTGGCTGGGAACGCCGTGAGTTGATGAACCAATACTTCGACACCCCCGAGCGCGATCTGGCTCAGGCCAAAGTCGCCCTGCGCCTGCGCAAGGACGGGGACGAAGTGATTCAGACCCTCAAGACCCGTGGCCAGAGCGTCGCCGGCCTGTCCGAGCGTAATGAATACGACTGGAAGTTGCCGAAAGCCAAGCTCGACGTGAAGAAACTCGACGGCGAATGCTGGCCCGAGTCGCTGGCCGAGTTGGACAAGAAAACTCTCAAGCCGATCTTCACCACCGATTTCGTCCGCGAACGCGCCGAAATCGCCTGGGGCCGTGGCAAAGCCAAAGTGGTTATCGAAGCCGCGCTGGATCTCGGCCACGTTGTCGTCGGCAAGCAGAAGGAAGAAATCTGCGAGCTGGAACTGGAACTGCGCGAAGGCGAGCCTGCCGCGCTGCTGGAACTGGCCGCTGAACTGGCCGAAACCCTGGCGCTGATGCCGTGCGACATCAGCAAGGCTGAGCGCGGCTATCGTCTGTACGACGCCAACAGCTACTCGCTGAGCCTGCCGGCGCCGGAGCTGACCGCAGAAACCCAACTCGACGACGCCTTCGCCGCGCTGAGTTGGCACTTGCTCGGCAGCAGTCAGCGTCTGGCTGAACAGTACCGTTTCAACGGTCACTGGCGCCTGTTGCTCGACTGGGTCGAGAACCTCGCAGAAATGCGCGCCCTGCTCAGCAGCCTCGGCCAGGCCGCACCGCGTCAGTCGACCCACGACTTGCGCGTTGCTCTGGATGCGTTGCTGGAAGACTGGCGCCCGCTGGTACAGGCCGGTATCGAAGACGAAGACGTGCGCAAAGCCGCGCCGGAGCAGTTCCTCGAAGAACTCGAAGACCCGCGCTGGGGCTTGTTCTCGCTGAACACTTCGCGCTGGTTGCTGGCGCGCACCTGGACCGCCGAACGCAACGTGCGTGGCAACCGTCAGGGCGGCGCGCAGTTGCACAGCTGGCTGCCGCGTACCTTGGGCGAAGAAGCCACGGCCCTGCAATTGCAGCGTTACCAGCAGCAGCCCGAAGATCTGGCCGAGCAACTGCCGCGCATCGAGCGCATTCAGGTCTGGCTGCACCACGCACGTAACGTGCTGGAAATCCCGGAAATGGATCGTCTGTACGGCGAGCTGAACAAACTGGCGCAACTGGCCAACGAGCCGACGATCACTGACGAACTGCTCGATGCGCGCAAGCAGCAGGCGATTGCGGTTTACCAGAATCGCGCGTGGAAAATGCTCCTGCGTATGTAATTCCCTGTGGCAGGGGGGCCCCCGTTGATGATCGTTCCCACGCTCCGCGTGGGAATGCAGCCCGGGACGCTCCGCGTCCCAAAGCGGACGCAGAGCGTCCATTGAGGCATTCCCACGCAGAGCGTAGGAACGATCAGGATCAGACCGGGAGGCTGGTGGTGGACTTGATCTCCGACAACGCCACAATCGAATTCACTTCCTGAATCCCCGGCACCAGCGACAGCTTCTCGAAGAAGAACCGCTCATACGCTTCAATGTCCGCCGCGACAATGCGCAACAGAAAATCCACCGCGCCCATCAGCACATAACACTCCAGCACCTCCGGAAACCCGCGAATCGCTTCGGTGAACTCAGTGAAGTTCGAACGCCCGTGGGCGTTGAGTTTGATCTCGGCAAAGATCTGCGTATTCAGGCCGATCTTCTTGCGATCAAGCAAAGTCACCTGACCGCGAATGATCCCCTCCTCCTTCATCCGTTGAATCCGTCGCCAGCACGGCGATTGCGACAAGCCCACCTGCTCGGCGATCTGCGCGCTGGAGAGTGAAGCGTCCTCTTGGAGCAGGGCGAGAATCTTGCGGTCGTAGCCGTCCAGCTCGCTGTGCATAGAAAAACCTCTAATGGAATATTCTGCGAATTGATTCAGTCGATCATTCGCCAATAACGTCGATCATAGCCAAGAAATACCCGGCACCGAATGTAAAAATTCCTCCAGAAATTTTGGAGACTCGCCATGCCGCACCTCGAAGCCGTGAACAGCGCCCCCACCCGTGTCGACGTCTGGAACGTCAGCAACGCCCACTGCCTGGCGCAGTATCAGATCCTCGCCGAAGCCGAGCCGGACTTGCTGGTGCGGGTGCTCAACCTGTTCGCGCTGCAGTTCCTCACGCCCGAGCAGGTCAACGTGCAGCGGATGGACGACTTGATGTCGATCGATATCGTCATGGGCGGTTGCAGTTGGCATCGCGCGCAGGTGATCGCGGAAAAACTTCGTAACCTGATAAGCGTTTGCTCGGTGAACCTGGAAAACGCCGACAGCGCTTGGGATGCCCCCGCGCACGCCGCCGGCTGACAAATCCGGCAACGCCTTCGTCGGGTAGTGGCCCAACGGTCAGCGGGGCCGCGACTATCCTTTTGCGCACTGTCGCTCAAAAGGAAGCCTGCATGTCCGCTCAATTCGCCACTCAGGACCGCTGGCTGGAACTCAACGATGTGTTGCGTGAACTGGTCGCCCAAGGCTTCATTTGCCAGGACTCGGCGGAACAAGCGCTGAATGCCCGCCGGCGCCAGGCGAGCCACGGCCAGATGCACCCGCTGGAATTCATCGCCAGCCAGCAACTCGACGACCTCAGCCGTCCGGGCAAACACCTCGACCTGGAAAGCCTGACCCTGTGGCTGGCGCAGCAGGCCGGCCAGCCGTATTTGCGCATCGACCCGCTGAAGATCAATGTCGCCGCCATTACGCCGTTGATGTCCTATGCCTTCGCGCAGCGGCACAAGATTCTCGCCGTGGCGGTCGATCGCGACTCGGTGACCGTGGCCAGCGCCCAGCCTTACGTCACCGGTTGGGAAGCCGATCTGACCCACGTGCTGAAACTGCCGATCAAACGGGTGGTGGCCAACCCGGCGGATATCCAGCGTTTCAGCGTCGAGTTTTTCCGTCTGGCGAAATCGGTCAGCGGCGCCAGCAGTGCCGACGCCCAGGGCGGCAACCTCGGCAACTTCGAACAACTGCTCAACCTCGGCGCCAGCGATCAGGAACCGGACGCCAACGATGCGCATATCGTCAACATCGTCGACTGGCTGTTCCAGTACGCCTTCCAGCAGCGCGCCAGCGATATCCACATCGAACCACGGCGCGAACAAGGCACGGTGCGTTTTCGCATCGACGGCGTACTGCACAACGTCTACCAATTCCCGCCACAGGTGACCATGGCAATTGTCAGTCGCCTGAAAAGCCTTGGGCGAATGAACGTCGCCGAAAAGCGCAAACCCCAGGACGGCCGGGTCAAGACCAAGACCCCGGAGGGCGGCGAGGTTGAGCTGCGCCTGTCGACGTTGCCCACCGCGTTCGGCGAAAAAATGGTCATGCGGATTTTCGACCCGGAAGTGCTGCTCAAGGATTTCGATCAACTGGGCTTCAGCGCCGACGATCTGCGGCGCTGGCAGGACATGACCCGCCAACCCAACGGCATCATTCTGGTCACCGGGCCGACCGGTTCGGGCAAGACCACCACGCTCTACACCACGCTGAAAAAACTGGCGACGCCGGAGGTCAACCTCTGCACCATCGAAGACCCGATCGAAATGGTCGAGCCGGCGTTCAACCAGATGCAGGTCCAGCACAACATCGACCTCAGCTTCGCCGCCGGCGTGCGTGCGCTGATGCGGCAAGACCCGGACATCATCATGATCGGCGAGATCCGCGATCTCGAAACCGCTGAAATGGCGATTCAGGCAGCGCTGACCGGGCACTTGGTGCTGTCGACCCTGCACACCAACGACGCGCCCAGTGCGATCAGTCGCCTGCTCGAACTCGGCGTGCCGCACTACCTGATCAAAGCCACCGTGCTCGGGGTCATGGCCCAGCGTCTGGTGCGCACCTTGTGTCCGCACTGCAAAGCACCGCTGACACTGGAGGATGAAGACTGGCAAACCCTCACCCGTCCATGGCAAGCGCCGCTACCGGGCAATGCGCAGCGGGCCATCGGCTGCGTCGAATGTCGCGACACCGGTTATCACGGCCGCGCCGGGGTCTACGAAATCATGCAACTGAGCGACAGCCTCAAAACGTTCATCACCCCGGACACCGATCTCACGGCAATCCGCCGTCAGGCGTTCAAGGAAGGCATGCGCAGCCTGCGCCTGTCCGGCGCACAGAAAGTCGCGGCGGGACTGACTACGGTTGAGGAAGTGTTGCGGGTGACACCGCAGAGCGAGCTGAAATAGCCCATCACGGAACTGGATCGAGGAAAAGGCAATCCAACGCCGTAGTTAACCCCCAGGAGTCATCTCATCATGCGTCTCAAACTTGCTGTCGCCACCTTGGCCTTGCTGTCCCTTCCCGTTGGTTCGGCCATGGCGGACAGCTTTTGGCGTAACGTCATTTCGTCCGGCGCGACCACCGGCTCGACTTACCTGACCTTCAAGGACCACAAGCTGATCATCGCCGCGCAGGACGATGCCGGCAGTTTCGTCGCCAGTGACGGCGGCATTCGCGGGCCGTATCTGGAAGCCGCGATGCAGAAAGTCCGCGCCGACAACCCGGGCCTGCAGGCGACAGACATGGAACTGGCGAACGCGATTCTGGCGAAGAACGCGGTGGCTTCCGAGTAAATCAAAAGCAAAAGATCGCAGCCTTCGGCAGCTCCTACAGGGTAATGCATTCCAAAGTAGGAGCTGCCGAAGGCTGCGATCTTTTGATCTTCAGCGGTAATCATCCACCGGCACACACGCGCAGAACAGGTTTCGATCGCCGTAAACGTTGTCCACCCGATTCACCGCCGGCCAGTACTTGTGCGCCTTGGTGTGCGCATCCGGGGTGATGCCTTGCTCGATGCTGTAGGGCCGTTCCCAAACGCCGGTAACATCCGCCAACGTATGCGGTGCTCGCTTCAGCGGATTGTCCTCGCTCGGCCAGTCGCCATTCTGCACTTGGCTGATTTCTGCGCGAATGCTCAACATCGCGCCGATAAAACGATCCAGTTCGCCCTTCGATTCGCTCTCGGTCGGTTCGACCATCAACGTCCCCGGCACCGGGAATGACATGGTCGGCGCATGGAAACCGTAATCCATCAGGCGCTTGGCGACGTCTTCTTCACTGATCCCGGTCTGCGCCTTCAATGGCCGCAAATCCAGAATGCACTCGTGCGCGACCCGGCCGTTGCGCCCGGTGTACAGCACTGGGAACGCGCCGGATAAATGCTGCGCGAGGTAATTCGCCGCAAGAATCGCCACCTCGCTGGCGTCGGCTAGTTGCGGGCCCATCATGGCGACGTACATCCAGCTGATCGGCAAAATGCTCGCGCTGCCCCACGGCGCCGCGCTGACCGCGGTGTTCTGCGGTTGCGGGCCGTCAATTGGCACCACCGGGTGATTGGCCACGAACGGCGCCAGATGCGCGCGCACGCCAATCGGCCCCATGCCCGGCCCACCGCCGCCATGGGGAATGCAGAAGGTCTTGTGCAAATTCATGTGCGAGACATCGGCGCCAATGTCCGCCGGCCGCGCCAGCCCGACCTGCGCGTTGAGGTTGGCGCCGTCCATGTACACCTGACCGCCGTGCTGGTGGATCACTTCGCAGATTTCGCTGATGCCCTCCTCGTAGACGCCATGGGTCGACGGATAAGTCGCCATCAGACAAGAAAGCTTCGCCCCGGCCCCGGCAGCCTTGGCTTTCAAGTCATCGAGATCAACGTTGCCGGCCTCGTCGCACTCGACGATCACCACCCGCAACCCGACCATTTGCGCGGAGGCCGGGTTGGTGCCGTGGGCCGAAGACGGAATCAGGCACACATCACGCCCGCCCTGCTGGCGGCTCTCGTGATATTTGCGGATCGCCAGCAATCCGGCGTATTCACCCTGCGCACCGGAGTTGGGCTGCATGCAGATCGCGTCGAACCCGGTGATTGCGCACAGCCAGCGTTGCAGTTCTTCGATCATCAACGTGTAGCCAATCGCCTGCTCGCGCGGCACGAACGGGTGCAGATTGGCGAACTGCGGCCAGGTGATCGGAATCATTTCGCTGGTGGCATTGAGCTTCATGGTGCAGGAGCCCAGCGGGATCATCGACTGATTGAGGGCCAGATCTTTGTTCTCCAGTTGCTTGAGATAGCGCAGCATCTCGGTTTCGCTGTGATGGGCGTTGAAGACCGGGTGGCGCAGGTACGGAGTCTTGCGCTGGAGATTTTCCGGGATGCCTGAATCCAGTGCCTCCGCATCGAGATCATCGACGGTCAACCCGTGATCGGCACCGAGCAGCACTACGAACAATTTAGCCACGGTACTTTCATCGCTGGTTTCATCGAGACTCAGCCCCAACAGCCCGCGACCCAAAATCCTCAGGTTGATCTGCGCCGCCTGAGCGCTTTCGATGATCGCGGTTTGCGCTCCGCCGACGTCCAGCGTCAGGGTGTCGAAAAACTGCGCGTTGAGCCGCTTGATGCCATGGCGCTCCAGCCCTGCCGCCAGAATGCAGGTCAGCCGATGCACGCGCTGGGCAATACGTTTGAGCCCCTCCGGCCCGTGATAGACCGCATAGAAACTGGCGATATTGGCCAACAGCACCTGCGCCGTGCAGATGTTCGAATTGGCCTTCTCGCGGCGGATATGTTGCTCGCGGGTTTGCAGGGCCATGCGCAGCGCGACGTTGCCTCGGGCGTCCTTCGACACACCGATGATCCGCCCGGGAATCGCCCGTTTATATTCCTCGCGGCTGGCGAAGAATGCCGCATGCGGACCGCCGTAACCCATCGGCACGCCGAAGCGCTGGGACGAGCCGAACACCACGTCGGCGCCGAGTTCACCCGGCGGCGTCAGCATCAGCAAACTCAATAAATCGGTCGCGACACAGGCCAAGGCCTGTTGCGCGTGCACGTGATCAATCAAAGGTCGCAGATCACGAATCTCGCCGTGAGTGTCGGGATACTGCAGCAGCGCGCCGAATATTTGGTGCTGCCTCAAGTTATCCACAGCGTCGATGATCAGTTCAAAGCCGAAGCCTTCGGCGCGGGTCTGCACCACGGAAATGGTCTGTGGATGACAGTTCTCGTCGACGAAAAACAGATTGCTCTTCGACTTCGCCACGCGCTTGGCCAGCGCCATGGCTTCTGCGGCGGCCGTGGCTTCATCGAGCAGCGAAGCGTTAGCCAGTTCGAGACCGGTGAGGTCGATGGTCAGTTGCTGGAAATTCAGCAGCGCTTCGAGCCGGCCCTGGGCGATCTCCGGTTGATACGGCGTGTACGCGGTGTACCAGCCGGGATTTTCCAGCACATTACGCAGAATCACGGCCGGCGTTAGGGTGCCGTGGTAGCCCATGCCGATCAGGCTTGTCCAGACCTGATTCTGCTCGGCGTAACCACGCAGCCTGGCGAGTGCGGCTTGTTCATCCAGCGCCGGCGGCAGGTCGAGTGCGCGATTGAGGCGGATGCCCGGCGGCACGGTTTGCTCGATCAGTTCGACCCGGCTACCGAGACCGAGGCTGTCGAGCATCGCCTGCTGCTCGGCGGCATCGGGGCCGAGGTGGCGGCGCAGGAAGGCATCGGGATCGCGTAACTGGCTCAGGGACGGCAACTGGGACATGACGGGCTCTCTCTTGGCTGGCGCTCGGCGTCAATGCAACACGGTCAAAGCAGCATAGCAGCCGATGTGGCAACCCATTTTCAGTGCACCGCATCCCCCTGTAGGAGTGAGCCTGCTCGCGATAGCGGTGTGTCAGACACCTTAATGCTGACTGACACACCGCTATCGC
>NZ_RWIM01000003.1 GCF_009764645.1 Pseudomonas sp. PB106
CGGGTCAGTCGACATACCTTTCGCTGACCCACCGCTATCGCTGGCAAGCCAGCTCCCACAGGTATAGAGATGATCCAGAAAAATATTTTTCAGCCACTGCATCCAAACACCTCCGCCACGGGTAGTCCTTGTAACAGCCCTCTTTCGGCTGTCAGCGGTTTACCCTTTTCGGAGAAACATACTGATGAACATCACCCAGTTGATCTGCCTCACCGGTTTGCTCACCGCCAGCGCCTCAACCTTTGCCCAAAGCAGCTACCCCGACGCGATCAAGGTCCCGGATGGCCACAAGATCGCGATGGAAACCACCGGCGTCGGCGAGATCACTTACGAATGCCGCGACAAAGCCAATATGCCGGGGCAGACCGAGTGGACCTTCGTCGGCCCGAAAGCGGTGCTCAATGACCGCAGCGGCAAGCAGGTCGGCACCTACTTCGGCCCGCCGGCCACCTGGCAGGCCAAGGACGGTTCGAAAGTCACCGGTACGCAACTGGCCGTGGCACCGTCGACGCCGGGCAACCTGCCCTATCAACTGGTCAAGGCCAATCCCGCCGAGGGCAAAGGCGCGATGACGGGCGTCAGCTACATCCAGCGCGTCGCGCTCAAGGGCGGTGTGGCGCCGGGCAGTGAATGCACGGCGGCGAACAAGGGCAAGCAGGAAGTGGTGAAGTATCAGGCGGATTATATTTTCTGGGCGGCGAACTGATCTCTGAAACTCAACATAAACCCTGTGGGAGCTGGCTTGCCAGCGATGGCGTCGCGTCAGTCAACATTCTCGTCACTGATACACCGCCATCGCGGGCAAGCCCGCTCCCACAGGGTTATGTGTTGTTTTGGAGAATGTGAGCTAGATTGCACGACATGCCTTTAGCCGAATCCGATTTCGATTACGAAGCCCGCCTCGCTGCCTGTGCCCGTGGCGAGCGCTCGGCCCTGCGCGATTTGTATGTGCAGGAAGGCCCGCGTCTGCTCGGCGTGGCCAAACGTCTGGTGCGTGACTCGGCGCTGGCGGAGGACATTGTTCATGAAGCGTTTATCAAGATCTGGAACGGCGCGGCGGGTTTCGATCCGGCACGGGGTTCGGCGCGGGGCTGGATGTTCAGCGTGACCCGGCATCTGGCGCTGAACCTGCTGCGCCATCAGGGGCGCGAGACGTCGCTCAGCGATGAGCACGAAACCGCCGATGACGCTGACGGCTTCGATGCCCAGGCGCATTCGGCACGCATTCATCGTTGCCTCGAACAACTGGAGCCGCAACGCCGCCACTGCATCCTCCACGCCTACGTCGACGGCTACAGCCATGCGCAGATTGCCGCGCGCCTCGACACGCCGCTCGGCACCGTCAAGGCGTGGATCAAACGCAGCCTCAACGCCTTGCGGGAGTGCATGGGATGACCACTGAATCGGCGCAGGAACGCGATGAACTGGCCGGCGAATACGTGCTCGGCACCCTGCCTGCCGAGCAGCGCATCGAGGTGCAACGGCGCTTGCCGAATGATCCAGAACTGCGCGCAGCGGTGGATGCCTGGGAACGGCGTCTGCTGGAGCTGACTGATCTGGCGCCCTCGCAACAACCGTCGGCGCTGCTGTGGCCACGGATCGAACGCAGCCTCGAACGACTCACGCCAAAAGCGTCGTCGACCTCATGGTGGAACCTGCTGCCACTCTGGCGCGGGCTGAGTGCTGCCGGGTTGGCCGCGACGTTGATATTGGGCTCGATCCTGCTGACCCAGACCACGCCGAAACCGAGTTATCTGGTGGTGCTGGTCGCGCCGCAGGACAAGGCGCCGGGCTGGGTGATTCAGGCCAGTGATTCCCGGGAAATCCAGCTGATTCCGCTGGGCGTGGTCGAGGTGCCGGCAGACAAGGCGCTGGAATTCTGGACCAAGGCTGATGGCTGGCAAGGCCCGGTGTCGCTGGGGCTGGTCAAGCCTGGGCAGGCGCTCTCGGTGCCGCTGGATAAACTGCCGCCACTGCAACCGAACCAATTGTTCGAACTGACGCTGGAAGGCGCCAATGGCTCGCCGATCGGCAAACCGACCGGGCCGATTCAGGCGATCGGCCGAGCGGTCAAAGTGCTGTGAGCAAGCGTCAACCGGCCTTGGCCATGCAGCGTTTGTAGCGCTCGTCGACGCGTTTGGCAAACCATGCTGTGGTGAGCTTGCGAGTGATCTTCGGGCTCTGCAAAACGATCCCCGGCAACACCGCACGCGGTAGGGTTTTGCCCTCGGCTCGCTCCGCCAGCTCAAACACCCGTTGATAGAGCTTGGTCTCTTCGAACTCCAGGGTTTTGCCCTTCTCCAGTTGATCGCGAATAGTCGGGTTGCGCATGCCCAAGGATTTGCCGAGGGTGCGCACTGCCAGTTCGGTGCTGCCGGGCATGATCGAGTCGTAACGGATCAGGTCACCATCAAGCGCCAGCGGGATACCAGACGCACGGCTGACCGCATTCTGAAACGCGGCATTACGACTGGCGTACCAACCGGCGTTGAAATCGGCGAAGCGATACAGCGGCTCGCGATAACTCACCGGGTAACCGAGCAAGTGGGCGATGCCGAAATACATGCCACCACGACGACTGAACACTTCGCGGCGGATCGTGCCGTCGACCGGGTACGGGTAATCCTTGGCGTGCTGTTCGGCAAACTCGATGCTGACCTGCATCGGCCCGCCGGTGTGCACCGGGTTGAAGCCGCCGAACAAGGTGCGGCCCATCGGCACCCGGCCGATAAAGTCATCGAAGGTCGCGCTCAACTCTTTCTCGCTGCGCGCGGCGCTCAGGCGTTCGCTGTAGGTCTTGCCGTTGGTTGAGCGCACTTGCAAGGCACCACTGACCAACAGGCTGGGGATGTGCACTTTGGCGGCGCGTCGATCGATTTCGTCGCGGGCGATTTTGCCCAGGCCGGGCACGGTGGGGTCGGCCTGAAAAGTGGATTCCTGTTCGGCGACAGCCAGCACCGAGCAGAGGTTTTGCGTGGTCGGGCTGATGTTCTGCGCGGCGAACGCGGCGTAGATATCGGTGGCCCAGCCTTGGCGGTCGGCGGTTTTCGCCGGCATCAACCGGATGATTTCTGCCTTCACTTCGGCAGGCGGACGCGGTACGGGTTCATTGCTGCGCTGGCCCGCGCAACCGGCGAGCACCAGCAGTGCGGCGAGGGTGATCGTTAATTGAAAGTTGTGCATGAAGCTTTATCCAGTCCGTTAAGCCAAAACCACCATACACAATCCGTGTAGGAGCTGCCGCAGGCTGCGATCTTTTGATTTTAGAAAACAAGATCAAAAGATCGTCCGATCGCGGCCCGAGCCTCCGGCAGCTCCTACAGGTGATGTGTGTTTTTGAGAGGGTGATGACAAACTGATTGCAAAACGTGACTGAGAAAACCTATCATTTGCGCCTGGAGTCGCATTTGCGCAAGGAGTTCCGCGCCGCCCTTATTTTTCTCACTGGCCGTGCGCCTCCAGGTATAACAATGCCCGCTTCAGCTCGACTCGCCGTCCCGTTTCGCCCGACGCTTCTCGCCCTGCTGTGCTCACTGACTGTCACCGCTCACGCCGCCGATGGCGATAACAAAGAACTGGTGCTCGACAACGTCAATATCAACGCTCAAGCCCCTGCGCCAAACGCTCTGCCCCCAGCCTACAGCGGCGGTCAGGTTGCGCGTGGCGGTCAGCTCGGCGTGTTGGGCAATCAGGACATGATGGATGTGCCGTTCAGCGCCGCGTCCTACACCGAACAGCTGATCCAGGATCAGCAGGCCGAAGACGTCGCCGACGTGCTGCTCAACGATTCCTCGGTGCGTCAGGCGTCCGGCTTCTCCAACCAGGCGCAGATCTTCATGATCCGTGGCCTGCCGCTGACCGGCGATGACATTTCCTATAACGGCCTCTATGGCGTGCTGCCACGGCAGATCATTTCCACCGACGCCCTCGAGCGCGTGGAAGTGTTCAAAGGCCCGAACGCCTTCATCAACGGCGTGACCCCGACCGGCTCGGGCATCGGTGGCGGCGTCAACCTGCAGCCAAAACGCGCTGGCGACGAACCGCTGCGCCGCTTCACCACCGACATCAACAGCGAAGGCCGCGTCGGTCAGCACTTCGACATCGGCCAGCGTTTCGGTGAAGACAACCGTTTCGGCGCGCGCATCAACCTGGCGCAGCGCGAAGGCGACACCGGTATCGATCACGAAAACCAGCGTTCGAAACTGTTCGCCATCGGCCTCGACTATCGCGGCGATGCGTTGCGCATTTCCGGCGACTTCGCCTACCAGAAAGAACGCGTCAACGGTGGCCGCAACTCGGTCAACCTCGGCACCGCCACGCACATTCCGGACGCGCCATCGGCTGACACCAACTACGCGCCGAAATGGGGCTACACCGACATCGAAGACACCTTCGGCATGCTCCGCGCCGAGTACGACCTGAACGATAACTGGACCGCTTACGCCGCTGGCGGCGCCAAGCACACCCGTGAAGTCGGCCGCTACAACTCGACCACGCTGGTCGGCAACACTGGCGCGTCGTTCACCACTGGCTCGTTCATTCCTCACGATGAGGACAACACCAGCGTCATGGCCGGCCTCAATGGCAAGTTCAATACCGGCCCGGTCAGCCACAAGCTGAACTTCGGCCTGACCGGCATCTGGGCTGAACAGCGCAGTGCCTACGATTTTGACCTGACCAAATACGCCAACAACATCTACCACCCGGTGGAAACCCCGTCGCCGGTCGGCAACTTCGCTGGTGGCGACAACAGCGATCCGGGCATCGTCGGCAAGACCTTCAACCGCAGCGTGGCGATTTCCGACACCCTCGGCTTCTTCGATGATCGCCTGCTGATCACCGCCGGCCTGCGTCGTCAGCAATTGGTCGTGCAGGGTTACAGCTACGCCAGCTACGGCAGCGGCCCGCGCTCTTCGAGCTACGACGAATCGATCACCACGCCGGTCTACGGCATCGTGTTCAAACCGTGGGAACACGTGTCGTTCTACGCCAACCACATCGAAGGCCTGGCGCAAGGCCCAACCTCGCCGACCAGCTCCGGCGGTTTCCGTGTGACCAATGGCAACGAAGTCTACGCACCGGCCCGCTCCAAGCAGACCGAAGCCGGGGTGAAAGTCGACATGGGCACCTACGGCGCGAGCCTGGGTGTTTATCGCATCGAACAGCCGAGCGACGGTTACTGCGAAATCATCGATGCCGACAACTGCACCTACGTGCGTGAAGGCGAGCAGGTCAACAAAGGCGTGGAAATGAACGTCTTCGGCGAGCCGATCCAGGGCCTGCGCCTGATCAGCGGCCTGACGTTGATGGACACCGAACTGAAGAACACCCAGAACGGCGCCAACGACGGCAACCACGCGATTGGCGTGCCGACCTTCCAGTTCAATGCTGGCGCCGATTGGGATGTACCGGGCCTGCAAGGCGTCGCGCTGAATGCGCGGATGCTGCGCACCGGTGGCCAATACGCCGACGCGGCGAACAACCTGAGCCTGCCGACCTGGAACCGCTTCGATGCGGGTGCGCGTTACGCGTTCAAGGTCTCGGAGAAGGACGTGACCGTACGTCTGGGCGTGGAAAACCTGGCGAACAAGAAGTATTGGGAATCGGCTCAGGGCGGTTATCTGACCCAGGGTGAACCGCGTGTGGCGAAGTTGTCCGGCACGATTGATTTCTAAGCGTAATCGGTAATAAGAAGGCTCCGCAGCTTTGATGGCTGCGGGGCCTTTTTTGGTTTTGCGGCGTTTGATAAGGCCTCTTCGCGAGCAAGCTCGCTCCCACATTGGAATGCGGTCCCCTTTGTGCGAGCGAGCTTGCTCGCGATGGGGCCAGAACTGGCTACCCTCTCCTTCTGATCCATACTTGCTCCACAGCAAACGGAGGACAGGCCCATGCACCGCAGCGACGTATTGATCATCGGCGCCGGCCCGACCGGGCTGGTGCTGGCCCTGTGGCTGAGCAAACTCGGCGTGCGGGTGCGCATCATCGATAAAACCGCCGCGCCCGGCACCACTTCGCGGGCGCTGGCGGTGCAGGCGCGCACCCTTGAGTTGTATCGGCAACTCGATCTGGCCGACACCGTGGTGCGCAACGGCCATCGGGTGGCGGCGGCGAATTTCTGGGTCAATGGCAAACCGGTCGCGCAGTTGCCGCTCAATCGCATCGGCGAAGGCCTAACGCCCTATGCGTTCGTCGAAATCTTCCCGCAGGATGAGCACGAGCGGCTGCTGATCGACCGCCTCGAAGACTATGGCGTGACGGTTGAACGCAACACCACGCTAGAGAGTTTCGAAGAATCCGGGGACGGCCTCACCGCGCATTTGCGCCTGGCCGATGGCGAGCAGGAAATCTGTCAGGCCTGCTACCTCGCAGGGTGCGATGGCGCCCGTTCAGTGGTGCGCAAAACCCTCGACGCCGGGTTTCCCGGTGGCACCTATCAGCAGATTTTCTACGTCGCCGACGTCAAGGCCAGCGGCCCGGCGATGAACGGCGAGCTGCACCTGGATCTGGACGAGGCGGACTTTCTCGCCGTGTTTCCGCTGGCCGGCGAAGGCCGTGCGCGGTTGATCGGCACGGTGCGTGACGAGCGCGCAGATCGTGCCGAAACCCTGGAGTTTTCCGACGTCAGCAGCCGCGCCATCGAACACCTGAACGTGCACATCGAAGACGTGCACTGGTTCTCGACCTACCGCGTGCATCATCGCGTGGCTGAGCATTTTCGCAGCGGCCGCGCGTTTCTGCTCGGCGATGCTGCCCATGTGCACAGCCCGGCGGGCGGGCAAGGCATGAACACCGGCATCGGCGATGCGATCAATCTGGCCTGGAAACTCGCCGCAGTACTCAGCGGCGGCGCCGAGCCGAACCTGCTCGACAGCTATGAAACCGAGCGCATCACCTTCGCTCGCCGACTGGTCTCGACCACTGACAAAGTCTTCAGCTTCGTCACCGCCGAAGGGCGTATGGCTGATTTGCTGCGCATGCGCGTGGCACCGTTTCTGATCCCGAAAATGGCTTCGTTCGAGGCGAGTCGCGAGTTCCTTTTTCGCACGGTCTCGCAAGTCACCCTTAACTACCGGGGCATGCCGCTCAGCCAAGGCAACGCCGGCCACGTCCACGGCGGCGACCGCTTGCCGTGGGCTCATGATGGTGAAGGGGATAACTACGAACCGCTGCGCCAACCGTGCTGGCAAGTGCATGTGTACGGCGACACCAGCGACGAAATGATCGCCTGGTGCCTCGAACATCATTTGCCGCTGCACGTGTTCGATTGGCGCCCGGCGTTTGAAACGGCGGGGTTGGGGCGTAACGGTTTCTACCTGCTGCGCCCGGATACCTATGTGGCGATTGCCGATAACAGTGCGGATCCGAAGGTGATTGAGCGGTATTTCCGCGATCACGGGATCAGACCGTTCTTCAACTGCCCCTGACTAAAGGACACCACTAAAAACTGTGGGAGCTGGCTTGCCAGCGATGGCGTCAGCACAGTCAAAATCAATGTTGACTGATCCACCGCTATCGCTGGCAAGCCAGCTCCCACAGGGTTATGCGCTGTTGCTCAGATCCCCGCCAGCGCCAGGTCCATCGCAAAGTAAGTGAAGATCAGATCCGCACCCGCGCGCTTGATCGCGCCGAGGCTTTCGCGGACCACACGATCTTCATCGATCGCCCCCGCCTGCGCGCCGAACTTGATCATCGCGTACTCGCCGCTGACCTGGTATGCCGACAGCGGCAGGTTCGAGGCCTCGCGAATGTCGCGGATGATGTCGAGATACGCGCCGGCCGGTTTGACCATCAGCGCATCGGCACCTTCCTGCTCGTCGAGCAGCGATTCACGCAGGGCTTCGCGGCGGTTCATCGGGTTCATCTGATAGCTTTTGCGATCGCCCTTCAAAGCGCTGCCGCCGGCCTCACGGAACGGGCCGTAGAGCGCCGAAGCGAACTTGGTCGAATAGGCCATGATCGGAATCTGGGTGAACCCGGCGGCGTCCAGCGCCTGACGAATCGCCCGCACCTGACCATCCATCGCTGCCGACGGCGCGATCACATCAGCGCCAGCGCTGGCCGCTGCCATGGCTTGTTTGCCGAGGTTGATCAGGGTCTGGTCGTTGTCGACTTCATGGTTGTGCATCACGCCGCAGTGGCCGTGATTGGTGTATTCGCAGAAGCAGGTGTCGGACATCACGATCATTTCCGGCACGGCGTCCTTGGCGATGCGCGACATGCGCGAAACCAAGCCATCTTCGCGCCAGGTGTCGCTGCCGTTGCCATCCAGATGATGCGATACGCCGAAGGTCATCACCGACTTGATGCCAGCGCGGGCATAACGCTCGATTTCGCTGGCCAGTTTGCGCTCGGGAATGCGCATCACACCGGGCATGCTCTTGATCGGCACGAAATCATCGATTTCTTCTTCGACGAAGATCGGCAGGACCAGATCGTTCAGGCTGAATTCGGTTTCCTGGAACAGGCTGCGCAGGCTCGCATTGCGGCGCAGACGGCGGGGACGTGCTTCGGGGAACTGACTGGACATGGGGTCTTTCCTGAAAAACGGCAGATGAGACGAAAGTCGTAGGGGGCGAAGCTTATGCCTTGCGGGGGCTGGGGTACAAACCTGGATCAATCAAGAGTGCATTACCCGGCCCGTAACAATCGGCGTGTTGCCTCGCATCTTTGTGCGTTCACAGGCGCAGTTGGCCGTCGATACACGTCACCACGCTGCCGCCGACCCAGATCTCGTCCCCGACCCGATCCACGCGAATTTTCCCGGCACGGCCCATGGTCACACCCTGGCTGACCGTATAAGACGCTGGCGCCAGGCCTTCTGCGAACAGCCATTGGGCGACTCCGGCGTTCAAACTGCCGGTGGCCGGATCTTCCGGCATGCCATCCCCGGAAATGAAAGCGCGCACCTCGAACTGTGCCTCATCACCATCACGCCGGGGATGCCACGGCGCGATCACCCCCACCGCCAGCCCCAGCATCTGCGCGTGATCCGGCTGCAGATCGAGCACCTGCTGCCGATCCTTGAGCAGCACGGCCAGCCAGCCTGCGCCATTGTCCACCCATTGCGCACGGGTGATGTCTTCGCCGGTAATGCCCAGACCGCGCTGCACCCGAGCCATCACGTCGGCCTCTACCGGCCCGGTGCGCAGCAGAGGTGGCGCGAGAAACGCCAGCTCGTTGCCTTGACGACGTATTCGCACCAGTCCGACGCCGCACTCCTGGATGATTTCATCCCCTTGAGGCACACCTCCCGCCTCCAGCCAGGCATGGCAAGTGCCCAACGTCGGGTGCCCGGCAAACGGCAGCTCGTGGAGCGTGGTGAAGATCCGCACCCGATAGTCGGCACGCGGATCCTGCGGTTCGAGAATGAAGGTGGTTTCGCTCAGATTGGTCCACGTGGCAAACGCCGCCATGCGCTCATCGTTCAGCGAGTCGGCACCAAAGACCACTGCCAGTGGATTGCCCTGAAGCGCCGAGTGGCTGAAAACATCAACTTGCTTGAAATCGAATGAACGCATGCACAGTCCTTTATTGTGGAATGGTCAACCCGCGCACCACCGCCGGCCGCGCCAGAAAGCGCTCCAGCACCCGAGTGACATTTGGAAAATCCTTGATCCCGACCAGATCGCCCGCCTCATAGAACCCGATCAGGTTACGCACCCACGGAAACGTGGCGATATCGGCGATGGTATAGCGCTCGCCCATGATCCAGTCGCGCCCTTCGAGACGACCGTCGAGGACCTTGAGCAAGCGTTTGCTCTCATCGACGTAACGGTCACGCGGACGTTTGTCTTCGTAATCCTTGCCGGCGAATTTATTGAAGAAACCCAACTGGCCGAACATCGGGCCGATACCGCCCATCTGGAACATCAGCCACTGAATAGTTTCGTAGCGCAGCGCCCCTTCCTGGGCCAGCAATTGGCCGCTTTTGTCGGCCAGATAAATCAGGATCGCGCCGGACTCGAACAACGGCAGCGGCTGGCCTTGCGGACCGTGAGGATCGAGGATCGCCGGGATCTTGTTGTTCGGGCTCAGCGACAGAAACTCGGGGGAATGCTGATCATTGGCGTCGAAAGCGACCTTGTGCGGCTCGTACGGCAGGCCAATCTCTTCGAGCATGATCGAGACTTTGACGCCGTTGGGCGTCGGCAAGGAATAGAGCTGAATCCAGTCAGGGTACTGCGCCGGCCATTTCTGGGTAATCGGGAACGCGGACAGATCGGTCATGGGAAGCATCCAGTCACAAATTGAACCCCGATCATAATGTAGGCGCCGCCGCAGGCTGCGATCTTTTGATCTTGAGCCTTTGAACAAGTGCGAAAGATCGCAGCCTGCGGCGACTACTGCGCGAACCGTAACATCCTGTCGCTAACCTGCGGCCAAGCCGTTGGGACTTGCCGTTAAAGTGCTGCGCACTCGCCCGGATCGAACCAAACGGGCCTCAGGGGACTCTGAGCTATGCCTTTCTCGCAGAGGAAGCTGTTCACGACAGGGAAATCACCCGGTGCTGGGAGCCCGTGGTGTAAAGGTTTGTCAGCCTTAACCGAAATTGCTGAAGAACCCTTTATTACATGACGAATCTTTTGAGCTTCGCCAAACGCTTCAAACATCGCGCCTATGTGGCCCTGCCTTCGCTGCTGGCGATCAGTGCGCTGTCTCTGTCGCTGGAGTCCAGCGAAAGCCGCGCGCAACCGGTTGACGGTACCCAGACCCTGGTGTTCCTGCGCCACGCGGAAAAACCGGAGGGCGGCCTCGGCCAACTCAACTGTCAGGGCCTCAATCGCGCGATCGATCTGTCGACGCTGCTGCCGGCAAAATTCGGCAAGGCCGACTACGTGTTCGCCGCCAACCCGACGCGTAACGTCGAAGAAGGCGAGCTGGATAATTCCTACAGCTACATTCGCCCGTTGATGACCATCAGCCCGGCGGCGATCAAGCTGGGTCTGCCCGTAAACATCGAGTTTTCCGCCAATGACACCAGCGATCTGGCCCGCGAACTGCTCGACGACAAGTATCACAACTCGACGATTTACACCGCGTGGTCCCACGGTTACCTGCCGGAGCTGATCAACAAGGTCGCGGGTAAAGCGGTCGGCGGCAAACAGAACATTACCGATGACTGGTCAGGCGATGATTTCGACTCGCTGTATGTGCTGACCCTGACCTGGCACAACGGCAAGGCCAGTTTGCAGAGCCACAGCTACAAGCAGGGGCTGGATCATGGCAAGGAAACCTGTCCGACCTGAGTCATTTGTTGCCTTTGCGGGCCCCATCGCTGGCAAGCCAGCTCCCACAGTTATCGTGGATATCCATAATCTGTGTACACCCACAATACCTGTGGGAGCTGGCTTGCCAGCGATGAGGCCGGCAAAAACACTATGAATCTTTCTGGTTCACCTGCTCGCGAAGATACTCAAGCACCGCCCCACGCTCCCCGGCGAACTCGATCCGCCCGCCCTTCTTCTCGCGCTGAAACACATACATCGGGTCGTAATACTCGCGCAGCAACCCCTCGATCCAGCCACGATGCAGATCCACTGCGCCGCTGCGTGCCTGCTCGATCAACGCGTCTTCCATCAGCAGCAACAGGCGCTGATGACGCTCGCCGCCGAGGCGTTTCTGCACGTTATTCAGGCTTTCCAGCAGGCGCTCCGAGAACAGCGTAAAGCCCTCCTCCCCATGCACCGTGGCAAATTCCGCCGACAGATCGACTACGTAATCACGCAGGATCCGCTCGACGCGATCCTCGAAACTGTCCTCCAGCCAGACCATCGGATATTGCTGCATGCCCTGATACAGCGGCAGCGGCAAGGCACAGCTGCCGACCACCCGGCTCTCGTCCTCAAGCACAAACTGCTCGATGCCGGCATCACGTTTCTTGAGAATGTCGATGGCCAGACGGTTTTCAAAATCGATGTTAGACGGCTGCCCGGTGGCGCGCTTGCCGAAACTTGAACCGCGATGATTGGCGTGGCCTTCCAGATCCAGGCCATTGCGCAACTGCACCAGCACCTCGGTCTTGCCGGTGCCGGTCATGCCGCCCAACAGGACGAAATCACACTGCGCGATGGCCTGCTCAGTGGTGTCGATGAGGAAATTGCGCATGGCCTTGTAACCACCGCCGACGCGCGGATAGTCGATGCCCGCCTCGTCATGCAGCCAGCGCTGGGTGATCTGCGACCGCAGACCGCCACGAAAACAATAGATAAAACCATCAGGATGGGCCCGGGCGAAATCGGCCCAGGCCTGGATGCGCTCGGCTTTCACCGCGCCGGCCACCAATTGATGGCCCAACTCGATGGCCGCTTGCTGACCGTGTTGCTTATAGCAGGTGCCGATCTTCTGCCGCTCGATGTCATTCATCAGCGGCAAATTGATCACGCCGGGGAATGCGCCTTTGTGAAACTCGACCGGCGCGCGGGCATCCATCAGCGGCCGGTCGTTGAGGAAAATGTCTCGGTAGTCAGTGCAGTCGCGGAGCATCAAATCACCTCGACTGCGTTCGTCTGTCGCTCAACCAGTTCGCCGATTGGCGCCAGACTCAGCCCCAATTCAGCGGCGACGGCGAGGAACTCGTCATTGCCTTCAGGGGTGACGGCGATCAGCAGACCACCGCTGGTTTGCGGGTCGCAGAGCACGCGTTTGTGCAGCTCTTGCACGCGGCCGACCTTGCTCGCGTAGCTGTCGAAATTGCGCAGCGTGCCGCCGGGCACGCAGCCTTGATCGAGGTAATACTCGACGCTGTCCAGACGTGGCACGCGGTCATAGGCAATGCGTGCGGTGAGCTGGCTGCCGTCCGCCATTTCCACCAGATGCCCGAGCAGACCGAAACCGGTAACGTCGGTCATCGCCGTGACGCCGGCGAGTTTGCCGAAGCGACTGCCGGGTTTGTTCAGGGTGCACATCCAGTCGCGGGCCACGCCGACATCGGCGGCGCGCAATTTGCCCTTCTTCTCGGCCGTGGTGAGGATGCCGATGCCCAGCGGTTTGGTCAGGTACAACAGGCAACCGGCGGTCGCGGTGTCATTGCGCTTCATGTGGCGCTTTTCCACCAGACCGGTGACGGCGAGGCCAAAAATCGGCTCCGGCGCATCGATCGAATGCCCGCCCGCCAACGGAATCCCCGCCGCGTCGCACACCGCGCGGCCGCCGCGAATCACTTCGCGCGCCACTTCAGGCGCCAGCACATTGACCGGCCAGCCGAGGATCGCAATCGCCATCAACGGATCGCCGCCCATCGCGTAGATATCGCTGATCGCGTTGGTCGCGGCAATACGGCCGAAGTCGAACGGGTCGTCGACGATCGGCATGAAAAAGTCAGTGGTCGAGACCACGCCGCGCTCGGCATCGATCTCGTACACCGCCGCATCATCACGCGAGGCGTTGCCGACCCAGAGTTTCGGATCAAGGTTCTGCGCACCGCTGCCGGCCAGAATCACCTCCAGCACCTGCGGGGAAATCTTGCAGCCGCAACCGGCGCCGTGGCTGTATTGGGTCAGACGAATCGGCTCGCTCATGGGGAAGTCTCAGGCTGTTAATGGGGCGGATTCTAGCAGAGCACGCCGGGTCTATCCGATCGTTCCCACGCTCCGCGTGGGAATGCAGCCCGGGACGCTCCGCGTCCCTTCACGGAGGCGGAACGCGGAGCGTCCCTGGTGGCGTTCCCACGCAGAGCGTGGGAACGATCATCTGGCGACAAGGTAAAAAAAAACCGCCCTCACGGGCGGCTAAAAGTACTTCGACCCTATATCAGAAGCCAAGGCTGAAGCTGATGGTCATCGCATGGTCGTTGCTGTCGTTTGACAGTTGCCCCGAATAGCCGACGCCCAGCTTGCCGGTCGGGCTGATCTGGAAGTCCACGCCCGCTTCGACAATCGCGCTGTCCTTGGCAATCGGCACGCCTTGGGTGCTGAACGAGGCGCCGCCGTCGATGAAGGTCAGGTCGGCGTCCGGTTTGGTGTCGCCGAAGGCATGGCGCCAGCCGATGGCCGCGCGCGGGGTGAATTGCCCGCCGTTGGCCAGGGTGATGACTTTGCCGGCGCGCAGGCCGAGGGTCGAGAAGGTGATGTCTTGATCGGCATCGGCCTCCAGGCGCCCTACTCCGCCTTTCTCCTTGGCCTTGTCGGTGTCGTAGTTGACGTAGGCCAGACCGGCGAACGGCTCCAGGGCAATGCCGCCGGCTTCAATCGTGTAGCCGACTTCACCGAACACCTGAGCGCTACGCGCATCGTAATTGGCTTTCAGACGGTCGTTGTAGCTGCCGACGCTGACGTCGCGTTTGGTTTCGATGTCGTGCCAGCTGTAAGCCGCGCCGAGGCGCACCGCCAAGGCATCGAACTGCGAGTTGAGGTACGCCGCCAAGTGGTAGCTTTCAACGGTCGCGTCCGAGCGACGGTCATGGGCGTCGAGGTCGCTGCGGGTGTAACCGGCGGCCATGCCCACGCGCCACTGATTATCGAGCTGCTTGTCGGTGCCGAGCATGAAGCCGCTGAGGTTGCGGTCGAGGCTGGCGCTATTGCTGTCGCCATCCGACTCACCCCAAGCGCCGAGTGCGCGGGCCCAGCCGACCATTTCGCCGTGGCAACCGCTGCTGCTCAACTGGTTGTCGCTCGGCGCCAGGGCGCGGCGTGGATCATCCGCCGCGCTGCACGATGGCTGACGCATGCGGTCGTTGACCGCGTCACGCACGTAGCGCGAATCCTCGAGGATGGCGCTGGCGGTGCTGGCGTGGATTTCCCCGGACAGGCTGTCGAAGGCATTGCGCGCACCGGCGACACTGAGGTTGACGATTTCGTTTTGCAACGTCGCCCCTGCCGCACCATTGCGCATCAGCGCCAGTGCGGTGTTGCGCTGGTTCTTGGTGGCGGCGACATCGGCGAACGAGTTGCCATTGCGGCTGACCACCAGGTTCACCGCGTTGGCGTCATACACCAGTGCCGAATCGAGGAACGCGTATTGCGGCAGGTCCGCAGCGCTGAACGTGCCGATCACACCACCACCCGCCGTGATCACCGAGTAAGTGGTGTTGCCGGTGAACGGCGCCAGCGAATTCACCTGCAACGCGCCGCCCAGGGTCGCGGTGCCACCGACGGCCAATGGCGTGGCAGTTGGCGAACTGATGGTCAGCGCCAGCACACCGTCGGCGGCGTTGGTCAGGTTGCCGGCGACACTCAGCGTGCCCGCCTCGGCGCCGGATTGCACCACACCGTGGTTGACCACCGAGCCAACGCTGCCGTTACCGCTCAGCGCAGCGCCGTTTGCCACAGTGACTTGCCCACCGAGCGAGGCCCGCGCGCTGCGGCTACCGACTTGCAGCATGCCTTGGTCGACCGCCACGGTGCCACTGAACGGGTTATCGCCGGTCAACAGCAAGGTGCCGCTACCGCGTTTGAGCATCGCGCCCAGCCCGTTCAGCGATCCGTTGAATTGGCCGTTGAAATTCTGCAGGAACAACAGCGAGGCGTTGTTGAGGATGTTGCCTTGCAGGCTGGTGGTGTTACCGATCAGCGTACCGCCGCTGACCGTGGTGCCACCGCTGTAAGTGTTGGCGCCGCTCAATACCAATGTGCCGGAATCGAGTTTCTCGATGCCGCCAGTGCCCACCAGCGGCACAGAGATTTCCGCACTGCCGCCGCTGTTTACCCGAATCGGTGCGAGGCTGCCGTCCGGTCCATTCACCGGTGTCAGCGTGCCGCCGGCACCTGGGGTCAGGCTGTAGCCATTGGCCAGAAATTGCAGGCCGGTGAAGTTCTGATTGCCCTGCACGGTGACCGTGCCACCCTGCCCGCCAAACACCGCGAACTGACCGTTCGACGCGAGTGCCTGGGTGCCGTTCGGATCGGTCCAGTTAGTGCCAGGCCCCCACACGCCGCTGCCGCCGCCGATGCTGCCATCCGGATTGGTCTTGTCACCGTTCCAGAACTGCACTTCACCGGGCGTGCCTTGCACCAGCAGGTTGATCTGATTGGCAATCGCCGTCTGCAACGTCAGGTTGGACGCCGACACCGGCAGGCTGCCGTAGACCAGACCGTTGTCGGTCAGGCTGCCGCCGTAGCTGAACAGTTGATAGACGCCAGTGCCGAAGCCGCCGGCATTGCTGACGTTGAGCGTGCCGTCGAGGGTCAGGTTGCCGGCCACGTTGACCACGGTGGTCGAACTGGTCGCCGAACCAAGGGTGAAGTCCAGATTGGTCCCCGACGACAACGCCAGCGCACCCACCGACAGCGGTGTTGCTGTGCCGCCACCGACCAGCGTCGCACCGTTGGCCAGTTGCACCGCGCCGCCGAACTGGCCGCTGCCGCCGACGCTTGCGCCGCTGGCAACGTTGACGTTGGCACTGTTGAGCGTGCCATTGACCAGCAGGCTGCCGGCTTGCACCGAGGTATTACCGGTGAAGCCGTTGTTGCCGGTCAGGAGCAAGTCACCGCTGCCGGTTTTGTTCAGCGTGCCGGCGCCAGTGAGGTTGCCGGTGTAGCTGCCGTCGGCATTCTGCTCGAAGGTCAGCGTGGCATTGTTGACGATTGCACCTTGCAGGCTGCTGGTGTCGCCGAATGTGCTGCCGCCGTTCAGCGTGGTGCCGCCGCTGTAGGTGTTGGCGCCGCTGAGGGTCAGATCGCCTGCGCCATTTTTCACCAGACTGCCGGTGCCAGTGACTGCGCCGATCAGCGTAGTGCTCTGGTTGCCGGCGAGGGTCAATTGCCCGCCCAGATTGATCGCGTTGGCCAACTGCAGCGCCGAGGTGCTGTCGAGGCTGCCGTTGCCGGTCACGTTCAAGGCACCGCTGCTGATCGCGCTATTGTTGCCAAGGATCAGCGTGCCGGCGTTGAGCTGCGTGCCGCCGCTGTAGCTGTTATTGCCGTTGAGGGTCAGGCTCGAAGCACCGCTCTTGATCAGGCTGCCGCTGCCGCTGACATCGCCATCCAGGGTCAACACATTGGAACCGGCGACGGTCAAGCCACCGTTGACCACCACATCATTGGCCAGGGTCGCGGCGGTGTTGCTGTCCAGCGCGGTGCCATCGGCGGCGGTCAGGACACCGGTGCCGAGCGCGGCGTTGTTGCCGACGACAATCTTGCCGCCATTGAGCGCGGTGCCGCCGGTGTAGCCGTTGGCCGCGTTGAGCACCAGCGTGCCGGTGTCGTATTTGCCCAGCGTGCCGCTGCCGTTGAGCGCGACACCGATGGTTGCCGTGGCGTTCGGGTCAACCCGCACCGTGGCATTGCCCATCGAACCGTTGACCAGATTCAGCGAACCCGCCGTGCCGTTGACCAGGCTGTAGCCATCGGTGACGAACTGCAGGCCGGTGATGGTTTGCGCGCCGTTGACGGTCACCGTGCCGGCCGCGCCCTGGAACACCGCGAAGTTGTTGGTCCAGGCCTGGTTGGTAGTGCCGTTGACGTCGGTCCAGTTAGTGGTGCCGGTGCCCCAGGTGCCGCTGCCGCCCTCAACCGAGCCGTTGGCGACCAGTTGATTGCCGTCCCAGAATTGCACGGTCACGCCCGGTGCAGTCACCAGCAGGTTGATCTGATTGGCCAGCGCGGTTTGCAGGGTCAGATCACCCGGCGTCACGCTGCCCGGTACGGTGCCGATCAGCATGCCGTTGTCGGTCAGGCCGCCGGTGTAGTCGATCAAGCGATAGACGCCGCTGCCGAAACCGCCGATGTCGCTGACGTTGAGGGTGCCGTCGAGGGTCAGGTTGCCGCCGACGCTGACCAGCGCGTTGCCGCCGCCGGACACCGGAGTACCAAGGCCGACGTCGAAGTTGGAGTTGCCGTTGAACACCAGCGAACCGACATTCAACGTGCTGCCGGTGACGCCCGCCAGATGACCGCCATCGGCCACCGTCACGGCACCGGTCAAGGTGCCGCTGCCCCCGAGGGTGCCACCGTTGTTGACCAGCAAGTTGCCGCTGGCCAGCGAACCGTTGACCTGCAGGGTGCCGGCGTTGACGCTTGTGTCGCCGGTCAAGTCGCTGATGCCGCTGAGGGTCAGGGTGCCGCTGCCGAGCTTGGTCAGACTGCCGTCGCCGCTGAGGATGCCGGCGAAGGTGCTGCTGATATTGTTGCCGCCCAGGTTCAGCGTATTGCCCGTGCCGATCAGCGCAGTGCCGCTGCCGGTGAGGCTGGCGAGGCTGCCCGAGGCGCCGAGATTGAGCGCCGCACCGCCGGCGAGATTGACCGTGGCATTGTTGCCCAGCGCCGCACCACTCAGTGTGGTCAGGCTGCCGGCGAGCACATCGAAAGTGCCGCTGAAGGTGTTATTGCCGCTCAGGGTTACGTCGGCCAGACCGTTTTTGGTCAACGTGCCAGCGCCCGCAACGATGCCGCCGAGGGTCAGGTTGTTGTTACCGGCCAGCGCCAGATTCGCGTTGACGTTGAGGTTATTGGTCAGCACCAGTGGCGCGGCGTTGTCGAGTGTCGAAGCGCCGGCCACGGTCAGCGCGCCGCTGCCCAGAGCCGCGCCCGTGCCGAGGGTCAACGTGCCCGCGTTAAGCGTGGTGCCGCCGGTGTAAGTATTGATGCCGTTGAGTGTCAGGTTCGACGCGCCGTTCTTGATCAGTCCCCCCGCACCGCTGACGACACCGGCCAGGGTCAGGTTATTGCTGCCGGTGTTGCTCAGGTTGGCATTGAGCACCACGTTATTGCCCAGGCTCAGCGCACTGTTGCTGTCCAGCGCCGAGGCGCCCGCCACGGTGAGGTTGCCAAGGCCCAGCGCCGAGTTGCTGCCGGCAGTCAGGGTGCCGGCGTTGAGGGTGGTGCCGCCGAGGAAGTTGTTGTTGCCGCTGAGGGTCAGGTTCGACGCGCCGTTTTTGCTCAGGCTGCCGGCGCCGTTGACCGTCCCGGCCAGGGTCAGATCCGATGTGCCAACGATGCCGAGGTTGCCGGCCAGATTGACCGCGTTGTTCAGCGATACCGCCGTGCTTGCGTCCAGCGTAGTGCCGCCGGCAGCGTTCAACGTGCCGGAACCCAGCGCCGAGTTCGACGCCAGTATCAGTCCGCCGGCATTCAGCGCCACCGGGCCGAGGAAGGCGTTATTGCCGCCGAGGGTCAGGTTGGCCGTGCCGGTTTTGATCAGGCCACCGGTGCCGCCAATCACACCATTCAATGTCAGCGCATTGCTGCCGACGATCGTCAGGTTGCCGTTGAGCGTTGCGGCGTTGGCCAGGGTCACCGCGGCGTTGCTGTCCAGTTGCGTGCCGGCATTCGCGGTCAACGTGCCGGTGCCGAGCGCGGTGTTGCTGCCGACGATGATTTTGCCGCCGTCCAGTTGCGTGCCACCGGTGTAGGCATTGGCGCCGCCGAGTACCAGCGTGCCGCTGTCGAGCTTATTGAGAATGCCGCTGCCGTTGATGTTGGCATTGATGGTCGCGGTCACGCCCGGATCGACGCGCAACGAAGTGGTGCCGCCGGTGCCGTTGACGGCGGTGAGTTGCCCCGCTGCACCGTTGACCACGTTGTAGCCGTCGGTAAGGAATTGCATGCCGGTGAAGGCCTGCGTGCCGTTCACCGTCACCGTGCCGGCGGTGCCTTGGAACACTGCAAAGTCGCCAGCCCACGGCTGATTGACCAGGCCATTGGCATCGGTCCAGTTGGTGCCGACCGCGTTCCACGTACCGCTGCCACCATCGACCACGCCGTTGGCAATGGTCTGGCTGCCGTCCCAGTAACGAATGTTGACGTTCGGTGCCGACACTTGAATGTTGATCTGATTGGCCACGCCGGTCTGCACCAGCAGATCGCCGAGACCGTAACCGACCGGCACACTGGCAACGTCCAGGCCGAGATTGGTCAGGGCGCCGGTGTAGTTGAACAGGCGATACACGCCGACACCAAAACCGCCGGCATCAGTGACGTTGAGATTGCCGTTAAGGGTGAGGTTGCCGCCGACGTTCATCAGCGAGGTGGTCGACGGTGTGCCCAACGCGACATCGACGTTGCTGCCGGCCGCGAGGGTCAGCGCACTTGCCGACAGTTGGTTGCCCGACGCCAACGCCAGATGGCCGCCGCTGTTGATGTTGACGCTACCAATCGCCGAACCGGTGCCGGTCAGGGTGCCGCCGGTATTCACGTTGACCTGCGCACTGGCCAGCGAACCGCTGAGATCGACCGTACCGCCATTGATCGCGGTGTTGCCGGTGATGCCGTTGATCCCGGTTAGGTTCAAGGTGCCGGTGCCGACTTTGACCAGGCCGCCGCTGCCACTGAGATCGCCGTCGAAGGTGCTCGTGACGTCGCCGCTGCCGACGGTCAGCAGGTTGCTGCCGGTCAGTTGCACACTGCCGCTGCCGGTCAGTGCACCGAGGCTGGCGTTGCTGCCCAGATTCAGCCCGGCGCCGGCGCTGATGTTGACCCCGGCGGTATTGCCCAAGGCGTTGTTGTTGAGCGTGGTGACGCTGCCGGAGATGATGTTCAGCGCGCCAGTGAAGGTGTTGTTGCCGGCCAGGGCCAGGTCCGACAGACCGTTTTTGGTCAGGTTGCCGGCACCGTCGATGACGCCGTTCAGGCTCAAATCGTTATTGCCAGCGACGGTCAGCCCGGCGTTCAAGGTAATGGCATTGCCGATGCCGAACGAGGCGCTGTTGTCCAACGTCGCCGCGCCACCGACGACCAACGCGCCGCTGCCCAGACCGTTGGCATTGCCCAAAGTCAGCGTGCCGGCATTGAGTGTGGTGCCGCCGCTGAAGCTGTTGTTGCCGTTCAGGGTCAGATTGGCCGTACCGTTCTTGATCAGTTGACCGGTGCCGCTGGTGACGCCGCCGAGGGTCAGGTTCTGCGTGCCGCCCACCGTTAGCGCAGCATTCAGAGCCACGGCGTTGTTGAGGCTGACCAGCGGCGAGTTGCTGTCCAGGGTCGCCGCGCCAGCGACGGTCAATGCGCCAGAACCCAATGCCGAACTGTTGCCGACGGTCAGGGTGCCGGCGTTCAGCGTGGTGCCGCCAAGGTAATTGTTGGCCGCGTTGAGAATCAGATTGGCCGCGCCATTTTTCACCAGACTGCCGGCGCCGCTGACCAGACCGGTCAGGGTCATATTTGCCATGCCGCCGATGTTCAGCGCACCGGCCAGCGCTACGGCATTGTTCAGGCTGACTGCGGTGTTGGCGTCCAGCGTGGTGTTGGCGGCCGCGTTCAACGTGCCGGAGCCCAACGCCGTGTTGCTGCCGACGGTGAGTTTGCCGGTGTTCAGCGCGGTGTTGCCAAAATAAGTGTTGGCGCCGTTGAGGGTCAGATCGGCAGCGCCGTTCTTGGTCAGGCCACCGATACCGGCGACCACGCCACCGAGGGTCAGCGCATTGGTCCCGCCCACAGTCAGGGTGCCGGCGAGGTTGACGTTGTTTGCCAATGTCGCGGCGGTACTGGCATCAAGGCTGGTGCCGTTCGACGCATTGAGTGTGCCGGTGCCGAGTGCGGTGTTGGAGCCAACAATCAGCGAGCCGGCATTCAGCGCGGTGGTGCCGGTGTAGGTGTTGTTGCCGTTGAGGGTCAGGCTGGATGCGCCGGTCTTGATCAAACCGTTGGCGCCACTGATCACCCCGCCGAGGGTCAGTGCGTTGGCGCCGCCAGCGGTGAGGTTGGCATTGAGAATGACGTTGTTGTTCAGGGTCACGGCGGAGTTGCTGTTGAGCGTGCCCGCGCCTTCGACCGTCAAGGCACCCGTGCCCAGTGCTGCGCCATTGCCGACGGTCAGGCTGCCGGCATTCAACGTGGTGCCACCGCTGTAGGTGTTGACGCCACTGAGCGTGAGATTGGCGGCGCCGTTTTTCACCAGTTGGCTGGCGCCGCTGATCACCCCGCCGAGGGTCAGCGCGTTGCTGCCGCCGATCCCCAGGCTGTTGTTGAGAATAAGGCTGTTGTTCAGCGTCACTGCGGCATTGCTGTCGAGCGTGGCCACCCCGCCCACGGTGATGTTGCCGCTACCCAGCGCCGCGTTGGCGCCCGCCGTAATCGTACCGGCGTTCAACGCGATGGCACCGAGGAAGGTATTGGCACCGTTGAGAATCAGGTTGGCCGCGCCGTTTTTGGTCAACCCGCCGCTGCCGCTGACAATGCCGCCAAGGGTCAGGTTGGCGCTGCCGCCAACGTTGAGGTTGCCGCCGAGGGAGACCGCGTTGGTCAGTGCCACCGCCGTGCTGGCGTCGAGGGTGGTGCCTGCCGCTGTGGTCAATGCACCAGTGCCCAGCGCGGTGTTGGAGCCGACAATCAGCGTGCCGGCGTTGAGCGCAGTGCCGCCGGAGAAGGTGTTGTTGCCGCTAAGGCTCAGGTTGGCGGTGCCATTTTTGATCAGATTGCCGGCGCCGCTGACGACGCCGCTCAGGCCCAACGCCTGGGTGCCGCCGATGGTCACCCCTCCCGCCAGTGCGACGGCATTCGCCAGTGTCACGGCTGTGGTCGCATCCAGCGTGGTGCCTGCTGCCGCACTCAGCGCGCCGGTCCCCAGCGCGGTGTTGCTGCCAACGAACAACGTACCGGCATTGAGCGCGGTGTTGCCTGAGTTGCTGTTGTTGCCGGTCAGGGTCAGGCTGGCAGCTCCGGATTTGGTGATGCCGCCAGTGCCGCTCAACACGCCGCCGAGGGTCAAGGCATTGCTGCCAAGCACGTTGAGCGCACCGGTCATGCCGATGTTGTTGGCCAGGGTGACGTTGGTGGTGCTGTCCAGACTGGTACCGGCGGCGGTGTTCAGTGCACCGCTGCCCAGCGAGTTGTTATTGGTCACCAGCAAGCTGCCGGCGCTGAGGGTGGTGGTGCCGGTGAAACCGGTGTTGGCACCGCTGACGGTCAGGCTGCCGCTGCCGGTTTTGGTCAGGCCACTGCTGCCGCTGATCAAGCCGCCGAGGGTCAGCGCGCCGGTGCCGCCAGCCGTCAAGGTGCCGCCGAGGCTGATGGCGTTGGCCAGGCTGATCGTGCCGGGTGCGCTCAGGGTTGTCGCGCCCGTGACATTGAGACTGCCAGTGCTGAACGCTTGATTATTGCTGACCTGTACCGTGCCGCCATTGAGCGTGGTGTTGCCCAGATAGGTGTTGGCGGCGCCGAGGTTTAGCTGGCCGGTACCCGCCTTGGTGAAACCGCCGCTGCCGGAAATCACCCCGCTCAGGGTGGTCGCGTTGGTGCCTTGCACCGTGACGCCGCCAGCGCCGAGGGAGATCAGGTTGGCAATGTTCAACCCGGCATTGCTGGCCTGCAGAATCCCGCCGTTGGACGTAAGCACACCGCTACCGAACGTGGCGTTGTTGTTGAAATTGGCGATACCGCCATTGAGCGTGGTCGCCCCACTGACCAACGGCCCCTGCAAAGTCCACGTGCCGCTGTTGATCGTGAGGTTGTTGAAGTTGACGTAGGTGGCGCTCGACGCCGTGCCAGTCCCGGTGACACCGCCGCCAACGCCGTTAGTATTTTGCAGAATCAGGCTATTGGTGCCGCCCGCGCCGCCATCGACCGTGCCGGTCGGGGCGAACGTCAGGTTGATATTGACCAGACCACCAAGACCAACGCTGATCTGCACGCCGTCACCGACCTGCACCGATGAGCCGATCACGGCGGTAAAGGTGTTGGTGCTCGCCGCGCCCATCGACACGCCGCCGGTAATCGCACCGGCGTTGGTGAAAGTGTTGCCTGCCGCCGATTTCTCGAACGCGATCCGGCCGTTGATGACGCCGGTGCTGCTGTTGGTCATGTTGACCTGCGAGCCGCCATAGACGCCGATCACCGGGGTATCGGCCAGGGTAATGCCGCCAATCGACAGGCCAGTCGAGGTGATGGTGCCGTTGTTGGTGATGCTGGTGGTGCCGGACACGGAGTTGTTCACGCCAATCGCCAGACCGTCGATGCTGGTCAGGTTAAGCCCGAGCAGCATCCCGGTGCCGCGCATGATGCCGCCGACGTTGTTGAGCACGCTGACCGTGCTGGTTGCGCCCGTGCCGATGAACGCACCGCCGCTGAGCACCGAGACCAGGCCAAGCAGCGCCGGGTCGATCGTCCCCGAGTTGTTCAGCGAGATGTTCGCCCCGGTCAGGTCCATCACATGGCCGCCGAGGGTCGCGTTCATCTGCGCGCCACTGTTGACGTTGACCGTAAGGCCACTGGTAGCACTGGCGAAGTTGTTGAGAAACAGCGGCAGCGAGGGCACGCCGGTACAGGTCACCGTGGAACCTGCCGTGGAGCACGTGGCGTATGCAGGCGTGCTGAACCCGGCGAACAACAGTCCGGCAACGCTCAGATGCACAGCAAGGGAAAGTGGGGAAAAACGCGAAATGCGGGCGACACCAAACCTTGCTTCCACGGGTTACTCCTTGTAGTGGCCTAACTCTTCCTTGAAGGCGCGTGGAGCAAGCGGCGGGCTTATTCGACACGCGAATCAAGACTGCGACGGTCATCACAAAACCGTTCTGTTCCTGACACACGCTAGTCGACGCCCTGCGATGGGGCATTGGTTAAATGGTGTTAATACTTTGGTGCTAGAGCGGTCTGGAATGAGCCTTTCAGCCCCGCAGCCATTAGCCTTGAAGAGATTCGAAACTGTGGGAGCGAGCTTGCTCGCGAAAGCGTCGTGTCAACTTGCGGATACTTTTCTGACACCCCGCCTTCGCGAGCAAGCTCGCTCCCACAGGAGCCGCAGGGTGCGCAGAACCGCGTTTGACCGATCAAGCAGGAAATACAGCGAAAGGCTCGATTTTTCAGCCTATTGAAGGATTTGGTACGCCTTGTGCAAACGTTTGCGTAACGTCAATCCCAGCATTTTCGTTACAAAACCGTACAAGCCCACGGAACACGGGCCTCGATCCGCAAAAAAGGACTTTGAATGCACGCCGCCTCGCCTTTCCGCGCACCTTTCGCGCGCACGCTTGTTGTTTCGTTGCTACTGACCGGCGTTACCGGATTTCTCAGCTGCAGCGCTTTGGCCCAACCCGCACTGCCGGAAGAATCAGCCCAGGGCGAAGCCCTCAGCCCCGAAGCCAGCCCGCCGAAACAAGGCGCGTATCTGTCGGACTGGTACAACCAGGACTTGATGCTGATCGGCAGCAAAGACATCAGTTTCGGCCCGCAACCGACCGACGACATCTATCTGGAATACGAGTACTTCGGTCGCAAAGGCCCTTTCGAACTGTACGGCTACGTCGACATCCCGAAGATTTTCAACATCGGCAACAGCCACGACAAAGGCGTGTGGGATCACGGCTCGCCGGTGTTCATGGAACACGAACCGCGCATTTCCATCGACTACCTCGCCGGGCGCAGCCTGGCCATTGGTCCGTTCAAGGAATGGTATGTGGCGTTCGACTGGATCTACGATCACGGCAGCCGCAAAGAGAACCGCGCCAACACCCTCTACAGCGGCTTCGGCACCGACATCGACACTCACTCGCGGGTCAACCTGTCGGCCAACCTCTACGGTCGCTATCAATGGGAAAACTACGGTGCGAGCAACGAATATTCGTGGGACGGCTACCGCGCGCAGCTGAAATACATCATCCCCATCGACAAATTCAGCAACGGCGCCTCGCTGACCTACATCGGTTTCACCAACTTCGATTTCGGCTCGGATATCCACAAAGACAACCCGGCGCGCACCGCCAACGCAACGGTGGCCACTAACGTGTTGCTCTACTCGTTCACCCATTTGCGCTTCACCTTGGTGGGGCGTTACTTCCACAACGGCGGCAACTGGGAGGACGGCAGCGAGCTGAATTTTGGCGACGGTGATTTCCGCGCCCGTTCCAATGGCTGGGGTTACTACGCCGGCGTCGGTTATCAATTCTGATATTCAGGAGGTTTCATGCAAGCAATGACGCGTTTGACCCTGGCCGGTTTGGCCCTGCTCTCCTCCGCCGCTTGGGCGGGCGAAGCGCCGATCCAACCGAAAGTGGTGCTGATCACCATGTTCGCCCCCGAGGCGCAAAACTGGATTGATCGCCTGGAACTGAAACAGGAAATCCGCGTGCCGGGCCTGTCCGCCGAGTACCCGAGCATCCGCTGCAACGCGCAACAGGTGTGCCTGCTGACCACCGGCATGGGCCAGACCAACGCCGCCGCGTCGACCTTGGCGCTGGCGCTGTCACCTAAATTCGACCTGCGCAAAAGCTACTTTCTGATTGCCGGCATCGCCGGGATCAGCCCGAAACACGGGACCATTGGCACCGCCGCATGGGCGCATTATCTGGTGGAATTCGGCACGCAATGGGAGATCGATTCACGCGATGCGCCGTCAAGTTGGCCGACCGGTTATCTGGGTATCAACACAAAAGGCCCGAACGAAAAGCCGCCGCTGGACTACAAGACCGAAGTGTTTGAGCTGAACGCGAAACTGCAGGACAAAGCCTTCGCCCTGAGCCGCAAGGTTGAACTGAGCGAGAGCAAGGAATCGGCAGCGTGGCGCCTGAAATATCCTTCCGCCCCGGCCAATCAGCCGCCCGTCGTCACCCGTTGCGACACGCTGGCGGGCAACACCTGGTTCTCCGGTACGCGGTTGAGTGAGCGCGCCGAGGTCTGGACCAAGTTGCTCACCGACAACAAGGGCGAATACTGCACAACCCAACAGGAAGACAACTCGACCTACGAAGCGCTGTTGCGCGCCAGCCGCGAAGGCCTGGTCGATGTGCAGCGCCTCGCCGTGGTGCGTGCCGGCTCCGATTTCGACCGCCCTGAACCGGGTGGCAGCGAAGTGGACAATCTGCTCAAGTACGCCGATCAGGGCGGCTTCGTCCCGGCGCTGGAGAATCTCTATCGTGCGGGCAATCCACTGGTGCAGAACATCCTGAAAAACTGGTCAGCCTGGGAAAACGGCGTCCCTGCTTCTTAAGACCAACATAGATTCCTGTGGGAGCTGGCTTGCCAGCGATGACGGCGGAACAGGCGAGGAAGAAGTAACCTGAACTGACGCTATCGCTGGCAAGCCAGCTCCCACAGGTTGCTGGATGTCAATGAGATTCAAGGTGTATCAGGGAATGAGAATGACCTTGTCACCGCTGCCCTGGTTTACATCGGCGTAGCGCGCAAGTCCCTCGGCCAACGGTGCCTCGACCAAACCTTGCGGCAACGGCAACAAACCCTCATCAAAGAAGCGCCCGAACTGCTCGAGCATCGCCGCGCAGGCTGCCACGCCGTACAACAACGAGTTGATCCCGACCACTGAGCCGCCCTTGCGATACAAGGCCAGCGCCGGCAATTGCACATGGCCGTCGACCGGCGCGGCGATAATCGCGATGCGGCCGAACGTGGCCAGCGCCGCCACCGAGGCCGGCAGCCAGAAACCGGTGGTGTCGAAGATCACGTCGGCGCCGCCGCGATACACCGCATCAACCTGCGCGCCGAGGTCTTCGGGTTTATCCAGTTGAATGGTCTGGTAACCCTGCGCCTGCAAGTCCTTGACCTGCTCCGGACGCCGCGCCGCCGCCAGGATTTGCGCGCCGCGCACTTTGGCCAATGCCAGTGCCGCCGTGGCCACTGCCCCGCCGCCGATCACCAGCAGTCGGGTTTCAGCCGTCACCAGACTGCGCTCCAGCGCATCCCACGCCGTGGTGTACGGCACGCCGAGGCTGGCAGCCTGGGTAAAACTCAGGTGCGACGGCTTGTGCGCGACGCCGTTGGCCGGCAATTTGACGAACTGTGCGTGGGAGCCATCGGCAAAAAAGCCCAACTCTCGGCCAGTGCCCCAGACTTCCTGGCCGATCAGCGCCTGTGGACCTTCGACCACCACACCCGCGAAATCGCGCCCGGGAATCCGTGGCAACGTGGTGTAAGGGAATCGGCCGAGGACGTTTTTCACGTCGCTGGGGTTCAGGCCTGCGGCCTTGATCTGCACCAGCACTTCATCAGCGCCAGGCACTGGGGTCGGAACGTCGACGAAATGCAGGGAGGACAGGTCGCCGGTTTTATCGAATTGCAGTGCTTTCATGGATTGATTCACCGAAGAAGAAAAGGAAATTCAGGACAACCAACCGGCGACCAGTTGCCGGCCCATCGGCCACAACTGTTCACCAGCGAGCATGCCGAGCAAACCGACCAGCGCGATGGCCGGCGGTGCGGGGGAACGGAAATCCAGCGCGCCGTAGAGCAAACCAACGCCCAGACCGATGGCCAGCGAAATCAGGTAGTTCATGGGGGAACTCCGCCGTTTGAAGGGAATGGGCAGAGTCTAGGGAAACGGCGGGGATGGCATCGGCCAAGGACTTCTGAATTTCGGACAAGTATCGGATGCACACCACAGAACCCTGTGGGAGCTGGCTTGCCAGCGATGAGGCCTGTACATCCGACATTTGTCATCGACTGACACATCGCTATCGCTGGCAAGCCAGCTCCCACAAAGTTCTGTGCAGGTTCAGGATAAAGTGTCGTTACAGAGTGAATTGTGACGGAGCGATACCCAGTTCCCGGCGGAACATGTCGCTGAAACTGCTCGGCGAATACCCCAGCTCCCGGGCAATCACGCTCACCGCCCCCCCCTGAATCAACTCCGCCACCGCCGTCGCCAGCTGCACCTGGCGCCGCCACTCGGCGAAGCCCATGCCCAGGCTGTCCTTGAACAACCGCGCCAGCGTGCGCACGCTGGCCCCGGCATTTTCCGCGTGCTGCTCGAACGGAATCTCCAGCGACGGTGCCGCCATGACCGCCTGACACAGATTCATCAAACGTCGATCAGAGTCATCCGGCAGCGGAATCTTCAACTGCGAACGCCTGGCGCGCTTCAGCTCCAGCAACGCCAGGCCGACCAGCGCCTCGTAGTATTGCGGCTCACCACTGTCGCCCTGCTCCACCAGCCCGACGATCAACTCGCGCAGCAGACCGCCGACCTCGATCACCTGCACCGTCTGATCCAGCGTCGCCGCCAGCGCCGGGCGCAGGTAGATATTGCGCATCTGCAAATCCGACACCACGCGAATCCCGTGCGGTACACAGGGCGGCAACCACACCGCGCGCTGCGGTGGCACCACCAGCGCTTCATGGGGAGTTTCGACCCACATCACCCCGCTCATCGCATACAACAACTGGCCCCAGACATGCTCATGCGGCTCGATGAACATGCCACGCGGATAGGTGCGCGCGACACGTTGCACGGGCACATCGGTGTCACTGAGATCAGGGGGCGCGGCGAGGGCCATGTCGAGTATTCATTGGGGTTGGTGGAGCCGCCATGGTAACCAGTGCCTCCGCACGTCGCCAACGATAGATACCGTCGGACAATCCGAGTGAATTTTCCCGGTGCGCCGCGATCCTTCTATTACCACAGGGAGGATTACGGGCTTTATGAACAACGCAAAACTCTACGTCATCGAATACACCCTTCACGGCGCACCCAAGTCGTTCATTATCCGCTCGGACAAAATGGACAATGCCGAAGCTTGGCACTGGGCAAGCTGCGATGCCGGTGTCGGTCGGATCCCGCGATTTGGCCGGGAAAAGGTGCAGAAGACCAGTAAACCGATGGCAGAAAAATTCGGCGTGGAAAACGTCGTGTGGCGACCGACCAGCTAAGCTCAGCCTGGCCATCGGCTTCTTCGGGGGGAATGCACAATGAGCAACATCAGCAGCGCGGCACACCTGGACTACGGTCTCGACACGCTGTTCGGGCGAATTACCAAAAGTGTGGATTGCCGGGTGGGCCTTGAGGCCGTCGAGGATGATCCGTTTCGCTTTGCATTGAGAGTGCCGGCGCCGTTACCCGAAGACCTCGACCAGGCGAAAACCGTGGTGGTCAGGGTCGAAGGACGACGGCTACAGGGCACGGTGCGCCATGCCGAGCGCATGGATGATGCGAGTTTGAAACTGGAAGTGGAGCCTGATTAGGCTCCACTTTTTTATGCGCGCGGTTATTTCGGATGGGCGCAATGGCAGCCTTTGCTTGAGCATTCTTCGCCACTTTTGTGGTGGTGAGCGCAGGCTTCGCAGCAGTAGTGTTTGCCGTGGACGGCGTAGGCATGATCGCCTTCCTTGATGGTGCATTTGCAGCCGGGGCAGTCGCATTTTCTATCGGGCATGGGACAGACTCCTTTTTGGGTGGTTGTCTGAGGCTTGAGGGCAAGCCTTGATAACCAGTGTAGGAGGTGCCGCGGGCTGCGATCCTTTGATTTTGTTTGGGGTTGGGGTTGGGGTTGGGGTTGGGGTTGGGGGCATATCCGTTGCTGCGGTAACGGCTGCTTAGGGTTCCGCCCTTACGGCGGGTCACTTTTTCCAAACGCCGAAAAAGTAACCAAAAAGGCTGCCCCCGGCGTACGGCACTTCGCTGAGGCTCAGTGTTCCCTCGCTACGGTGTCCATCAGGGGGCATCGCCTACGGTTTGCTTCGCTGCACCTCCTCTCGATGTATGCGGCTGCGCCGCACGGTCGCTGCGCTCCCCCCCCCTGATGGACACCTTCGCTCGGCCTGCCGAAGGGGTTGAAGATCAAGGTCAAGATCAAGATCAAAAGCAACGTCAAAAGCCAAAGCCAAAGCCAAAGCCAAAGCCAAAGCAGATCAAAAGATCGCAGCCTTCGGTAGCTCCTACATAGGATTTTTTCACTTAAAGAGATTGGTCGGCTGTCAGGCCGCCATCGCTGGCAAGCCAGCTCCCACAAGTATTGAGTTCAAATTCAGATACTCGTATCGCTTCGGCTTCTCACCACTCAAAACAATGAGCGTTAGCTCGAGTACCGCTTTTGATCTGTAAGGCGACGTCGGAAGGCTGAGTGGAGGGATTGATCCGGGGGTGGGAGCGCAGCGACCGTTTGGCGCAGCCAAACACA
>NZ_RWIM01000023.1 GCF_009764645.1 Pseudomonas sp. PB106
ATCTTTTGATCTTGTTTTTAGAATCAAGATCAAAAGATCGCAGCCTTCGGCAGCTCCTACAGGGGTAGTTGCCCGCCAATCGAAAGGTGGGTGCCAGTCGAGTTGGCAGGCATAAAAAAGGGCTCCTCGAAGGAGCCCCTGGGCCGTAGCCCGCCGTCCGGGAAGGACGTGCGTGGTTAATTCGTTACAAATTCAGATTGTCGTGTCGGAATTAATGCCCTGTGTCAGCCGACGGCGTGAAGTTCGTTGAGTCTGTGGATTCCCGCAGTGCCGGTCATACCGTCCCAGTTGTCGCCGCGTCCTTCTCGCCAGCCGTTAATCCAGGCTTGACGTACCGACGGTAGAGTAAATGGGCAAAGCTCACGGGATTTGCCACCAACGCCATATTGATATCCGCGCAAAAATGCTCTTTCCAACGGATCACGCTTAAGTCTTCTCATAGGGTGTTTCCCTCACTTGTTGACTGTTTTGTGTCGCGTTGACCTCAACTGAGGTCTGGCAGAAAAAACCTGCCATGGTGCGGCTCGCTGCCGGCGTCGCGAGCCAAGGTGTTGACGCCGTTGCGACGTCAACCTGTGATCAGTTCTAACCAATGAGTCACAGCGATGGAATGACCGTTTTGTCATAAGGACGTAACGAAAAGGGTGCTATAGCGATAAGTAACTGCGTATTTATTGAATGTTTATTGGGCAAACCCCGGTATGATCGGCCCCCCGCTGGATGATGGGCTTAATTCTTTAGTGAGAATGACCCACGTTTGCGCTGGGGTACTATTCGACGAAGGGTCGCTTTAAGACTTTTTGTTGCATCAACTTTTTTATCTGTCCCGGCATCTAAGCTCTTTTAACCCGAGCAGCGGGGATGGAACGGCACACCTTCGTGCCACGCGGGCGTTCTTTTAGAAAAGCGCCTGATTGAAAACCGGGTCGGCAATGCGTTGCCGATTCACTAGCCAAAGGCTCTGGAAATACCATGTCCGACCGTTTCGAACTCTTCCTCACTTGCCCCAAAGGCCTTGAAGGCCTGCTTATCGAGGAAGCCGTCGGGCTTGGCCTTGAAGAAGCGCGCGAGCACACTTCCGCCGTGCGTGGCATGGCAACCATGGAAACCGCTTATCGCCTGTGCCTCTGGTCGCGTCTGGCCAACCGGGTGCTGCTGGTGCTCAAGCGTTTCCCGATGAAAGACGCTGAAGACCTTTACCACGGTGTGCTCGACATCGAATGGCAGGATCACATGCTCAGCGACGGCACCTTGGCCGTCGAATTCAGCGGCCACGGCTCGGGCATCGACAACACTCACTTCGGCGCCCTGAAAGTCAAAGATGCCATCGTCGATAAACTGCGCACCCCGCAGGGCGACCGTCCGTCGATCGACAAGCTCAATCCGGACCTGCGCATTCACCTGCGTCTGGATCGCGGCGAAGCGATTCTCTCCCTCGACCTTTCCGGGCACAGCCTGCACCAGCGCGGCTATCGCCTGCAGCAAGGTGCGGCGCCGCTGAAGGAAAACCTCGCGGCGGCGATCCTGATCCGTTCCGGCTGGCCGCGCATTGCCGCTGAAGGCGGCGCGCTGGCTGACCCGATGTGCGGTGTCGGTACGTTCCTCGTCGAAGCCGCGATGATCGCCGCCGATATGGCACCGAACCTGCGTCGTGAGCAGTGGGGATTCACCGCATGGCTCGGTCACGTCCCGGCGCTGTGGAAAAAACTTCACGAAGAAGCCGTCGAACGTGCCGCTGCCGGTCTGGCCAAGCCGCCGCTGTGGATTCGCGGTTACGAAGCCGACCCGCGTCTGATTCAACCGGGCCGCAACAACGTTGAGCGCGCCGGCCTGAGCGAGTGGATCAAGATCTACCAGGGCGAAGTCGCGACCTTCGAGCCGCGTCCGGACCAGAACCAGAAAGGTCTGGTGATCTGCAACCCGCCGTACGGCGAGCGTCTCGGCGACGAAGCCAGCCTGTTGTACCTCTACCAGAATCTCGGCGAGCGTCTGCGTCAGGCCTGCCTGAACTGGGAAGCGGCGGTGTTCACCGGCGCGCCCGATCTGGGCAAGCGCATGGGCATCCGCAGCCACAAGCAGTATTCGTTCTGGAACGGCGCGCTGCCGTGCAAGCTGCTGTTGATCAAAGTGCTGCCGGATCAGTTCGTCACTGGCGAGCGTCGTACCCCGGAACAACGTCAGGCCGAGCGCGAGCAAGCGGCTTACGATCTGACCCCGGACGAGCCGCAAGAACGCAAATTCAACAAGAACGGCAACCCGATCAAACCGACGCCAGCCCCGGCCCCGGTGATCGAACAGCCGCGCTTGAGCGAAGGCGGGCAGATGTTTGCCAACCGTCTGCAGAAGAACCTCAAGGCCATGGGCAAGTGGGTCAAGCGCGAAGGCATCGATTGCTACCGCGTCTACGATGCCGACATGCCTGAATATGCAATGGCGATCGACCTGTACCACGATTGGGTGCACGTTCAAGAATACGCCGCGCCGAAGTCGATCGATCCGGAAAAAGCTTCGGCGCGCATGTTCGATGCGCTGGCAGCGATTCCGCAGGCACTTAACGTCGACAAGAGCCGCGTCGTGGTCAAGCGCCGCGAGCGCCAGAGCGGCACCAAGCAGTACGAGCGTCAGGCTGCTCAGGGCAAGTTCAACGAAGTGACCGAGGGCGGCGTGAAGTTGCTGGTCAACCTCACCGACTACCTCGACACCGGTCTGTTCCTCGATCACCGCCCGATGCGCATGCGCATCCAGAAAGAGGCGGCCGGCAAGCGCTTCCTCAATCTGTTCTGCTACACCGCAACGGCCAGCGTGCACGCGGCCAAGGGCGGTGCACGCAGCACCACCAGCGTCGACCTGTCGAAGACCTACCTCGACTGGGCGCGCCGCAACCTGTCGCTGAACGGTTACTCGGACAAGAACCGTCTGGAGCAGGGCGACGTGATGGCGTGGCTGGAAAGCTGCCGCGAAGAATACGACCTGATCTTCATCGATCCGCCGACCTTCTCCAACTCCAAGCGCATGGAAGGCATCTTCGACGTGCAGCGTGACCAGGTGCAGTTGATCGACCTGGCCATGGCCCGTCTGGCACCGGGCGGCGTGTTGTACTTCTCCAACAACTTCCGCAAGTTCCAGTTGGAAGAGAACCTCGCCGAGCGTTACGCGGTCGAGGAAATCAGCGCGCAGACCATTGATCCGGATTTTGCCCGCAACACCAAGATCCACCGCGCCTGGAAAATCACGGCTCGTTGACGCTCGGCCAAGTTGGATCCACAGAGCCTTGATTTTTAAAGGCTCCGTGGATCCTCCCGCGCTAGCTAAATTAGTGGCTAATAGCTATAACTCACACACGGTCAATGGGGTTTTCCCGTAAATGCTGGCGTAGTGAGTTGTTCTTATGTCGTTGCACCCCGTGCGCCCAAAAATTCTGGGTTTTATCAGCGAAGACGTCTCGGCCTGGCTGGTCGCGCTGCTGGTATTGCTCGCCGGCGGGATTCTCACGGGGCTGCTCGCCTGGGGCACGCTCAATCAGTTTCAGCAACAAACCCGTCAGCGCTTTCAACTGCTGGCCAATGAACGATACAGCCGTATCGAAGAACGTTTTCAGGATCAAGAGCAACGCCTCGACGGTCTGCGCCGTTTCTTCGCCAACTCCGAATCGGTGTCTCGCGCCGAATTCGACGGTTACACCCACCCTTTATTACTGCGTACCCAAGCCTATTCCTTTGCCCTGAAGGTCAGCGGTGCCGAGCGCGCAGCGTTTGAACAGCGCGTACGTGACGAAGGCCTGAGCAACTTCACCCTGCGTGAACTCAACGCCCAGGGCGAACTACAACTGGCGGACGAGCGCGATGAATACGTGCCGGTGCTGTACAGCCAGACCCAGAGCCGTCTCGGTTCGCCATTGGGCTATGACTTGCTGGCCCAGCCGTTACGCCGCGACACCCTGCAACGCGCCGATAAACTCAATAGTCTGACGGTCTCGCAGCCGCTGCATCTGGTCAGTATCGAACCGTCCTATGCACGCGGTGTGCTGTTGGTGGCCCCCGTCATCCGCGAGGGCGAACAGCAGTCGTTCGGCTACGTGATGGCGGTGATCAGCATGCGCCAGTTGCTGGCTGATGGTTTGCCGGATGCCTTCCATGACTACCTGTCGGTACGAATTCTTGATTTATCGACCAATGATCAGCACGAGGTGTTGTTCGAGTCGACCAACGAACCGGCCCCCAGCGATCTGGCCGCAACGCGCCTGTTGCGCATGGCCGATCACGATTATCAGGTCGATATCCTGCCGAGCGATGCGTTCGTTCAAGGCAACCATTCGTCGGTTAGCAGCGTGGTCATTCTCGGTGGCTTGCTCAGCGTGCTGCTCAGTGCGCTGTTGTATGTGCTGGTCAGTCAGCGTCAGCGCGCCTTGCGCATGGTCGAGCAACGCACCCAGGAGTTACATGAGCGCGAACAGGAGTTGCGCGGCACCCACGGGCAATTGCGCGGTGTCTTGAATGCCGCGACGCAAGTGGCAATCATCGCCACCGATTTGCGCGGGGTGATCAACACCTTCAACCCTGGCGCCGAACAAATGCTCGGTTACAGCAGTGCCGATGTCGTCGGCCACATGACCCTGGAAAACCTCCATCTGCCCCGCGAACTGACGGCCCGCGCTGCTGAATTGAGTTCGCGCTACGGCAAAAGCATCCCGACCTGCCACGCGATGCTGGTCGAGGGCGGCGAAGTCGGCGGTCACGAAGCGCGGGAGTGGACGCTGGTGCGCAGCGATGGCAGTCATATTCCGGTGAACATGCTCGCCACCCCGGTGCTCGATGAACAGGGTTTGTGGGTCGGTCATCTGGCGATCTGCATCGACATCACCGAGCGCAAACGCGTGCACGAAGTGCTGGCGGCGCGGGATGTGTTGCTGAAGAAACTCAGCGCGCACGTGCCGGGCGGCATCTACCAGTTCAAGATGGAATTCGACGGGCGTTTCAGCGTGATCTATGCCAGCGATGGCATCCGTGAAATCTACGAGCTGGAGCCGGATGTGCTGCTGCTCAACGCCGAGGCGATCTTCACCCGGATTCATCCGCAGGACACCACGCGCGTGCGCTCGTCGATTCGCGCCTCGGCCGATAGCCTCAGCCCGTGGCGCGAGGAATACCGCGTGCAACTGCCTGCACGCGGCCTGCGCTGGGTGCGCGGCGAAGCGACGCCGGAAGAACTGCCGGGCGGTGGCGTGCTGTGGCACGGCTACATCTCGGACATTTCCGATTTGAAGCGCGTGGAAGAAGAGCTGCGCGCCTTGTCCGTGACGGATTCTTTGACCGGCATTCACAACCGCCGCTACTTCCAGGAACGCCTGACCACGGAAATGGCCCGGGTCGAGCGCGGTGGTGGCGAGCTGTCGGTGATCATGCTCGACATCGACCACTTCAAACGCATCAACGACCAGTACGGTCATGCCGTCGGCGACCGGGTGTTGCAAGCGGTGTGCGAGCGCATCGGTCACCGTTTACGCCGCACCGATGTGTTCTGCCGTTTGGGCGGCGAGGAATTCATGGTGCTGTGCCCGGACATCGACGGCGAGCACGCGCACATGCTGGCAGTCGAGTTGTGGCAAGGCTTGCGCGGCGCGCCGGTGGATGTGGTCGGCGTGGTTACAGCGAGTTTCGGTATCGCCAGTTGGCGAACGGGGGAGGGCGCGGATGCGTTGCTGTTGCGCGCGGACTCGGGGGTGTACATGGCAAAGCAGCGCGGGCGCGATCGGGTCGAGCAGATGAGCTGATCCTCGATACACCACAAACCTGTGGGAGCTGGCTTGCCAGCGATAGGGTCATTCCAGTCAGCCTATTCGTTGACTGACACTCCGCTATCGCTGGCAAGCCAGCTCCCACAGGGTTTTGTGGTATTGCTAGAACGGCGTTACAGGACCGAAGCCGTCTGCGGCAAGCGCGGTTGCTTGTAGAGGTCCAGCAGCACCTGATCCAGCACCGACGACGCACCAAACGGTGCCTTGTCGTTGAGGATCGCCACCACCGCCCAGGTGTTGCCATTCACGTCACGGCTGAAACCGGCAATCGCTCGCACAGTGTTGAGGGTGCCGGTCTTGACGTGCGCTTCGCCGCGCATCGCCGTGGTTTTCAGACGCTTGCGCATGGTGCCGTCGGTGCCGGCGATTGGCAGCGAACTGATGTATTCGGCGGCGTACGGGCTGTGCCAGGCGGCTTGCAGCATGCTCGCCATTTCACGGGCGCTGACGCGTTCGGCACGGGACAGTCCGGAGCCATTCTCCATCACCAGATGCGGCGCGGTGATGCCTTTCTTGGCCATCCACTGACGCACTACACGTTGCGCCGCTTTGGCGTCGTCACCGTCGGCGTCGTTGCGGAAGCGCTGGCCAAGGCTGAGGAACAGCTGCTGGGCCATGGTGTTGTTACTGTATTTGTTGATGTCGCGGATGATTTCCGCCAGATCCGGCGAGTAGGCGCGCGCGAGCAGTTTGGCGTTGCTTGGCGTCGACGCCAGACGATCCTTGCCCTGAATGCTGCCACCCAGTTCTTTCCAGATCGCGCGCACGGCGCCGGCGGTGTAGGTCGCGTGATCGAGCAGCGACAGGTAGGTCTGCGAGCTGCAACCTTCGCCCAACTGGCCGGCAACGGTCACGGTCACGCTGCCATCGGCTTCGGGCACCGGGTTATAGCGCACGCCGCCGGTGCATTGCTTGGAGGGCAGGGCTTTAACAGTGTTGGCGATCTTTACGCTGGCGATCGGCGGCTCAACCGAAATCAGCACCCGGCCATTATCGTTGCGGGCGACAAAGCGCAGGGCCTTGAGGTTGACCAGCAGCGAGTCGGGTTTGACCAGGAACGGTTTGTTCTCGTCATTGCCGTCATCGTTGAATTCCGGCAGCACCGGCTGCACGAAGAAGTTGCGGTCGAGGATCAGGTCGCCGGTGATCTGGGTCACGCCGTTGGCGCGCAAGTCGCGCATCAGCAGCCAGAGTTTTTCCATGTTCAGCTTCGGATCGCCGCCACCCTTGAGGTAGAGGTTGCCGTTGAGGATGCCGCCGTTGAGGTCGCCGTCAGTGTAGAACTCGGTTTTCCACTGATGATTGGGGCCGAGCATTTCCAGCGCCGCGTAAGTGGTCACCAGTTTCATGGTCGAGGCCGGGTTGACCGAGACGTCGGCGTTGAACACGGTCGGCGTGCCCGGGCCGTCCAGCGGCACCATCACCAGCGACAGGGCGCTGGGCTGCAATTTGCTCGCCTTGAGGGCTTTTTCAACGTTGGGGGTCAGGGAAGTATTGATGGCGGCAGCAGAAACATTCAGGGCCAGAGGAAGAAGAAGGCCGGCGAGAAACAGTGGACGCAACGATTTGATCATATGAAATAAAACCCTACAGCCGAGGGGGAAAAAGACGAGGACATGGATGAAAAAGCCCTCAGTGGTCACGAAAGTGTCGGCATTATGCCCCAAGGTGTAACCGATTGTGCCGTCCTCGGGGTGGCGATTCGTTGATTTTTTTACAGGCGGTCGGCGGCTGTGTCCAGAGAGGCGGGCAATCGATTGCTTAAACTGGTAAAGTGCCCGCCGTATTTACTTAAGAGGATTGTTCCAATGGCGACTAACCGTTCCCAGCGTCTGCGCAAAAAACTGTGCGTTGATGAATTTCAAGAGCTGGGTTTCGAACTGAACCTGGACTTCAAAGAAGACTTGTCCGAAGAAGCCATTGACGCTTTCCTCGAAGCATTCATCAAAGAAGCCATGGAAGCCAACGGTCTGGGTTATGTTGGCGGCGACGACTTCGGTCTGGTATGCCTGCAGAAGCGTGGCTCGGTCAACGAAGAGCAGCGCGCTGCCGTTGAAGCCTGGCTGAAAACCCGCTCCGAGCTGACCAAGTATGAAGTCAGCCCGTTGCTGGACGTTTGGTATCCGGAAAAGCCGATCAACGCGGCTAAGTGATACTGAAAAAAACGGCGACCTGAGGGTCGCCGTTTTTTTTGGTGGATCAAAAGATCGCAGCCTTCGGCAGCTCCTACATGGCAAAGCTGTACAGCTTGTAGGA
>NZ_RWIM01000224.1 GCF_009764645.1 Pseudomonas sp. PB106
TCACCGCCGGAACGGTGCTCGGCACCAGGTTCTCGAAATTGCCACCGGTGGCGGTCGCAATGGTTGCTTCGACTTTGCCGGCATCTTTATAGACGTCATCGGCAGGCGCTGCGACGGTCACGGTGCCAGTGGTTTCGCCAGCCTTGATGGTGATCACCGAGCCGTTGCTCAGGGTCACGGTCACTGGCGAGCCAGCCGCATTGGTCAGGGTGGCGGTGTAGGTGATCTGGCCGCCTTCGTCCACAGTGTCCGTCGCGGTCAGCGACAGATTGGTGGTGTCGGTGGTGTCGGTCACGGTGGTGCTGACCGGGGTTTTGTCGGCCACGAAGTTTTCGTAGTTGCCGCCAGAAACGCCAGTGATCGAGTTGGTCAGCGGGGCGTGGCCGGTCAACGCATCGTTCGGCGCGGTGGTGGTCACGGTGCCGGTGGTCTTGCCGATTTCGATGGTGATGTTCTGACCGTTGGCCAGGGTCACTACGACAGGCGAGCCAGTCACAGGTGCACCGACGGTAGCGGTGTAAGTGACAGTGCCACCTTCAGCCGCAGACTCGGTGGCGGTCAGTTTGACCGTCGAAGTATCGATGGTGTCGGTAACGTCGGTGACCGCTGGCGTGGTGCTTGGAACCAGGTTCTCGAAGTTGCCGCCAGTGGCATCCTTGATCGTCACTTCGACCTTGCCGGCGTCTTTGTAGACGTCATCGGCAGGCGCGGCGACGGTCACGGTGCCGGTGGTTTTGCCGGCCTCAATGGTGATCACCGCGCCGTTCGACAGGGTCACGGTGACCGGCGTGCCGGCCGGGTTGGTCAGGGTCGCGGTGTAAACGATCGAACTGCCTTCAGCCACAGTGCCCGTGGCGCTCAGCGTCAGATCGGTAGTGTCAGTGGTGTCGGTAACAGTAGTGCTGACCGGGGTTTTGTCGGCAACGAGGTCTTCGTAGTTACCGCCGCTCACACCCGTGATCGCGTTGGTGATCGGCGCGTGGCCGTTCAACGCATCGTTCGGCGCAGTGGTGGTCACGGTACCAGTGGTTTTACCCACTTCAATCGTGATGTTCTGACCGTTGGCCAGGGTCACGGTGACCGGCGAACCCGTCACTGGCGCGCCAACTGTCGCGGTGTAAGTCACGGTGCCGCCT
>NZ_RWIM01000225.1 GCF_009764645.1 Pseudomonas sp. PB106
AGCCTTCGGCAGCTCCTACATTGGAATGCGTTCACTGTAGGAGCTGCCGAAGGCTGCGATCTTTTGACTTTGGCTCTCAGCCACCTTCATCGAAGTAGTTGTTGATCAATGCCACCAGCGCATCCAGCGCTTCCTGTTCCTGATGCCCTTCAGTGCTCAGATAAATTTTGGTGCCCTTGCCTGCGGCGAGCATCATCATCGCCATGATGCTTTTGCCATCGACCGTGGTTTCGGGTGTGCGGCCCACTCTGATCTTGCAATCCGGATACTGCCCGGCCACGCCCACGAACTTGGCCGACGCGCGGGCATGCAGGCCCAGTTTGTTGATGATTTCGATTTCCAGAGCAGGCATCGCGGTGTGAATCCTTTAAGTGAGGTCGCGGTGGCGAACCTGGACGTTCTTCAGGGTTTTCTGCAGGGCCTGACCCAGGCGTTCGGTCAGGTAGACGGAGCGGTGATGCCCGCCGGTGCAGCCAATGGCAATGGTCACGTAGGCACGATTGCTGGCGGCGAAGCGCGGCAACCACTTGTGCAAGTAGGTGAAGATGTCCTGGAACATCTCTTCGACTTCAGGTTGCGCTGCCAGATACTCGGCGACCGGCGCGTCAAGACCGGATTGCTCGCGCAACTCAGGCTTCCAGTACGGATTGGGCAGGCAGCGCACATCGAACACCAGATCGGCATCGACCGGCATGCCGCGCTTGAAGCCGAATGATTCGACCAGAAACGCTGTACCCGGCTCTGGCTGATTCAGCAGGCGCAACTTGATTGTATCGCGCAGTTGATACAGGTTCAGATTGGTGGTGTTGATCTTCAGGTCGGCGAGGTCGGCAATCGGGCCGAGCAGGGCGGTTTCATCATGGATCGCCTCGGCCAGCGAACGATTGGCATTGCTCAGCGGGTGGCGACGACGGGTCTCGGAAAAACGCTTGAGCAGGGTTTCCTCGTCGGCATCCAGGTACAGCACATCGCACTGGATATGCTTGCTGCGAGCGTCTTCAAGCAGTTCGGGGAAACGGGACAGATGGCTCGGCAGGTTGCGCGCATCAATCGACACCGCCACCAGCGGCTGCGCCAGTTCAGTGTGAATCAATGCACGCTCGGCCAGTTCCGGCAGCAAGCCGGCGGGCAAGTTGTCGATGCAGTAGTAACCGTTGTCCTCAAGGACATTCAGTGCCGTACTTTTACCCGAGCCAGAACGGCCACTGACGATGATCAAACGCATGATTACTGCCCGTTTTGCTCGTCCACAACAACCTGATACAAGGCTTCGTTGCTCGAAGCGCTGCGCAATTTATCGCGCACATCCTTGCGATCCAGCATGCTGGCGATCTGGCGCAGCAACTCCAGGTGCGCATCGGTCGCAGCTTCCGGAACCAGCAATACAAACAGCAGATCTACGGGAGCGCCGTCGATGGCGTCGAAATCGATAGGTGCTTCAAGGTGCATCAGCGCACTGATGGGCGATTGGCAACCCTTGAGGCGGCAGTGAGGAATGGCGATGCCGTTGCCAAAACCGGTGGAACCCAGTTTTTCACGGGCAATCAGAGCCTCGAAGACATCTTGCATCTCCAGATCCGGGACTTCCCGGGCGATCAGGTTGGCAATTTGTTCGAGGGCTTTCTTTTTACTGCCGCCCGGCACGTTCACGAGGGAACGGCCGGGGGTCAGGATACTTTCAAGTCGGATCATGGAATGGGGGGTTATCGACCGGTCGCGCCCTGTAGGAGGCTCTGGGTCTTTTCCTTATGCTTTTTGAGTTGGCGATCCAGCTTGTCGGTCAGTGAGTCGATCGCAGCATACATGTCGGTATCTTCTGCGTTGGCGACCACTTCGCTGCCGGGAATATGCAAGGTGGCTTCGATTTTCTGCTTCAGCTTTTCGACGCACATCGTGACTTGCACGTTGGTGATCTTGTCGAAATGGCGCTCCAGTCGTTGGAGTTTTTCCTCGATGTAGGAACGCAGAGGTTGGGTCACTTCCAGTTGGTGTCCACTGATGTTGACTTGCATACAGCTTCTCCTTCGTTGCCAGTGCATAAAGCGGCAGGCTGGATAGCCTGCCACTGGAACGCTGTAACGTGGCTTACATCAACCGCTTGCGTTCGCTCGAAGGCGCGATCCCGAGGGATTCGCGGTACTTGGCGACGGTGCGGCGAGCCACCTGAATGCCTTGTGCCTCCAGTAAACCAGCGATCTTGCTGTCACTCAACGGCTTTTTCTGATTTTCCGCTGCAACGAGTTTTTTGATGATCGCGCGGATCGCCGTGGACGAGCATTCGCCGCCTTCGGAGGTGCTGACGTGGCTGGAGAAAAAGTATTTCAGCTCATATATACCACGCGGGGTATGCATGAATTTCTGCGTGGTCACCCGGGAAATCGTCGACTCATGCATGCCCACCGCTTCAGCGATGTCATGCAGAACCAGCGGCTTCATCGCTTCGTCGCCGTACTCCAGAAACCCGCGCTGATGCTCGACGATCTGGGTGGCAACTTTCATCAGGGTTTCGTTGCGGCTTTGCAGGCTCTTGATGAACCAGCGCGCTTCCTGCAACTGATTGCGCATGAAAGTGTTGTCGGCGCTGGTGTCGGCACGACGCACAAAACCGGCGTACTGCGCGTTGACCCGCAAGCGGGGCACCGACTCCTGGTTCAGCTCGACCAACCAGCGCTCGTTGTCCTTGCGCACGATAACGTCCGGAACCACGTATTCGGCTTCGGTCGATTCGATCTGTGAGCCTGGTCGTGGATTGAGGGTCTGTACCAGTTCGATGACCTGGCGCAGTTCATCTTCCTTGAGCTTCATGCGACGCATCAACTGGCTGTAGTCGCGGCTGCCAAGCAGGTCGATGTAGTCACTGACCAGGCGTTTGGCTTCCGCCAGCCACGGGGTCTTGGCCGACAGCTGGCGCAATTGCAGCAGCAGGCATTCGCCGAGGTTGCGTGCGCCGATACCGGCCGGTTCAAACTGTTGGATGCGGTGCAGGACGGCTTCGATTTCGTCCAGCTCGATGTCCAGTTCCGGGTCGAACGCTTCAAGAATTTCTTCGAGGGTTTCGTCGAGGTAGCCCTGATTGTTGATGCAATCGATCAGGGTTACAGCGATCAGGCGATCGGTGTCGGACATCGGTGCGAGGTTCAGTTGCCACAGCAGGTGGCTTTGCAGGCTTTCGCCGGCGGAGGTGCGGGTGGTGAAATCCCACTCGTCATCATCGCTGCTCGGCAGGCTGCTGGCACTGGTCTGATAGACGTCTTCCCAGGCTGTGTCGACCGGAAGCTCGTTGGGAATGCGTTCGTTCCATTCGCCGTCCTCGAGGTTATCTACCGTCGGGGCCGTTTCCTGATAGGAGGGTTCCTGGATCTCGGTGTTGGGCTTTTGCTCGACGTTGTCGGCCATCGGATCGGAATTGTCGAAGTCGTCGCCTTCTTCCTGGCGTTCGAGCATCGGATTGGACTCCAGAGCCTCCTGGATTTCCTGTTGCAGATCCAGGGTCGACAATTGGAGCAGGCGGATGGCCTGTTGCAGCTGCGGTGTCATCGTCAGCTGCTGGCCCATTCTCAAGACTAGCGATGGTTTCATGGCAGGGGCTTAACACCTTATTCGCCGGCGCTATGCGCCATCCACTACAGGGCGCCGAAGCGCCAAACTTAAGCAAATTATATGCCTGAAACTGAAGTGTTTGCCTAGAGCGCTGTAACAATTAAAGCGTATAAAAAGCTGCTTCATCGATACAGCACCCTCGCTAATCACCAGGATGCTGTCGCGCTTACAGGCGGAACTCGTGACCCAGATAGACTTCCTTGACCAGATCGTTGGCCAGGATGGTTTCCGCGTCACCTTCGGCGATCAATTGACCGTCGTTGACGATGTAAGCGGTTTCGCAGATATCCAGCGTCTCACGCACGTTGTGGTCGGTGATCAGTACACCGATGCCTTTGGCTTTGAGGTGATGGATGATCTGCTTGATGTCGCCGACCGAAATCGGGTCGACACCGGCGAACGGTTCGTCGAGCAGGATGAATTTCGGTGCAGTCGCCAGCGCACGGGCGATTTCCACCCGGCGGCGTTCACCACCGGACAAGCTCATGCCGAGGTTGTCGCGGATGTGGCTGATGTGGAATTCCTGCAGCAGGCTTTCCAGCTCCTTGCGGCGGCCAGCCTTGTCGAGTTCCTGGCGGGTCTCGAGGATCGCCATGATGTTGTCGGCCACTGAGAGTTTGCGGAAGATCGACGCTTCTTGCGGCAGATAGCCGATACCAGCTTTGGCACGACCGTGCATTGGCTGATGGCTGACGTCCAGGTCATCGATCAGTACGCGGCCCTGATCGGCCTGCACCAGGCCAACGATCATGTAGAAGCACGTGGTCTTGCCGGCGCCGTTGGGGCCGAGCAGGCCGACGATCTGGCCGCTGTCGATCGACAGGCTGACGTCACGCACGACCTGGCGGCTTTTGTAGGCCTTGGCCAGGTGCTGAGCTTTCAGAGTTGCCATTACTGGGGTTTCTCGTCGGTTTTCTTCTTCGGCTGGATCACCATGTCGATGCGCGGACGCGCCTCGGTGACTTTGCTGCCGGTAGCGCGACCGGCGCTGGCCAGTTTCTTCACGGTGTCATAGACGATTTTCTCGCCCTGAGTCGTGTTGTTGTCCTTGTCGACCACCTTGGCCTTGTCGATCAGTACGACGCGGTTTTGTGCGGCGTGGTACTGGATCGTCACGCCCCAGCCCTGCACGGGCTTGGTGTCACCTTGAGTTTGCAATTGCTCAAAGTAAGCAAGGTTGCCCACCGAAGTCACCACGTCGATATCGCCGGCCGGTGTGCGGGTGATGGTCACCGTGTTGCCTTTAACGATCATCGAACCCTGGGTGATGATCACATCACCTTTATAGGTGGCGATGCCGTTCTTGTCGTCCAGTTGGGCGTCGTCGGCCTGAATGCGGATAGGTTGCTGCTGATCGTTCGGCAGAGCCCAGGCGCTCACGCTTCCCAGTGCTGCGCCCAGACTGAGCAAAATAGGGAGGGTTTTAACGAGCCTCATACTGTCCTCTTACGTTCGATAGCAGGTGTATCCTGCTTTCCTTCAGGTACGCTTTCATTCCAACGCCAGTCGATACACCGCCGGCGCCGTCGATTCTAACGGGTTGCTCGGTCTGCGCATATTGCTCCTGCGGGAACACTGTCATGCGAGTGGAGGTGACCAGCAGATCGCGGTTCTTTTCATCGGTACGTTTGATGCGTACCGAATCGATCAATTCAACCTGGGTGCCGCCGGAGTTCACTTCGCCGCGCTCACTGGTCACGTGCCACGGAAAATCCGTGCCGCGGTACATGTTCAGGTCGGGTTTGGTGACCAGGGTGATATCGGTGGCCTTGACGTGTTCAGCCTTGTCCGACGTCATTTCATACTGCACCTTGCCGTCCGGCAGGTATTGCAGGGTATGAGTGTTGGTTGCATACCAGTCGATAGGGTTATCTACCGATGCGGTCGGAGGCTTGTCGAGGAAGCGCTCCGGACTGATGTTCCAGTAGCCGACGGCGGCGAAAATCGCCGCGATGCAGCCGAACAACAGAAAGTTACGAAATTTTTTGCTAAACATGGTTTGGCTCACAGGTACGCAGCGTTGGCGGCATCGAGGCTGCCTTGGGCGCGCAGGATCAATTCGCAGAATTCGCGGGCGGCACCTTCGCCGCCACGGGCGCGGGTAACGCCGTGGGCGTGTTCGCGGACGAAGTCGGCAGCGTTGGCAACCGCCATGCCCAGGCCGACGCGGCGGATCACCGGCAGGTCAGGCAGGTCGTCACCCAGGTAGGCGACTTCTTCATAGCTTAGGCCCAGTTGTGCGAGCAAGCCGTCGAGCACCACCAATTTGTCTTCACGCCCCTGAAACAGGTGCGGGATGCCGAGGTTTTTGGCGCGGCGTTCGACCACCGGGGTCTTGCGACCGCTGATAATGGCTGTTTGTACGCCGGCATTCATCAACATTTTGATGCCTTGGCCGTCGAGGGTGTTGAAGGTCTTGAATTCGCTACCGTCTTCGAGGAAGTACAAACGGCCATCGGTCAGGACGCCATCGACGTCGAAAACCGCCAGTTTGATCGCTTTGCCGCGTTGCAGCAGATCGTTGCTCATTACATGACTCCTGCGCGCAGTAGATCGGAGAGGTTGAAGGCGCCGATCGGGCGATCCTCCTCATCGACGACTACCAACGCGTTGATTCGATGATCTTCCATGATTTTCAGGGCTTCGGCGGCGAGCATCTCGGGCCGTGCAGTCTTGCCGTGTGCGGTCATCACCTGATCGATGGTGGCGCTGCGGATGTCGATGCTGCGATCCAGCGTGCGGCGCAAATCACCGTCGGTGAAGATCCCGGCCAGTTTGCCATCGGCTTCGAGAATCACGGTCATGCCCAGACCCTTGCGGGTCATTTCCATGAGTGCGTCCTTGAGCAGCGTGCCGCGCTGCACCTGCGGCAATTCCGCGCCGGCGTGCATAACGTTTTCCACTTTCAGCAGCAGTCGACGACCCAATGCGCCGCCCGGATGCGAGAAAGCGAAATCTTCTGCCGTAAAACCGCGCGCTTCGAGCAGGGCAACCGCCAAGGCGTCGCCCATGACCAGGGCTGCGGTAGTCGAGGACGTCGGCGCCAGATTCAGCGGGCAGGCTTCATGCTCGACGTGAACGTTGAGGTTGACCTCGGCAGCCTTGGCCAGTGGCGATTGTGGGTTGCCGGTGACGCTGATCAACTGGATGCCCAAGCGTTTGATCAACGGCAGCAGGGTCACGATTTCGTTGGTCGAACCGGAGTTCGACAAGGCCAGGATCACGTCATCGCGGGTAATCATGCCCATGTCACCGTGGCTGGCCTCAGCCGGGTGGACAAAAAAAGCAGGGGTGCCGGTGCTGGCCAGGGTCGCGGCAATCTTGTTGCCGATATGCCCGGACTTGCCCATCCCGACCACGACCACGCGGCCTTTGCTGGCCAGAATCAACTCGCAAGCGCGTACGAAATCGGCGTCGATATGGGGCAATAAGCCTTGTACGGCTTCCACTTCGAGGCGGATGGTGCGTTGTGCCGATTGAATCAGGTCGCTGGTTTGGCTCATGTCTGAAATCGTATAGCCCGATGAAAAGGCGGCGATTATAGCGGTTATGTTGCAAAGCCTCACGCAAGTTCGTCGTGCTTTGTCATTACTCGTTACCAAAACCCCTTAAAAGTGGCTGCGGCCCTGTCGCGTCGCTGATTACGGCAGGGTTCATGCTTGGGCGCTCGGCCTTAGCAGTGATATAGTTCGCCGCCAGTTCGGCCTGCCCGGGATGTAGGTGCTTTCAGAAGAAAGCCAGGCGTCCGAGTGAGAGGCTGCATCGCAAGGAGTTTAGATGAGTGCCGATAACGCCTACGCGGTCGAGCTGAAGGGAGTCTCCTTCAAGCGCGGTGCGCGCAGCATTTTCAATAACGTCGATATTCGCATCCCGCGCGGCAAGGTCACCGGCATCATGGGGCCTTCCGGGTGTGGCAAGACCACGCTGCTGCGGTTGATGGGCGCACAATTGCGTCCCACCAGCGGCGAAGTCTGGGTCAACGGTCAGAACCTGCCGCAGTTGTCGCGCAGTGATTTGTTCGATGCGCGCAAGCACATGGGCGTGCTGTTTCAGAGCGGCGCGCTGTTTACCGATCTCGATGTCTTCGAGAACGTTGCTTTTCCCCTGCGCGTTCATACCGAGTTGCCGGAAGAAATGATCCGCGACATCGTCCTGCTCAAATTGCAGGCGGTCGGTTTGCGCGGTGCTATCGAGCTGATGCCCGATGAGCTGTCCGGCGGCATGAAACGTCGTGTCGCGCTGGCACGGGCCATTGCGCTCGACCCGCAGATTCTCATGTACGACGAACCGTTCGTCGGTCAGGATCCGATCGCCATGGGCGTGTTGGTGCGCCTGATACGTCTGCTCAATGATGCGCTCGGGATCACCAGTATCGTGGTCTCCCACGATCTGGCCGAAACCGCAAGCATCGCCGACTACATCTATGTAGTGGGTGATGGTCAGGTATTGGGGCAGGGCACGCCGGACGAATTGATGAATTCGGATGAGCCGCGTATTCGTCAATTCATGACCGGTAATCCCGATGGCCCGGTGCCGTACCATTTTCCAGCGACGGATTACCGCGCAGATCTTCTGGGGAAGCGCTGATGCGCAGAATTTCATTGATAGAACGCGTTCGCCGGTTCGGCGAAGCGGCGATCGATGCCATTGCGGTGTTTGGTCGTGCCACGCTGTTCCTGTTTCATGCCTTGCTGGGGCGCGGCGGTATCAGCGGCGGTTTTGGTCTGTTGGTCAAACAGCTGCATTCGGTCGGCGTGATGTCGTTGGTGATCATTGTCGTTTCCGGCATTTTCATCGGCATGGTCCTCGCGCTGCAGGGCTTCAGCATTCTGTCGAGCTACGGTTCGGAGCAAGCCGTGGGGCAGATGGTTGCCTTGACCTTGCTGCGTGAACTCGGCCCGGTCGTGACGGCGCTGTTGTTCGCCGGACGTGCCGGTTCGGCGCTGACTGCGGAAATCGGCAACATGAAGTCCACCGAGCAGCTTTCCAGTCTGGAAATGATCGGTGTCGACCCGCTCAAGTACATCATTGCCCCGCGCCTGTGGGCCGGCTTCATTTCCCTGCCGGTGCTGGCGATGATTTTCAGCGTGGTGGGTATCTGGGGCGGTTCGTGGGTGGCTGTCGACTGGCTGGGCGTGTATGAAGGTTCCTACTGGGCGAACATGCAGAACAGCGTGAACTTCACCAGTGACGTGCTCAACGGCGTCATCAAAAGTATCGTTTTCGCCTTTGTCGTCACCTGGATCGCCGTATTCCAAGGCTATGACTGTGAGCCCACTTCCGAGGGCATCAGTCGCGCCACTACCAAGACCGTGGTATTTGCTTCGCTGGCAGTGCTCGGCCTGGACTTTATTCTGACCGCTTTGATGTTTGGAGATTTCTGATGCAAAACCGCACCCTGGAAATCGGTGTCGGCCTGTTCCTGCTGGCAGGGATCCTGGCTTTGCTGCTGCTTGCTTTGCGGGTTAGTGGCCTGTCTCCGACTTCGACCACCGACACCTATAAACTTTATGCGTATTTCGACAATATCGCCGGTTTGACGGTCAGAGCCAAAGTGACCATGGCCGGTGTGACCATCGGCAAGGTCACGGCTATCGATCTGGATCGCGACAGCTTCACCGGTCGGGTAACCCTGCAAGTGGATAAAAAGGTCGACAACCTGCCGACCGACTCCACAGCGTCTATCCTGACCGCTGGCCTGTTGGGTGAGAAGTACATCGGTATCAGCGTCGGCGGGGAAGACAAACCGTTGAAGGATGGTGGAACCATTCACGACACGCAGTCGTCTCTGGTACTGGAAGACCTGATTGGTAAATTCCTGCTCAATACCGTTAGCAAAGACGCCAAATGAGGAGCTTTTGAATGATCTCTATCTTGCGACGTGGCCTGTTGGTGTTGCTCGCGACACTGCCGATGATGGCTAACGCTGCTCCTGGGCAATCCGCGCACGATCTGGTTCAGGACACCACGAACCGGATGCTGGCCGATCTGGCAGCCAACAAAGAAAAGTACAAGCAGGATCCGACTGATTTCTACGCGGCGCTCAACAGCATCGTAGGACCGGTTGTGGATGCCGAGGGCATCTCCAAGAGCATCATGACCGTCAAGTATTCGCGCAAGGCTACGCCGGCGCAGATGCAGCGGTTCCAGGAAAACTTCAAGCGCGGCCTGTTTCAGTTCTACGGCAACGCCCTGCTTGAGTACAACAACCAGGGCATCACCGTTGATCCTGCCAAGGATGAGTCGGGCGACCGCACCAGCGTCAACATGACCGTCAAAGGCAGTAGCGGCGCGATCTATCCTGTGCAGTACACGCTGGAGAAGATCAACGGCGAGTGGAAACTGCGCAACGTGATCATCAACGGTATCAACATTGGCAAACTGTTCCGTGATCAGTTCGCCGACGCGATGCAGCGCAATGGCAATGATCTGGACAAGACCATCGACAACTGGGCGGGTGAAGTGGCCAAGGCCAAGGAAACCACCGAGAAAGCTGCCGAGAAACCAGCACAATGAGTGAGGCCGCAGTTCGTATGAGTGATGTCGACGAGCTTCTGCTCAGCGGAGTGCTGGATTACCGCACCGGCCCGGACTTGCGCAAGGAAGGCCAGGCATTGATCAAGTCGAGCAAGGCGGCAACGCTGGTCATCGATTGCTCGGCGGTGAAGAAGTCCAGCAGCGTCGGCTTGTCGTTGCTGCTGTGCTTCATGCGCGATGCCAAAGCGGCCGGCAAGGCTGTGAGCATTCGTGCGATGCCCGAAGATATGCGCGAAATCGCTCAGGTCAGTGAGCTGACCGAACTGTTGGCGCACCCCTGAACCCACATCTATAAAGAAGCCCCCCGTCAGAGTCCTGCCATGCGGGGTTCGCAGGCGCGGGGCTTTTTTGTATGATGTCCGACCCGTGCGCACAGGGCGCCGATTGAGGTTGAGCATGCAGGCCGTAGAAGTGAAGAGCTTCCTTGAAGGAAAGCTGCCCGGAACGTTGGTAGAAGTTGAGGGCGAAGGCTGCAATTTCCAGCTGAACGTGATTAGCGATGAACTGGCGGCGTTGAGCCCGGTGAAGCGTCAGCAGCAGGTCTATGCCCATTTGAACCCGTGGATCACCGATGGCAGCATCCACGCGGTCACTATGAAATTTTTCAGCAGCGCGGCCTGGGCCGAGCGCACCTGAGCCTAAGGGCGTCGAGATTCTTATGGATAAATTGATTATTACCGGTGGCGCTCGTCTTGATGGCGAGATCCGCATTTCCGGCGCAAAAAACTCCGCCCTGCCGATCCTGGCCGCCACCCTGCTGTGCGATGGCCCCGTGACCGTTGGCAACCTGCCGCACCTGCACGACATCACCACCATGATCGAGCTGTTCGGTCGCATGGGCATCGAGCCGGTGATCGACGAGAAGCTTAGCGTCGAAATCGATCCGCGCACCATCAAGACCCTGATCGCCCCGTACGAACTGGTGAAAACCATGCGTGCGTCGATTCTGGTACTGGGCCCGATGGTTGCCCGTTTCGGTGAAGCCGAAGTTGCACTGCCTGGCGGTTGCGCCATCGGTTCGCGTCCGGTTGACCTGCACATCCGTGGTCTTGAAGCCATGGGCGCGGTCATCGACGTCGAAGGCGGCTACATCAAGGCCAAGGCGCCTGAAGGCGGCCTGCGCGGTGCACACTTTTTCTTCGATACCGTCAGTGTGACCGGTACCGAGAACATCATGATGGCTGCTGCGCTGGCCAAAGGCCGTAGCGTGCTGCAGAACGCCGCTCGCGAGCCTGAAGTGGTCGACCTGGCCAACTTCCTCAACGCCATGGGCGCCAAGGTTTCCGGCGCTGGCACCGACACCATCACCATCGATGGCGTAGAGCGTCTGGGTTCGGCTTTCTATAAGGTCATGCCTGACCGTATCGAAACCGGCACCTACCTGGTGGCTGCTGCCGTCACCGGTGGCCGCGTCAAGGTCAAGGACACCGATCCGACCATCCTCGAAGCCGTTCTGGAAAAACTTCGTGAAGCAGGCGCAGAAATCACCACCGGTGAAGACTGGATCGAGCTGAACATGCACGGCAAGCGTCCGAAAGCAGTCAACGTGCGCACCGCGCCGTACCCTGCGTTCCCGACTGACATGCAGGCGCAGTTCATCTCGCTCAACGCCATTGCCGAAGGCACGGGTGCGGTGATCGAGACGATCTTCGAAAACCGCTTCATGCACGTATACGAACTGCACCGCATGGGCGCCAAGATCCAGGTCGAAGGCAACACGGCCATCGTCACCGGTACTGAAGTCCTCAAGGGCGCGCCAGTGATGGCCACCGACCTGCGTGCTTCGGCCAGCCTGGTGATCTCGGCGCTGGTTGCCGAAGGCGACACGCTGATCGATCGCATCTACCACATAGACCGTGGTTACGAGTGCATCGAAGAAAAACTGCAGATGCTGGGCGCCAAGATCCGTCGCGTTCCGGGCTGATTGCTGCATTGGGACACAGGGACGTGTCCACTGAGTTTAAGAGTCGAGCCGGTTTCCGGCTCGATGTGTGTCCGGCGCCGATTGCGACCGGACATGAGTACCTTGATAAGGACTGACGTTTCCCATGTTGACCATCGCACTGTCCAAGGGCCGCATCCTTGACGACACCCTGCCGCTTCTCGCCGAAGCGGGCATCGTGCCGACCGAGAATCCGGACAAGAGCCGCAAGCTGATCATCCCCACGACTCAGGACGATGTTCGTCTGCTGATCGTACGTGCCACCGATGTGCCGACCTATGTCGAGCATGGCGCGGCCGATTTGGGCGTGGCCGGTAAAGACGTGCTGATGGAATACACCGGCCAAGGCTTGTACGAGCCATTGGATCTGCAGATTGCCCAGTGCAAACTGATGACCGCCGGCAAGATCGGCGCGCCGGAGCCCAAGGGCCGTCTGCGCGTGGCGACCAAGTTCGTCAACGTTGCCAAGCGTTACTACGCGGAGCAGGGCCGTCAGGTCGACATCATCAAACTGTACGGTTCGATGGAACTGGCACCGCTGATCGGTCTCGCTGACAAGATCATCGACGTGGTCGACACCGGCAACACCCTGCGCGCCAACGGCCTGGAACCTCAGGAATTGATCGCCACGATCAGCTCGCGCCTGGTGGTCAACAAGGCTTCGATGAAAATGCAACACGCCCGAATCCAGGCGTTGATCGATACCCTGCGCAACGCAGTGGAATCGCGACACCGCGGCTGATTCACCTGCGCGACGTTAAGTCGCGCCCGTCTATCCGCCTCATAGCCAGAATCTCAGGTGCCCAAGCGGAAACGACTGCTAAGTTAGGGCGCCTGAGTTTTTGCCATTCCTATGAGGCTCTCGCTATGACCGCAACGACTGCAATTCGCCGACTCAACGCTGCTGACCCGGATTTCGCGCATCATCTGGATCATCTGCTGAGCTGGGAAAGTGTGTCTGACGACTCGGTCAATCAGCGGGTGCTGGACATCATCAAGGCTGTGCGCGAGCGCGGTGACGCGGCGCTGGTCGAGTTCACCCAGAAATTCGACGGCCTCGAAGTGGCGTCGATGGCCGACCTGATCCTGCCGCGCGAGCGTCTCGAACTGGCGCTGACGCGCATTACCGTGGCACAGCGCGAAGCACTGGAAAAAGCCGCGGCCCGCGTGCGCAGCTACCACGAAAAGCAGAAACAGGATTCCTGGAGCTACACCGAGGCCGACGGCACCGTGCTGGGCCAGAAGGTCACGCCGCTGGATCGCGCCGGTCTGTATGTGCCGGGCGGCAAGGCCTCGTACCCGTCGTCGGTATTGATGAACGCGATTCCGGCCAAGGTCGCCGGTGTGACCGAAGTGGTCATGGTCGTGCCGACCCCGCGCGGTGAAATCAACGAACTGGTGCTGGCGGCGGCGTGCATCGCTGGCGTTGACCGGGTGTTCACCATCGGTGGCGCACAAGCGGTTGCGGCTCTGGCTTACGGCACCGAAAGCGTCCCGCAAGTCGACAAAGTCGTCGGCCCGGGCAACATCTATGTCGCCACGGCCAAACGCCACGTATTCGGTCAAGTCGGCATCGACATGATCGCCGGTCCTTCGGAAATTCTCGTGGTGTGCGACGGTCAGACCGATCCGGACTGGATCGCCATGGACCTGTTCTCGCAAGCCGAGCACGACGAAGACGCCCAGGCGATTCTGGTCAGCCCGGACGCCGAATTCCTCGACAAGGTTGCCGCCAGCATCGACAAACTGCTGCCGACCATGGATCGCGCGACCATCATCGAAACTTCGATCAATGGCCGTGGTGCGCTGATTCACGTGAAAGACATGGCGCAAGCCATCGAAGTCGCCAACCGCATCGCCCCAGAACACTTGGAACTATCGGTCGCTGACCCCCAGGCCTGGCTGCCGCAGATCCGCCACGCCGGCGCGATCTTCATGGGCCGTCACACCTCCGAAGCGCTGGGCGATTACTGCGCAGGCCCGAACCACGTGTTGCCGACTTCTGGCACTGCGCGGTTTTCGTCGCCGCTGGGTGTGTACGACTTCCAGAAGCGTTCGTCGATCATCTTCTGCTCTGAGGCCGGTGCTTCCGAGTTGGGTAAAACCGCATCGGTTCTGGCCCGTGGCGAGTCGCTGAGCGCTCACGCGCGCAGCGCCGAATACCGCATCAAAGACGAAGACTTTCTACAAGGGCAGGGGAACTGAGCGATGAGCAAATTCTGGAGCCCGTTCGTCAAGGATCTGGTGCCGTACGTGCCGGGCGAACAACCGAAGCTGACCAAACTGGTCAAGCTCAACACCAACGAAAACCCCTACGGCCCGTCGCCAAAAGCCTTGGCGGCGATGCAGGTCGAACTCAACGACAACCTGCGCCTGTACCCGGACCCGAACAGCGATCTGCTGAAAACTGCCGTCGCCAACTACTATGGCGTGCAGAGCAATCAGGTGTTCCTTGGCAACGGTTCGGACGAAGTGCTCGCGCACATTTTCCACGGTTTGTTGCAACACGATCAGCCGTTGCTGTTCCCGGACATCAGCTACAGCTTCTATCCGGTTTACTGCGGTCTTTACGGCATCAAGTTCGACGCGGTGCCGCTGGATGCGCAGTTCCAGATCGACCCGGCCGACTACGCCAAGCCGAACGGCGGGATCATTTTCCCTAACCCGAACGCACCGACCGGTTGCCTGCTGGCGCTGGAAGCGGTCGAGCAAATCCTCAAGGCCAGTCCGGATTCCGTGGTCGTGGTGGATGAGGCTTACATCGACTTCGGCGGCGAAACCGCGATCAGTCTGGTGGATCGTTATCCGAACCTGCTGGTGACCCAGACCTTGTCCAAATCACGCTCGCTGGCCGGGCTGCGAGTGGGGCTGGCGGTCGGGCATCCGGATTTGATCGAGGCGCTGGAGCGGATCAAGAACAGCTTCAACTCCTATCCACTGGATCGTCTGGCGATTGTCGGCGCGGCGGCGGCATTCGAAGATCGCGAGTACTTCGACAAAACGTGCCGTTTGGTGATCGAGAGCCGTGAGTGGGTGATCGCGCAGTTGCAGGCCAAGGGCTTTGAAGTGCTGCCCTCTGCGGCGAACTTCATCTTCGCGCGGCATCCGCAACATGATGCGGCGGGGCTTGCTGCGAAGTTGCGTGAGCAGGGGGTGATCGTGCGGCACTTCAAGCAAGAGCGGATTGCGCAGTTCCTGCGGATTTCGATTGGCACGCCGGAGCAGAATCAGGCGTTGATTGATGGGTTGGGGGCGTTGTAAGAAACCGGCTTGGTCTTTTATAAGAAAGAACCTGCTCTTGGTATCGAGAAGAGCAGGTTCTAATCTTGATTTTATACTCTGAAATAAATGTCAGAACGCAACTAAATAGAAGTCGCCGGTGACTTCGCTTCCACCCTCTGTGGTGAATGAGAACTTCCCTGTAGCCGAGTTTGGCAGGTTTTCATTTGTCAACTCCAATGTTCCTTTAACTGCATAATAATGTGCGCCTGAATTCCAGTTGAAAGTCCAAGGGGAGTAAGGGTCTGAATAGTCTTCAGGAAAATGCACGATTGGCTTGATCTTGTCTCTCGCCGGGTATCCAAGTGAGATCATGTAAGTTAAACCTGCTGGAGTTGCCCCTAGACCTGCAATAATCCCGCCTTTGCCATCTCCAAAGCTATACAGTGTGACTTGATCGGTGGTCTGAGGCACACCATTCAGCTTCACGTTTATAAAACCCCTTGCTTTTTGGGTTGTTAGATCTTTGTCAGCAAATTTGATATCCATTCCTTACTCCTTGCTGGTTTGAAATTGGCGTAGGAGAAGGTTAATAGGGTCTGGTATTGGTTTTAACTGTCATATCTGACAGTTCTAATAACTATTTCTCATAGGCTTTATTTCATTTAGGTAAGCCTTGGAGAGCACCTGCAAAAACGAGCAGGTCATCGAGAGCCGTGAGTGGGTGACCGCGCAGTTGCAGGCCGAGGGCTTTGAAGTGGCGTTGGTTTGTGGGTTGGAGGCGTTGTAAATCAATGCGATTGTTTTAGCGATAATTCAATCCTGCTCTTGCTAAATGCCCGCAGGAGCAGGATTTTCATCGTGTTTTTTTCTTTTACGTTAACCAGTCTTGAGATCAAATGTCCCCTTCACTTTATGGTCGTCTTCGGTTTCAAATTCGTAACTGCCTTTGACGGCATCGACCCCATTCTGCAACTTGAAGTTCACTACACCTTTGGTTGCGAAATATTTCAATCCATCCATTACAAATGCCCATGGTAGATAGGGGTCAGTAAAGTCCTTTTTATAGATTGCTTTTTGCGCAACGTTGATGGGGGATCCTGGGTATGACAGCTCAATGGAGTTTGCTCCCCATCGTCCAAGCATCAATCCGCCTCCTGGTGGGAACGGATTAAAATCGAGCCTCTCAGTGATCGTGACTTCTACACCATCGTCGAGTTGAAATGTAATGAAGCCTGCAGCTAAGTTTGCTCCTTCTTGGGTTAGAGATTCGACATTGATCGGTTCGGTATCCATTTGCTGCTCCCGACTTTTCCAAGTGAGTCGTAAAGCTAAGATTTTTTATTCGGATCTGCACTGTCAAAGCTGACAGGTTGTTTAGAACTATTTTTGCTTGCGATGTTGAGTGAGAGTCAGCGTTGGATATAACTAGTCGGCGGATATAAATTGTCGTTCATCCGAATCCTTGCGAGAGAATCCGTTCCCCCGCAAGGATTGAATCTGGTCATTCGTGATGCGGCTCGCCAAGGAATGTCAGCGAGCTGAACAACCCACGACTATTCACATCCGCACTGTTCTTCACCGGTACCTCGACTTGCGCCGCAATCACATTCAAACCCTCATTTCTCACCAGCACCTGCGCACGACCGTCCTTGTCGGTCTCGGTACTCAAGGTGTTCGGCGCACTGCGATAGTCGCCAATCAACTTCACCCCCGCCGCCGGTTTGCCATCAAGCAACACCCGCACCGGCAATGATTTGCCTGGCTCGACTGTCAGTGGATCAACCTCCGGCAGGATCAGCAATTTGATCTGATCGAGTTTCGGCAACTTCGCCCCCGGCTGATAAATCGCCAGGCTGTATTTGAACGTCTCGGTGGCCTCGACAGCCCCCGGCACTTTGCTGCGACCTTCGTTGATCCACTTCTTGTCGGCGGTTTGCGACCACATGCCGTTGTTCAGTGCCACGGCCAGCACCGCCGGCGTTTTCAACGGTTTCAAACGGGCGTGATCCGCCAGACGCTCAACACTGACCGGAATCATCTTGCCGCCCGCGTCATAAGCCCAGGCGCCGCTGATTTTCTGCGCCTTGAAAGCATTGTCTTCGGCGCCGTGGCCATAGACCACTTCGATGTTGCCGCGCCGTTGTTCGGTCCAGAGACCATGGGCCGAGACTTCGCCTGCGAACAGCGCGGCGAAGAGCACAAAGGTTTTGCCGTATTGCATGGTGACGTCCTTTTACAAGTTGAGTGTCAGGCTGACGGTGAAGTTGCGCGGCTCGCCGGGGTTGACCCAGTAGTTGCTGTAGGAGCGCTCGTAATACTTTTCGTCGAAGAGGTTGTTCAGGTTCACGCCGACCGTGACGTTGTCGCTGGCCTTGTAATGGGCCAGCAGGTCGACGGTGTGATAGGCCGGCAATTCGAAGTCGCTGCCGGATTCACCCGAGCGGTCGCCGACATAAGTGAACGCGGCGCCGACATCCGAGCCGCGCAGATGACCATCCTGAAATTCATAAACCCCGAGCAGGCTGCCGCTGCGCTTGGCCACGCCGAGGATGCGGCTGCCGGTGGGAATCACCGCGTCGCCATGGGTCACTTCGGCGTCGATGTAGGCGAACGCACCGATCACGCGCAAGGCGTCGGTGACTTGCCCGGTGACTTGCCAATCGAAACCGCGACTGCGCGCCTTGCCCATCGCACGGCTGGTGTCGGTTCCCGGGTCGAGGGCGAGGACGTTTTCCTTGTCGATGTGGAAGAAGGCGAGGGTGCTGCTCAGGCGCTCGTCGAACAGCTCGTTCTTCATGCCGACTTCGTAACCCACGCCTTCTTCCGGATCGAAAGATTTGCCTGAGGCATCGAGGCCGTTGTTCGGTTTGAACGAGGTCGAGACGTTGGCGAACAAGCCGGTGTTTGGTGTCAGCTGATAGAGCAAACCAGCACGCTGGGTGAGGGCGTCATGGCGCTGGCTGCTCTTGGCGTTACGGCTGTGATCGTCGATGCGCTGATCGAAATGCTCGAAGCGCGCGCCGATCATCCCGCGCAGTTTGTCGGTGAAGACGATCTGATCCTGCAGGTTCAACGCATGGCTTTCGACATGTTCGAAGGTGTCGGTGCCGGAGCGTGCGCCGTTGGGTTTCGGCTGGCCGTAAATCGGGTTGTAGAGGTCGATGGCGTAAGGGCCGCCGGCGAGGGTGGTGACGCGCTCGTCCTTGCGGAAGTTTTCATACTCGGTGCCGATCAGCAGTTCGTGCTGCCACGCGCCGAGGTCGAACAAGCCGCGCAGTTCCAGTTGGGTAATGCTGTCGTGCCAGTTGGTATCGCGCTCGCGATAGCGGCGGTTGACGGTTCGGCCGTCGGCATTCAGCGGACGGGCCTCCGAAGCGAACCCCCAGAGTTTGCCTTCCTTGTAGTGGCTGGCCAGGCGTAATTTCCAGCTGTCGTTGAGGTGATGTTCCAGCGTGGCCTGAAGCAGATTGTTGTGGTTGTCGATGTTGCCGTCGTTGGGTTCGCCGAGGAAGGTCGAGCGCGACACGCCGCTCCATTTGTTGTTCGGCGCAACGATGCCGCGATCAAACGTGGAGCTGTGACGAACGATCTCGCTTTCCACCAACAGCGACGTGTCCGGGTTCAACTGCCAACTGATCGAGGGCGCAACGAACACACGTTTGCTGTCGACGTGATCGCGAAAGCTGTTGTTGTCTTCGACCGCGAGGTTGATCCGCGAGAGCACATCACCTTGTTCATCGAGTGGTGTGTTGACGTCCAGCGCGGTGCGATAGCGGTACCAACTGCCGGCGCTGGTTTGCAGAGTGGTGAAGGCTTCGGGCTGCGGCTTCTTGGTCACGATGTTTACCGTGCCGCCAGGATCGCCTCGGCCATACAGGCTGGCGGCCGGGCCTTTGAGCACTTCGATACGCTCGATATTGGCCGCGTCCGGTGTGCTCGGGTAACCGCGATTGGCGCTGAATCCGTCTTTGTAGAACTCGGAGGTGGTGAAGCCGCGCACGCTGTACTCGTAGAGGGTCAGGCCGCCGAAGTTGTTCTGCTTCGATACACCGCCGGCAAAATCCAGCGCGCGTTCGACGCTGCTGCTGCCCAGATCCTTGAGGACGCTGGCGGGCACCACGCTGATTGCCTGCGGGATATCGCGGATCGCCGTGTCGGTTTTAGTCGCGCTGGACGAGCGCGTAGCACGATAGCCCTGGACCGGGCCGGTCGGCGATTCGTAGTCGGAGATGACGCTGATGGCGTCGAGTTCAAGGGGTTTTGGTTCTTCGGCGAAGGCTGGATCGACCAGCAAACCGAGGCTCAAGCCCAGCAGCGAGGCCTTTGTTCGAGACGACATGTTATGTTGTTCCAATTGCTATAATTGAAACAATATAACATGCCTGTTGAGAATGTCTGTTATTCGCGCATTTAGCGCGAACAAAGCTTTATTCTTCTTTTTCTTTCACTGGCGCCGGTGGTGGACGCAGGCCGATTTCAGCCGTGAGCTTCAGCTCTTTGCCGTTGCGCATCACCTGAATGGTCACCTTGTCGGTCGGTTTGATCCGCGCGACCTGGTTCATCGAACGACGACCATCGCCGGCCGGCTCGCCATCTATGCTCAGAATCACGTCACCCAATTGCAGACCGGCCTTCTGCGCTGGCCCGTCGCGGAAGATTCCCGCCACGACAATCCCCGGACGTCCGGACAGGCCAAACGACTCGGCCAGCTCTTGCGTCAGCGGCTGCACTTCAATGCCCAGCCAGCCGCGAATCACCTGACCGTGCTCGATGATCGACTTCATTACCTCCATCGCCAGTTTCACCGGAATGGCAAAACCGATGCCCTGCGAACCGCCGGATTTGGAGAAGATTGCCGTGTTGATGCCGGTGAGGTTGCCGTTGGCATCGACCAGCGCGCCGCCGGAGTTGCCCGGGTTGATCGCCGCGTCAGTCTGGATGAAGTCTTCGTAGTTGTTCAGGCCCAACTGGTTACGTCCGGTGGCGCTGATGATGCCCATGGTCACGGTCTGGCCGACACCGAACGGGTTGCCGATGGCCAGCGCGACGTCGCCGATGCGGATATTGTCGGAGCGACCGACCGTGATGGACGGCAGGGTTTTCAGGTCGATCTTCAACACTGCAAGGTCAGTTTCCGGGTCGCTGCCGATGACGCGGGCGAGAGTTTCGCGACCGTCCTTCAGGGCCACGACAATCTGATCCGCGCCGCTGGTCACGTGGTTGTTGGTCAGAATGTAGCCTTCCGGGCTCATGATCACGCCGGAACCGAGGCTCGATTCCATGCGTTTCTGCTTCGGCGAGTTATCACCGAAGAAGCGCCGGAATTGCGGGTCTTCAAACAACGGATGGTTCGGCTTGTTGATGACTTTGGTGGTGTACAGATTGACCACCGACGGCGCGGCAATGGTCACCGCGTCCGCATAGGACACCGGCCCCTGCTGCACACTGGTGGTTTGCGGGGCCTGTTGCAGGTTGACGTCGAGGCTCGGCAGCCCCACCCACTGCGGGTAACGCTGAATAATCAACAGAGCGATAAGCACGCCGGCCAACAACGGCCAGCCCATAAAACGCAGCGCCTTGAACATTAAGCACGTCCTGGAAAAGTTGCAGGCGGGGTCAGACCGCCCATAATGTCGCGCATTATACGAGGCCGCGCGTGCCTCGGAACGGGATATTTAGGAGTCTTTCATGGCCGTTGCCCTCAGCACCCTCGTCGAAGAAGCCGACCGTTACCTTGGCAGTGCGAAAATTGCCGATTATTGCCCCAACGGCTTGCAGGTCGAAGGCCGGCCGCAGGTGATGCGCATTGTCAGCGGTGTCACCGCCAGCCAGGCGTTGCTCGATGCAGCGGTCGAGGCCGAGGCGGATCTGGTGCTGGTGCATCACGGTTATTTCTGGAAGGGCGAAGACCCGTGCGTCACCGGCATGAAACAGCGCCGATTGAAGACGTTGCTCAAGCACGACATCAGTCTGCTCGCCTATCACTTACCGCTGGATCTGCACCCGGATGTCGGCAATAACGTGCAGCTTGCTCGCCAACTGGACATCACTGTCGAAGGCCCGCTGGATCCGGACAACCTGAAAATCGTCGGCCTGGTTGGATCCTTGAAAGAACCGATGACAGCACGCGACTTCGCCCGCAAGGTGCAGGACGTCGTGGGCCGCGAACCGTTGCTGATTGAAGGCAATCCGATGATTCGTCGGGTCGGCTGGTGCACTGGCGGTGGCCAAGGCTATATCGATCAGGCCGTCGCCGCAGGCGTCGATCTGTATCTGAGCGGTGAAGCGTCGGAGCAGACCTTCCACAGCGCCCGCGAGAACGACATCAGCTTCATCGCCGCCGGCCACCACGCCACCGAGCGTTACGGCGTGCAGGCGCTGGGCGACTATTTGGCGAAACGCTTCGCCGTCGAACACATCTTCATCGACATCCCGAACCCGATCTGACTCACACCACTCCCCTGTGTAGGAGCTGCCGAAGGCTGCGATCTTTTGATCTTGTTTTTTAAAAGTCCAGATCAAAGGATCGCAGCCTTCGGCAGCTCCTACAGCGGGAATCGCCCAAACGAGCGGGCATATTCATATACCCTTTCGATCTAGTTGGCGTCCTGATTAGAAGAGGTCGCTGTGCTAGGATTCCCCGCTCGAACACGGCCCGCTGGCCGTTCATAAGAAAGCTTTCGTGAGTAGCCATGGTCGACAAACTGACGCATCTGAAACAGCTGGAGGCGGAAAGCATCCACATCATCCGCGAGGTGGCCGCCGAGTTCGATAACCCGGTGATGCTGTACTCCATCGGTAAAGACTCCGCCGTGATGCTGCACCTGGCACGCAAGGCGTTCTTCCCGGGCAAACTGCCGTTTCCGGTGATGCACGTCGACACCCGCTGGAAATTCCAGGAAATGTACAAGTTCCGCGACAAGATGGTCGAAGAGCTGGGCCTGGACCTGATCACCCACATCAACCCCGACGGCGTGGCGCAGAACATCAACCCGTTCACCCACGGCAGCGCCAAGCACACCGACATCATGAAAACCGAGGGCCTGAAACAGGCACTCGACAAGCATGGTTTCGACGCAGCGTTCGGCGGTGCCCGTCGCGATGAAGAGAAATCCCGCGCCAAAGAGCGCGTGTACTCGTTCCGCGACAGCAAGCACCGCTGGGACCCGAAAAACCAGCGTCCGGAGCTGTGGAACGTCTACAACGGCAAGGTCAACAAGGGCGAATCCATTCGTGTGTTCCCGTTGTCGAACTGGACCGAGCTGGACATCTGGCAGTACATCTACCTCGAAGGCATCCCGATTGTGCCGCTGTACTTCGCCGCAGAACGCGAAGTGATCGAGAAGAACGGCACGCTGATCATGATCGACGACGAGCGCATCCTCGAGCACCTGTCCGACGAAGACAAAGCGCGCATCGTCAAAAAGAAAGTGCGTTTCCGTACCCTTGGCTGCTACCCGTTGACGGGCGCCGTGGAGTCCGAGGCCGAAAGCCTCACGGACATCATTCAAGAAATGCTCCTGACGCGAACTTCCGAGCGCCAGGGCCGAGTCATCGACCACGATGGCGCAGGCTCAATGGAAGACAAAAAACGTCAAGGCTATTTCTAAGGGGTTGTCATGTCGCACGTATCTGATTTGATCAGCGAGGACATCCTCGCCTACCTGGGCCAGCACGAACGTAAAGAGCTGCTGCGCTTTTTGACTTGCGGTAACGTCGATGACGGCAAGAGCACCCTGATCGGGCGCCTGCTGCACGACTCGAAAATGATCTACGAAGATCACCTCGAAGCGATCACCCGCGACTCGAAGAAAGTCGGCACCACCGGTGACGACATCGACCTGGCATTGCTGGTCGACGGTCTGCAGGCCGAGCGCGAGCAGGGCATCACCATCGATGTCGCCTACCGCTATTTCTCCACCGCCAAACGCAAATTCATCATCGCCGACACCCCCGGCCATGAGCAGTACACCCGCAACATGGCCACCGGTGCGTCCACCTGTGACCTGGCGATCATTCTGGTCGACGCCCGTTACGGCGTGCAGACCCAGACCCGTCGCCACAGCTTCATCGCCTCGTTGCTGGGGATCAAACACATCGTCGTCGCCATCAACAAGATGGATTTGAAAGGCTTCGATGAAGGCGTGTTCGAGTCGATCAAGGCAGACTACCTGAAGTTCGCCGAAGGCTTGAAGATGAAGCCGACCAGCATGCATTTCGTGCCGATGTCTGCCCTCAAAGGCGACAACGTGGTGAACAAGTCCGAGCGCTCGCCTTGGTACAAAGGCCAGTCGCTGATGGAAATTCTCGAGACCGTGGAAGTCGCGGGCGATCGCAACTTCACCGATCTGCGTTTCCCGGTGCAGTACGTCAACCGTCCGAACCTGAACTTCCGTGGTTTCGCCGGCACGCTGGCCAGCGGCATCGTGCACAAGGGTGACGAAGTCGTGGTGCTGCCGTCGGGCAAGAGCAGCCGCGTGAAATCCATCGTCACCTTCGAAGGTGAACTGGAACACGCCGGTCCAGGTCAGGCCGTCACGCTGACCATGGAAGACGAAATCGACATCTCCCGTGGCGACCTGTTGGTGCATGCCGACAACGTGCCGCCGGTCACCGACAGCTTCGAAGCGATGCTGGTGTGGATGGCTGAAGAGCCGATGCTGCCGGGCAAGAAATACGACATCAAACGCGCCACCAGTTACGTGCCGGGTTCCATCGCCAGCATCGTCAACAAGGTCGACGTCAACACGTTGGAAGAAGGCCCGGCGAGCGCGTTGCAGCTCAACGAAATCGGCAAGGTGAAGATCGCGCTCGACGCGCCGATCGCCCTCGACGGTTACGAAAGCAACCGCACCACCGGCGCGTTCATCATCATCGACCGTTTGACCAACGGCACTGTCGGCGCCGGCATGATCGTCGCGCAACCAGTGACTCACGGCACCGCCACGCACCACGGCAAACTGGCCCACGTTGCCACCGAAGAACGCGCTCAGCGTTTCGGCCAGCAACCGGCCACCGTGCTGTTCAGCGGCCTGTCGGGCGCGGGCAAGAGCACGCTGGCTTATGCGGTCGAGCGCAAGCTGTTCGACATGGGCCGTGCGGTGTTTGTGCTGGATGGCCAGAACCTGCGTCACGACCTCAACAAAGGTCTGCCACAGGATCGCGCCGGTCGTACCGAGAACTGGCGTCGTGCCGCGCACGTCGCGCGTCAGTTCAACGAAGCCGGTCTGCTGACCCTGGCCGCGTTCGTCGCGCCGAGTGCTGAAGGTCGCGAGCAAGCCAAGGATCTGATCGGCAAGGATCGTCTGCTGACGGTCTACGTGCAGGCCTCGCCGGCCGTGTGCGCCGAGCGTGATCCGCAAGGTCTGTATGCCGCCGCTGGCGACAACATCCCGGGCGAATCCTTCCCGTACGACGTGCCGCTGAATGCCGATCTGGTGATTGACACGCAGACGCTGAGTCTGGAAGACAGCGTCAAGCAAGTGCTGGATCTGCTGCGTGAGCGTGGTGCGATCTAAGCGTTTAGCCTGAAAAAAGAAACCCGCAGACGAGTGATTGTCTGCGGGTTTTTTGTTGCTTCAAGATTGCTATCGCTGGCAAGCCAGCTCCCACAGTGATTTTCAGCGCACACAGATATTGTGTAAGGCAGAAAACCCTGTGGGAGCTGGCTTGCCAGCGATGAGGGCAGAACAGACGCCTCAAGACTTTGCTGGATATTCGCGGTGCATCTGTTCGAGCAGTGCATCCTTGTCCAGCCACAGCTGATTGATCCAGCCCTGAAACTGCAAACGATACTCGCCGTCCTGATCGTAGTTCTTGCCGATGAATTGCTGCGGAATTTTCAGCTCTTCAAAGTGCACCACCACGTCGCGCACATTGCCGCAGAGCAAATCCCAGAACCCCGGACGCCCGGCCGGGTAGTGAATCGTCACGTTGACGATCGACTCCAGTTGCTCGCCCATCGCATCCAGCACAAAGGCAATCCCGCCAGCCTTCGGTTTGAGCAGGTATTTGAACGGCGATTGCTGCTGCGCATGCTTGGCTTCGGTGAAGCGCGTGCCCTCGACGAAGTTGAAAATCCCCACCGGGTTATGGCGAAACTTCGCGCAGGTTTTGCGGGTGGTTTCGAGGTCTTTGCCTTTCTTCTCCGGGTGCTTGGCGAGGTACGCTTTGGAGTAGCGCTTCATGAACGGAAAGCCCAGCGCCCACCAGGCCAGACCAATCACTGGCACCCAGATCAGCTCCTGCTTGAGGAAGAATTTCAGCGGCTGAATCCGGCGGTTGAGCACGTATTGCAGCACCAGAATATCGACCCAGCTCTGGTGGTTGCTGGTGATCAGGTACGAGTGCTTGTAGTCCAGACCTTGCAGGCCACTGACGTGCCAGCGGGTGCGGCGCACCAGGTTCATCCAGCCTTTGTTGTTGCTGATCCACGCTTCATGGGTGTGGCTCATCAGCCAACCAGCGATGCGCTGAGTAAAGGCGAACGGCAAAGCCTTGACCAGCGCCACGCAGAACAGAAACGAGCACAGCAGAATCGTGTTGAGCGCCAACAGCAGCGAGGCGATCACGCCGCGCACGGGTGCAGGTAGAAAATCCAGCATTTACACATCCATAGGTCGGTTGGCGGCTTGAATCGCGGTGAGGGCGATGGTGTAGACGATGTCGTCGACTTGTGCGCCGCGTGGCAAATCATTCACCGGTTTGCGCAGGCCTTGCAGCATCGGCCCGAGGCTGACGCAATCGGCGCTGCGTTGCACGGCTTTGTGCGTGGTGTTGCCGGTGTTCAGATCGGGGAAGACGAACACCGTAGCGCGACCGGCAACCTGACTGTTCGGCGCCAGTTGCCGGGCGACTTCTGCGTTGGCGGCAGCATCGTATTGCAACGGGCCGTCGATCAGCAGCGAGTGCTGTTGTTCGTGGGCGAGCAGGGTGGCTTCGCGGACTTTCTCGACTTCTTCGCCGGTCGCCGATTCGCCGCTGGAGTAACTGATCATCGCCACGCGCGGTGTGATGCCGAACGCCGCGGCCGAGTCGGCGCTTTGCAACGCAATCTCGGCCAGTTCGGTGGCGCTTGGGTGCGGGTTCATCACGCAGTCGCCGTACACCAGCACCTCTTCCGGGAACAGCATGAAAAACACCGACGACACCAGCGTGCAGCCCGGTGCGGTCTTGATCAGTTGCAGAGCCGGGCGGATGGTGTTGGCGGTGGTGTTGATCACGCCGGAAACCAAGCCGTCGACCTCATCCAGTGCGAGCATCATGGTGCCGATCACCACAGTGTCTTCCAACTGTTGCTCGGCCATCGGCGCATTCAGGCTTTTGGTTTTGCGCAGGGCTACCATCGGCTCGACGTAGCGTTCGCGGATCAGATCCGGATCGAGAATCTCCAGCCCCGGCGGCAACACAATGCCTTGCGCGCGGGCCACGGCTTCGACGTCTTCTGGTTTTGCCAGCAACACGCAACGAGCAATCCCGCGTTCCTGACAGATCGCCGCCGCTTGCACGGTGAACGGCTCGCTGCCTTCAGGCAGGACGATGCGCTTGTTCGCCGCTTGCGCGCGCTGGATCAACTGATAGCGGAACACCGCCGGCGACAGGCGCATTTCCCGTGGCGTGCCGCAGCGCTGGTGCAGCCACTTGGCGTCGAGATGGCTGGCGACGAAATCGGTGATGATCTCCGCACGCTCGCGGTCATCGATGGGGATTTCCTTGTTCAAACCGTTGAGCAGGTTGGCGGTGTCGTAGGAGCCGGTGCTCACCGACAGCACCGGCAGACCGGCCTGAAGAGCGCCACGGCACAGGTCCATGATGCGCGGATCGGGCAGGGTGTCGCTGGTCAGCAACAGCCCGGCCAGCGGCACGCCGTTGATTGCCGCGAGGCTGACGGCGAGGATGATGTCGTCGCGATCCCCCGGCGTCACCACCAGCACGCCGGGCTTGAGCAGCTCGACAGTGTTGCGCATGGTCCGCGCACAAATGATGATTTTGGTCATCCGGCGGGTTTCGTAATCACCGGCGTTGAGCACTTGCGCGCCCATCAGGTCGGCGACGTCGCGGGTGCGCGGAGCGTTGAGTTCCGGTTGATATGGAATGCAGCCAAGCAAGCGGAAATCCCCGCTGCGCAGCAATGGCGAATGTTCTTTAAGACGCGCGGCGAAGGCGTCCATGCTTTCCTCGGTTTTGACCTTGTTAAGAATCACGCCGAGGACTTTCGGATCTTTCGGACCGCCAAACATTTGCGCCTGCAGTTCGACGCGGCCGGAGAGTTCGGCGAGTACTTCGTTTTCCGGTGCCGAGACCAGAATCACCTCGGCATCGAGGCTCTTGGCCAAGTGCAGATTGACCCGCGCGGCGTAACTGGCACTGCGAGTCGGCACCATGCCTTCGACGACCAGCACGTCTTTGCCGATGGCGGCTTGTTGATAGAGGGTGATGATTTCTTCGAGCAGCTCATCAAGCTGACCGTCGCCGAGCATCCGCTCGACGTGGGCCAGGCCCAACGGTTGCGGCGGTTTCAGGCCGTGGGTGCGTGCCACCAGTTCGGTGGAACGCTCCGGGCCGGTGTCGCCTGGGTGGGGCTGGGCAATCGGTTTGAAGAAACCGACTTTCAGACCCGCTCGCTCAAGCGTACGCACCAGCCCAAGGCTGATGGAGGTCAGACCCACACCAAAATCGGTGGGGGCGATAAAAAAAGTTTGCATGCGAATTCTCTAAAGTTGCATGGCAATGGCGATCATCTATCTCTGACGATCTGCCGAAATTCAGTCGCCAAGGTTAGCGCTAACCGAGCCTTGTGCGCACCAACCGCAGGCAAAGGGTTGGCCTATTTTTTCAATACGTTGCGCCGGGTCGAGCACCCAAGCGCGGGATTGCCAGGGCGGCTGATGGCGCAGGTGCTGGGTGTGGCCACAGGAAAGCTCGGCCACCCAATGGCCGTCTTCGTCTTGATGGAAGCCTGTGATCGTCGAAACCCGTTTGTCCGGGTTGTGTTCGCTTTCGCGCGATTGCTTCGCTAAACTTGGCCTTTCTATATTCTTCTGCAAAAGGTCTCGCCCCATGCTGATCGCCGCCAATAAGGCTGTCTCCATCGACTATACCCTGACCAACGACGCTGGTGAGGTCATCGACAGCTCCGCCGGCGGCGCTCCGCTGGTCTACCTGCAAGGCGCAGGCAACATCATCCCGGGCCTGGAAAAAGCTCTGGAAGGCAAAGCCGTTGGTGATGAGCTGGAAGTTTCCGTTGAACCGGAAGACGCTTACGGCGAATACGCTGCTGAACTGGTCAGCACCCTGAGCCGCAGCATGTTCGAAGGCGTTGACGAGCTGGAAGTCGGCATGCAGTTCCACGCTTCGGCGCCGGACGGCCAGATGCAAATTGTCACCATCCGTGACCTCGACGGCGACGACGTAACCGTCGACGGTAACCACCCACTGGCCGGTCAGCGCCTGAACTTCAAAGTGAAGATCGTTGCTATCCGTGACGCCAGCGAAGAAGAAATCGCTCATGGCCACGTCCATGGCGAAGGTGGCCATCACCACTGATTTTCTGCGCTAAGCTTTCGAGAACTGGAGAGGCGCCTGCGGGCGCCTTTTTAGTCCGCGGCTGTCCTTGGTAGCCTCGCCAAGTGGCTGTTTCGAGAAGAACACGGGAATCCTGGAGTACGTCATGAGTGCTTTTCACGACCTTAAGTTGACAGCCCTGGATGGTCAGGAGCTACCGCTGGCACCGTTCAAGGGCCAAGTCGTGCTGGTGGTCAACGTCGCCTCCAAATGCGGCTTGACCCCTCAGTACGCGGCGCTGGAAAACCTCTATCAGCAGTTCAAAGGCAAGGGCTTCAGTGTCTTGGGCCTGCCGTGCAACCAGTTTGCCGGCCAGGAACCAGGCACTGAACAGGAAATTCAGGACTTCTGCAGCCTCAACTATGGCGTGACGTTTCCGTTGTCGAGCAAGCTCGAAGTCAACGGCCACGATCGTCATCAGTTGTACCGCTTGCTGGCGGGCGAGGGCGCGGAGTTTCCCGGTGACATCACCTGGAATTTCGAGAAATTCCTGCTCGGCAAGGACGGTCGGGTGCTGGCGCGATTCTCGCCACGCACGGCGCCGGATGATCCAACGGTTGTTCAGGCGATCGAAAAAGCCCTGGGCTGAACCGCAAAAATCGCAGCCATCGGGCTGCGATTTTTTTTGCCTGCCTTTTGACCCTTAATCATTCAGATCAATAATGCTTTCGTGTTGGCGTCATGACGCATATTATCGCCGTCATATGGTTTTATGCCCTGTCGATAACGTTTTCGTGGAGCCCTTCGATGCCCGTTCAAGCCTTGTTCAAACCGTTCCAACTCGGTGCCCTCGAACTGCCGACCCGTGTGGTCATGGCGCCAATGACACGCTCGTTCTCTCCGGGCGGCGTGCCTAATTCGAAAGTCATCGAGTACTACCGTCGTCGCGCGGCGGCCGGTGTTGGCCTGATCATCACTGAAGGCACCACCGTCGGTCACATTGCCTCCAATGGCTACCCGAACGTGCCGCAGTTCTTCGGTGAAGCGCCATTGGCCGGCTGGAAAAAAGTCGTCGACGCGGTTCACGCTGAAGGCGGCAAGATCGTTCCGCAACTGTGGCACGTCGGCAGTGTGCGCCGCATTGGCACCGAGCCGGACGCCAGCGTGCCGGGTTACGGTCCGTCGGAAAAACTCAAGGACGGTCAGGTCGTGGTGCACGGCATGACCCAGCAAGACATCCAGGACGTGATTGCTGCCTTCGCCCAAGCGGCCAAGGATGCAAAAAGCATCGGCATGGACGGTGTGGAAATCCATGGTGCCCACGGTTATCTGGTCGACCAGTTCTTCTGGGAAGGCAGCAACCAGCGCACCGACGAATACGGCGGCAGCCTCGCCAACCGTTCGCGCTTTGCCATCGAGTTGATTCAAGCCGTACGCGCTGCGGTCGGCGAAGGTTTCCCGATCATCTTCCGTTTCTCGCAGTGGAAGCAGCAGGATTACACCGCGCGTCTGGTGCAAACCCCGGAAGCGCTGGGCGATTTCCTCAAGCCGTTGTCCGACGCTGGCGTGGACATTTTCCATTGCTCGACGCGACGTTTCTGGGAGCCTGAGTTCGACGGCTCTGACCTGAACCTGGCGGGCTGGACCCGCAAGCTGACCGGCAAACCGACCATCACCGTCGGCAGCGTCGGCCTCGATGGCGAGTTCCTGCAGTTCATGGTCAATACCGACAAGGTCGCGCAACCGGCCAGTCTGGAGAACCTGCTAGAGCGTCTGAACAATGAGGAATTCGATCTGGTGGCAGTCGGCCGTGCGCTGCTGGTCGATCCGGATTGGGCGCTGAAAGTCCGCGAAGGGCGTGAGCAGGACATCTTGCCATTCAGCCGTGAGGCGTTGATGTCGCTGGTTTAACCAGCGCTCTCACTGACGCTATCGCTGGCAAGCCAGCTCCCACAGGGTTTGAGGTGATCACAGTTGTTGTGGACACCAGTGAACCTGTGGGAGCTGGCTTGCCAGCGATGGCGGCTTCAAACTCAGTAAAGATTCAGGGCAGTGTCTGAGCCCCAGGCACCACCAACTCCCCCAGACAAGCCCCGCGCAAGTGCCCCTCAAACTGCTCGATAATCGCCGCCCATCCCTGACGACTCGCATGCTGCCGCGCATTCAGCCGCACACAGCGCAACGTCTCATCTTCCTCCAGCAACCACGCCGCCGCCTCACAAAACGCCTGCTCATCACCCGGCATCGCCAGCACGCCGTTGTAGCCATGGCGAATATGCTGCGCCGCCGCAGCCTGATCGTAAGCCACCACGCCTAATCCTGAAGCCAGCGCCTCGAGCACCACATTGCCGAAAGTCTCAGTCAGGCTCGGAAACACAAACAGATCCCCGGATGCATAGTGCGCCGCCAACGCTTCACCGCGCTGAGCCCCGCAGAAAATCGCCTCGGGCAGTTCCTTTTCCAGCGCTAGCCGTTGCGGCCCGTCGCCAACCACGATCAGTTTCAGATTGCGTTGTGGATAACTGCTGCGCAGGGTGTCGAAAGTACGCTTGAGCAAGCGCAGATTTTTCTCCGGGGCGAGGCGTCCTACGTGAATCACGGCGATATCGCGCTCGCCCAGACCCCATTTTTCACGCAGGGCATTCAGGCGTTTGCTCGGATGAAACAACTGGCTGTCGACACCGCGCGATAACAATGCCAAACGCTCGAAATGCCGCCGCTCCAGTTCCAGGCGTTGACTGATACTGGGCACCAGCGTCGTGGCCGAGCGATTGTGGAACCAGCGCAAATAATGCGTGAGCATTCGCGTCAGCAAGCCGAGGCCATACTGACTGGTGTATTGCTGAAAGTTGGTGTGAAAACCGCTGACCACGGCAATGCCCAAACGCCGTGCCGCACGCAGCGCCGACAACCCCAGCGGCCCTTCGGTGGCGATGTACAACACGTCCGGGCGCTGACGCTTCCAGCGACGCAGCAGTTTGTGCATCGACGACTGACCCCATTGCAGCCCCGGATACCCCGGCAGCGGCCAGCCTCGGCAAAGCAGCAGCGCGTCATCTTCACTGCGCTGCGGATCACTGGCCTGACGCGGGCGCACCAGATCGACACGGTGCCCGCGTGCGCGCAGGCCATCGCACAAGCGGCCAAGGGTATTGGCCACGCCGTTGATTTCAGGAGGGAAGGTTTCGCTGATGAGGGCGATGTGTAGAGCTGTCGTCATGGCCTCAGTGTCGACTGAGGCCATGTCGTCGTTATGACGTTCGGATGATGGATTTGTGACGCCGCCTTAGCGCTGCGTCACGAGATTCTCGGCACCGCGCTCGCGTACCCAGAACAACGTCGCGCCAGCCACGGCGGCCGGCATCATCAGGATGTTGACCACCGGAATCAGTAGCACCAGATAGACAATCCCGCCGAAACTCATGCTCTGCCAGCGTTTCTGCCGCAGCCAGGCGAGCATCTCGTTCCAGCCCAGTTTGTGGTTGTCCGCCGGGTAGTCGATGTACTGGATCGCCATCATCCACACACCGAACAGCAGCCACAGCGGCGCGGCGATGATGTTCACCACCGGGATGAACGAGAGGATGAACAGGCCGATGGCACGGGGCAGGAAATAGCCGAGTTTGCGCATCTCGCGGGCGAGGGTGCGCGGGATCATCGCGATCAGTTCGCCCCAACTGAAGGCCGGGAAATCGTCGGTGCCACGCACCACCACTTCGACTTTTTCCGCGAGGAACCCGTTGAACGGTGCGGCGATCACGTTGGCCAGCATGGTAAAGGTGAAAAACACCATCAGCGCCACCAGCACCACGAACAGCGGCCAGAGGATGTAACTGAGGAAACTCAGCCATTCCGGTAGCGATGGCATCAACGTGTCGACCCAGAGGCTGAACTGGTGGCCGGCCAGATAGATCAATCCGACGAACAGCACGAGGTTGATCAGCAGTGGCAACAACACGAACAGGCGCAAGCCTGGGCTCAAGACCAGTTTGAGGCCTTCGCGCAGGTATTGCGGTCCGGACAGAACAGGGGCGGGCATAAGGTGCTCCGAGCAAGGGAAAACGCGCCGACCTTACCGACTTTGCCACGGCTGTGAAAGCGCGGTAGAGCGATCGACATTCACTGTAACAAAGACGTCCATCTCATCAGTGTGTGGGCATAGAGACCACCTATGAGCTGGATTGTTAAACCGTATTTCCTTAATCTTGCCCCCCTCGATACGCTGCACCCAACTTTTTACAGGACTGTCGAGCTCACGCCTTCCCCAAGGTTATCCACAGTCCTTTTTTATTCCCGCCGGCAGTCCGGCGATCCGGGCCTTTTTTTCGGCTCGGTCAACAGGAGCAGGTCATGTCTGAAGTCCGTCATTCGCGAGTGATTATTCTCGGTTCCGGCCCTGCCGGTTACAGCGCTGCGGTATACGCGGCCCGCGCCAACCTCAAGCCACTGCTGATCACCGGCATGCAGGCTGGCGGTCAACTGACCACTACGACCGAAGTCGACAACTGGCCTGGCGACGTCCATGGCCTGACCGGTCCAGCCCTGATGGAGCGCATGCGCGAGCACGCCGAGCGTTTTGAAACCGAGATCGTTTTCGATCACATCAACGCCGTCGACTTTGCTGCCAAGCCGTACACCCTGACCGGCGACAGCGCGACCTACACCTGCGACGCCCTGATCATCGCCACCGGCGCCAGCGCGCGTTACCTGGGCCTGCCGTCGGAAGAAGCGTTCATGGGTAAAGGCGTTTCGGCCTGCGCCACCTGCGACGGTTTCTTCTACCGCAACAAGCCAGTGGCTGTGGTCGGCGGCGGCAACACTGCTGTGGAAGAGGCGCTGTACCTGGCCAACATCGCCAGCACTGTGACCCTGATCCACCGTCGCGAAACCTTCCGCGCCGAGAAAATCCTGATCGACAAGCTCAACGCTCGCGTGGCTGAAGGCAAGATCATCCTCAAGTTGAACGCCACTCTCGACGAAGTCCTCGGCGACAACATGGGCGTGACCGGCGCGCGTCTGAAGAACAACGACGGCAGCTTTGACGAAATCACCGTCGACGGCGTGTTCATCGCCATCGGCCACACCCCGAATACCTCGCTGTTCGAAGGCCAGCTGACCCTGAAAGATGGTTATCTGGTGGTGCACGGCGGCCGTGAAGGCAATGCGACTGCAACCAGCGTCGAAGGCATCTTCGCCGCCGGTGACGTGGCTGACCACGTTTACCGTCAGGCCATCACCTCGGCCGGCGCCGGCTGCATGGCGGCACTCGACACCGAACGTTACCTGGACGGTCTGCAGAACGCTTCGTTCTAAGATCGCAGGCATAAAAAAAACCGGCCAGATTGGCCGGTTTTTTTGTGCCCGCAGTTTCAGCTACGTGATGATCGTTCCCACGCAGAGCGTGGGAATGATCAGGGTGTAGGAGCTGCCGAAGGCTGCGATCTTTTGATCTTTAATCAGCGGCGGGTCAGCGGCTGGGCGGTGAATTTCACGCCGGCCAGACCGTGCTTGATCAACCCGCGGATGTTGCCGTGATCATTGCCCTCAGGCGTGGCCACTACCGAGCGGTAATGCTCGCCGAACGCCAGCAGCGCTTCTTCATCGCTCAGACCTTCCAGCAGCGCCAGACCCAGCGTCTTGCACGAGCCTTCGTTCTGCCCGGCGGCGTTTTCCACGCCACCGTTGTTGAAGGCCTGCGGCTGATAATCGTAGCCGGCGGCGATGAAGGCCAGGGTGTCGGCGAAAGCGTGTTCGCCGCTCTTCAGGCTGGCGCGCAGGGTGTTCAGATCACTCATGGGTTTTTCCTTTGGCGAACGCCGCTTGTTGATCGGCGCTGGCTTCTTGCTGAAATTGGGCTTTCCACTCGGCGTACGGCATGCCGTAAACCACTTCGCGGGCGTCGTCGAGGCTGACCTCGATCTGGCGCTCGTCCGCTTCGGCCTTGTACCACTTCGACAGGCAGTTGCGGCAGAACCCGGCGAGGTTCATCAGGTCGATGTTCTGCACATCCTTGCGGCTGTCCAGGTGGGCGACCAGCCGGCGGAAGGCGGCGGCTTCGAGTTCGAGGCGTTGTTGCTCGTTCATGGAGGTCTCTTCGAGACAGCTTCAAGCGGCGAGCTTCAAGCTGCAAGTTTGGATTGTGGGTGGCGGTAGCTTAACGCTTGCAGCTCGAAGCTTGAAGCTCAGCGGCTTGCCGCGAGCGTGATCGATACCGACTCGGCAAACCGCAGCGCATGGGGCTTGTCGACTTCGACTTCGGCGTACAGCACCGAACCGTTGCTCATCACCAGATCAAGCAATTCCTGCGTCAAACGTTCGAGCAGCGCGAAACGGTTGCCCTCGACGTGGGCGATGATTGCCTTGGTGATGGTGCGGTAGTTCAGCGCGTGATCGATGTCGTTGTCACGCACCGCGTCCTGCGCCGCGTACAGAATGGTCAGGTTGATCAGCACATCCTGCTTGTTGAGGATTTCGTCCTCGTTGATCCCGATAAAGGTGCGCAAGCGCAGATCCTTGACCCGGATGCGCGCCATTCCCGGTTGAAGTTGTGGCATTTACTTGCTCCGTCCAATCAATTGCAGGAACTCCTGGCGGGTGTTGCTCGACTCGCGGAAGGCGCCGAGCATGACCGAGGTGTTCATCGTCGAATTCTGTTTTTCCACGCCGCGCATCATCATGCACATGTGTCTGGCTTCGATGACCACGGCGACACCGGCGGCATCGGTGACCTGTTGCACCGCGTCGGCGATTTGCCGGGTGAGGTTTTCCTGGATCTGCAGGCGTCGGGCGAACATGTCCACCAGCCGCGCGATCTTCGATAACCCCAGCACCTTGCCCGTCGGAATATAAGCCACATGGGCCTTGCCGATGAAGGGCAGCAGGTGATGTTCGCACAAAGAATACAGCTCGATGTCGGCGACGATGATCATCTCATCGCTGTCCGAAGCAAACAGCGCGCCGTTGACGATCTGCTCAACGCTCTGGTCGTAACCGTGACACAGGTATTGCATGGCTTTGGCCGCACGTACCGGGGTGTCGCGCAGTCCTTCGCGGTCGGGGTCTTCACCGAGGCGGACGAGGATGTCGCGGTAGTTTTCAGGCAGAGAGCGGGTCATGGGCAGCCTCGCAGGCGGGTGTTATTTGACGTGCCTTCCGCCGTTGACGGTCAGGGTCGTACCGGTGACATATGGGTTGTCGAGCAGATAGCGCAGGCTCTGATAGATCACCTCGCTGCCGGGTTCGATGCCCAGCGCGGATTTGGCCAGGGCCTTGGCGCGGTACGCGGCGTCGTCGTCGGGATTGAACAATAGCAGGGCCGGCGCAATGCCGTTGACCTTGATTGCTGGCGCGTAGCGGGCGGCGAAGGACAGCGTCAGGCTGTCGAGCCCGGCCTTGGTCGCGCAATAACCGATGTGCTTGCTGCTGCCCTTGCGCGTGACGTCGTCGCTGATGTGGATGATGTCGGCGGGCGTCGAGCGTTGCAGCAAATCGGCGCAATGCAGGTTGATCAGATAGGGCGCGAGCATATGAATACTGAACAGGCGGGTGAACTCATCGGCTTCATGTTCCGGCGTCTCTGCCAGCCACTCAGAGGCGTTGTGCACGATGGCGCGCAGGCTGTCGGTATGGGTTTTCAGTTCAGTGATGAAGGCGAGAATCCCGGCCTCGCTGGAGAAGTCGGCGAACAGGCCAATCGCGCCGCGATCACGCAGTGTCTGTACGCCGGGACGTTCGCTGCGGTAAGTGAAGATGACGCGCTGACGGTTTTCCAGCAAACGCTGCGCGCAATGCAGGCCGACACGCTGGCCGGCGCCGGTGATGAGGATCGGGGCTGCGGAATTGGACATGAACGGCTCGCATCGCGGGTGGAGCAAAAACTATAACAGCGACACGCCGGAAAAGATCGCAGCCTGCGGCAGCTCCCACAGAGATTTGGGCAGGAGCTGTCGAGGGCAACGAGGCTGCGATCGTCTAAACGTTCTGCGAAGATGTTTTGGCAGGCACACGTCGTGCCGGCACGCTGTTCAGCCAATTGGCCAGCAACCGCGTCGACAACGGAATAAAGAAATACACCATCAACGGCGTCAGGCACGCGGTGCTGATCAACACACGCGGCAACAAACTCATCTCCGCGAGCAGCGGGCCGAGGACAAAGTTGAACAACAGTGAAACCGGAAAGAACGCCAGCCAGATCGCGACCGCCTGCTTCCAGCGTGGTGGGCGCTGACCGGCCGCGCCGAACCAGCCTTCGATGCCACTGACCCGATGTTCCTTCGGATGGGCAAACAGGTCGCTGCCACGATCCAGCCAAGCCGTGCGCGACACCGAGTGTTCCCACGCATGCAAAGTCTGTTCATCGACGAAGCGGAAAATAATCTGGAATTCGTTATCGCCGGGCGGCGGAGCAAGTACGCCTGAGCCGAGATAACCGGGAAAGTCGGTGGCCAGTTGTTCGCCTTCGCGCAACCAGGCGATCAGATCCTGATAGCGACCTTCAGCAACACGACGAGCGACCATCAGCGTGACGGGGGAAGTAGACATTGTGTATCTCCGCATTACGAATGCGTCATTCCGGGTAGGAATTTCGCCTGACGCAGGGCCGGGGTAGAGGCCTGCGCTTTTCAACAAGCAAGGATTATTCCTGATTTTCGTGAATTAACCAGAGGTTTTCGTCGCAAGATCCCTCTTGAACATGAAAGGGCCATCAGGGTTAGAATGGATCCAATAATCCTGACAAGGAAGTTGAACGCGCAATGCCTGTCCTGACTGACCTTCCACCTGTTTCGCAGGCCGTAGCCTCACTTGAGCGCGAGGACTTGTTCCCCATCCGCGAAGTCGCACGGTTGACCGGCATCAACCCAGTGACCCTGCGCGCTTGGGAGCGCCGCTACGGTTTGATCGAACCGACCCGCACCGAAAGTGGGCATCGTCTGTACTCGATGAACGATATCGAGCGCGTGCGCAGCATTCTCGACTGGATTGATCGTGGCGTGGCCGTGAGCAAGGTCGGCAAGATCCTGGCCAAGACCGAACCGCTGAAAGTACTGGCCAATTTCATTCCTGACGATCGGGTGCAGAGTGATTACCTGCAATGGCAGACACAGATCCAGCAGGCCGTAAGTTCGTTCGATGACCAGGCGCTGGATCGCGTCTGTTCGCAGATCTTTTCTTCTTACTCGCTGCCGGTGGTGTTCCAGGACATCCTCATGCCGCTCTGGCTGCAGTTGCTGCAATGCCAGGAAGCGTTCGGACAAACCAGCGAGTGGCTGTTCTTCGATGGTTTTCTCAGGGCGCGAGTCCTGCAGCGAATCATCATGCTGCGCGGCGCCCAACCGCGTCGGGTGATCGTCAGTGCGCTGTCGGGGCAATGTCGGGAATTGGAATTGCTGGTGGCAGCGCTGTTCCTCAGCGGCAATGACTCGGGGGTTCGCGTGTTGACCACCGGGCAGCCATTCGATGAGCTGACCCTGGTTTGCGAAAAGACCCGACCGGACGCACTGGTACTGTTTTCCAACCATGCACCGAGTGCCGAACTGCCTCGGCGCCTGAACCGGCTGGCGATGAGTCTGGATTGTCAGTTGATGCTGGCGGGCGATGCGTCAGATCTGGCCCGGGACAGCCTGGCGGGATCATCCGTCGCTTGTCTGGGCAACGAAGGTTCGACCATGCGTCAGCGCATGGTGCAATTTCTGGCGGGGAAGCTGGATAGCTGAATCAGGTGTGCAGCGCAGGGTGAGTCAAGCGATGCTGTTGCAGGATGAACTGACGCAGGCGCTCGGTTTCATCTGCGTCGGTCTGGCTCAGTTCGTAGGCGTAGAAACCGCTATCGGTTTCCCGCTCGAAATTGCCGCGCAATGAAATCCGCTCGTACCCCGAAGGGCTGAACCACAAGGCGAAATGCTTGGGAGGTTTGGTCTTGTTGCGCATTTCCAGCAACACACCTTTGTGCGACACCTCGTGCACCCACATCATGCCTGGCTGGCCTTTGGCATTTTCCAGCGCTACCGGTTCTTCGAGCACCAGCCGCCATGGGCGCACCATCGGGCCGTCTTCGTAAATGCTTGGAACGCCGAGGCGCAAGTGCAGCGCATGAAACTCATCTTCGACCAAGTGCAGCGGAAAGGTCATTTGCTGGTTTTCGAAGTTGGCCTGGATGGTCACCTGCTCGTGAGCGGCGAGGCGCGTGAGCAAATCGCGGATTTGCGAACCGCCATTGACCAGCAGACTCGACGTCGCATCCCGCACGTTCAATTGCGGGTTGTGCTGCATGGTCTGGATGAAATCCAGCTCATCCTGAGTGAGTAGGGCGTCACGCTGCATGGCTAACTCGAAAGGAATAGTTACAAAGTCATTGGTGATTGTAGTTAATGACAATTAGTTCGCTGTTTTGTTTGAACCGTTCGTCGCTTTCAGTTCCGCCAGCTCTGCACGCAGCGCCGCGACCTCAGCTTCGAGTTGCACTACACGCTGCTGAGCCTTGACCTGAACTGTCACGTCTTTCTGCACACCGACGATATACGTCAGCCCGTCATCAGCATTCTTTACCGTTGAAAGCGACAGTTCATTCCAGAACGGCGTGCCGTCCTTGCGATAGTTGCGCAGGGTTTCCCGACACGACCCATTACTGCGCAGCACCTCACGAATTTTCGCCAGTGCTGGCTGGTCGCGGTCTCCGGCCTGCAGAAAGCGGCAGTCCTGATACAGAATCTCTTCACTGCTGTAACCGGTCAGACGCTCGAAAGCCGGGTTGACGTAAATCAGGATGGTGTCCTGCTCGCCCTCCTTTTCCGCTACGACGATGCCATCGTTAGACGCGTTGATCACCATTTGCAGGAGACTGGCATTGATCATCTGTGAATCCGGGCAGAGTGGTCGACGGCAGGCATTCTAGAAGAACCATCGGCGCTGTCTACTGGCCATGATCGGCAGATGAGATCCAATCGCGACTTTGCAGCTCAGGCTGCTACTATCGCCGCTCATTTTTTCAGTTTCAGGATCAGATTGATGAAAGTCGCCATCCTCTCCGGTTCGGTCTACGGCACCGCCGAAGAAGTCGCCCGCCACGCCCAGAACCTGTTGAAAGCCGCTGGCTTTGAAACCTTCTACAACTCGCGCGCCAGCCTGGCGGATCTTCAAGGGTTCGGTCCTGAAGCATTGCTCGCCGTGACCTCGACCACCGGCATGGGCGAGTTGCCGGATAACCTGCAACCGTTGTATTCGACCATTCGCGATCAGTTGCCGGCAGCCTGGCGCGGTTTGCCCGGCGCGGTGATTGCGTTGGGCGATGCCAGTTATGGCGACACGTTCTGCGGCGGCGGCGAGCAGATGCGTGAGTTGTTCGGTGAACTGGGTGTGATTGAAGTGCAGGACATGCTGCGCATTGATGCCAGCGAAAGCGTTACCCCGGAGACCGACGCCGAGCCTTGGCTGGCGCAGTTGATCGACGCGCTCAAGGGCTGATCGGACAAGCCTGCTCGTTGGCGGCGCTTGCTGCACCTTTGCTGGCGCCGAAGCTTTGACATGGATCCAGGTTGATTGCACGGCTGACCCGGTCAGTCATCAAGCTGGCTGCCAATGCAACTACGCGATTGCCTGCACCTGACTAGACTGCTGTCACGTGCAGAACAATAAGAACGCAGAGGTGCATACAGTGAGCGTAGCCCCCGTCCAATCGTCCCTTAATGTCAAAGATCAGGTCAGCGCCGCCGAGTGGCAGACCCGTGTCGATCTCGCCGCTTGTTATCGTCTGGTCGCGTTGCATGGCTGGGACGATCTGATCTTCACCCACATTTCCGCCAAGGTGCCGGGCACCGAAGACTTTCTCATCAACCCGTTCGGCTTGATGTTCCATGAGATCACCGCGTCGAGCCTGGTTAAAGTCGATCAGGCCGGCAACAAGCTCATGGACAGCCCTTACGAGATCAATCCCGCTGGCTACACCATCCACAGCGCGGTGCACGAAGTGCGGCACGATGTGGTTTGCGTGCTGCATACCCACACCGCATCCGGCGTCGCGGTGTCGGCGCAAAAGCAAGGCGTGTTGCCGATCAGCCAGCAGTCGCTGTTTGTGCTGTCGAGCCTGGCCTATCACGGCTATGAAGGTGTCGCGCTGAACCACGAAGAGAAGGCGCGCTTGCAGGCCGACTTGGGCGACAACAATTTCCTGATGCTGCACAACCACGGGCTGCTGACTTGTGGCGGCACCATCGCCGACACCTTTCTGATGATGTTCACCTTCCAGCGCGCTTGCGACATTCAGGTCATGGCGCAAACCGGTGGCGCTGAACTCATCGCCATCGAACCGCAGATTCTGGCGGGCGCCAAAGCGATGATCGCCGGCGTCACCAAAAGTGCTCAAGGCATGGGTGGCGCGCTGGCCTGGCCAGCGTTGCTGCGCAAACTCGATAAACAAGACTCCGGATATAAACTCTAATGCCTCTTGCCGAGATTCCTCTGTGTGTCTGGCGTAAACGCAGCCAGACGTTTGTCTTTCGTGGTCAGCCGATCCGTTATTGGGCGGCGGGGCAGGGTGAGCCGTTGCTGCTGATCCACGGCTTCCCGACCGCCAGTTGGGATTGGCATTACCTGTGGCAGCCCTTGGCCCAGCGTTATCGGGTGATCGCCTGCGACATGCTCGGTTTCGGCGATTCAGCCAAGCCGATCAACCACACCTACAGCTTGCTGGAGCAGGCGGATTTGCAGCAGGCGTTGCTCGCGCATCTGCAGATCGAGCAGCCGGTGCATGTGTTGGCGCACGATTACGGCGACAGCGTCGCGCAGGAACTACTGGCCCGGCATTACGAAGACCGCATTGAAATCGCCAGTTGTGTGTTTCTTAACGGTGGACTGTTTCCAGAAACTCATCGCCCGGTGCTGATGCAAAAACTGTTGCTGAGCCCACTGGGGTGGATGATCGGTCGCGCGTTTACCCGCGATGCACTGGTGAAAAGTTTTCGGCAGATATTTGGGCCGAACACTCGGCCTACAGAAAGCGAACTGGATGATTTCTGGAGCCTGGTCGATACCAATCGTGGGCCACGCATCATGCACAAGTTGATCAACTACATTCCTGAGCGCCGGGTCCAGCGTGATCGCTGGGTGGCGGCCATGCAGCGTGGCGAAATTCCGCTGCGGTTGATTGACGGTGAAGTTGATCCGATTTCCGGTGCTCACATGGTCGAGCGCTATCGGGAATTGATTCCGGACGCAGACACCGTGATGTTGCCGGATATCGGCCACTATCCGCAGACCGAGGCGCCAGTGCAGGTGCTCAAGCATTACCTGGCGTTTCGCGAGCGTTTTGTTCTGCCGCCGCGCAAAGTCGCCTGCTCCTGAAGATCAAAAGATCGCAGCCTTCGGCAGCTCCTG
>NZ_RWIM01000226.1 GCF_009764645.1 Pseudomonas sp. PB106
CTGCGATCTTTTGATCTTGGTTTTTAAAATCAACATCAAAAGATCGCAGCCTGCGGCAGCTCCTACAGGGGGATTTGTGTTGGTTGCAGGGCGCAAAAACCGCTATCGTCGCCGCCATTCAAATTAGGGGCGAGCATGGGCTATCTACTTTTTGTCACGCTGATCCAGGCGTTTTCCTTCAGTCTGATCGGCGAATACCTGGCCGGTCACGTCGACAGTTACTTCGCCGTGCTGGTGCGCGTGGTGCTGGCCGGGCTGGTGTTCATCCCGCTGACCCGCTGGCGCTCGGTCGAACCTTCGTTCATGCGCGGCATGCTGGTGATCGGCGCGTTGCAGTTCGGCGTGACCTACGTCTGCCTGTACCTGAGCTTCCGCGTGCTGACCGTGCCGGAGGTGTTGTTGTTCACCATCCTCACGCCGTTGCACGTGACGTTGATCGAAGACGCGCTGAACCGCCGCTTCAACCCGTGGGCGCTGATCGCCGCGCTGGTGGCGGTGGGCGGGGCAGCGGTGATTCGCTTCGACAGCATCAACCCGGATTTCTTCATGGGTTTCCTGCTGCTGCAACTGGCCAACTTCACCTACGCCGCAGGCCAGGTGATGTACAAGCATCTGGTGGCCAAACACCCGAGCGATCTGCCGCATTACCGGCGTTTCGGCTTCTTCTACCTCGGCGCACTGGCCGTGGTGCTGCCGGCATTCCTGATGTTCGGCAAAGCCAACTTCCTCCCGGAAGCGCCGCTGCAGTGGGGCGTGTTGCTGTTCCTCGGCCTGGTCTCGACCGCGCTGGGCATGTACTGGTGGAACAAGGGCGCGTGCATGGTCAACGGCGGCACGCTGGCGGTGATGAACAACCTGCATGTGCCGGTGGGATTGTTGTTGAACCTGTTGATCTGGAATCAGCATGAGGAATTGGGGCGGTTGTTCCTTGGCGGCAGCGTCATCCTCGCCGCCGTGTGGATCAGCCGACTGGGCATCCGCCGCACCGCATAACCCCTGTAGGAGCTGCCGCAGGCTGCGATCTTTTGATCTTTAAGGTCAAAAGATCGCA
>NZ_RWIM01000024.1 GCF_009764645.1 Pseudomonas sp. PB106
GCCTGCTGCCGCTCCAGCCGCCGCACCGGCTGCTACGCCAGCGAAACCGGGCGCCAAAGTTCACGCCGGCCCAGCCGTGCGTCAACTGGCCCGTGAGTTCGGCGTCGAGCTGAACGCTGTCGGCGCCAGCGGCCCGCACGGTCGCATCCTGAAAGAAGACGTGCAGACTTACGTCAAAGCGATGATGCAGAAGGCCAAGGAAGCACCGGCCGCTGCTGCTGGCGCAACCGGTGGCGCGGGCATCCCGCCGATTCCGGTCGTCGATTTCAGCCGTTTCGGCGAAATCGAAGAAGTGCCGATGACTCGCCTGATGCAGATCGGCGCGTCGAGCCTGCACCGCAGCTGGCTGAACATTCCGCACGTGACTCAGTTCGATTCGGCTGATATCACCGAGCTGGAAGCGTTCCGCGTGGCGCAGAAAGCCGTTGCAGAGAAGGCCGGCGTCAAGCTGACCATCCTGCCGCTGCTGCTCAAGTCGTGCGCGCACATGCTCAAGGAGCTGCCGGACTTCAACAGTTCGCTGGCGCCAAGCGGCAAAGCGATCATCCGCAAGAAGTACGTCAACATCGGCTTCGCCGTCGACACCCCGGATGGCCTGTTGGTACCGGTCATCAAGAACGTCGACCAGAAGAGCCTGTTGCAACTGGCAGCCGAAGCCGCTGCGCTGGCCGCCAAAGCCCGCGACAAGAAGCTGACTGCTGACGACATGCAAGGCGCCTGCTTCACCATTTCCAGCCTCGGCCACATTGGCGGCACCGGCTTCACGCCGATCGTCAACGCGCCGGAAGTGGCGATCCTCGGTGTTTCCAAGGCAACCATCCAGCCAGTCTGGGACGGCAAATCCTTCCAGCCGAAACTGATGTTGCCGCTGTCGCTGTCCTACGATCACCGTGTGATCAATGGCGCCGCTGCCGCACGCTTCACCCAGCGTCTGGGCAGCCTGCTGGCGGACATCCGCACCATCCTGCTGTAATCCCAGGCGGCCCTCCGGCAACGGCGGGCCGCTTGTGTTTCACGTTTTCGAGCGCCACACGCTCGTACCTCAACCCCGTCAGTTTGACGGGGCTTTTTTTTGCCCGAAGAAAACTGATTAGAGATTTATCCCACACGTCGCGCTGATATCGGCCACGACTCTAGTCCAATTCACCCCGATATTTTTATTCATCGCACAACTAATCTTTACACAGCACCGCCAACTAACTTATTGGCGGGCGCCTACAAACTTATTCAACTCCCATTCGAATGGATTCGATATGTTAAAACCGACTGTCGGCCCGATTATTGGCCACACCACAACTAACCATGCACGTATTTTTATTCGCGGAGACAACCAACAGAATGCAACGGTATTTGGCGCCGTGCGCTATCGCCCGTACGGAACACAACAATGGTCGAGAGGCATATTTGCTCGACTGAGCGAATTACGAGACATGTCCGAAGTTCTTGTACTCGACAACTTGAGTGCCGACACTGAATACGAATACCAGGCTGGCTGGTTCAGCCCTATGAATCCGGTGCATACCCCGGACAGCGTTGCCGAATTGCCCCTGCAATGGCCGCGTGAGGTCTACCGCCTGCGTACGCGCTCGAGCAAAGCCATGCAGCCCCGCGCCTACATTGTCGGCTCCTGCCGCTATTTGCGCATGACCGCCGGCATTGCCTCGCTGCCGCGCCTGGGTGACCGGATTTTCACCTCCATCAATCAGTTGATAGAAGGTGCACAACCGCCGGTCAGCGCAGTATTGATGACCGGCGATCAAATCTATGTTGATGACTTGAATGTGATTGCACCGGATCGTGAATACAAAGACATACTCAGCAAATACCGCACAGCGTTCTCCCAGCCCGGCATTCAAAAACTGATGTCGGGAACTTCGACTTACATGATTCTTGACGATCATGAAATAGAAGATAACTGGCCAGCCAAGGCCGCCAAGTCCGACGCAGCGTTATACCGCAACGCCATGGCGGCCTACGAGTTGTATCAGGCCAGTCACAGCCCGGCACATGAACTAACAAACAATAACGCAATAGACCGTTCGAAACTTGCCCACTATTGGTATCAATTCAGCGACGGCGATATCGAATGGTTTGTGACGGACAGTCGTTCTCGGCGCAACTTGTCGGCGGATGACCGGCGCATTCTCGATGAAGAGCAGGAACAGGCGTTACTCAAGTGGCTGATCAACAGTCCAGCGCGGGTCAAATTCGTGGTCACCAGCGTGATGTTCTACCCGGATCGCAAACTGCATGGCGATGACGCGTGGAAAGCCTTTCCGGAACAGCGTCTGCGTCTGCTGGAAACCATTCGCACGCACCGGATCAAGAATGTGCTGTTCGTGTCTGGCGATGTGCATGGCTCGCTGACCGCGCGTCTGCGCCACAGCGAAGACCCAGACTTCGAAGTACACACCATCGTTTCTTCACCGTTGTGCAACAGCAAACTGTTGCCGTACGCCAGGGCGTCGACGTTCATCCTTGATCAGCCGCTGGTGCGCACTGCGGCGGGCGTCTATGCGCATCAATTGACCAGCGAGGTCGTCAGCCAGGACAACTTCGCTTATCTGCTGGTCGAGGCCGGGCAGATTCGGGTCAATTACCATGACCGCGATGGCAAACAGCTGCAATCAATCACCATCCCTTTACGCTAATCCACTTCGGGAAAAAGCCGCTCCGTTGCACAACCGCTCTGGAACGGCACTTTCCCACGCTCGCGGCATTACTTTTCGCCGTTAGCTGGAGAAATGTTCACTGCAGCCGACATATTCTTATAGCACTTGGCCTTCATCTCTCTTGTCAGTCAGTGCCGCAATGATGCAACCTTGCCGCAGGCAACGTTTAAGAGGGCGAGAGCCCGGCGCGTTCAGCATATTTCCAAGCGAGTTCCCTTCATGAAGAGCCAACCCGATGCCGCCAGCCGTATGGCGGCCGAGGTAGTGACGCAGTTGCCTGTGCCCTCGCGGCTCGGCATGCTGCGTTTCGAGCGCTTGAATGAAGCCAGTTGGGCGATGCTCTTTCTCGATCCCAACTGCGAACGCCAGTTTGGCCAACCGGCCGTCGAGCTGTGCGCGCTGGTCGGTTCACCCTACGCCAGCCTGATGGAACCGGAAGCGCGGTATCAACTGCACGACGCGATCCAGCAACAACTGACCGTCAGCCCGCATTATCTGGTGCGTTACACCCTGCACACCCCGGCCGGCGCCTTGAGCATCCTCGAACTCGGCGAAGCCTACAAACAACACAATCGGCATCTGCTGCGCGGCTATCTGCTGGCGGTCGATGACGTGTTCGCCGACGTGCCGCTGCCGCCCTCGGTCGATCTGGAAACCCAGAACTCGCGCCTGCAAATCGCCCTCGAACTGAACCAGCGCGCCCAGCAGGAACAACTGCAGCACCTAGAGCGCGTGCGCGCCCAGCAAGACCTGATTCTGCTGCTCGCCCGTCAGCGCTACAGCACACACAATTCGTTGCAGGAAGCGGCCGAGCTGATCACCCGCTGTGCCTGCGATATCTACGAAATCGACTGCGCCAGCCTGTGGAACCTCGAGGGCCAGCAACTGCTGCCGATTTCGGCGTATCACCGCGCGACCCAGGAATACATACTGCCGGACGTTATCGACGTCAGCACTTTCCCCGATTACATGGAAGCGCTGCACAGCAGCCGTGCCATCGATGCGCACAACGCGATGCGCGACCCACGCACCCGCGAGATGGCCGAAGCCCTGCGCCCGCGCGACGTCAACGCCATGCTCGACGCCAGTATTCGCGTCGACGGCCAGGTGGTCGGCGTGCTGTGTCTTGAGCAGACCGGCGTCACCCGTGCCTGGCAGTCCGATGAAATCGCCTTTGCCGGTGAGCTGGCCGACCAGTTCGCACAAGTCATCAACAATCACAACCGCCGCACCGCCACCAGCGCCCTGCACCTGTTCCAGCGCGCGGTCGAGCAAAGCGCTAACGCGTTTTTGCTGGTCAACTGCGACGGCGTGGTCGAGTACGTCAATCCGAGCTTCACCGCGATCACCCAATACACCACCGAGGAAGTCCACGGTCAGCGTTTGTCCGAGCTGCCGGCTCTGGAAAACCTCAGCGAACTGCTGTTCGACGCGCCCTCGGCGCTGGCGAAGAGCAACAGCTGGCAGGGCGAATTCAAGAGCCGCCGCAAGAACCTCGAACCGTACTGGGGCCAGTTGTCGATTTCCAAGGTGTATGGCGACAACCGTGAGCTGACGCATTACATCGGCATCTACGAAGACATCACCCAGACCAAACTGGCGCAGCAGCGCATCGAGCGTCTGGCCTACACCGACAACTTGACCAACCTCGGCAACCGCCCGGCGTTTATCCGCAATCTGGACGAACGCTTCGCCCGGGATAGCGATACCCCGATCAGCCTGCTGCTGGTCGACATCGACAACTTCAAGCGGATCAACGACAGCCTCGGCCACCAGACCGGCGACAAACTGCTGATCAGCCTGGCCCGGCGTCTGCGCAACAGCTTGAGCCCGAGTGGCAGCCTCGCGCGTTTCGCCAGTAACGAATTTGCCGTGCTGCTTGACGAGACCGATCTTGCGACTGGTCAGAAAATCGCCAACCAATTGCTGGCGACCCTCGACAAGCCGATGTTCGTCGACAACCAGTTGATCAGCGTCACCGGCTCCGTGGGCCTGGCCTGCGCGCCGCTGCACGGTCGTGATCCGCAGACCCTGATGCGTAACGCCGGTTTGGCGCTGCACAAAGCCAAGGCCAACGGCAAACATCAGGTACAAGTCTTCACCGAGGCGCTGAACGCCGAGGCCAGCTACAAGCTGTTCGTCGAGAACAACCTGCGCCGCGCCCTGACCCAAAACGAGCTGGACGTGTTCTATCAGCCGAAGCTGTGCCTGCGCAGCGGTCGCTTGCTGGGGATGGAAGCGCTGTTGCGCTGGAACCACCCGGAACGCGGCATGATCCGCCCGGACCAGTTCATCAGCGTGGCCGAAGAAACCGGCCTGATCATTCCGATCGGCAAGTGGATTGCGCGTCAGGCCTGCCGCATGAGCAAATCGCTCACCGCCGCCGGTATGGGCAATCTGCAAGTGGCGATCAACCTGTCGCCAAAACAGTTCTCCGACCCTGATCTGGTGGCTTCCATCGCCAACATCCTCAAGGAAGAAGCGCTGCCGGCCCACCTGCTCGAACTGGAACTGACCGAAGGCCTGCTGCTGGAAGCCACGGAAGACACCCACTTGCAGCTCGATCAGCTCAAGCGTCTCGGGCTGACGCTGGCCATGGACGACTTCGGCACCGGCTATTCGTCGCTCAGCTATCTGAAGAAATTCCCGATCGACATCATCAAGATCGATCGCAGCTTCATCCACGAAATCCCCGACAACCAGGACGACATGGAAATCACCTCCGCAGTGATCGCCATGGCGCACAACCTGAAACTCAAGGTCGTGGCCGAAGGCATCGAGACCGCCGAGCAACTGGCGTTTCTGCGCCGTCATCGTTGCGACGTTGGCCAAGGCTACCTGTTCGACCGGCCGATCCCCGGCGGCGAGCTGATCCAGGCGCTGAAGCGCTACCCGCGCGGCCCGCTCTGCCTCTGACCCCCCCGCCGCCCTCTCATGTAGGAGCTGCCGAAGGCTGCGATCTTTTGATCCTGTTTTTTAAAGACAAGATCAAAAGATCGCAGCCTGCGGCAGCTCCTACATTGGATAGTGCGAAGTCGGGCATCATTGGGCACACTGGCGGTCTGACTTTTTACATCCACCCTGACTGAGAGGAACGATCATGGTTCTGCGCTCGGAAATTCTGGTGAACAAAAACGTGCTCCCGACTAAAGAACAAGCTCTGCCCGGCCGCGAAACTGCGATGACCCTGCCTGAAAAGCACTTCGTCTTCGAAGAAACCCCATTGCTTGGCCCGTTTTTCCAGGACGTTGATTTTGCGATCTTCGGACTGGGTTGCTTTTGGGGCGCCGAGCGCCGCTTCTGGCAGCGTGAAGGTGTGGTCAGCACGGTCGTGGGTTACGCCGGCGGCTACACGCCGAACCCGACCTACGAAGAAGTCTGCTCGGGCCTGACCGGCCACGCTGAAGTGGTGCTGGTGGTGTATGACAAGGCCAAAGTCAGCTACGAAGAGCTGCTGGCGATGTTCTGGGAACTGCACAACCCGACGCAGGGCATGCGCCAAGGCAATGACATCGGCACACAGTACCGCTCGGTGATCTACGCGACTTCGCCAGAGCATCTGGACGCGGCGCTGAAGAGCAAAGCGACCTATCAGGCTGAACTGTCGAAGGCAGGCCTGGGTGAAATCAGCACCGTCATTGAACAGGCACCGACCGTGTACTTCGCCGAGGCGTATCACCAGCAGTACCTGGCGAAGAATCCTGAGGGTTACTGCGGGATTGGCGGCACCGGCGTGTGCATGCCACCGAGTCTGGCGAGTAACTGACCCCACCGGCCGATCGTTCCCACGCTCTGCGTGGGAATGCAGCCCGGGACGCTCCGCGTCCCAACTGCAGACGCAGAGCGTCCATTGAGGCATTCCCACGCAGAGCGTGGGAACGATCACTGTAGGAGCTGCCGCAGGCTGCGATCTTTTGATCTTGCCGTTGATCAGCTCTCTGCAATCAACCAGTCCATCTGCCAGCCGCCCTGGGTCTGCCCAAGCTTCTTCGACAACCACGGCAGCAACTCGCGCAACTCTTCCTCCAGCCCCCACGGCGGATTGGCAATCGCCATGCCCGAACCGTTCAGGCTGTTCGGCGTATCCAGCGGATGCACCAGCAGTTCCACGCGCAGCAACTTCGGCGCGCCCGTGCCAGCCAAATCCTGATAGAAACGCCGCAACGCGCGCTGATCCTTCACCGGATACCAGATCGCCGCCACGGTCTGGCGCATCCGGCCAATCGCCTCTTTTAACGACGCCGCGCAACGCTGCATCTCGTCGAGCTGTTCGAACGGCGGGTCGATCAACATCACCGCACGCTTCTCCTGCACCGGCAACATCGCCCGGGCGACGTGCCAGCCCTCGCCCAGATGCACCTTGACCCGACGATCACCGGCCATGTTGTCCTTGAGCAGGACGCCGTCTTCCGGGTGCTTCTCGTTGAGCATCACCCGATCCTGCGGCCGGGTCAGACGCCGCGCCAGCTCCGGCGAGCCCGGGTAATAGCGCAACTGGCCATCCGGGTTCATCTCGTGCAGCACCTTCATGTAGTCGGCGGTCAGCACCGGCAAGTCCGGCTGATCCCACAAGCGCGCGATGCCTTCCAGGTACTCGCCGGTGCGATTGGCCTGATCGCCCTGCAAGTCATACAGACCGATGCCGGCGTGCGTGTCGAGATAGGCAAACGGCTGCTCCTTGCGCGACATCAGGGCGATGAGGCGGGTCAAGGTCAGGTGTTTGAACACATCGGCGTGATTGCCGGCATGGAAGGCGTGACGATAATTCATGGCTGCTCCTGCGAAGGGCGCAAAGTTTACCTTTTACCGCGCGGCAAGTCAGGGGTTCGCAGCCGAGCGGCTTTCCCGTGCACTGATCGTTCCCTCGCTCTGCGTGGGAACGATCATCTATCGGCAGCGCGTGCCCCATGTAGGAGCTGCCGCAGGCTGCGATCTTTTGCTTTTTCAGGCGGGCATGCTGCTCAGGCGTTTGCCGATGACATCGAGCACATCACAGCCGTCGCGCAGGGGGATTGCGCAGAGCATGGCGAAGTCGCTGAGGATGATGGAGTCGCATTCGACCGAGCCGCGCATGCACATGTTTTCCAGGACCTGGACCACGGCGCGGATGCGGTAGTTGGCGGCGTCCATAAGGATGTCGAGGGGCACGTGGGTGTCGACGAACAGGGTGGGCATGTCGCTGCAATTGCCGGTCAGGGCCATGAAGCGGTTGTCGGGATGGGGAATGATTTTTTCGTAAGGTGGATCGGGTTTAAGCGTCGCCATATCAATTGCACCTCAATAGGTTAAATGAGCCTGCCAATGACCTTCCTACAGGTTTGGGTGGCAGCCGTACGCGAGAGTAGGAAACTGAGAAACCCACCAAACTCAGCTACGCCGAAGCGTTCCCGCGCACAGCCGCCGCGAAAGATATTACGGGCACGAATTTAAGTGCCGTAATCAAACGTCGTCGTTGATGCACGGTGAATTTGTCAGGGTTCCTACACCCGCCTCCACTCTCGCAGTGACAACCAAAAGACTATCCCTGCAACCCATCGCCCACCAGTTCATGAAAACCGCCGCAACTCGAAGGAATCGTCCGAGACCTTCGCCCCGAAAACTCACTCTGACTCTGCCAGCAAAAACGCCAACAATACCGAATGCGAGGATTCTTCCGACATTGCCTCCTGAAAAAACCGCCTGACCTTGCAGCGCAAAACCGCCTCGGGGAACGCCTCGAACACACCCGGTGCTTCTTCGCTCAACCACTGCATCGCATTGGCCGTTCGAACCTCATCGCCCTGCTGCGCCAGCAGCGATTCCGGTACTTGCCACCAAGGGAATGTCCGCGCAGATACCTGCGCCCTTCCACCGATTTGCAAGGCCTGACCATTGATCAAGCAACGCGCAATCACCGGGAATATCTGCGCCGCATCCACTTCATCGGACTGCATAATCGGCAACATAAACCGCCCGTCCCAGAAGCGAAAAAACACCGTTTTACCGTCCGGCATCAGCACTTGAGTCAGGCTGCGAAAGTGCGCCACCACCTCTTCAAGCGTTGCCGTAGAGACCGCCAGCCAACCCCAGTCCCGCGACTCGCTGGTCGCCACCCAATCGAGAAACTCACTGTCGGCAGCGACAATTCCCACAAAGGGCATCACCGCATCCCACTCGGCGTAGATCGTCTCCGCCCAGATCGGACTCGGCGAGCCCAGCACAGGGTTGGCGTCGCTGGCATTACTGAAGATCGCGAACAGTTGCTCTGTCGGTTTCAGCGGTTCCTGCGCCAGCCACACGCGGGGGTCGAGAACATCAGGCTGCACAAACACCGTCCTTGCAACGCTCACACTCTTCGCAGAACGGCGCGTCGCTTTTAAGACTCATGATTTGTGCGGCGGTGAGCATGGCCGCCGGCGCAGCGGCCAGCTTCTCCGGCAACCCCGGCACCACCGGCGCCGCACTCATCGCGGCCATCGGCGCACCACCGACGACAATCGGCACGCTGCTGAAAATCCCGCCCGGACCGATGTTGATCCACTGCCCGCCGGCCTGAATCGTTGCACTCGCGCCGCCATCGATCACCACTTGCTGGCCGGCACTGAGATGGATTTGCGCACTGGCGTTGAGCGCCTGGCTGCTCACGCGAATATGCTGATCGCCGGCCACCGTCAGATGATCATCCTGCTTCACTTCGGTCTGCCGCTGACCATGGGTGATGCGTTGTTCATCGGCTTTCAATTCATGTCGCGCGGTGCCGGTAACGACGATGCTGCGCTGGTTGTCGACCTGCACCTGTTGGTCGTTCAACACATGCTGCGTCCAGTTGCGCTGGGCGCGCAGGTAGATTTCCTCGGCGCCTTTCTTGTCCTCGATGCGCAACTCGTTGTAGCCGCCACCGCCGGGGCTGCTCTGACTGCGGAAAATGCTGCGGGTCTTGTCCGCCGGCAGATCCAGCGGCACCGGTGTCGCGGCGTTGGGCAGGCAACCCATGACTAAAGGTTTGTCGGCATCGGCATCGATGAAACCGACCAGCACTTCCATGCCGACCCGTGGAATCAACACGCTGCCGTAACGATCATGGGCCCAACCGCTGGCGACGCGCAGCCAGCAACTGGAATGTTCGTTCAACTCACCGTCGCGATCCCAGGCCAGTTGCACCTTGACCCGGCCATACTCGTCGCAGTGGATTTCGGAATCGTTCGGGCCGGTGACGACCGCTGGCTGATAACCGAGCATGCGCGGTTTTTCCCGCCCCAGCGCCGGACGAAAGAACACCGCCCACGGAGTGGCGCGAAAGGTATTACGGTAACCCTGGAATCCTTCCCCATCACTGGTGACCGATTCCTCCAGCACTTGCGGCTGTCGGCCGTGGTGTTCGACCGTGGTCAGCAGCCACAGGTCGTTCCAGTCGTTACGCGGATGGTCGATCAATTGCAGGAAATGTCCGCAAACCAGTGCGGATTCGTCGCTGATGCCTTCTGCCTGACGGTAATCGGCGACATGTCGCTCAAGCGCTCTGTGCGCGAGGTGCTTGCCGGTTTCACGATCGTTGAATTGGCCGGGGAAGTGATAGTCCTCCAGCACCGGGCGCTGCTCGCCGTCGACACGGCTTTCCAATTGCAGTCGCGGCTTGATGAAGTTGTAGTCACGCCGGGTCACCACGCTGGTGCGGGTTTCCACGCGAACATTGAAACGCTTGATCGCCGGCGCGCCACCGGCCATGCCGCTGCCCGGCAAATACAACGTCGGCTCGGCGAGGCGAGGAAACACCGTCTGATCATCGCCGAACACCAATACATGTGCTTCGGGGCTGTGCTGGAAGTGGTAATGAATGCCGACCTCGGCACACAGCCGCTGAATGAACGCCAGATCACTCTCGGCGTACTGCACGCAATATTCACGTGGTGGGTATTCACTGCCGAGACGGAATTCAAAAGCATCGCGCAGGATGGAGTGATCCTTGAGCACCTGCGCAACAATCTGTGGAACCGTCAAATGCTGGAAAATCCGCTGATTGATGCGGTGCGCGAGGTACGTCAGACGCGGGACAAGGCTGAGGTGATAACGCGTCAGACGTTTCCCGGAATCGCCCTGCCCGACCTGATAAATCTGACCGTGAACGCCGGAACCGTCGGCGTCGAAACTCAGAAACGCCTGACAATGCAGCAGGCTTTCGAGATCCAGATCAGGACGCTCACTGACCAGTTCCAGCTCGAAACGAAACGGTTGGCTGATGGCTTCCTTGCCCGTGAACTCAAGGACTTTGAGGTCATGCTGGGCGCCTTCGAGGGTCAACGTGAAACGCGGTTGATTGGCAGGCGCGAACATCCGATGTCTCTCTGCAGTGTGAGGGCGGGCGATTCTGCATGAGGGGCAAGCGCTGATGAGTGGGTGATGGAAAAATCAGATTTGCCCTACTTCTATTGTCGAAAAACCCTGCAAAAACCGGCGCCTTCGACTACAGACAAATCCGAACAAACACCACAAAACCCTGTGGGAGCTGGCTTGCCAGCGATGAGGTCGGCACATTCAACTTATTCATTGACTGATGCACCGCCATCGCTGGCAAGCCAGCTCCCACAGGTTTCTCCAGTGTCCGCAAGAAATCACAGGCACAAAAAAACGGCCCGCCTCCTTGTAGGAAACGGGCCGTTTTCGTGTGAGCCGAAGCTCAGCGCATTACTTGTTCAGATTGAAATCTTTTTCCGCTGCTTCGAAGCGTTCGACCATGCCGCGAGTCGGTTCGCCCGCCTTGCTGACAAAGTAGATCGCCAGGCTGGCGAAGATGAAGCCCGGGATGATTTCGTACAGACCCAGCAGTTCGAAATGCTTCCAGACCACCACGGTGACTGCACCGACGATGATGCCGGCCAGTGCGCCGTTGCGGGTCATGTCTTTCCAGATAACCGAGATCAGTACAACCGGACCGAACGCAGCACCGAAACCAGCCCAGGCGTAGGACACCAGGCCCAGCACGCGGTTTTCCGGGTTGGCGGCCAGGCCAATGGCGATCAGGGCAACCAGCAGAACCATCGCGCGGCCAACCCACACCAGTTCGACCTGGGAAGCGGATTTACGCAGGAAGGTTTTGTAGAAGTCTTCGGTCAGGGCGCTCGAGCACACCAGCAACTGGCAGCTCAGGGTGCTCATGACGGCAGCCAGAATGGCCGACAGCAGGACACCGGCAACCCATGGGTTGAAGAGAATCTTGGCCAGTTCGATGAACACACGCTCAGGGTTCTCGGTGACTGCACCCGCCACTTCCGGGTGCGCCGAGAAGTAAGCGATACCGAAGAAGCCCACTGCCACGGTGCCGCCCAGGCACAGGATCATCCAGGTCATGGAGATGCGACGTGCCTTGGCAATCGACTTCACCGAGTCCGCCGCCATGAAACGCGCGAGGATGTGCGGCTGACCGAAGTAGCCCAGACCCCAGCCCATCAGCGAGATGATGCCGATGAAAGTGGTGCCTTTAAGCATGTCGAAGTTGCTTGGATCTTGTGCTTCGATGGCGAGGAACGTGGTGTCGACGCCGCCGGTAGCCAGCAGGACGATGATCGGCGTGAGGATCAGCGCGAAAATCATCAGTGTCGCTTGTACGGTGTCGGTCCAGCTCACGGCCAGGAAACCACCGATAAAGGTGTAGGCAATCGTCGCCGCAGCACCGGCCCACAGCGCGGTCTCGTAGGACATGCCGAAGGTGCTTTCGAACAGACGGGCACCGGCCACGATGCCGGAAGCGCAGTAGATGGTGAAGAACACCAGAATCACGATCGCCGAAATGATCCGCAGCAGACCGCTTTTGTCTTCAAAACGGCTGGCGAAATAGTCCGGCAAAGTCAGGGCGTCGCCGTTGTGCTCGGTCTGCACGCGCAGACGGCCGGCAACGAACAGCCAGTTCAGGTAGGCACCGATGACCAGACCGATGGCGATCCAGCTTTCGGACAGACCGGACATGTAGATGGCGCCCGGCAGGCCCATCAACAACCAGCCGCTCATGTCGGAGGCACCGGCAGACAGCGCGGTGACGACGCTGCCGAGGCTGCGACCACCGAGAATATAGTCAGAAAGGTTGTTGGTGGAGCGATAGGCCATCAAGCCGATCAGCACCATTGCTGCGATGTAGATCACGAACGTGATCAGGGTTGGATTGCTTACGCTCATTGAGTTACGCCCTGGCTTTGTTTTTATGTAGCGGCGGTGGTGAACCGCTCGCAAACGACGACGTTTGGCAGACGATCCGGAATCCCGCGCATTTAGGACTGATGTTTCCCCAGGAAAGCCATCAGCCGGTGCGCCGGATTATTTCCGGTTGCACCTTGGGCGCGAATGCTATGCAACAAATCAAATAAGGTGCAACCAGTTTCGTGAGAATTAGTTGCACCTAGTCGGATTTATCGACAATCACCGCGTTTTTGCTCCCTTTTGTGGCAGTCATGGCCCTTTGCTAGAAGCAAAAGCACCAAGCAGGAGCAGCACTCTCGTACCAGAAAATAATTCCTGACGAGCTGCCTATTATTCCGACAAAAAAAGGGTTGCACCCGGTTGCACCTCGTTCAGCGCACGGCTAATCTTGCGGCCAGCTGATGCCACGCAACTGTGGCAACCATGAGGATAAAAATATGGCTACCACCACCCTTGGGGTCAAACTCGATGACCCGACCCGCGAGCGCCTGAAGGCTGCCGCAACCTCGATTGATCGCACGCCGCACTGGCTGATCAAGCAGGCAATTTTCAATTACCTGGAAAAACTCGAGGGTGGTGCAACCCTGACCGAGCTGAACGGTTTGACCGCCAAGGACGCCGATGAGGCGGGCGAAGTCCACACCGATCACGCCCACCAATGCTTCCTCGAATTCGCTGAAAGCATCCTGCCGCAATCCGTTCTGCGCGCCTCGATCACCGCCGCTTACCGTCGCCCGGAGCCGGAAGTCGTGCCGATGCTGATCGAGCAGGCTCGCCTGCCAGCACCGATGGCCGAAGCCACCAACAAGCTCGCCGCTTCCATCGCGGAAAAACTGCGCAACCAGAAAAGTGCCGGCGGTCGTGCAGGCATTGTTCAGGGTCTGCTGCAGGAATTTTCCCTGTCGTCCCAGGAAGGCGTGGCGCTGATGTGCCTGGCCGAAGCGCTGCTGCGTATCCCGGACAAGGGCACTCGCGATGCGCTGATCCGCGACAAGATCAGCACCGGCAACTGGCACCCGCACTTGGGCAACAGCCCGTCGCTGTTCGTCAACGCGGCCACTTGGGGCCTGCTGCTGACCGGCAAACTGGTCTCGACGCACAACGAAGCCGGCCTGACGTCGTCCTTGAGCCGCATCATCGGCAAGAGCGGCGAGCCGATGATTCGCAAGGGCGTCGACATGGCTATGCGCCTGATGGGCGAGCAGTTCGTCACCGGCGAAACCATCGCCGAAGCCCTGGCCAACGCGAGCAAGTTCGAAGCCAAGGGTTTCCGTTATTCCTACGACATGCTCGGTGAAGCAGCGCTGACCGAGCACGACGCGCAGAAGTACCTGGCGTCGTACGAACAAGCCATCCACTCGATCGGCAAAGCCTCCCACGGTCGTGGGATTTATGAAGGCCCGGGCATCTCCATCAAGCTCTCGGCACTGCACCCGCGTTACAGCCGCGCGCAGTACGAGCGTGTGATGGACGAGTTGTACCCGCGCCTGCTGTCGCTGACCCTGCTGGCTAAGCAATACGATATCGGCCTGAACATCGACGCCGAAGAAGCCGACCGTCTCGAACTGTCGCTGGATCTGCTGGAGCGCCTGTGCTTCGAGCCGCAACTGACTGGCTGGAACGGCATCGGTTTCGTTATCCAGGCTTACCAGAAGCGTTGCCCGTATGTGATCGACTACGTGATCGATCTGGCCCGTCGCAGCCGTCATCGCCTGATGATCCGTCTGGTGAAAGGCGCGTACTGGGACAGCGAAATCAAGCGCGCCCAGGTCGAAGGCCTGGAAGGCTATCCGGTCTACACCCGCAAGGTGTACACCGACGTTTCCTACATCGCTTGCGCACGCAAACTGCTGTCGGTGCCGGAAGTCATCTACCCGCAGTTCGCCACGCACAACGCCCATACCCTGTCGGCCATTTACCACATTGCCGGTCAGAACTATTACCCGGGGCAGTACGAATTCCAGTGCCTGCACGGCATGGGCGAACCGCTCTACGAGCAGGTTGTAGGCAAAGTTTCCGAGGGTAAGCTGAACCGTCCGTGCCGTGTGTACGCTCCGGTCGGTACTCACGAAACCCTGCTGGCGTACCTCGTGCGTCGCTTGCTGGAAAACGGCGCGAACACTTCGTTCGTTAACCGTATCGCCGACCAGTCGATTTCGATTCAGGAACTGGTGGCCGATCCAGTGGCGCAGATCGAGCAGATGGCAACCGTGGAAGGGGGTTTCGGCCTGCCGCACCCGCGTATTCCGTTGCCGCGTGACCTGTACGGTGCTGAGCGCGCCAACTCTAGCGGCATCGACATGGCCAACGAACATCGTCTGGCTTCGCTGTCCTGCGCCTTGCTCGCCACCGCGCACACCGACTGGAAAGCCGCGCCGATGCTCGGTTGCGCCTCCAGCAACGAAACACCGGCAGCCGTTCTGAACCCGTCGGATCACCGTGATGTGGTCGGTCACGTGCAGGAAGCCACCGTCGAAGACGTCGACAACGCGATTCAATGCGCACTGAACGCTGCACCGATCTGGCAGGCCACCCCGCCGGCCGAACGTGCGGCGATTCTGGAACGTGCCGCTGACTTGATGGAAGGCGAGATCCAGCCGCTGATGGGCCTGTTGGCTCGTGAAGCCGGCAAGACCTACGCCAACGCCATCGCCGAAGTCCGCGAAGCGGTCGACTTCCTGCGTTATTACGCGGTGCAGGCGCGCAACGATTTCAGCAACGACGCCCACCGCCCTCTGGGTCCGGTGGTGTGCATCAGCCCGTGGAACTTCCCGCTGGCAATCTTCAGCGGCCAAGTCGCCGCCGCACTGGCTGCCGGTAACCCGGTATTGGCCAAACCGGCTGAGCAAACTCCGCTGGTCGCCGCTCAGGCCGTGCGCTTGCTGCTCGAAGCCGGGATCCCGGAAGGCGTGCTGCAATTGCTGCCGGGTCGCGGTGAAACCGTCGGCGCTGGTCTGGTCGGTGATGAGCGCGTCAAAGGCGTGATGTTCACCGGTTCCACCGAAGTCGCGCGCCTGCTGCAACGCAACATCGCTGGCCGTCTCGACAGCCAGGGCCGTCCGATTCCGCTGATCGCCGAAACCGGTGGCCAGAACGCAATGATCGTCGACTCCTCGGCATTGACCGAACAAGTCGTGATCGACGTGGTGTCGTCGGCCTTCGACAGCGCGGGTCAGCGTTGCTCGGCGCTGCGGGTACTGTGCCTGCAGGAAGATTCCGCTGATCGCGTCATCGAAATGCTCAAAGGTGCCATGGCCGAAAGCCGTCTCGGCAACCCGGAGCGCCTGTCCGTGGACATCGGCCCGGTGATCGACGCCGAGGCCAAGGCTGGCATCGACAAGCACATCCAGGGCATGCGCGACAAAGGTCGCACCGTGTATCAAGTGGCTATCGCCGATACCGAAGAAGTCAAACGCGGCACCTTCGTCATGCCGACCCTGATCGAGCTGGAAAGCTTCGACGAGCTGCAACGCGAGATCTTCGGCCCGGTGCTGCACGTGGTGCGCTACAAGCGCAAAGAGATCGACCAACTGATCGGCCAGATCAATGCTTCCGGTTATGGCCTGACGCTGGGCGTGCACACCCGCATTGACGAGACCATCGCCAAGGTGATCGACAACGTCAACGCCGGTAACGTCTACGTCAACCGCAACATCGTCGGTGCCGTGGTCGGCGTGCAGCCGTTCGGCGGCGAAGGCCTGTCGGGTACTGGCCCGAAAGCCGGTGGCCCGCTGTACCTGTACCGTTTGCTGGCGACACGTCCTACCGATGCCATCGAACAATCCTTCGCTCGTGGTGATGCCGTTATCGCCCCGGACGTTCGTTTGCGCGACGCCATGAGCAAGCCGCTGAACGCCCTGAAAGCCTGGGCTGAAAGCAACAAATACGCTGACCTGAGCACGCTGTGCGTGCAGTACGCGGCGCAATCGCAAAGCGGCATCACCCGCGTGCTGGCCGGCCCGACCGGTGAGAAAAACAGCTACGCGATCCTGCCGCGTGAGCATGTGCTGTGCCTGGCGGAAGTTGAAGGTGATCTGCTGACCCAACTGGCTGCGGTATTGGCCGTAGGCGGTTCGGCAGTGTGGCCAGAGTCCGACATCAGCAAGGCATTGTTCGCACGCTTGCCGAAGGAAATTCAGGCGCGGATCAAACTGGTTGCCGACTGGAACAAGGACGACGTGGTATTTGATGCGGTTCTGCATCACGGCCACTCCGACCAGTTGCGCGGCGTTTGCCAGCAGATTGCCAAGCGTGCCGGTGCGATTGTTGGGGTTCAGGGCTTGTCCCAGGGCGAGACCAACATTGCGCTGGAGCGTCTGGTGATTGAGCGGGCGTTGAGCGTTAACACTGCGGCGGCGGGTGGTAATGCCAGCCTGATGACGATCGGCTAATACCGATAAACCGGGCACCTGCATAGATGCCCGGCATAGCAACAATCCCTGTGGGAGCTGGCTTGCCAGCGATAGCGATGTGTCAGTCACCATTAATATTGACTGATCTGCCGCCATCGCTGGCAAGCCAGCTCCCACAGTGTTTTGGGGTGTTTGTTAAGTCGGCGCGCGGCTCTAACATCACGCCCATCAATCTTCCTGTTCAGCCTGTATCAGCACGCCTTAGACTCGGCCCAACCCCAATTTCAGGTAGGCCGCCATGTCCGAGACGCTGCTCAGTTCCCGCAATCTGGCTTTCGAGCTGTATGAAGTCCTTGATGCCGAGGGCCTGACCCGGCGTGAGCGCTTTGCCGAACACAACCGCGAGACCTTCGACGCCGCCATCGGCACCGCGCGCAACATCGCCGAAAAGTACTTCGCCCCGCACAACCGCAAGGGCGACGAGAACGAGCCGCGCTATGAAGACGGTAAGGCGCTTCTGATTCCCGAAGTGAAACCGGCGGTGGATGCCTTTCTTGAGGCCGGATTCCTCAACGCCGCGAGAAGTTTCGAAGACGGCGGCATGCAACTTCCTACGCTGCTGTCGCAAGCCTGTTTTGCGCATTTCCAATCGGCCAATGCGGCCTCGACTTCGTACCCGTTCCTGACCATGGGCGCGGCGAACCTGATTGAAAGCTTTGGTACTGACGAGCAGAAGCAACGCTTTTTGCAGCCAATGATCGACGGACGCTTCTTCGGCACCATGGCGCTGACCGAGCCGCATGCCGGTTCGTCGCTGTCGGATATTCGTACACGCGCCGAGCCAGCGTCCGACGGCACCTATCGCCTCAAGGGCAACAAGATCTTCATCTCCGGCGGCGATCACCCGCTCTCGGAAAACATCGTGCACATGGTCTTGGCCAAACTGCCGGACGCGCCGCCAGGAGTGAAAGGCATTTCGCTGTTCATCGTGCCGAAGTTTCTGGTCAACGATGACGGCAGCCTCGGTGAGCGCAATGACGTGCTGCTGGCCGGGCTGTTCCACAAGATGGGCTGGCGCGGCACCACCTCCACAGCGCTGAACTTCGGCGATAATGGCGAGTGTGTCGGCTATCTGGTAGGCAAGCCGCATCATGGCTTGAGCTACATGTTCCAGATGATGAACGAGGCGCGGATCGGCGTCGGCATGGGCGCGGTAATGCTTGGTTATGCCGCCTACCTGTATTCGCTGGAGTACGCTCGCGAGCGTCCGCAGGGTCGCGTACCCGACAGCAAAGACCCCAGCACCGCGCCAGTGGCGATCATTCAGCACGCGGACGTCAGACGCATGCTGCTGACGCAAAAATCCTACGTCGAAGGTGCTTTTGACCTCGGCTTGTATGCGGCGCGGCTGTTCGATGACACCACCACACTGGAAACCGAAGCCGAGCGCAAACAAGCCCACGAGTTGCTGGATCTGCTGACCCCCATCGTCAAATCCTGGCCCTCGGAGTTCTGCCTGAAAGCCAACGAACTGGCGATCCAGATTCTTGGTGGTCACGGTTACACCCGCGAATACCCGGTGGAACAGTACTACCGCGACAACCGCTTGAACCCGATCCACGAAGGCACTCACGGCATTCAGTCGCTGGACTTGCTCGGGCGCAAACTGGCGCAGAACGGTGGCGCGGGGCTCAAGCAACTGATTCGTCTGATCGCCAACACCGCTGAGCGCGCAACGGCGTACGAATCGCTGACGGCGTTGCGTGAGCCGCTAGAGCAACTGGTGGCACGCCTGCAAACGGTGACCATTGGTTTGCTGACCGATCTGGGGCAAGGCAAGGTCAACAGCAGCCTGGCGAATTCGGCGTTGTACCTGAAAGTGTTCGGGCACACGGCGATCGGCTGGCGCTGGCTGGAACAGGCGATTCGCGCCGAGGAAGGGTTGGCCAAGGGCAATGCGGCGGATGCTGATTTCTATAAAGGCAAGTTGCAGGCGGCGCGGTATTTCCTGACGTGGGAAGTGCCGGGTTGCCACCATGAACTGGCGTTGCTGGAGGCGCGGGATGATACGTGCCTGGCGATGCAGGATGCGTGGTTCTGATCCGAATCATGCGTAGTGGCTGATGCCGTCTTCGCGGGCAAGCCCGCTCCCACAGGGTTCGGTGGTGTTCACACATCATATGAACCGCCGCAATACCTGTGGGAGCGGGCTTGCCCGCGAAGGGGCCCGAACTGACGACACATCAACTCAACTTGAACCCACCCATCTGCCGCGCCAAATCATCCGCCAACTTCTGCAACATCTGACAATCCTCCCGACACGCCCGAACCTCCCCCGCCGTTGCCCGCGCCAGATCGGAAATGCCCTGCACATTGCGGTTGATCTCTTCGGTCACCGCCGACTGCTCTTCCGTCGCTGTCGCCACTTGGTGGTTCATGTCGCTGATACGTTCAACCTGCCCGGTAATCGCCGTCAACGACGCCCCGGTGCGCTGACTCGACTCAACCCCGGTGCCCGTCGCAGCCTGACCGGTGCGCATCGACGACACGGCGTTTTCCGCGCCTTGCTTGAGGCTGCCGATCATCTGTTGAATCTCGTCAGTGGATGCCTGGGTGCGGCGCGCCAACGTGCGCACTTCATCCGCGACGACGGCGAAACCTCGGCCCATGTCACCAGCCCGTGCCGCTTCAATAGCAGCGTTGAGCGCCAACAGGTTGGTCTGCTCGGACACCCCGCGAATCACCGCCAACACCGAGTCGATCGACGCCACTTGATGCGCCAACTCACCCACCGCGCCCGCCGCCACGCCAATTTCATCGGACATGCTTTCAATATGCCGAATCGAGCCACCGACCACTTCCCGCGCCTGCATCGCTTCATCCCGCGCGGTTTGCGAGGCGAGTGCGGCGTTGCCGGCGTTCTGCGCGATTTCCTGCACGGTCAGGCCCATCTCGTGGACGGCCGTGGCGACCATGTCGGTCATTTCCTGCTGACGGCCGGAACGCTCGGCGGTGTTCTCCACCACTTTCGCCACTTGCCCCACGGCGGTGCGCAGACGTTCGCTGGTGGTCAACACTTCGCCGATCATCCCGCGCTGACTGTCGAGGAAACGGTTGAAGCCGCGAGCGAGGTCGCCCAACTCATCGGCGCGGCTGGAATCTAACCGGTGGGTCAAATCTCCACCACCGCTACCGATTGCTACCAGCGCCGCTGTTACTTGGCGAATCGGTCGCACCAGACCTTGTGCCAGCCACACCACCAAGGCGAGGCACACCAGCGCCACGGCCAGACCGATGCCGCCGCTCATCCACATCGCTTTGCGCGCTTCGGCGTAGATCTGCGACTGCGGTACTTCGGCCACCAGGGTCCAGCCTAAATCGCGCAAAGGCAGGCTGAAGGCGAGAAAGTCTTCTCCGTCCCGCTGGAAGTTGCTGCTGACGGCATTTTTTTGACCGAGGACAGTCTGTGCAGCTGAGGCACCTATCTGCTCCGTAAGCGTGCGTTTACCACTGAATTGCGCCTCGGGATGCACCTGAATCAAACCGTCGGAACGCACCAGATAGACCTTGCCGCGCTCACCAAAGCTGAAGTTGTGGATCAGCTCCGACAGCTCTTTCATGCTCAGCCCGAGCCCCGCCACGCCGACCACTTTGCCGGCCTGCTCGACCTTCAGGTCGATGAACAATGCCAACTCTCCGGTGGCCCCGTCGTTGTCGATGTTCAGGGTGCGCGGCTGATTGCTGTCGAGGAAAGAATAGAACCAGGCATCGGCCGGTTTGGAACGGCTGAGGGTGCGATCCAGGCCTTTTTCGGTGATGTAATGATTGGATTCAGTGCCGATGATCAACGCAGTAAACGCTTTGTGTTCGGCGCGGATGCCTTCCAGATACTGCGCGAAGCCAGCCGTTTTGCTGCCGTCCTCTCCCGAGGCCAGCCAGTCGCGGACCATGGTGTTGCTGGCAATGTCTTTGGCGGCGGTAAGCGGCTGGACGAGGATGCGTTCGATGTCGTTGCGCGTCGCTTCGATGCTCGACGGCAGGGCTTGTTCGACCAGATAGCTCTGGGCGAGGCGGTTGACCACCAGGGTATAAATGCCAACCACGATCAGAATGCTGACCAGCAGGGCGGTGCCCATGCTGAGAATCAGCTGCCATTGAATACTGCGTCGCCACAACTGCATGGAGCACCCCCAAAGAATAAGTGGCGGAAGCAATGCAACAGCCGTGCCGATTGTATACAACCCGATCGACAATCTATTCTTTGGTTGTGCGCAACCCCATCAACCCTGATTGATGGTCTTGGCGATGGTGTCGACCGTGGCGCTGACTTGCTCTTGGTAACGGTCGAGTTCTTCCTGATGCAGCTTCTTCATTTCGATCTGCTGCGAGCACAGATTCATCGCGGCCAGCACCAGCAAGCGGTCACCGATCAGCGTCGGGTATTTGCGTTTGGTGTCGGCCAACGCGGCTTTGAGCATCAGTGCCGCGTCCAGCAGGGTCTGTTCTTCCCCGGCCGGTGCCTTGATCGAATAGTCCTCCCCGAGAATGGAGATGACTTTTACCCCTGCTGTCTGGTGGTTCATGCGCTGACCGGACCTGCATTGACGCGATCAACCAGGGCTTGAATGCGTGCAGCGGTGGCGCCGTGCTTTTCTTCCTGCTCCATCAGGTTCAGTTGCAGGCTTTCGTTTTCATCCTTGGCCTGAGCCAGTTCCGTGGACAGGTTCTGGTTGGTTTGTGCGAGGGTCTGGTTTTGCTGCACCAGGTCGCTGACGAGCTGTTCCAATTGGCTGAGGGATGCTTCCAACATTTTGATCTTCCAGGCGTTTTTCAAAGGGCGCGTACGATAAAGAAAAGTCACCACAGATGCCAGGGTTAAACCGGCGCAAGGCCTTGATTTTCCTGGTGGGCGACCGTTCTCGCGAGTTTAAAAGACTGTGATTTGCCGATCTTGTTCCTGCACTTCGTCGCCGGACGGCCGCTGCGACAAATGCGCACATGAACTAAAGAGTTCATTGGCCCGACCGATAAGTCATCCAACAGCAGTTTCAGCCCGCATGGACGCGGCCCTTCTCGGTATCCAGTCCATGTCCCTTCGCAATATGAATATCGCCCCTCGGGCGTTCACCGGTTTCGCCCTGATCGGCGGCCTGATGTTGATTCTCGGCGTCTTCGCCTTGAACCAGATGAGCAAAATCCGTGCGGCCGGCGAAGACATCGCCACCGCCAGCGTGCCGTCGATCAAAGCCCTCGATGAGTTCACCCAACTGACTCTACGTCTGCGCGTACTGTCCTATCGCTTGCTGATCAACCGCGAAGCGGACGTGCAGCAGAAAACCATGGACCTGTTCGACATGCGCAACCGGCAGATCGCCGACGCCCAACGCGCCTACGAACCCCTGATCGACGGCCCGCAGGAACGCGCAGCTTACGAGCAGTACGTGCAGTTGCTGGCGCAATACCGTCAGCTTGAAGACCGCATGAAAACCCTGTCGCGCAACAATCAGGTCGACGAGTTGCGGCAGATGCTCAACAGCGATTTGCTGGCCAACTCCGAAGCGGTGAACACGGCGCTGGCGCGTTTGCTGGAGATCAACACCCAACAGATTGCCGAGACTGATCAAGGCGCGTCGGAACAATATTCGCTGTCGTTCAATCTGGTGGTGACCCTTCTGGTCATCGCTACCGGCCTGACCTTTCTGTTCGCCTGGCTGCTGACGGTCAGCATCACTCAGCCAATTTCCAAAGCACTGGACGCTGCGGAAACCATCGCTGAAGGCAACCTGACCCAGCCGATCCATGTCGATGGCTCGGACGAAGCCGGACGCCTGCTGGCGGCCATGGCCAAGATGCAAGCGAAACTGCGCGACACCTTGCAGCGTATTTCCGGTTCGGCCACGCAACTGGCTTCCGCCGCTGAAGAGCTGAACAGTGTCACCGACGAGAGCGCTCGCGGCCTGACGCAGCAGAACAACGAAATCGAGCAAGCAGCCACAGCGGTCAATGAAATGACCAGCGCTGTCGAAGAAGTCGCGCGCAACGCCGTGAGCACGTCGGAAGCGTCGAAGAACGCCACCACTTCGGCGGGCGACGGTCGTGATCTGGTGCAGGAAACGGTCAGCGCCATCGAACGCATGAGCGCTGATGTGCAGAGCACGGCGTCGTTGATTGGTGATCTGGCCAATGAATCCCGTGACATCGGCAAAGTGCTGGACGTGATTCGCGGTCTGGCGGATCAAACCAACCTGTTGGCACTGAACGCTGCCATTGAAGCGGCACGCGCCGGTGAGGCCGGTCGTGGTTTTGCCGTGGTGGCCGACGAGGTTCGCGCCCTCGCGCACCGTACCCAGCAGTCGACCAGCGAAATCGAGCGAATGATCGGCAGCATTCAGAGCGGCACCGAACACGCCGTGGATTCGATGCGCAACAGCACCGAGCGCGCCGAGTCGACGCTGAACATCGCCCGTGGCGCCGGCATGTCGCTGGACACCATCAACACCGCCATCGTCGAGATCAACGAGCGCAACCTGGTGATCGCCAGCGCCGCTGAAGAGCAGGCGCAAGTGGCGCGGGAAGTGGATCGCAACCTGGTGAACATTCGTGACCTGTCGGTGCAATCGGCGACCGGGGCGAATCAGACCAGTGCGGCGAGCAACGAGCTGTCGCGCCTGGCGCTGGACCTGAACAACATGGTTGGGCGATTTAGCCTCTAAAAAACAAAAGATCGCAGCCTTCGGCAGCTCCTACATGGGATTGATGTGCACCCTGTTGGATCGTTCCCACGGTTTGCGTGGTAATGCAGAGCGTGGGAACGATCAGCACCCTGTAGGAGCCGCCGCAGGCTGCGATCCTTTGATCTTGAAAAAAGCTTTTTGACAGCATCACATTTCAACAGGTTAGAATCGCTGGCACGCAGACTGCATGGTCAGTTTGTGCCCGTCTTTATGCTTCTGGAGTACTGCCTTTGAATGCGACGACCATCAACAGCCTGTTCTTGATCGGCGCGTTGCTGGTAGGCGCAAGTATTCTCGTCAGTTCTCTTTCTTCCCGTCTCGGCATTCCGATTCTGGTCATCATTCTTGCGGTCGGCATGGCCGCCGGGGTCGATGGCGGCGGGATCATTTTCGATAACTACCCGACGGCTTATCTGGTCGGTAACCTCGCACTGGCGGTGATCCTCCTCGACGGCGGCTTGCGCACGCGGGTCTCGAGTTTCCGCGTGGCCTTGTGGCCGGCGCTGTCGCTGGCGACGGTCGGCGTGCTGATCACCACCGGGCTGACCGGCATGGCGGCAGCGTGGCTGTTCGATCTGAATCTGATTCAAGGCCTGCTGATCGGCGCCATCGTCGGCTCGACCGACGCCGCGGCGGTGTTCTCGCTGTTGGGCGGCAAAGGCCTGAACGAACGGGTCACCGCCAGCCTGGAAATCGAATCCGGCAGCAACGACCCGATGGCGGTGTTTCTCACCGTGACCCTCATCGACATGCTCGCCAGCGGTGAGACCGGTTTGCACTGGAGCCTGCTGACCCACCTGATCCGCGAGTTCGGCATCGGTGGCGTGATCGGCCTCGGCGGCGGCTGGCTGATGCTGCAACTGGTCAACCGCATCAACCTCGCTGCGGGCCTGTATCCGATTCTGGTGATCGCCGGCGGTCTGGTGGTATTCGCCTTGACCAACGCTTTGCACGGCAGTGGCTTCCTCGCCGTTTATCTGTGCGGTCTGGTCATCGGCAACCGCCCGGTACGCAGCCGCCACGGCATTCTGCACATGCTCGACGGCATGGCGTGGCTGGCGCAGATCGGCATGTTCCTCGTGCTCGGGCTGCTGGTGACGCCGCACGATTTGCTGCCGATCGCCCTGCCCGCTCTCGGTCTGGCGCTGTGGATGATCCTCTTCGCGCGGCCGCTGTCGGTGATGGTCGGCCTGCTGCCGTTCAAGGCGTTCCATGGTCGCGAAAAAGCCTTTATTTCCTGGGTCGGCTTGCGCGGCGCGGTGCCGATCATTCTGGCGGTGTTCCCGCTGATGGCCGGGCTGCCGAACGCGCAGCTGTACTTCAATCTCGCCTTCTTCATCGTGCTGGTGTCGCTGCTGGTGCAAGGTACGAGCCTGCCGTGGGTCGCCAAACTGCTGAAAGTGACGGTGCCGCCAGAGCCGGCACCGATTTCCCGGGCGGCGCTGGAAGTCCATGTCACCAGCGAGTGGGAGCTGTTCGTTTACAAGCTCGGCGCGGAGAAATGGTGCATCGGTTCGCCCCTGCGCGAGCTGAAAATGCCCGAAGGCACACGTATCGCAGCACTGTTTCGTGGCCAGCAACTGCTCCATCCGTCGGGTAGTACGGTGCTGGAAGTCGATGATTTACTGTGTGTTATCGGCCATGAACACAACCTCGGCGCCCTCGGAAAACTGTTCAGCCAAGCCCCGCAACGCGGCCTCGATCTGCGCTTCTTTGGCGATTTCGTCCTCGAAGGAGACGCCCAGCTTAAAGCGGTTGCAGCGCTGTATGGCCTACCCGCCGAAGGCATTGATCCGGACATGACTCTGGGCGCGTTCATTGCCCACAAGGTCGGTGGTGCGCCGATCGTGGGTGACCAGGTGGAGTGGAACAACACCCATTGGACCGTCGCGGTCATGGACGGGAACAAGATCGGCAAAGTGGGCGTCAGATTCCCCGAAGGAAGTCGCCCGGGCCCCGGGCTCTTCCTCTAAACTGCGTCCACTATCACTTGCTCGACCGGTCTCTATGCCTACCCTGCGCTCCTTTTTCGCCGCGGCCCTGCTGGGCCTGAGTCTTACTGTCGGCCCGATTTATGCCGCCGAACCGCCGTCCAGTGAAGCCGTGCAGGCCAATCTGGACAAACTTGCCGACAGCAAACTGCCGGATGCCGACAAAAAGACCCTGCAAACCGTCCTGCAGAACACCCTCAATCAGCTGAACAATCAGCGTGATTACGAACAGAAGCTGATCGATCTCAAGCAGCAACTGGCGACCGCACCCAAGCAGACCATCGAAAACGCCCGCGAACTGAGCCGTCTCAAGGCCACGGCAATCGTGCCGGTGGCGCAGCGTTTCCCCAAGGAATCGATCCCGCAACTGGAGCAGATCCTCACTGACCGCTCCACTCAGCAAAGTGATCTGCAAAAAGCCCTGGCCGACGCCAACAGCCTGATCATCACCGCGCAGACCCGTCCTGAGCGCGCTCAAGCGGAAATCTCCGCCAGCCAGACACGCATTCAGCAGATCACCAACATTCTCAAGTCCGGCAAGGACGCGGGCAAAACGGTCACCGCCGAGCAGCGCGATCAGTTGAACGCCGAACTCGCCGCATTGAACGCGCTAATCCCGCTGCGCCGCCAGGAATTGGCCGGCAACAGCCAGCTGCAGGATCTCGGCAACGCGCAGCATGACTTGCTCACGGAGAAATCCGACCGCCTCGACCGTGAGATCCAGGAACTGCAAACGCTGATCAACCAGAAGCGTCTGGCGCAGTCGCAGGAAACCGTGACCCAGCAATCCATCGAAGCGCAGAAGGCCGGTGGCAGCAGTCTGCTCGCCAGCGAAAGCACGGCCAACCTCAAGCTCTCCGACTACCTGCTGAAAAGCACCGACCGCCTCAACGAAGTCACCCAGCAGAACCTGCAGACCAAACAGCAACTCGACAGCTTGACCCAAAGCGACTCGGCCCTCGACGAGCAGATCAACGTGCTCAAGGGCAGCCTGCTGCTGTCGAAAATTCTCTATAAACAGAAACAGGCCCTGCCACGCTTGAAGGTCGACCGCGACCTGGCCGATCAGATTGCCGACATTCGCCTCTATCAGTTCGAAGTCAGCCAGCAACGCGAATTGCTCAGCAGTCCGACCACCTACGTCGACAACCTGCTCGCCACCCAGCCGCCGGAACAAGTCACCCCGCAACTGCGCAAAAGCCTGCTCGATCTGGCCAACACCCGCGCCGATCTGCTCGAGCGGCTGAACCGCGAACTGAGCGCGGTGCTCAACGAATCGATCACCCTGCAACTCAACCAAAAACAACTGCTGAGCACCGCACAGAGCCTGCGCGCCACCCTCGATGAGCAGATGTTCTGGATTCCCAGCAACAAGCCGCTGGATATCGAGTGGATGCGCAGCGTGCCGGAGCGCCTGAAGCGTCAGATCGATACGCTGCCGTGGGCCTCCAGCCTGAGCGAGCTGACCGATGGCCTGATCCAGCGACCGCTGCTGTTCCTGCCGTTGGCGCTGTTGATCGGCGCACTGCTGTGGCGGCGCAAGAATCTCTACGCGCGCCTGAACAAGGTTCACCAGGACATTGGTCACTTCAAACGCGACAGCCAATGGCACACACCGCAGGCGATCCTGATCAACATCCTGCTGGCAATGCCGGTGGCGCTGGGTCTGGCCCTTTGTGGCCTAGCCTTGCAGATCGACGCCCGTGGGCAGAACGCCAACATGGGCGCAGCGCTGCTGCAAATGGCTCAGGCGTGGCTGGTGTTCTACACCGCTTACCGGATTCTGGCGCCGGGCGGCGTGGCCGAACTGCACTTCCGTTGGGAAAAGCCCCAAGTCGAATTCCTCCAAGGCTGGATCCGCCGACTCGGTCTAGTAGTGATGGCCTTGGTGACCATCGTCGCCGTCGCCGAACTGCAACCGGCGGCGCTGGCCGATGACGTGCTCGGCATGCCAGTGGTGCTGACCTGCTACGCCTTGATGGCATGGCTGCTCAGCCGTTTGCTGATCAGCAGCCCGGCCCACGAAAACACCTCGCTGTTCCGCAAAGCCGTCGGTGTGATGTTCACGTTGCTGCCGATCGCCCTGTTTGTCGCGGTGTGCTTCGGCTACTACTACACCGCGCTGAAACTCAGCGACCGCTTGATCAACACCCTGTACCTGCTGATGTTCTGGCTGGTGATCGAAGCCACCTTCGTCCGCGGTCTGAGTGTTGCCGCACGGCGTCTGGCTTACCAGCGCGCCCTGGCCAAACGGCAGGCGGCGAAAGAGGCCGGCGACGGCGAAGCGGTGATCGAAGAGCCGACGCTGGACATCGAGAAGGTCAACGAACAGTCCCTGCGCCTGATCCGTCTGGCCCTGCTCGGCGGCTTCATCGCGGCGCTGTACTGGGTCTGGTCGGATCTGATTTCGGTGTTCTCGTACCTCGACAACATCACCCTGTACGAATACACCAGCGGCACCGGCGCCAACATGAGCATGGTGCCGATCAGCATCGGCGACATGCTCGGCGCGCTGATCATCATCGGCATCACCTTCGCCCTCGCGCGCAACTTGCCCGGCCTGCTGGAAGTGTTCGTGCTGTCGAAGCTCAATCTGGCGCAGGGCAGTGCCTATGCGACCACGACGTTGCTGTCGTATGTGATCGCCGGCGTCGGTTTCGTCTCGACCCTGTCGACCCTCGGCGTGAGCTGGGACAAGTTGCAATGGCTGGTGGCGGCGCTGTCGGTCGGCCTCGGCTTCGGTATGCAGGAGATCTTCGCCAACTTCATTTCCGGCATCATGATCCTCTTCGAACGTCCGGTGCGGATCGGTGACACCATAACCATCGGCAACCTGTCGGGCACGGTGAGCAAGATCCGCATTCGCGCCACGACCATCACCGACTTCGACCGCAAGGACATCATTGTCCCGAACAAGACGTTCATCACCGGGCAACTGATCAACTGGTCGCTGACCGACACCATCACCCGCGTGACGCTGAAACTCGGCGTCGACTACGGCTCCGATCTGGATCTGGTAAAAGAACTGCTGCTCAAGGCTGCCCGCGAGAACCCGCGCGTGCTCAAGGAACCCGAGCCGCACGTGTACTTCCTCAACTTCGGCGAAAGCACGCTGGATCACGAGTTGCGCATGCACGTGCGCGACCTCGGCGACCGCAACCCGGTGCTCGATGAGGTCAACCGCTTCATCAACCGCGAGTTCAAGAAGCAGCACATCAATATCTCGTTCCGCCAGATGGAGGTTTACCTGAAGAACCTTCACGGCCAGGAATACAAGATGGTGCCGATCGAGCCGGAAACCAAAACCATCGTACCGCTCGCCGACGATCAGAAGCCGCTGCAAGAGCCGCCGCCAGCCAAACTCGACTAACCGGTCTAATCCCAGCAGAATGCTCGGACATTCTGCTGGAGCCGGCCCTTGAAAGCCCTCGACGAACTGACCTTCGACAATCGCTTCGCCCGCCTGGGCGACGCGTTCTCAGCCCACGTGCTGCCCGAGCCGATCGACAACCCGCGTCTGGTCGTCGCCAGCCCGGCGGCCCTGGCCTTGCTGGATCTCGACCCGGCCACCGCTGAAACTCAAGAATTTGCCGAATTGTTTGGCGGCCACAAGCTGTGGGCCGATGCCGAACCGCGAGCGATGGTTTATTCCGGGCATCAGTTCGGCGGCTACACGCCGCAATTGGGTGATGGTCGCGGCTTGCTGCTGGGCGAGGTCTACAACGCGGCCGGCGAGCATTGGGACTTGCACCTCAAGGGCGCCGGGCAGACGCCGTTTTCGCGCATGGGTGACGGTCGCGCCGTGCTGCGTTCGTCGATCCGCGAGTTCCTCGCCTCCGAAGCCTTATACGCGCTGAACATTCCGTCCTCGCGCGCAGCCTGCGTGATCGGCTCCGACACGCCGGTCTGGCGCGAAAAGCAGGAACGTGCAGCGATGGTGCTGCGTCTGGCGCCAAGCCACATCCGCTTCGGCCACTTCGAATATTTCTACTACACCAAGCGTCCCGAGCAGCAGAAAGAACTCGGCGAACACGTGCTGGCGATGCATTTCCCGGAATGTCTGGAGCAGCCGGAACCGTACCTGGCGATGTTCCGCGAGATCGTCGAGCGCAACGCCGAACTGATCGCCAAATGGCAGGCCTACGGCTTCTGCCACGGCGTGATGAATACCGACAACATGTCGATCCTTGGCATCACCTTCGACTTCGGCCCGTTCGCCTTCCTCGATGATTTCGACGCCAACTTCATCTGCAACCACTCGGATGATCAAGGCCGCTACTCGTTCAGCAATCAGGTGCCGGTGGGCCAGTGGAACCTCAGCGCGCTGGCGCAGGCACTGACACCGTTCATCAGCGTCGAAGCCCTGCGCGAAACCCTCGGCTTGTATTTGCCGCTGTTTCAGGCGCATTACCTCGACCTGATGCGCCGCCGCTTCGGTTTCACCACGGCCGAAGACGACGACCAGAAACTGCTGGAGGATCTGCTGCAACTGATGCAGAACAGCGGCGTCGACTACACGCTGTTCTTCCGTCGTCTCGGCGAGGAATCACCTCGGGAGGCTGTCGCGCGATTGCGCGACGACTTCGTCGATATCAAAGGCTTCGATGCCTGGGGCGAGCGCTACGTCGCCCGCGTTGCCCGCGATGGCGCTCCTGATCAAGAACAGCGCCGCGCGCGGATGCACGCAGTCAACCCGCTGTACATCCTGCGCAATTATCTGGCGCAAAAGGCTATCGACGCGGCGGAGGAAGGGGATTACTCAGAGGTACGCCGGCTGCACGCGGTGTTGAGCAAACCGTTTGAACAGCAGCCGGGGATGGAAGGTTATGCCGAGCGGCCTCCGGAGTGGGGCAAGCATTTGGAGATCAGTTGTTCTTCCTGAGTGCCGAATTCCCATCTTGATAAACAGTTCGTACGGCTCCAGATAAGCCGTACGAACCGCCGAACACCAACGAGCCGAACATGACGAATCCACTCCTCATCCCCTGCCCCTCCTGCAATGGCCTCAACCGCATTCCCGCCGAGCGCCTTGCGGACCAGCCCAAGTGCGGCCGCTGCAAATCTGCCGTGCTGTTGAGCAAACCCTTCGAACTCAAGCAAGGCGATTACGCCAGCCAGATCAAGGGCGATCTGCCGTTGCTGGTGGATGTCTGGGCGGAGTGGTGTGGGCCGTGCAAGTCGTTTGCGCCGGTGTTCGAGCAGGCGGCGGGGCAACTGGAGGGCAAGTGTCGCTTGGCCAAACTGGATAGCGAGGCTAATCAGCAGTTGTCGGCGCAGTTGGGGATTCGCTCGATTCCGAGTCTGATTCTGTTCAAGAACGGCAAAGAGGTGGCGCGGCAGAGTGGCGCGTTTCCGCTGCCGCAGTTGATGGCGTGGCTGCGTAGCCAGGGGATCTGAAACAGCGCAGAAACCTGTGGGAGCTGGCTTGCCAGCGATTGCGATCGATCAGTCACGAAAGATGCTGAGTCTGCTGCCCTCATCGCTGGCAAGCCAGCTCCCACAGGGATTGTGGATTGTTTGAAAGATCAGTGCCCTTCGATCAGGTTATGCAATTCGACGAATTGCTGCGTCAGCTTGTGCCGCGGATCGAGGTGGATCAGCGGCATGCTGGCCTGGTGCGATTCGCGCATCCGCACCGAACTGTTCAGGTATACCGGCAGCACCGGCAATCCTTCGGCAATCAATTCATCGAGAATCTGCTGCGGCAGGCTCGCCCGGGCCTGGAACTGGTTGACCACGATGCCTTCAACTTCCAGACCTTCGTTGTGATCCTCTTTCAACTCTTCGATTTCCGCGATGAGCCCGTACAGGGCCTGCCGTGAAAAACTGTCGCAATCAAAAGGAATCAGCACGCGATCGGCGGCAATCAGCGCCGATACCGCATAGAAATTCAGCGCCGGCGGCGTATCCAGGTAGATCCGGTCATAATCCTCGGACAGTTCATCCAGCAACTTACGCAGCTTGTTGATCTTGTGCTTGGCCTCAAGCTTGGGCTGCAGGTCGGCCAGTTCGGCGGTCGCCGTGATGATGTGCAGGTTGTCGAACGGGGTTTCGTAGATGTCGGCCTGATTCTTCTTCGAGAATGGCCCTGAAGACAGGGTTTGCTTGAAGAAGTCGGCAATGCCCATCGGAATGTCATCGCCCGTGAGCCCGGTCAGATACTGAGTGGAATTGGCCTGCGCATCGAGGTCGACCAACAATGTGCGATACCCCTCGCTGGCGCTGACCGCCGCCAGATTGCAGGCAATGCTGGATTTGCCTACGCCACCTTTCTGATTGAACACCACGCGCCGCATGACCAAACCTCCGTGTATCAAAGAATGACCGAGTGTAGATGCGCGCGCCCTCGCTTCGCTACCTTCACGGACACGGACTACAAAGTCAGGTGCAAATATCCCCGCATACCCGGCGTAGAAACTGCCATTGATCGCCGACATGCCCGACAGACAAGCCGGTGACAATCTGGATAATGGCCAAGTGACAGTTTTACCGCGAACCACTCGGTACATTTCGCTGCACAAAATGTAACCAGCATTTGCTACACACTCGTCGCACCGGGATAATGCGCGCCACTCGGCGCCAAGCGCCACGCCACGCCCGTCGCGGTTCTGGTGATTCAACGCGTCAATATAAGCCCGCAGGGGCGGGATGAATGTCCGTGATCAACTTCAACATCGCCCAATGGCGCGCGTGGGCCCCCGGGCTCGACAGCGTGGACGCCTGGCAGGCCTGGAGCCGACAACCGGTCGTGCTTCAGAGCAGTGATGCCGCGCCCGATGTGTCGTTTTTGCCGGCCATGCAGCGTCGCCGCCTCAGCCGACTGGCCCGCATGGCGTTCAGCGTTGGCTGGCCTCTGGCCGACGGACGGGACAATCTGCCGCTGGTGTTCGTTTCGCGTCATGGTGAAACCCCGCGCACTTACGAGATCCTCAGCGATCTGGCGACCGAGCAACCGCTGTCGCCGACCCAGTTCAGCCTCTCGGTGCACAACGCGATCATCGGCCTGTGGTCGATCATGCGCGGCGAAACCAGCGAAATGACCGCCCTCGCTGCGGCGGGCGATGGCCTCGAACACGGCATGCTCGAAGCCGCTGCCCTGTTGAATGAGGGCGCCCCCGCCGTGCTGTTGGTGATCACCGAAGAACAGCCGCCCGTCGCGTACTCGAAGTGGATCGATGACGTGCCGTTTCCGTACGCCGTAGGCCTCCTGCTCACCCCCGGTACCGACTGGCGGCTGACCCTGAACAGCCCCTCAGAAGCACTGTCCAAACCGCACTGGCCCCACGCGCTCAATCTGCTGCGAACCCTGCTCGGTCAGCAAACCCTTTGCCAACATGCCTGGAAAAATCGTGTATGGACCTGGCAACGCAACCCGTGACCGAGAAGAACCGCGACGCCTATCACTGGCGCCTGCTGGCCACCGCCGCAAGCTTCGCCCTGTTCGGGCTCGGCGGGCTGTGCCTGCGCGTGCTGGTGTTTCCGCTGCTTGGCTGCCTGCCCGGTGACGCGCTCAAGCATCGCCAGCGTGCGCGCCAGACCGTCAGTCGGCTGTTCTGGTTTTTCGTGCGGTTCATGGCCCGCACCGGCGTGCTGACCTACGACATTCAGGGCGCTGAACGCCTTGGTCGCCCCGGGCAGATGATCATCGCCAATCACCCGTCGCTGATCGACGTGGTGTTCCTCATCGGTCTGGTGCGCCAGGCCAATTGTGTGGTGAAGAAAAGCCTGTGGGAAAACCCCTTCACCCGTGGCCCCTTGCGCAGCACCGAGTACATCAGCAACGACGGCAGCATGGACATGCTCGATGCCGCCGCCGAGTCGCTGCAAAGCGGCCAGACCCTGATCATTTTCCCCGAGGGCACCCGCACCCAGCCGGGTCAGGCACCGGCCTTTCATCGGGGGGCGGCGGCGATTGCCCTGCGTGGTGCGAAAATCCTCACCCCGGTGGTGATCAAGGTCAGCCCGACCACGCTGACCAAAGCCGAGCCGTGGTATCGCATCCCGTCTCGCCGTGTGCACTTCAGTTTTCGCGTCGGGGCCGATATAGACCCACAAGCCTTCGCCGCGCAGGGGCCTGCACCGCAAGCCTCGCGCAAGCTCAACGATTATTTGCACTCTTACTTTATTAAGGAGCTCGCCGAAGATGAGCGATCTGAACACTCATAGCCTGCTGCATGACATCAAACTGCTGATCATCGATGCCCTTGGCCTCGAAGACATCAGCGTCGACGACATCGGCGACGAGCAGACGCTGTTCGGCGAAGGCCTGGGCCTGGATTCCGTCGACGCGCTGGAACTGGGTCTGGCGATCCAGAAAAAGTACGGCATCAAGATCGACGCCGACGCCAAAGACACCCGCAACCATTTCACCAACGTGGCCAGCCTTGCGGCGTTCGTCACGGCAAAACAGGCAGCTTGAGACCGGACCATGCAAACTCGTGACGACATTTTCAACACCCTGCGCGATGCCCTGGTCGAGCTGTTCGAACTGGATCCGGCCCGTGTGAGCCTGGATTCCAATCTGTATCAGGATCTGGAAATCGACAGCATCGACGCGGTCGATCTGATCGACCACATCAAGCGTCAGACCGGCAAGAAAATTGCCGCTGAAGAATTCAAATCAGTGCGCACGGTCGGTGACGTGGTCGAGGCGGTCTACCGTCTGGTTCAACCGGCCGCATGAGCCGATTGATCGGCCTCGGCCTGCTGCTGGCCGGTCTGCTGTACCCCTTTGCGGTGTATTTCGGCATGGAGCATTTTGCTCCGTGGCAGTTCGGCCTGCTGCTCGGCAGCCTGTGGCTCGCGCGGGCCCTGACCGGCGAGCGCAAACCCGGCAGCCTGTGGATGGCCTGCGTGGCCATCGTGTTTTGCCTGCTGCTGGCGCTGTTCGACAGCCCGCTGTTGCTGCGCTGGTATCCGGTGCTGATCAGCGGCTTCATGCTGGTGCTGTTCGGCTTGAGCCTGAAATACGGCCCGCCGATGGTCGAGCGAATGGCGCGCCTGCGTGAGCCAGAGCTGCCGGACATCGCGATTCGTTACACACGCAAGGTCACCGTGGCCTGGAGCGTGTTTTTCTTCTGCAACGGTTTGTGCGCCGCCCTCCTCACCCTGTGGGCGCCGCTGAATTGGTGGATGTTGTACACCGGCCTGATCTCCTATGGATTGATCGGCCTGATGTTTGCCATTGAATGGCTGATACGACAACGGGTAAGAGGCCGTACATGAACTGGATAAAACTTGAGCAGCTATTGCTCAAGGCCGTGCCGGCACGAGCGATCTGCGCTGCGCCGGCACTCGATCACGCGCAACTGTGCGAGCAGGCGTTGAGCGTCGCCGCCGGCCTGCAAGCGCAGGGCGTGAAGCGCCTGGCCGTGCACCTGGAAGATGCCGCCGAACTGGCCGTCGCGCTGCTCGGTGCCTGGCGCGCAGGTGCCAGCGTGTTGCTGCCGGCCAATTTGCAGGCACAGACGCGCCAGCGCTGGTCGGCTGAAGTCGATCTGTGGCTGACCGATCACCCCGATGATGCGCACCTCCAAGACCTTTATCAGCCGGCATTGCCCGCTGCCGAACTGGATCTCGACCAGTGCTGCCTGAGCCTGTGCACCTCCGGCTCCAGCGGCGAACCCAAGCGTATCGACAAGACCCTGCGCCAAATGGCCAACGAGGTCGAAGCGCTGGAGCTGCTATGGGGCGCGGATCTTGGTGAAGCGTGCATCATCGGCAGCGTCGCCACCCAACATATCTACGGTCTGCTGTTTCGTGTGTTGTGGCCGCTGTGCGCCGGGCGCCCGTTTGTACGCAATCAACTGGCGTTCCCCGAAGACTTGCAGCGTGCCAGTCGCGAATATCCAGCCTTCGCCTGGGTCGCCAGCCCGGCGCTGCTCAAGCGTATGGGCGATAACCTCAACTGGCCGGCCCTGAGCGACGTGCGCCGGGTGTTTTCCTCCGGTGGTGCGCTGCCTGATGAAGCCGCGCAAAGCCTGCAGCAACGCTTGGGACAATGGCCAACAGAAATTCTCGGCAGCTCGGAAACCGGCGGTATCGCCTGGCGTCAGGGCCAGCCGCTGTGGCAACCGTTTGTCGGTGTCGAGCTGAGTCAGGACAACGACGGCGCGCTGCTGGTCGCCTCGCCCTACCTGCCCGCCGGGCACATTGAACACACCGCCGACGCCGCGCGGATTGGCGCCGATGGTCGCTTCGAACTGCTCGGGCGCCTGGACCGGATCGTCAAACTCGAAGAGAAACGCATATCCCTACCGATGCTCGAACAAGCCCTGGTCGCCCATGACTGGGTCGCCGAAGCGCGTCTGGGTGTGGTGCAGGAAAACCGTGCGTCCCTCGGCGCTTTGCTGGTGCTCAGCGAGTCCGGTCTTTTTGCCTTGCGCGAACACGGCCGGCGCAGCCTGACGGAAAGCCTGCGCAAGCATCTGAGCCAACATTGCGAAGCGCTGGCGCTGCCTCGGCGCTGGCGTTTGCTGCGGCAATTGCCGCTGAACAGCCAAGGCAAACTGCCTCAAGCCGACGTCGAAGCATTGCTGCTTGCCCCGCGACCGAAAGCCCCAGAGGTGCTGAATCAAAGCGAAACTGACGGTGAATGGAGCCTGCAACTGAGCGTGCCAGCGGATCTGGCCTATTTCAGCGGCCACTTCCCCAAGGCCCCGGTGCTGCCAGGTGTCGTGCAAGTGGAATGGGCGCTGAATCTTGGCCGGCAACTGCTGAACCTGACGGGCGCGTTCGCCGGTATGGAAGTGCTGAAATTCCAGCAACTGGTGCGCCCCGGCGATGAAATCCAGCTGCACCTGCGCTTTGATCCCGAGCGCAGCAAACTGTATTTCGCTTATCGCAATGACACGGCGACCTGCTCCAGTGGGCGGATTCTGCTGGGAGCTGCCCATGCATAACCCCTGCGCCGTGATCCCGGTTTATAACCACGAAACCGCGATTGGCACCGTGGTCGACGCCCTGCTTGCGCAGAAGCTGCCGTGCATTCTGGTGGACGATGCCAGCAGCCAATCCTGCGCCAAGGTGCTCGATGCGTTGGCCACTCGCGACGACGTGTATCTGGTGCGCCTCACCGCCAATCAGGGCAAGGGCGGCGCAGTGATGACCGGTCTGCGTGAGGCCTCACGACTGGGCTTCAGCCATGCGTTGCAGGTCGACGCCGATGGTCAGCACGACCTTCACGACGTCGCCCGTTTCGTTGAAGAATCCCGAGCCCATCCCGAGGCGCTGATCTGCGGTTATCCGCTGTTCGATGAAAGCGTGCCCAAGGGCCGGTTGTACGCGCGCTACCTGACTCACGTGATGGTGTGGATCAACACGCTGTCACTGCAGATCCGCGACTCGATGTGCGGGTTTCGCGTTTATCCACTGGCCTCGACGCTGGCGGTGATTGATTCGGCAAAAATCGGCAAACGCATGGATTTCGACTCGGACATTCTCGTGCGCCTGTCGTGGCGCAATCAGCCGATGCGCTGGCTGCAAACCAGCGTGCACTACCCGCTGGACGGCGTGTCGCACTTCCGCCTGTTCCACGACAACGCGCTGATTTCGAGCATGCACACGCGGCTGTTCTTCGGCATGTTGCTGCGCTTTCCACTGATCCTCTGGCGACGGTGGCGCGCATGACTGACGAAGTCGACAAGAAGCACTGGGCTGACCGCGAAGAGCGCGGCAGTTTCCTGCTGATGAAATTCACCGCGTTCGCCGCCAAGGTGTTGGGCCGGCGCCTGCTCAGCCCGTTGCTGTACGGCATCGTGCTGTACTTTTTCCTGTTCGGTCGCACCGCACGGCGCAGTGCCTGGCAATACCAGCAGCGCTTGGCCGACTGGAATCAGCGCGAGGATTTGCGCCCGACGCATTGGCGGGTGTTCGGCCAGTTCATGGCCTTCGCCGACTCGATGCTCGACAAACTCGACGTGTGGAACGGCAAGCTGAACATCGAACAGATCGAAATCATCGACCCGGCGCTGCTGCGCAATCAATTGCGCGGCACACGCGGACAACTGCTGGTCGGCGCGCACCTGGGCAATCTCGAAGTGTGCCGCGCACTGGCGGAGATCGGCGAAAAGGTCACCATGAACGTGCTGGTGCACACCAAGCACGCCGAGCAATTCAACCGCCTGCTCGGTGAAGCCGGGGCGACCAATCTGCGCCTGATCCAGGTCAGCGAACTCGACCCGGTAATCATGCTGCAACTGCACGAACGCCTGGAACGCGGTGAGTGGCTGGCGATTGCCGGCGACCGCGTGCCACTGCACGGCGGACGTAGCGTGACCGTCGACTTCCTCGGCCACCCGGCGCCGTTCCCGCAGGGCCCGTGGCTGCTGGCCGGCCTGCTGAAATGCCCGGTCAATCTGCTGATGTGCCTGAAACAACCGGACGGCCACTATCGCCTGACCCTCGAACCCTTCGCCGACGCCGTGGTGTGGAAGCGCAGCGAGCGCGAGCAGGTCATTCATCAGTGGGCCACCCGCTATGCGCAGCGCCTGAGTCACTATTGCCTCGAAGCGCCGCAACAATGGTTCAACTTTTACCCTTTCTGGAAGACCGATGACGACGCCAACTCATGAGCCGGTAACCTTCGGCGAACGCCCTTTGCGCATCGAAGACGTGCTGGCCCTGGCCAACCGTCAGGCGCCCGTGCAGTTGCAGAGCGACGCCGACTACCGCGAGCGCATCGCCAAGGGCGCGCGGTTCCTTGATTCGCTGCTGGACAAGGAAGGCGTGATCTACGGCGTGACCACCGGTTACGGCGATTCCTGCGTGGTCGCAGTGCCGCTGCATCACGTCGAAGCGTTGCCGCGTCATCTCTACACCTTCCACGGTTGCGGCCTCGGCAAACTGCTCGACGCGCAAGCGACCCGTGCAGTGCTGGCGGCGCGTTTGCAGTCGTTGTGCCACGGCGTCTCCGGGGTCCGCGTCGAACTGCTTGAGCGGCTGCACGCGTTCCTCGAATACGACATTCTGCCGCTGATTCCTGAAGAAGGTTCGGTCGGCGCCAGCGGCGATCTGACGCCGTTGTCCTACGTCGCTGCGACCTTGTCTGGCGAACGGGAAGTGATGTTCCGTGGCGAACGTCGCCAGGCTGCCGATGTGCACCGCGAACTCGGCTGGACTCCGTTGGTGTTGCGCCCGAAAGAAGCGCTGGCGCTGATGAACGGCACGGCCGTGATGACTGGCTTGGCATGCCTCGCTTTCGCTCGCGCCGATTACCTGCTGCAACTGGCCACGCGCATCACCGCGCTCAATGTCGTCGCGTTGCAGGGCAATCCCGAGCATTTCGACGAACGCCTGTTCGCCGCCAAACCGCATCCGGGGCAAATGCAGGTCGCTGCGTGGCTGCGCAAGGATATGGCGATCGATGCGCCAACCGCACCGCTGCACCGCTTGCAGGATCGTTACTCGCTGCGCTGCGCCCCACACGTACTCGGCGTGTTGGCCGACAGTTTGAACTGGCTGCGTTCGTTCATCGAAACCGAACTGAACAGCGCCAACGACAACCCGATCATCGACGCCGAAGCCGAGCGCGTTTTGCACGGCGGGCACTTCTACGGCGGCCACATCGCGTTCGCCATGGACAGCCTGAAAAATCTGGTGGCCAACGTCGCCGACCTGTTGGATCGCCAGCTCGCTTTGCTGGTCGACGAGCGCTACAACCACGGTCTGCCGAGCAACTTGTCCGGCGCGCCAGCGGATCGCGCGATGATCAACCACGGCTTCAAAGCCGTGCAGATCGGCACCAGTGCCTGGACCGCCGAAGCGCTGAAAAACACCATGCCGGCCAGCGTGTTTTCGCGCTCTACCGAGTGCCATAACCAGGACAAAGTCAGCATGGGCACCATCGCCGCCCGCGATGCGATCCGTGTGCTGGAACTGACCGAACAGGTCGCCGCCGCCACCCTGCTCGCCGCCAATCAAGGCGTGTGGCTGCGCGCCCAGGCCGAAGATGCACGGCCGTTGCCACCGTCGCTGGCAGCGATGCACGAAGAGTTGGCCAAAGACTTCCCGCCGGTCATCGAAGACCGCGCGCTGGAAGGCGAATTGCGCCTGTGCCTGCAACGCATCGCCGCGCAACACTGGAGGCTGCATGCGTAGCGCCGGAGTACTTCACGCCGACACCGAAATCCTCGTGCCGTTTTTTGACGTCGACACCATGCACGTGGTCTGGCACGGCCATTACGTCAAATACCTCGAAGTGGCGCGGTGCGCGCTGCTCGATAAGATCGGCCACAACTACACGCACATGGTCGAGTCCGGGTTCGCCTGGCCGATCATCGACCTGCAACTGCGTTACGTACGCGGCGCGGTGTTTGGTCAGCGCCTGAATGTGCGCGCCAGTCTGGTCGAGTGGGAAAACCGTCTGAAGATCAACTACCTGATCACTGACCTGCAGACCGGCGAGCGGTTGACCCGCGCCAGCTCGGTGCAGGTCGCCGTCGAAGTGAGCAGCCGCGAGATGCAACTCGCTTCGCCGAAAGTCTTCACCGATGCCGTGGAAAGGATGCTGCGATGAATGTTTTTGCTAAAGGCCTGAGCGCGCTGGCGCTGCTGGCGATGTCGACACTGGCCAATGCCTTTGACCTGCAACAGCTCAGCGAGCAACTGGCGAAACCGGAGGTGATCCACGGCCAGTTCATCCAGGAAAAACACCTGCGCGCCCTGCCACAACCGCTGATCAGCAAGGGCCGTTTCGTCCTGGCGAAAAATCACGGCCTGCTGTGGCTGTTGAAAACTCCGCTGCAACAGGACTACCGCATCAGCGCCAAAGGCATCGCCCGCCGTGACGGCGATGGCTGGCAACTGCTGCCAAACAAGAGCGCCGGGGCCGAGCAGAACCGCTTGTTCCTCGCCGTGCTGCAAGGTGACAGCAGCGGCCTGCAACGGGATTTCGAACTGGCCCTGAGCGGCGACGCGCAGCAGTGGAAACTCACGCTGACACCGCGCTCGGTGTTGCTCAAGCAAGTGTTTAACCAGATCAACATCGACGGCGGCACGCTGGTGCAAACCATCGAACTGCTGGAAACCCAGGGCGACAGCACCGTGCTGCGCATGCAGGACAGCACCGCCGGGCAACCGTTGAGCGACGCGGAGCAACATGACTTTGCCGAGTGAACGCAGGCTGCCCTGGCTGTTTCTGACCCTGCTGCTGGCCGTCGTTGCGCTGGCGGGTTGGCAGTGGCGCGATGGCGCGCCGCTGTCGGCGAATCTGATGGAACTGGTGCCCGGCACCAATCCGGACGCTCTCGAACTGCGTGCCGAACAGCGCATGCAGGAACCGCTCAATCGCGAAATGCTGGTGCTGGTCGGCCACGCCGATCGCCAGCAAGCGGTGGCCATGGCGCAGACCCTGGGCGAGCAATGGCAGGCCAGCGGTCTGTTCGAAAAAGTGCAGTGGAACCTGCAAGCGGATCTGCCGGCCCTGCGCAGGCAACTGCTGCTGGGGCGTCTGGCGATGTTGTCGGCGGACGATCAGCAACTGCTCACCGAACACCCCGATGTGTTCATCCATCAGCGGGTGCAGGCGCTGTTCGACCCGTTCACCGGATTCAGTCTGGTGCCGAATCAGGACGATTGGCTGGGCCTGACCGCACGCATCCAGAACAGCCAGCCACAACACGGTTCGGTGCAACTCGACATTGGCAGCGGCGCACTGGTTGCCGATGCTGACGGCAAGAGTTGGGTCATGCTGCGTGCGCGCACCACCGGCAATGCCTTCGACATGAACCTGCCGCTGCAAGTGGCCGATCTGCTCAAGCAAAGCCGCGAACAAGCAGCGAAAGCCGACGTGCAATTGCTTGCCGCCAGTGGCCTGCTGTACGCGGCCAATGGTCAGCAACAAGCGACACGCGAGATGACCTGGGTCGGCGGCGGTGCCACTGTCGGCATTCTGTTGTTGCTGCTGTTGGCGTTTCGTCGCTGGCGCGTGCTGCTGGCGTTCGTGCCGGTGCTGGTCGGCATGCTGTTCGGCGCGGTGGCCTGCGTGGCGCTGTTTGGCCACATGCATGTGATGACCCTGGTGCTCGGTTCCAGCCTGATCGGCGTGGCGGTGGATTACCCGCTGCACTATCTGTCGAAGAGCTGGAGCCTGAAGCCGTGGCGCAGCTGGCCGGCCTTGCGTCTGACCTTGCCCGGCCTGACCCTGAGCCTGATCACCAGCGCCATCGGCTATCTGGCGCTGGCGTGGACGCCGTTCCCGGCGCTGACGCAAATCGCGGTGTTCTCTGCCGCCGGGTTGCTCGGCGCTTATCTGTCAGCGGTGTGCCTGCTGCCGGCACTGCTGAAAAATGTCGAACTGCGTCCTGCACAATGGCCGCTGCATCTGGCCGAGCGCCTGATCAATCTGCGCGAAAAACTTCTTGAATACGTACGCACTCCGGTTCTTCTGGCGCTGCTGATCGCCTTCTGCGTCGGCGGACTGGTGCAACTGCAAAGCAAGAACGACATCCGTCAGTGGGTCGGTGCGCCGCAACAGCTGACCGATGAAGCGCAAACCATCGCGCGGATCACCGGCTATCAGCCCACCAGTCAATTTTTCCTCGTACGCGGTGCCGATCAGCAGCAGTTGCTGGAACGCCAGGCCGCGCTGAGCGAGCGCCTGGAACAACTGGTCAATCTCGACAAGCTGCAAGGCTATCTGGCCCTCGATCAACTGGTCAGCCCGCCGAGCCGGCAAGAAGAGGTGCGCGCGGCGCTGAACAAGTTGCCGCAATACTGGCAGCCGCTGCTGGACCTTGGCGTGCCGCTCGCCGCGCTGCAAACCGAGTTGCAACAGTTGCAGACCGTGCCGGCCGAAGACATCGACACTGCGCTCGCCGGCCCGCTCGGCGAACCGTATCGCATGCTTTGGCTCGGCCCGACCGAGGACGGTGTAGCGGCGATAACCAGTCTGCAAGGCTTGAACAACCCTGCCCTGTTGCGGATTCAGGTGCTGGATTTGCCGGGGGTGATGCTGGTCGATCGTCTCGGTGAGTTGAATCAAGTGTTCGCCGCTACACAGGTCAGCGCTGCCGAACTGAAGCTCGCTTCTTGCGTGTTGATCGTGCTGGTGCTGATCCTGCCGTTTGGCCTCGGCGGCGCCTTGCGCATCGTCGCTCTGCCTTTGCTGGCAGCGCTGTGCAGCCTGGCCAGCCTCGGCTGGCTCGGTCAGCCGCTGACCCTGTTCAGCCTGTTCGGGCTGCTGTTGGTAACAGCGATCAGCGTTGATTACGCGATCCTCATGCGCGAGCAAGTCGGCGGTGCAGCGGTGAGCCTGCTCGGCACGTTGCTGGCCGCCGTGACGACGTGGTTGTCGTTCGGTCTGCTGGCGGTGTCGAGCACGCCGGCCGTCAGCAATTTCGGTTTGTCGGTGAGCCTCGGTCTGGCGTTCAGCTTCATCCTCGCACCGTGGGCCGGGCGCCACGTACACAGCGCCAGTGTTGCGGAGCCTGCAGCATGATGGTCGTTGGATTTTGGCTATTGGCCCTGGCGTTGTTCGCCGCGGCCACCCGCGTCGGTCGGCATTTCGGTCTCATTCCGATTGTCAGCCAGCTATTGCTCGCGAGCTTCGGCTTGCCGCTGTTGATGTATTTCTGGATCGAGCCGGGCTGGCAGCTCAGCGGCGCTCAACTGATCGCTCCAGACTGGCTGAAAAACCTCTACAGCCTGAGTTTCGCCCTGCTGCTCGGGCATATCCTCAGTGATGTGATCGATCTGAAACTGGATCGCCAGAGTGTGAAAATCGCCCTACCGAGTTTCATCGTGCCCTTCGTCTGCGGTCTGGCGGCGGCTTCCTGGCTGTTGCCTGCGCAATCGTGGCTCAGCTCTTTGGCGATCGGCCTGGTCTTTGCGATTACCGCGATCCCGGTGCTGTACCTGTATCTGCGCCACATTGATTACCCGCCCGCCGCCACCCGGCGTCTGGTGCAAACCGCGATCCTCATCGACCTGAGCTGCTGGACACTGTTCGGCCTCGCCCAAGGCAGTCTGCACCTGAGCAGCCTGTTGCTGCCGCTGGGGCTTGCGTGTGTGCCGTTGTTGCTGCACCTGTTGCGCGTGCGCCGCCCGCTGACCTACAGCCTCGGCTTCTTCGCACTGTTGGTGATGGCCGAGCATTACAGACTCAATGCGCTGATCTTCGGCATCGGCTATCTGCTGTGCATGGCCGCGTTGAAAGTGCCGTTGGTGCTGCCGTTGCCGGCACGCTGGATGAGCCGTCTGCAGACGTGGGTCGCGATCCCGCTGATCCTCACGTTCGGCATCGTGCAGATCGATGTGCACAGTGCTCTGGCCAGCCTCGGCGCGGTGCAATGGGCGGCGCTGCTGCTGTTGCCGATTGCCAGTAAACTGCTCGGCAACTGGCTCGGCCTCGGTTGGGCCGGCGCCTCCTTTGAAGGCGCCAGCCGCTGGCGTGAAAGCGTGCTGCTGAACATCCGTGGCCTGAGCGAAATCGTCTTTCTCAATTTGCTGCTGCAACAACAGCTCATCACTCCGGCGCTGTATTTCGCGCTGATGCTGATGGGCCTGATCGCGACGCTGCTACCGGCCCTGATCGGCCTGTACAGCGCGCCCATGAATCTGAAAAACCCTTTGCCCCGGAGCTCGCGTGCCAATCGTTGAAATGGAATCCCGTCAGGTCGTGATCATCGGCGCAGGCCCCTCCGGCGCAATCGCTGCTGCGTTGCTCAAGCGCAAGGGCCTCGATGTGCTGGTGATCGAACGCCAGCACTTTCCACGCTTTTCCATCGGGGAAAGTCTGTTGAGCCATTGCCTGGATTTTGTCGAAGAAGCCGGCATGCTCGACGCCGTCAACGCCGCTGGATTCCAGCGCAAGACTGGTGCAGCTTTCGCCTGGGGCGAGCGCTACAGCGCGTTCGACTTCAGCGACACCTTTACCGATGGCAAGCCGACCACGTTCCAGGTGCAGCGCGCCGATTTCGACAAACTGCTGGCCGATCAAGCGGCGCTGCAGGGCGTGGAGATTCGCTATGGCGATGCCATCGTCAGCGTCGATTTCGACCGGGCAAAACCACAGCTGGATGTGCGTCGCGAGGACGGCAGCGAATACCGCGTCGAAGCGGATTTCGTCCTTGATGCCAGCGGCTACGGCCGCGTGCTGTCGCGCTTGCTTGATCTGGAGGCACCGTCGAATTTCCCGGTGCGCCAAGCGGTGTTCACCCACGTCGAAGATCACATCGACAACCCGGGGTTCGACCGCGAAAAAATCCTCGTCACCACCCACCCGCAGCATCGCGATGTCTGGTTCTGGACGATCCCGTTCAGCAACGGTCGTTGCTCGGTCGGCGTGGTCGCTGCCGCCGAACACTTCGTCGGTCGCGATGCCGACCTCGACGCCTGCCTGCGCAGCTTCATCACCGAGACGCCAAGCCTCGCCGGCGTGCTGAACAATGCCGTGTGGGATACGCCGGCGCGCACCCTCGGCGGCTACGCGGCCAACGTGAAAACCTTGCACGGACCGGGCTTCGCCTTGCTCGGCAACGCAGCGGAATTTCTCGACCCGGTGTTCTCTTCCGGCGTAACCATCGCCATGCGCTCGGCGAGCATGGCCGCTGCCGTGCTGCACCGGCAGTTGCAGGGCGAAACGGTCGACTGGCAAAGCGAATTCGCCGAGCCGCTGAAGCGCGGCGTCGACACCTTCCGCTGCTACGTCGAGGGCTGGTATGCCGGCACTTTTCAGGACGTGATTTTCTACGAAGACAGCCAGGCCGATATTCGTCGAATGATCTGCTCGATCCTCGCCGGTTATGCCTGGGATGAACGCAATCCGTTCGTCAGCGAAGCGCGGCGCCGTTTGAAAATGATCTCCGAACTCTGTGCAAAGGACGCCACATGAATTACTTGAGCGACAGCTACGTCGAGGAAACCCGCTTCGGTTTCTGGTTCCTGCGCAGCCACACCTGGCAGCATCACGTATTGCGCGTGGCGATCAACGATCTGCGTGGGCTGTTCAATGAGTCGCTGCCACAGAACCCGGTGTTGCTCGATGCCGGTTGCGGCCAAGGCAAGTCGTTCGCCCATCTGCGCCAGACTTTCGCACCACAGCGGTTGATCGGCGTTGACGCCGACCCGCACAGCCTTGAATTGAGCGGCGAAGAAGCGGCGCGTCTGGGTCTCGATGTTGAACTGATCGGCAGCGATTGCGCGACGCTCAATGTGCCGGACGCCAGCGTCGACCTGCTGTTCTGTCATCAGACCTTTCATCATCTGGTCGAGCAGGAAAAAGCCCTGGCCGAGTTCTATCGCGTGCTGAAACCGGGCGGCTATCTACTGTTCGCCGAATCCACCGAGGCCTACATTGATACCTGGGTGATTCGCTGGCTGTTCCGCCATCCGATGCACGTGCAGAAGAGTGCCGCGCAGTATCTTGAGATGATTCGCGGGCAGGGTTTCGAGTTTGCCGAGCAGAACGTTTCGTACCCGTATCTGTGGTGGAGCCGGTCGCAGGATTTTGGTTTGCTGGAGCGGTTTGGGTTACGCAAGCCGAAGCCGTTTGGGCAGCGTGAGGAGACGTTGGTCAATGTTGTGGCACGCAAGCCGTTGGCAGAGGTTTCCTGATGTACACAAATCCTTGTAGGAGTGAGCCTGCTCGCGATAGCGGTGGGTCAGCCAACCTGAATTTTGAATGTGCGACCGCTATCGCGAGCAGGCTCACTCCTACAGTGTCTGCGGTGTGGCGTCTTTTTGTGGTCAGCATGATGCTTTTGGTAAGCGCCTGCGCCAGCCAAGCGCCGTTGCCAGTGGCCAACCCGACATTGCCCCTGCCGCTGCAACTGCACATTGAGCGCGACCAGGCCGGGCAACGTCAGGACTGGCTGCTGGTGATCCAGCGCGAAGGCCCGGGCATCCGTTGGTCGATGATGGACCCGCTGGGCATTCCCCAGGCGCGTCAGCAATTGATCGATGGGCATTGGCAGGCCGATGGTCTGCTGCCGCCGAACCCGGAAGCCCGGGAACTGTTCGCCGCGCTGTTGTTCGCCCTGACCCCGTCCGGCGAACTGCTGCGCAACTACCCCAGCGCGCAACAACAGGCCGGACAACGCTCCCTTGAGGCGCGCTGGGACATCCGATATGCACAACCGTTGAGCTTCGAAGTGAATCTGCCCCAAGGCCCGCACTATCGCGTTTCTCCGCTCGGTGAATCGACGCCATGACCGCTTACCTGAATGCCCTCGGCGTGATCTGTGCGCTGGGCCGCGACAAGTCTGAAGTGGCCCGCAAGCTGTTCGCCGGCGACTGCTCGGGCATGCGCCGCGAGTCGGGCTGGATCCCGCAGCGTGAGTTGCCCGTGGCCGGCGTACACGGTGAACTGGCGCCAATCCCGCCAGTGCTTGCCGAGCAAAGCAGCCGCAACAATCAGCTGTTGCTGGAAGCGGCGCTGCAAATTCGCGATGACATCGATCAAGCGATCCAGACTTACGGTCGCGAGCGCATCGGAGTGGTGCTCGGCACCAGCACCTCGGGCATCGACGAAGCCAGTCGTGGTCTGGCGCACTACATTCGTGAACAGCAATTCCCGACTGAATACGATTACCGCCAACAAGAACTCGGCGCCCCGGCCAATTTTCTCGCCGACTGGCTGCAACTCAGCGGCCCGGCCTATGTGATTTCCACCGCTTGCACCTCGAGCGCCCGGGCCTTGATGAGCGCTCAACGCCTGTTGGATCTGGGCCTGTGCGATGCGGTGCTGTGCGGTGGTGTCGACAGTCTGTGCAAGCTGACCCTGAACGGTTTTTCGTCGTTGGAAGCGGTGTCGGACGAGCGCTGCAATCCGTTTTCGGCCAATCGCAACGGCATCAATATCGGCGAAGCAGCGGTGCTGTTCGTGATGAGCAAACAACCGGGCGACGGCCCGGCCATCGCTTTGCTCGGCGCCGGGGCCAGCTCCGACGCGCACCATATTTCCGCGCCTGAACCGAGCGGTCGCGGCGCCTTGCAAGCGATGCAGAAAGCCTTGAGCCGTGCCCAGTTGCACGCTGCACAAATCGACTATCTGAACCTGCACGGCACCGCCACCCAACACAACGACGCCATGGAAAGCCTCGCGGTCGCAGCGTTGTTCCCCGCAGGCGTGGCGTGTTCGTCGACCAAACCGATGACCGGCCACACCCTCGGCGCTGCCGGCGCGCTGGAAGCCGCGTTCTGCTGGCTGAGCCTCAGCGCCGACAACCCCGCTCATGCTTTGCCGCCGCACGTCTGGGACGGTCAGGCCGACCCGGCGCTGCCGCCTCTGAAATGGGTGACCACGCACGCACGCCTGACGTCCATTGCACCCCGCTACCTGATGAGCAACTCGTTTGCCTTCGGCGGCAACAACGTCAGCCTGATTATCGGAGACGCCCCATGACGACCTGGCCGCTCGCCGAACTGCTGCCCCATGCGGGCGACATGATTCTGATCGACAGCATCCTCAGTTTTGACGAGGAGCAGATTTTCACTCGCCTGACGGTCAAGCCTGATGGCCTGTTCAACCTGCCCGACGGCAGCCTGCCCGCCTTGATCGGTATCGAGCTGATGGCGCAAAGCGTCGCCGCGTTCGCCGGTTGTCATGCGCGGCAGCAAGGCAATCCCGTCGCGCTGGGTTTTCTGCTCGGCACACGCAAGTTCGAGTGCAATGTCGACGCCTTCCCCGCCGGTAGCAACCTGACCATTCATGGCCTGCGTTCACTGGAAGACGACAACGGCATGGGCGTGTTCGAATGCCATATCAACGGCGAGGGCATTCACGCCAGCGCGCGACTGAACGTGTTCCGCCCGCCCGAAGCCACTCAATATCTGCAACAGACACAGGAGTCGAACGATGACTGAATTCGTATTGGTCACCGGCTCCAGCCGTGGCATTGGCCGCGCAATTGCTCTGCGGCTGGCGCAGGCCGGGCACGATATCGTCCTGCATTGCCGCAATGGCATGGCCGAAGCACGAGCCGTGCAGACCGAAATCGAAGCACTGGGCCGCAAGGCGCGGATTCTGCAATTCGATGTCGCCGAGCGCGAAACCTGCAAAGCCATTCTCGAAGCCGACGTCGAAACCCACGGTGCCTATTACGGCGTGGTGTTGAATGCCGGGCTGACTCGTGACGGCGCATTCCCCGCCCTGAGCGACGACGATTGGGACGTGGTGTTGCGCACCAACCTCGATGGTTTCTACAACGTCCTGCACCCGGTGATGATGCCGATGATCCGCCGCCGCGCCGCTGGTCGCATTGTTTGCATCACTTCGGTGTCAGGGCTGATCGGCAACCGTGGTCAGGTCAACTACAGCGCCTCGAAAGCCGGCGTGATCGGCGCCGCGAAGGCATTGGCGATTGAACTGGGCAAGCGCAAAATCACCGTGAACTGCGTCGCGCCGGGCCTGATCGACACGGCGATGCTCGACGAAAACGTGCCGGTGGAAGAACTGATGAAAATGATCCCCGCGCAACGCATGGGCACCCCTGAAGAGGTGGCCGGTGCGGTGAATTTCCTGATGTCGGCGGAAGCCTCGTACATCACCCGCCAGGTTCTGGCGGTCAACGGAGGCTTGTGCTGATGAAGCGCGTCGTCGTCACCGGCATGGCCGGCATCACCTCGCTGGGCAGCGACTGGCAGACCATCGCCGGCAACTTCGCGGCCAACCGCAGCGGCATTCGCCGGATGGATGAGTGGGATCGCTTCAGCGAACTCAACACGCGTCTGGCTGGCCCTATCGATGATTTCGTCGTGCCGGCGCACTGGACGCGCAAACAACTGCGCAGCATGGGCCGGGTCTCGCGTCTTGCCGTGGGTGCGGCGGAACAGGCTCTCGCTGACGCCGGTCTGCTCGGCGACCCGGCGATCAAGGATGGCCGCATGGGCGTGGCCTGCGGCTCGTCCACCGGCAGCACCGACGAGATCAAGGCGTTCGGCAACATGCTGCTCAATTCGGTGGCCGAGGGGCTGAACGCCAACTCCTACGTGCGCATGATGCCGCACACCACTGCCGCTAATATCAGCATCTTCTTCGGCCTCACCGGGCGGTTGATCCCGACGTCCAGCGCCTGCACCAGCGGCAGTCAGGGCATCGGTTATGCCTACGAGGCGATCAAGTTCGGTCGCCTGCCGCTGATGCTCGCCGGCGGCGCCGAAGAACTCTGCCCGACCGAAGCCATGGTCTTCGACGCGCTGTACGCCACCAGCCTGAAAAACGATGCGCCGCAAACCAGCCCACGCCCTTACGACAAGGGCCGCGACGGTCTGGTCATTGGTGAAGGCGGCGGCATGCTGGTCCTTGAGGAGCTGGAACATGCCCTCGCGCGCGGCGCGCACATCCACGCCGAGCTCGTCGGTTTCGGCAGCAACGCCGACGGCCAGCACACCACCCGCCCGGAGCAGGTGACCATGCGCCGCGCCATGGAACTCGCGCTGGAAGACGCCGGACTGACACCGGATGCCATCGGCTATGTCAACGGCCACGGCACCGCTACAGAACAGGGCGATATTGCCGAAACACTGGCGACCAGCAGCCTGTTCGGTGAACGCATGCCGATCAGTTCGCAGAAGAGCTTTCTCGGCCACACGCTGGGCGCCTGCGGGGCGCTGGAGTCGTGGTTCAGCATCGAGATGATGAATCGCGACCAATACGTGCACACGTTCAACCTCGACGAGGTCGACCCGCACTGCGGCAAACTCGATTACCTGCGCGGCGAATTCCGCCAGATGCACCACGACTACGTGATGAACAACAATTTTGCTTTCGGTGGCGTCAACACCTCGTTGATCTTCCGCCGCTGGCCGCAACCGAATTAATCCAGGTCAAGGAGACCTCCATGCACTGCAAAAAACTCGCTGTCGCCACCCTGCTGCTCTGCGCCCTGCCAGCGGTCAGCCAAGCCCGTGACACGGCGGTCTACCTGCCCCTCGACAAAGCCGTCGCCGAAGCCACCCGCTCCGGCAAAATCGACGGCAGCGTGAAGTTCTACCTGGCCGGCAACACCCCGGCCGGCAAGGTCACCGTGGTCAGCCCCGGCGCCGTGACCAACAAGAAGACCAACGCCTTCAACAAGTCCGACACAGAGGCCTGCGAATGGGTCGCCCAGTCGGCCATCATCAGCCTGCACCAGGCCGCGAAAAGCGCCGGCGCCAATGCCGTGACCAACATCGTCAGCTTCTACAAGAGCAACGAGCGCAAGGATGCGCAGACCTACGAATGCCACGCCGGCGCGATCATGGCCGGTGTTGCGTTGAAGGGTGATCTGGCGAAGGTTCAGTAACCGTCAGATACGACAAAGGGCGCCTTTTGGCGCCCTTTTCATTTGCGCTGATCAAGCAGCATCTACACTCGCTGAAGCCGGCCATCAACCGCCTGGCAGAACTGCGAGCTTGTCGCTCGACCACTCGCGGTTCTCTTTCACCGTCAAGGAGATGACCATGCAAGTGAAAGCCCTGATTGCCGCCATGTTTTTTGCTCTTCTTCCGAGCGCCAGCCATGCCACTAATCTCATGTATATGCCGTTCGAAACCGTGCTGTCGGATGCCATCCGCGCAGGTCGGCTGGATGGCAGTGTGAAGTTTTATCTGGTCGGCAACGGGCCGCAGGGGACTCAGCAGTTGTTGCGCCGTGGTGTGGTCAGTGACCTGAGCACCAATGGTTTCAACAAGAGCGATCACGACTCCTGCGAATGGGTGCTGCAATCGAATCTGATCAAGTTGCAGGCCGATGCCAAGCGGGTCGGGGCGAATGCGGTGGTCAATCTCGTCAGTTTTTACGACCAGCATGTGCGCAAGGATTTGAATACGTATGAGTGTCGGGCGGGGATTTTTGTCACGCGGGTGGCGTTGAAGGGGGATCTGGTGCGGTTGCCATAACGGCCAAGATCAAAAGATCGCAGCCTTCGGCAGCTCCTACAGGGATCAATGTAGGAACTGCCGAAGG
>NZ_RWIM01000025.1 GCF_009764645.1 Pseudomonas sp. PB106
GCTTGCCAGCGATTGCGGTGGATCATCCAACATAGATGCTGCCTGACCTGACGCCATCGCTGGCAAGCCAGCTCCCACAGGGTTGTGGTTACCGCTCGATTGTTTTGATTTCCTCAATACTGATCTCGCGCATCCTGAATTTCTGGATCTTGCCCGTCACCGTCATCGGAAACTCCTCAACGAACTTGAAATGCCGTGGCGTCTTGAAGTGCGCGATGCGTTCCTTGCACCAGGTTTGCAACTCCAGCTCGGAGGCGTTGTGGCCGGGATGGAATTTGATCCAGGCAACAATCTCCTCACCGTATCGCGAGCACGGAATGCCGATCACCTGCACGTCCGCCACTGCCGGATGGGTGAAGAAAAACTCTTCGAGCTCACGCGGGTAAATGTTCTCGCCGCCGCGAATGATCATGTCTTTGTTACGCCCGGCGATGTTGACGTAGCCCTCCTCGTTCATGCTCGCCAGGTCACCGGTGTGCATCCAGCCGGCCTCATCAATGGCTTCGGCCGTGGCTTGCGGATTGCTCCAGTAACCGAGCATCACGCTGTAACCACGGGTACAAAGTTCGCCGATGGTGCCGCGTGGCACGAGGTTGCCGGCCTCGTCGATGATCTTGCTTTCCAGCTGTGGCTGCGTGCGGCCGACGGTGGTCACGCGCAACTCCAGATCATCGTTCGGCCCGGTTTGCAGCGACACCGGGCTGGTTTCGGTCATGCCGTAGGCGATCTGCACTTCGCTCATGTGCATTTCGTTGATGACCCGGCGCATCACTTCGATCGGGCAGGTGGCACCGGCCATGATTCCGGTGCGCAGGCTCGACAGATCGAATTCGGCGCGTTGCGGCTGATCGAGCATGGCGATGAACATGGTCGGCACGCCGTAGAGCCCGGTGGCTTTTTCTTCGGCGACGGTTTGCAGGGTCAGCAACGGGTCGAACGCGTCGTTGGGGTAAATCATCGTGCTGCCGTGGGTGATGCAACCGAGGTTGCCCATGACCATGCCGAAGCAGTGGTACAGCGGTACCGGGATCACCAGGCGATCGCGCGGGGTCAGGCCGATGCTTTCGCCGACCATGTAACCGTTGTTGAGAATGTTGTAGTGACTGAGGGTCGCACCTTTGGGAAAACCGGTGGTGCCGGAGGTGTACTGGATGTTGACGGGCTGATCGAAGTGCAGGCTGTTGCTGCGCTCCTGCAATTGTTCGGGGGCGACGCTGGCTGCGAGGTCAGTCAATTGCGACCACGGCAGGAAACCTGAGGGCGGCTGTGCGTCGAGGCTGATCACGCCGCGCAATTGCGGCAGGTGCTCGCTGCGCAGTTGGCCGATGGATTGTTCGGCCAGTTCTGGCACCAGCCCTTGCAGCATGCCGTGGTAGTCAGAAGATTTGAACGCCCCGGCACAGACCAGCCATTGGCAGCCGGATTGTTTGAGCACGTATTCGAGTTCGGAGCTGCGATAGGCCGGGTTGATGTTGACCAGGATCACGCCGATTTTCGCCGTGGCGAATTGGATGATGCACCACTGTGCGCAGTTCGGTGCCCAGATACCGAGGCGATCTCCGGCCTGCAAACCCAGGGCGAGCAGCGCTCTGGCGTGCAGGTCCACCGCATCGGCCAGTTGTCGCCAGGAATAGCGCAACTGCTGATGGCGCACCACCAGCGCTTCACCGTCGGGGTATTGGGCGACCGTCTGATCGAACTGCTGCCCGATTGTCATCGCCAGCAAAGCTTTGTCCTGAGAACCACGGGTGTAGCTGCGCTGCGGACTTGCACTGGGTTGATCCATGACGACCCCTATTGTCTTTATTTATGGGTTGCCGACGGTCACTTGTAGGAGTGAGCCTGCTCGCGATCTCGATCCATCAGTCAACATTTACGTCGACTGACACGACGTGATCGCGAGCAGGCTCACTCCTACAAAAACTAATCAGCTTTCAATCTTGAACTGGCCCTACTCTCGCTCAAGTTGACGTTAACGTAAAGGGTGATTGACAGTCATTCCTCACACGCTTACGTTAACGTAAAGGTGAGAGCTGAGTGGCCGCTCTCCCCACCCTACAAAAAAGCCAAAAAGGTGAACCATGAGCTATCCCTCCCTGAATTTTGCCCTCGGTGAAACCATCGACATGCTGCGCGATCAGGTTCAGTCCTTCGTCGCCAAGGAGATCGCTCCGCGTGCGGCGCAGATCGACAGCGACAACCTGTTCCCCGCCGACATGTGGCGCAAATTCGGTGACATGGGCCTGCTCGGCATCACCGTTCCGGAGGAGTACGGCGGTGCTGGCCTGGGTTACCTGGCGCACGTCGTCGCGATGGAAGAAATCAGCCGCGGCTCGGCCTCGGTGGCGTTGTCCTACGGCGCGCACTCCAACCTTTGCGTCAACCAGATCAATCGCAACGGCAACCACGAACAGAAAGCCAAATACCTGCCGAAGCTGATCAGCGGCGAGCACGTCGGCGCACTGGCAATGAGCGAACCCAACGCCGGTTCCGATGTGGTTTCGATGAAACTGCGCGCCGACAAACGCGGCGACCGTTACGTCCTCAACGGCAGCAAAACCTGGATCACCAACGGCCCCGACGCCAACACCTACGTGATCTACGCCAAGACCGATCTGGAAAAAGGCCCCCACGGCATCACCGCATTCATCGTCGAGCGCGACTGGAAAGGCTTCAGCCGCAGCAACAAGTTCGACAAGCTCGGCATGCGCGGCTCCAACACCTGCGAACTGTTCTTCGATGACGTCGAAGTGCCCGAGGAAAACATCCTCGGCGTGCTCAACGGCGGCGTGAAAGTGCTGATGAGCGGCCTCGATTACGAGCGCGTCGTGCTGTCTGGTGGCCCGACCGGGATCATGCAGTCGTGCATGGACCTGATCGTGCCGTACATCCACGACCGTAAACAGTTCGGCCAGAGCATCGGCGAGTTCCAGCTGATCCAGGGCAAAGTCGCCGACATGTACACCCAACTCAACGCCAGCCGCGCTTATCTCTATGCGGTTGCGCAGGCTTGCGAGCGTGGCGAAACCACCCGCAAAGACGCTGCTGGGGTCATTCTCTACACCGCCGAGCGCGCCACACAGATGGCCCTCGACGCGATCCAGATTCTCGGCGGTAACGGTTACATCAACGAGTTCCCGGCGGGCCGTCTGCTGCGTGACGCCAAGCTGTACGAAATCGGCGCCGGCACCAGTGAGATCCGTCGCATGCTGATCGGTCGCGAACTGTTCAACGAAACGAAATAAATTTCGTCAGCTGCGAGCTGCAAGTTTCAAGCTGCAAGAGAACAGCTTTAACTTGCCGCTCCAAGCTTGCAACTCCTAGCTGCTTACGGAGTAAGCCATGATTCTGCACACTCAGCTCAACCCGCGTTCAGCGGAGTTCGCCGCCAATACTGCGGCGATGCTCAAACAGGTCGACGCCCTGCATACCCTGCTCGCCCAAGTGGCGCAGGGTGGCGGCGCAAAAGCCCAGGAACGCCACACCTCGCGCGGCAAATTGCTGCCGCGTGAACGCATCAACCGATTGCTTGATCCGGGCTCGCCGTTTCTGGAAATCAGCCAGCTGGCCGCCCATGCGGTTTACGGCGAAGACGTGCCAGCCGCCGGTGTGATCGCCGGGATCGGTCGTGTCGAAGGCGTCGAGTGCATGATCGTCGCCAACGATGCGACGGTGAAGGGTGGTTCGTATTATCCGCTGACCGTGAAGAAACACCTGCGCGCGCAGACCATCGCTCAGCAGAATCGTCTGCCGTGCATTTATCTGGTGGATTCCGGTGGCGCCAACCTGCCGCGTCAGGACGAAGTGTTTCCGGATCGCGAGCACTTCGGACGGATCTTCTTCAATCAGGCCAACATGAGCGCGATGGGTATTCCGCAGATCGCTGTGGTGATGGGCTCGTGCACTGCCGGCGGTGCATATGTGCCGGCGATGGCTGACGAAGCGATTATGGTGCGCAATCAGGCAACGATTTTCCTCGCCGGCCCGCCGCTGGTGAAAGCCGCGACCGGTGAAGTGGTCAGCGCCGAAGACTTGGGCGGAGCCGATGTGCACTGCAAGATTTCCGGGGTCGCCGACCATTACGCCGAGAGCGACGAACATGCCCTCGCCCTCGCCCGCCGCAGCGTCGCCAACCTCAACTGGCGCAAACTCGGTGAAGTGCAACAACGCGCACCAATTGCGCCGCTGTACGCCAGCGATGAGTTGTACGGCGTGGTTTCGGCCGACGCCAAGCAACCGTTCGACGTGCGCGAAGTGATTGCGCGACTGGTCGACGGTTCGGTGTTCGATGAATTCAAGGCCCTGTTCGGCACCACACTGGTCTGCGGTTTCGCCCATTTGCACGGTTACCCGATCGCGATTCTGGCGAACAACGGCATCCTCTTCGCCGAAGCCGCGCAGAAAGGCGCGCACTTCATCGAACTGGCCTGCCAGAGAGGCATTCCGCTGCTGTTCCTGCAAAACATCACCGGTTTCATGGTCGGTCAGAAATACGAGGCCGGTGGCATCGCCAAACACGGCGCAAAACTGGTGACCGCTGTGGCGTGCGCGAAAGTGCCGAAATTCACCGTGATCATCGGCGGCAGCTTCGGCGCAGGTAACTACGGCATGTGCGGGCGGGCTTACGACCCGCGTTTCCTGTGGATGTGGCCGAATGCGCGCATCGGCGTGATGGGTGCCGAGCAGGCCGCTGGCGTGCTGGTGCAGGTCAAGCGTGAGCAGGCTGAACGTGGCGGGCAGGCGTTCAGTGCCGAGCAGGAAGCCGAGATCAAACAGCCAATCCTCGATCAATACGAAGAACAGGGTCACCCCTACTATTCCAGCGCACGGCTGTGGGACGACGGCGTCATCGACCCGGCGCAGACCCGCGATGTGCTGGCCCTGGCCTTGTCCGCGTCGCTGAACGCGCCAATCGAACCGAGCCGCTTCGGCGTGTTCCGGATGTGATCGGGAGAATCTCATGAGCGACTTCAACACCCTCGAACTGCACAGCGACCCACGGGGTTTCGCCACCCTGTGGCTCAACCGCGCGGAAAAAAACAACGCGTTCAACGCCGAGATGATCCGTGAGCTGATCCTCGCACTGGACAAAGTCGCCAGCGACGCCAGCCTGCGTTTCTTGCTGGTACGCGGCCGTGGCAAGCATTTCAGCGCCGGCGCTGATCTGGCGTGGATGCAGCAATCCGCCGAACTCGATTACCACACCAACCTCGATGACGCCCGTGAACTGGCGGAGCTGATGTACAACCTCGCCAAACTGAAAATTCCGACCCTGGCGGTGGTGCAAGGCGCGGCGTTTGGCGGAGCGTTGGGGCTGATCAGTTGCTGCGACATGGCGATTGGCGCCGATGACGCGCAATTCTGCCTGTCGGAAGTGCGCATTGGTCTGGCGCCCGCTGTCATCAGCCCGTTCGTGGTGCAAGCCATTGGCGAGCGTGCAGCACGGCGTTATGCCCTCACTGCCGAACGTTTTGGCGGTCAGCGGGCGCGAGAAATCGGTTTGTTGGCCGACAGTTATCCGGCGGCCGAACTCGATGAGCAAGTCGAACAATGGATCAACAATCTGCTGCTCAACAGCCCTGCCGCCATGCGCGCCAGCAAGGACTTGTTGCGTGAAGTCGGCAACGGTGCACTGACCCCAGCCCTGCGCCGCTACACCGAAAACGCCATCGCGCGCATCCGTGTCAGCCCTGAGGGTCAGGAAGGCTTGCGGGCGTTTCTGCAAAAACGTCCGCCGAGCTGGCAAGCAGCAACCATCAAGGAGTCGCGTTGATGAGCGCACCTGTTCTCACCACCCTGCTGGTGGCCAACCGTGGCGAAATCGCTTGCCGCGTGATGCGCACCGCCAAAGCGCTGGGCCTGACCACCGTCGCCGTGCACAGCGCCACCGACCGCGAAGCGCGGCACAGCCGGGAAGCGGATATCCGCGTCGACCTGGGCGGCAGTAAAGCAGCTGACACTTATCTGCAAATCGACAAGCTGATTGCGGCGGCCAAGGCCAGCGGCGCACAGGCAATTCATCCGGGTTATGGCTTTTTGTCCGAGAACGCTGGCTTCGCTCGCGCGATTGAAGCGGCCGGCCTGATCTTCCTCGGCCCGCCCGCCTCGGCCATCGACGCCATGGGCAGCAAATCGGCCGCCAAGGCGCTGATGGAAACCGCCGGTGTGCCGCTGGTGCCGGGTTATCACGGCGAAGCGCAGGATCTCGACACGTTCCGCACTGCCTGCGAACGTATCGGCTATCCAGTGCTGCTCAAGGCCACGGCGGGCGGCGGCGGTAAAGGCATGAAAGTGGTCGAGGACGTCAGCCAACTGGCCGAAGCCCTCGCCTCGGCCCAGCGTGAAGCGCAGTCGTCGTTCGGCGATTCGCGGATGCTGGTCGAGAAATATTTGCTCAAACCGCGTCACGTGGAAATCCAGGTATTCGCCGACCAGCATGGCAATTGTCTGTACCTCAATGAGCGGGACTGCTCGATCCAGCGTCGTCATCAAAAGGTCGTGGAGGAAGCGCCAGCTCCGGGCCTGACGCCTGAACTGCGGCGGGCGATGGGCGAAGCGGCCGTGCGCTCGGCGCAGGCGATCGGGTATGTCGGCGCCGGCACGGTGGAGTTTCTGCTGGATGCGCGCGGCGAGTTTTTCTTTATGGAGATGAACACGCGGCTGCAGGTTGAGCACCCTGTGACCGAGGCGATCACGGGTCTGGATCTGGTGGCCTGGCAAATCCGCGTGGCCCTTGGTGAAGCGCTACCGATCACCCAGGCGCAAGTACCGCTCAACGGCCATGCGATTGAAGTTCGCTTGTATGCCGAAGACCCTTCGAACGATTTTCTGCCGGCAACCGGGCGTCTGGATTTGTATCGCGAGTCCGCTGCGGGACCCGGGCGTCGAGTCGATAGCGGGGTTGAAGAAGGCGATGAAATTTCACCATTCTACGACCCGATGCTCGGCAAGCTGATTGCCTGGGGTGAGGATCGTGAGCAGGCGCGCCTGCGTTTGCTGAGCATGCTGGACGAATTCGCGATTGGGGGTTTGAAGACCAACATCAACTTCTTGCGGCGGATCATCGCGCACCCGGCGTTCGCGGCGGCGGAACTGGATACCGGATTTATTCCGCGGTATCAGGAGCAATTGCTGCCTGTAGCGGGCACATTGAGCGATGCGTTCTGGGAGGCCGCGGCTCAAGCGGTGGCGCAGAGTCTGCCTCAGCTAGCGCGCCTGGATGACCCTGCTTCGCCGTGGTCGCTGAACAGCGGATTGCGCGCGGGACTGCCTCGAGAAGTCACACTGCATTTGAGTTGTGAGGGGCAGCATCGGGCGCTGACGCTGAGTACCGCTGGCCACGCCAAACTGGCCGGCGAGCAACTCATCGTTGAACACGAAGGCGTACGTCGCACATTGCGTGCTATCCGCCAGGGCGATGCGCTGTACTTGCAGTGGGAAGGTGAGTTGCGTCGAATCGAGACGTACGACCCGATCAGCGCCGTCGAAGCCAGTCACAGTCATCAGGGCGGGCTGACTGCACCGATGAACGGCAGCATCGTCCGGGTATTGGTCACGGCCGGGCAATCGGTTGAAGCCGGCGCGCAACTGGTGGTACTGGAGGCCATGAAGATGGAGCACAGCATCCGCGCGCCCCATGCAGGTGTAATCAAAGCGCTGTATTGCCAGGAAGGTGAAATGGTCGGCGAAGGCAGCGCTTTGGTTGAACTGGAAGCAGTGTGAAGGGATGGATCGATCCTACGCCTGGCGAGGATCGATCTGACTAGTAGCGCGCCGTTGCCTGAACCACGACACCGAGGATTCGACATTCTTCGGTGAACAGGGTTTTCGGCCAGGTCGGGTTGAGCGGCACCAGATAACGCTGGCCGTTCTGCTCGTCGAGCTTTCGGAAAACCGCTTCCTCACTGTTCGGCCACTGGGCAATCACCAGTTTGCCCGGCACGGCCTCCGCCTCCGGGTCGACCAGTATCAGCATGCCTTCGGCAATGCTCTGACCTGTGGGCGCGGTCATCGAGTCCCCCGTCACTGTCAGCCAGAAAGCCGCGCCACGGGCGTGGTAATCCGTCAGTTCGAAACGCTGCTTGTCCGATGTGGGAACGTAGGCAGACGATCCGCTCTCGCGCACCTCGCAGGGCGTACGCCAGTCACTGACCGGGTAACGGAAGTACGGGTTGTACTTCTGCGCCAGCGGCATGTCGTCCTCCGGCTCCAGTGGCGGTTCGCGAATGACCAGCACCACTTCGAGGAAATCCATCCCCAGTGCGTGCAGCACGCGATTCATTTCCGTGATACCGGGTTCGCGACGTTTGTTCAGCCAATGACCGATCCCGCCCTGGGACATGCCGACGCGCTCTCCGAGCTCTGTTTGAGTGATTTTGAGTTCACTCATCTTGGCCTTGACCAACTCAATCCATTTATCCATGTGCGGCACCTTACGCGGACGCCTTCGGCCAGCAAAACACATATTGTAGTATTTAAATTCTGGTCACAACTACGATTAGTACTATCCTGAGAACACGGATTTTTTATCGCACATGGAGTGACCTCTCATCATGAATATCAGCAGTAAAGACTTGCCGAACCTGCAAATGGACACCACTTTCACCTCGCCACAAGGCAATGCTGCGGCGCAGCGAGCACTGGACCATTACTTGAAACCAGCTGTGTCAGAACCCGAGGTTGATGAGCGCTTTTTCGACGTCAGAAGCCATCTCAGCGGCGAGGAAGCTTTGGTGCATGCTTCTGACCTTTTGCGCTGCGCCGCCGCTACTGCATTCAAGGCAGCAGAAAACCTGCAAGGCGCGAGTCGCGACCTGGCGTTTTCAGTAGTGCACATGGTGGATATGGCGCGGGCGATGGTCGACCATTCGCTGGATGGCGATGAGGTCTCAGGAACGGCAGTTCGGACGGACAGGAAAGAATTTTCCAATCGCGCAGATAAAAACATTTGACTTGCAAATGATAATGATTATTATTGCAAGCAGCTGGTCGCGAGATCAGTCGATGGACCAGAGACCTTAGGTCGGTCTTCTGGACTATCTCCTCATCAGGCTAATCACGGTTTTTGACCCGGCTTTTTGCCGGGTCTTTTTTTTGCCCGTTTTTCGGGCTTCTGGCTTCAGGCTAATGAAGTCTTTAGGTGCTGCAAATTCGATGGCGCGGATAATATCAAAAGAATATCGATTGGCAAGCGGAGCCCGGCCGCATTGGGGCAAACTAATGACAATTAGCACTTGAGAATCAATCGCACAATCTCTAAGCTGCGTCCGCGTCATGGAGGACGCCCCCGCCACAACCCCGCAATTCCCTTCGGTTTCACCCCATCCAGCGTGTAAAGTAACGGCCATAAAAATCATATTCAGGAAGCGATTATGACCGTGGCCAAATCTTCGTTCGACATCAGCGCCAATTTCGACAGCGGCAACATTCAAGTCATCGATATCAGCAATCCGCTCAATCCGGTTCTGGCCATTCGCCCGGACACCCGCAGCCCCCACTTCCAGTGGTTCCACTTCAAGGCCAGCGGCCTGCACGTTCATCAGGAGCATTGGTTTCGCCTGGTCAACGCCAGCCAATCCTCCTATAACAAAGCCTGGACCGGCTATCAGGCAGTCGCCTCCTACGATCACGTCAACTGGTTCCGCATTCCAACCAGTTTTGAAGGTGACAGCCTGCGCTTTTGCCTCGAAGCCGAGCAAACCCACGCCTGGTTCGCGTATTTCGAACCCTACAGCCGTGGCCGTCACGATTGGCTGATCGAGCAGGCGCTGACCAAGGCTGGCACCGAACTACTCGCCACCGGCAAAAGCATCGAAGGTCGTGACATTCAACTGCTGCGCAAAGGCACAGGCGCTGAAGGGCAACGCAAAATCTGGATCATCGCCCAGCAACATCCGGGCGAGCACATGGCCGAGTGGTTTATGGAAGGCGTCATCGAACGCCTGGAACGACACGACGATCCCGTGCTGAACAAACTGCTGGCCAGTGCCGATCTTTACCTGGTGCCGAACATGAACCCGGACGGCGCCTTCCACGGTCATTTGCGCACCAATGCGATGGGCCAGGACTTGAACCGCGCTTGGCAGAATGCCAGTCAGGAAATCAGTCCTGAGGTATTTTTCGTACAACAGCAAATGGAAAAGTATGGCGTGGATATGTTCCTCGACGTACACGGCGACGAAGAAATCCCCCACGTATTCACCGCCGGTTGCGAAGGCAATCCAGGTTACACGCCGCGCCTCGAGCAGCTCGAAGAGCACTTCTGCAACCATCTCAAGCACACCACCAAGGATTTCCAGACCAAATACGGCTACACCCGCGATGAACCGGGCCAAGCCAACATGACCCTGGCCTGCAACAGCGTCGGGCAGAAATACGACTGCCTGTCGCAGACCCTGGAGATGCCGTTCAAGGATCACGACGATGCGCCGAATCCACAAACTGGCTGGTCGGGTAAACGTTCTAAACAACTGGGCAAAGACGTACTGACCACACTGGCAGATATGGTCGATTCCCTGCGCTGAAACCTTCCGTACACCACTAAAAGATCGCAGCTTGCCTGCGATCTTTCAGTTTCTGGCGCCGTCTGCTGAGCAGCGCCGCCGTGTTGCCTTAGCCAATCGGTTAGTTGCGATCGCGACCGCGCAACATGCTGTCGAGTACTTCGTCGCGACGCACCCAGCCATGAAACAGCGCAGCCGCCAAGTGCAACAGCACCGTCAGAAACAGCAAATACGCCAGATAGCCATGGGCCTTGCGCAACAAGGCAAACAACTGCGCATCGGCCGGCACAATCGACGGCAGTTGCAGCGTGGTGCTGAGCATCACCGGCTCACCCGAAGCGCTGATCATCGCCCAACCGAGCAGCGGTAACACCAGCATCAACGCGTACAACAACAAGTGCGAAGCCTTGGCCGCCAACACCTGCCAGTCCGGCAGATCCGCTGGCAGCGGTGGTTGCCGCGTGGCCAGGCGTACCAGCAGACGCACGATCACCAGCGCCAGAATGGCGATCCCGAGGGGCTTGTGCAGATGGATCAGCCATTCATGCCGTTCTGAGACGGAGGTCACCATCCCGGCACCGATAAACAGCATGGCAATAATCATCAACGCCATCAGCCAATGCAGCACACGCGCCACCAGAGCGAAATGAGTCGGTTGAGCTCTCATGGTCGAGCCTCCTGTTTGGCGGCGGGCAATTGACTGACTTCACTGGTGCGACGCAGATAGGAATCTGCGTATCCGGCAGAGCGCGCGGCGAGCAATGGATCGTCGGTGCCTTGAATGCCCGCAGGCAGGACCAGCGGATCGTAATTGATGTCGCGGCATTCGCCGCTCAGCTGTGGCTGGGTTTTCTCCAGCACCAGTGTGCCGGCGTTCAATACCTTGCGTCCGGCAGGCCAGGTTTTACTCGCATCGTTGACCGGGTCGTCGGGGTTGGCCAAGGTGATGTTCAACTGAAAACGCAACGGTGCAGCGGCCAGTCGCTGCACCAGATCTTTCTCGAGAAAATCACCGCCCTCAGGGGCGCTGGCGCCGGCGGCATCCTTAGCCAAAGGCGTCATGCTCCAACGCACGGCCTGCTTCTTGCCGCTGGCGTCGACCAGATAAAACGCATTGACGCTGTTGTAGGTTTCGGTGGCGTAACTGGCTGAAGGCTTCGCTGTTTTTACCCAAGTCAGAAACGGCACGGCTTCCGGGTGCGAGGCAAAGAAAGCGGGGACCTTGCTCGGATCAGGTTTGCCAGTGGCCGGATCCGGCGACTGCGCTTGCTGCAACTGATAAAACGCCTCGGGCGTACCGACCGGGAACACCGGCATGCTGTTCATCCCGGTGCGCCATTGTTGACCGTTCGCCTGAGTGAAACGCAACGCCAGACTGCGGATCGGTACGCTGCTGTCGGGTGCGTAGGGGTTACCCGCCGGCAAGGCAAAACGCCCCACCACCGGAGTCTGCGGCTCGTTGAACACCTGCGCGAAGGAGAACGCGCGCGCCTCTCCACTGCTTTCGAAATGGCCGATCACGCACACACCTTTGGCGTGGTTGCGACGAAATCCGGGATGCACGCCGTTGTTCTTCTCCAGCACATCAACCAAGGCTTTTGGCGTCAGACGCTGTGGGTCAAAGTTACCGTGAACGTAGGCAAATGCCCCGGCCACAGCAGCGACAACCACCGCAATGCCGCCCAGACGCACGATCAGGCTCGCAGTACTCAGCGGCGGACGTTGCGGTTGGCCGGGCGGCGCCGCATTGGGGGATGAGCGATCAACCATGAAAGACTCCAGGGCCATCGGCCACAAGTAGGAAGAATCAGCAAGACGCGCCTGATGAGGGTTTATTCCACGGCTCGGTATTTATTTTTCCGAACCTGGAATAACCTGCAGCGGCGGACGTCTCCCTAGTCCACAGCGTAGTGACTAGTAGAAATTCATGAGCGAATTCGACGAACAGTTGAGAGAAATCATTCCCAGATTGCGCCGCTTTGCCGTGTCGTTGACGCGCAACAGCAGCAGCGCTGACGATCTGGTACAGGCGAGCCTCGAACGGGCCCTGTCGAGTTGGGGTGATAAACGCGCCGACGGTGACCTGCGCGCCTGGCTGTTTGCGATTCTGTACCGGCAGTTTCTCGATGCCCATCGCCGGTCGCGACGCTATGCGCGGATGCTCGAATTCTTTACCGGGCGTGACGATGCCGAACCCTCGGTGGAGCGCACGGTAATCGCCCAGTCGACCCTGCAAGCCTTCGACCGGTTGCCGACCGAGCAGCGCGCCCTGCTGTTGATGGTCTCGGTGGAAGGCCTTTCCTATAAAGAGGTCGCCGAGATCCTCGGCGCCCCGATCGGCACCGTGATGTCGCGCCTGTCCCGCGCCCGCCAGGCCTTGCGCCAACTCAGCGACGGCGAAATCAGCAGCCCTTCTTTGCGGATACTCAAATGATCAGCCTGCCTCCCAACGAGCATGATCTGCATGCTTACGTCGACCACCAACTCAGCGACGCCGACCGGCGTGTGCTGGAAACCTGGCTGGCCAGCCACCCGGACGAAGCGGCAAAAGTGCGCGCCTGGCAACAGGATGCGCAGCAATTGCGTGCGGCACTCGGCGGCGCGTTGCAGCAACCGGCCAATCCGGCGCTGGACCCTAAGCTGATTCGTCAGCGCCGCCTGCGCCAATCACGCCGCCATCTGGCCAGTGCGGCGGTATTGCTGATCGCGGTCAGCGTCGGCGGTTTCAGTGGCTGGCACGCCCGCGAGATGACCCTCGTGCGCCCTTCCCTGCTACCGATGACCGACGCCTTGCAGGCCTATCGCCTTATTGCCCAGCAAGGCCTGTTGCCCGCCGACTACAAGGTCGACAGTGACGGCGACATGCAGCATTGGCTTGATCGTTACTTCACTCGGGCGAGCCGCTTGCCGGATCTGAAATCGGCCGGATTTGAGCCGGTCAGCGGGCGGTTGCTGAGCACCGATGAAGGCCCGGCAGCGATGGTCATGTACGAGGATCGCAGCGGACACAAAGTGAGTTTTTACGTGCGTCCGCCAGGGCCGAAAAACACCTTTTTGCCCCGAGGCAGCCGCAGTGATGGGGATTTGCAGGCTGAGTACTGGTCGGGTGGCGGGTATAACTACGCGGTGGTCAGCCCGGTCGAGCTCAAACAGACGCTGCCATTCTGAAAACACTGCATACCCTCCTGTGGAGCTTGCCCTGCAAGCGATGGCGGACATTCAGGCACATCCAGGGTGGCTGACATGCCGCCATCGCCAGCAGGTGTGGCTCCCACAGTGAAAAACAGTGCACTTAAAAACCCACATCCAGCACCACATTGTCCAGATAAGTACCCGCCGGCGGTGTGGTCTGGTCGGTATAGATTTTCGCGTTGTAGTTGAAAATCTGGCTGCCTGTGCCGAGTCCGTTGCCGGGATTGACTTCAGCATCGCTGCTCGCCCGGCGTCCACTGCCGACACTGCCCCAGCGCGTCGTCCCCGCACTTTTGAAGATGTCGTAAGCCAGATAATTACCCCCGGAAATCATCCGTCGCCGTCCACCGACGCTGACCGCGTTCTGGCCGTCGCTCAAGCCCACGGTGTAAGCACTGCCCTTGGTGCAGGCCAGATTGATGGTTTGCCCGGTCACCGGCGTAAATGCGCTGACAACGGGCGCACTGCCGAAGGCGATGTTCGGCGCGGTAATCGTGCAGTCGTTGGACACCGTCAGATTCACCGTCAACGAAGTCGTGCCGCTGGCGATATCGCGACCGATGCAAATAGCGCCAATGCCGATCCCCGAACAGTAATTCCAGTTCCAGAAAATGCTCAGGGTCTCTGTGTAAACCCCGGCGGCGACATTGCTGCCAATCGTTGTGGCGAGATAAAGCGGCACGGTTTTCGGTGTCGTGCCGTTGAGCAGGCCCAAGGCATCGATGATTCCGTTGCGGGCGAAATCATAGGCGGTGCCACGGGTCAGCGGATAACTCGTGCTGTTATTGGCGTAGATCGTGTAACCGATGACATCGCCGGTGGGCCCGACCAAGCCACTCTGGGTCGATGAAACGGTGCCCCAGAAGTGATCATTACTGGTCAGCAACGACAACAGCGAACCGGTGCAGCTCAATCCGCCATTCAACGTGGAACTGGGTTGTGAAACGGTGCGCACGGCAATCGAACTGATCGTGCCGAACGCTGCCGGCGTGGTGCCGACCACCGAACACAAGGCGTGCGCCGCGCCCGGCAAAACCAGCACCAGCCACAATAGAAGCCTGATCACTGACACACCAACGGGCCGATCAGCGGCACCTGATTCTGGTTCATGTCGACATTGAACTGCGCCCGACAGGTTGCTCCATCGGCAAGCGTGACCCGCAGCGAGTTCTGCGCCGCAAGGTCCTCCAGATAAACCAGACCGTCCCAACCGACGACCGTGTTAGTGCCGCTTTGCTCATGCAGCACACCAGCGCCCAGCGGCAACTCGTGTTGTTGAGCGTCGACCAGAACAATGCTCGCGGCGATCACCCGGTTCAACGGAAACTCCAGCAGATAGCCGCTGCCGCGGCGCACGGCAATGCGCTGTTCGACGTTGGGGCTGCGCACATTCGGCGGCAGGTTCAGCGGATCGATTTCATACTTGCCGCGATAGTAGGCGCTGCTCCATGGCACCAGCAGATGACCGTTCTTGTCCGTCTGACCGACCTGCTGATTCTCGTAGCGCACCGGAATATCGGCAAAACCATCGGTGCTGACCACCACAAAAGCGTCGTCAATCCGGTTGGCCGCGAACACCTGCTTATCCATCCACACTAACGACCCGCTGGCGTCAGCCCAGCGCGTTTCAGCATCAGCCGTGCCGTACACGCCAGCCTGCAACTGCACCGACTGCAAACGCCAGGTCACGTCGGCCTGACGATAATCGGCGCCGTCACCTTTGGCGTAACCCAAGTTGAAACCTACCCCGCCCTCAGTCGGCACCGCGCGGCTGTAATTGACCCGCTGCTGGGTTTGCCCGGTTTTACTGCGCTCGCTGCTGATCGCCAGGCTGCCGCGCAGATCGAACGGAATCACCAGTTGCGCCTGCACCGCCCAGTTGCTGTCGCCGATTTCACGGTTGGCCGAGAGGTAGAAACTGCTGTTACGCCACAACGGTTTGCTCCAGCTCAGATTGAGCAAACGCGTGCGCGAATCATCGGCGGCGCGCACATCGAAATAACCTGCGCCAAGGCTGCCCCAGCGATCGAGGTTGAGACTCAACGTGGCCTGTTCACTGCGGCGACTGAGGCTAATGTACGGCGTATCGACCACGGTCAGATCGGCGTATTGATCATGGCGCTGCAAGCGCTGATAGGAAAAGCTGAAGCGCTGGTTGCTGTACTGATAACCGAGACTCAGTTGCTCACCGCCCTCACCCTCGAAACGGCTCTGGCTGACGGCGCTATTAAGCACGCCGAAATTGCCCAGCCGCAGGTTGCCTCCAAGGCCACCCAAGGTCAGCGAGTCGGACGCTTCGGCATGGCTTTCCAAGGTGAAACTGTCACTGACGCCATAACGCAGACTGCCGGACGTGACACCCGGGCCATAGTTGAAATCCTTCAACCCGTAATCGCGACGCAAGGTCCCCGCAGCTACGGAGAAATCGCTCAGACCCTTTTGCAGCAAAGTGCTGGTGACGTAGAACGGCACCGTGGTCGACACCTGTCGGCCCAAGGCATCAGTCGTCACCACGACGGCCTCGCCAGCACCGTTGATGAACGGAATGTTGGTCAGTGTGTACGGCCCTGGCTGCAGATCGGCGCTGCTGGACTTGTAGCCATTGATGAACAGGTCCACCGAGGACGGCACCGCCGCTTCCCCGGCAAACTGTGGCAGTGGATAGGTCACCAGGTCCGGGCGCACGGCAAAGTCGCGCGAGAACTGCACGCCGCCCAGACGTACCGAACTGCTCCACGGCAACGCGCCGCTGATGACATCGCCCGCCTCGTAGGTGAGCATCCGCTCGTCATCGGAATAACGCCAAGTAGTGTCGTAGCGCAGGTAACCGTTGTTCATCGAATTGAAGGCATCAGCGCTCGACAACGTGCGCCGATATTGCCCGGTGTTGGACAGCGTGCCCCAACTGTCGAATAACCGTACTTCGTTCCAGGCCGCCAGATAGGTGCCGGCATCGTCAGTGTCGTTGAGGTACAGGTCATAATTGAACAGTGCGCCGAAACTGCTCAGCGCCGGGGTGCGCGGATAGGCCTGCCGATTGCCGATGAATTGTTCCGGCAGCCAGTCCGCCGGTACTTGCAACAGCAGACGCTGACCGACACCGTCGTATTCACTGTGCAGTCCCGACAGGCTGTCGAGGTCGACTTCGCTGCCCGTGCCATCGGGCAGTTTCATCCCGGTTTCGCGCAACGCCGTCGTCGGTACGAACAGGCGTCCGCCACGCTGTTCCACTGCCACCACTCGCCCGGTATTCATCTGGTTGACCACCAGCTCCAGAAATAACTGTGCATCACTTACGGCCTCCATGCCGCTGGGCGGTGGCGGCAGGTCGCCGGCCCCGGATGGTTGAACGAACACCAGGCAACACGCGCCGGTCACAAGCCACAACGGACGCTGAAGACGGCGAGCCCATGGCGAGCTCATACACGTTTGACGTCCATCAATGGACTGAATCCTCCTGAAATCGCCGGCTCGATCAGCGTGCCGGGGTAATGCTCTGCACCTGCGTCCCGCCGTTGACCCGTACCTGCAGCGCCGACTCACTGGCCAGTGGTCCCGGTGCCGGCCAGCGCATCACCGCTCCCGGTAACACATAACCGAGCAAACCTTCAGCCAACGGTTTGTTCTGCCCGCCTTGCTTGATCGCCACATCGGTCAACCGCGCATGCACCGCGCCTTGATTGCGCACTTCCACATAGGGCTTGCCGTCCACCGCCACGGTGCGCCAGCTCAGCTGCGGCAAACCCACGCCCTTGGGATCTCGTGGGCGTGTGCTGTCTTCCTTGCTCCAGAGTCCCGCGCCATAGGCAAACAACGGCACCGAGTAACGCATCTGGAAACGGATCGCGGCGGCGGTCTTGCCGCCTTCGGCAGTGGCCGGTTGAGCGGAGGGAATTTCATCGATGATGATCCGGTAGGCCAGTTCCTGCCCCGGCGGCACGTCCTTGGTGCGGGTCAGGCGCACCAGTTGTTTTTGCCCCGGCTCGATCCTGGCCACCGGCGGGCTGCCGATCACGTCGCGCTGATTCTGGTATTGCTCCTCAAAGCCGCTCTGACTCCAGCCGAACACGCGGATCTGCAGGTTAGCGGTTTCATTGCCGCGATTTTCCAGCCACAACGCACTGGCCTGTTGATCGGCTTCCAATACCGGATCGATCGGCCAGATCAGCACCGAACTGGCGGCACAGGCATTGCCCGCCGCAAGCATGAACAGCGCCAACATCGCGCCGTGCACGAGCGAATGCCGTGACATGACTGCCCCCATAAAACTGCTCCTTGTCGGTCATTCAACCTTTGCCTTACCACGACAGTTGCACCTGCAACACATCGCTGTACGTCCCCCCGGGCTGATTGCCCGGCAACTGCACCTGTCCGTAAATCGGCAGGCGGATGTTGTTCGCATCGCTATAGGCCACCGCGACGCTCTGACCAATGCCCAGACTCTGGCTGTACGCCGCATCGCGAAACAGCGCATACGCCACCCGCGCACTCCCGCTACCAACCTGCATGTGCCGACCGCTGCTGTTGTACTGGCCGCCATCGACACTCATGTTCAGCGTCACGCCCGGCGTGCATTGCAACTGCACTCCCCCGGTCAGCGCGACCTGCACCGTGCCAGTGGCCAAGGCTGAACGAGAACCAAAATTCAACCCGCCATAGTTCGATACCCCACCGACGACCAGACACCCCGCCGTCACCGTGGCACTGACCTGAAAGCTCTGGCTGGTCGCTGCGGTCAGCGGCAGCGGCGCACTGCCCGCGCAGAGCAGGAGCAACGCGGCGCAAGCATGGCGGCGCATGGCATCAGAACGTCAGTTCAACGGCGACGGTGTCGGTATAAGTGCCCGCCGGCAAACCCGCCTTGCCCACTGCCTGACCGTAGATGTTCACGGTCTGCGCCACGCCAGTACTGGCGGCGAGGTTGATCGTGCCGTCGATGGCCAGCAGTTGCGAGTGCCCGGCGTCGGTATACAAGTCGTACGGCACGTAGTTGGCGACACCGTCAAAAAGTGCTCGCGTACCTCCGGGTGATTTACCGTCATTGGCACCGGCGCGCACCTTGACCGTCGGTGTGGTGCCGCTGGAGCAAAGAATCGACAACGCGCCACCGCCGCCGCCCAGCACTTGCCCGGTCGCGGTGGTAAACAGGCTGTTGGCGGTGCCGAAGCTCAAGGCACCGAAGTTCAGGCCGGTGGAGCCGCCGGCGCCGTTGACCTGGCAGCTGCTGATCAGGATCAGGCTGGAGGTGATCTGGCCGGTGACGGTGGTGGCGGCATGCGCACTGGAAACCAGTGTCAGGCCGAGCAGCGACAAACCTATCCTTGAAGCAATCCTACGCATGGTGTCCGTCCTCTTCAGGGTTACCAGTCGAGCGTCACCGTCAGTGTGTCGGTATAGACACCTGCCGGAACCGCGCGGGTATTCGCCACCACCGAGCCAAATACCGGAATGGGTATCTGCGCACCGCTGGTGACAGCGAAATTATGTTGTTGGCCGATGCTGTAGCTGCGCGCCCCAGAGGGATCGACGAACAGCTGATAGGGAAGGGTCTGGCGACCGTTGCTCAGGCGCCGGGTATTGCCGTCACCGTGGGTGCCGCCGTCGATGGTGACGGTGAAACCGGTGACCGAGGGATTGCAGGCCACATTGAGTTTGCCGCTGCTGTCACCGTCAAGACTGGCCTTGATCGGTGCATTCCAGGTCGGGCCCTGCTGGCCGAAATCAAGCGTACCGAGATCGCTGACCGGGCTGGCGGGATTGCTGGCGTTGGTGACTTCGCAGCCGGCGATCAGGATCAGTCGCGCATGGATCTGCCCGCTGACTGCCGCTTGGGCATCATCCGCGAGCAGCGCCAGTGTTCCTGCCGCCACGACCATCCAGTGCTTGCCTGCCATTGTGTCCGTCCCTACTCCTTCAGCGACTCCAACCCACGCGTTCAGCATTGAACGCCCTTCCTTGTGCAATCCGAATCCGGCGGATTGCCAATCAACACCCGGCGATCACCAGGTGACGGTGACTTTGACCAGGTCCGAATAGCGACTGACTTGTGGCACCTCGGCCAGTCGCTCGATCCGTGCATACAACGGCAACTCCACGGTGCCACTGTCCGGCACTCGCCCGCTGACAGGTACGTCCACAACCAGAGGCACGCGCCGCGCCGCGTCCTGAAACAGCCGATAAGGAATCGGTTTGCTGCCCGCCGAACCGGCCATGTAGCGAACCTCACCTACTCCACCGTGCAAACCGCCGTCGATACGCACCTGATACGGCGTGTCCGGGTTGCATTCCAGCCGCGGCAACCGATGTTGGGTCAGCGCTGCGCTCAATGGCCCGGCCGGGTCATCAAGACGTGCGGTACTGCCAAAATCCAGCACACCGAGCTGTTCGATACCGGCATCACGTTGCTGGCCGATCAACTGGCAGCCGCGCTGCACATCGACCCGCACTTCAACTTGAAGATCCGCCGCGTATACAGGTGCGACGAGCACACCCAGCAGGCCCATGACCGCTCTTGCCTTCACTGCCGCTTTCCTTGTGAGGGACCGCTTGCGCCGTCGTGACTGTGTTTCAGGTTAGCAACGCAGGACGATTCCGCCAGTCGATTGGATCCACGGATGTGCCGGCATGTGTTTCGAAAGGTTGGCAACACGTGGATAAATCCCCGTGGTTGCAATGTTGTTCAGTGATCGCCCACTCTCATGGGATTGCAGTAGAAGGCGCACGGCGCCGCTGGTTAAACTATTGCCCCGCGTTCGCGGGAGCCGGCCTGACGAACACGGAGTAAGCCAAGAGTGCCCGCCCGATTGCCCCAACGATCTCGCCTGAGCCAACGCTGGTCGGCGCTGCGCCGCGTGTTCGGCAAGGGCATCGCCGCCAGCGCCGGGCATGACGCCAGCGCCCAGTCGATTCGCGATTACTTCCGGCACAAGGCGCACAATCTGGGCTACACCCTCAGCCACAGCCAACTGCAGGTGATCGACTGCATGGCGCAGCAGGCCAGTCTGCTGTTCGCTGTCTCCGCGCAAACCCCGCCGAGCCTGTACTTGTACGGCAACGTTGGACGCGGCAAGAGCTGGCTGCTCGACGGTTTCTTTGAGGCGCTGCCGACGACGCAAAAACAGCGTCTGCATTTCCATGAGTTTTTCGCGCAATTGCATCAAGGCATGTTCAATCATCGCGAGCAGGACGATGCCCTCGCCGCCACCCTCGATGAACTGCTGCTGGATTGCCGGGTGCTGTGTTTCGATGAATTTCATGTGCATGACATTGGCGACGCAATGCTCATCGCCCGGCTGTTCAAGGCCTTGTTCCAGCGCGGGATCATGTTGCTGGTGACGTCCAACTATCCGCCCCAAGGCCTGCTGCCCAATCCGCTCTATCACGCGCGGTTCAAACCGGTGATCGAGCTGATCAATGCGCGCATGCAAGTGATGGAGGTCGGCGGTCCGCATGATTACCGCAGCCAGACCCGCCACCACGAACATCAAGTGTTTACCCACGGCCACTATGTGTGGCCGGGGACCCCGGCGCAGCGCCAGGCGCTGGATTTACCAGCGCAGGATGCGCCACCGCTGTCGTTGGCCGTCGGTACGCGGCATATTTCGGCACGACGGAGTGAGGGCCGGCGCGTCGCGTTCACCTTTGCCGATCTGTGCGAACAGCCCACGGCGGTGATGGATTATCTGGAGTTGTGTCGGCGCTTCGATCACTGGGTGATCGACGATTTGCCACTGCTGGGGGACTGCTCGATTGCTGCGCAACAACGGTTCATCAACCTGATCGACGTGCTCTACGATCAGGACAAGCACCTGACGCTGCTCGGCCAACGCTCACTGTGCGAAAGCCTGGGCGGCGATGCGATTGACCTGGCGCGTACTCGCAGCCGGTTGGGCCAGCTGCAGGTCATCCACGAACCCGCCTGACACCGCCAAATTTTCTGTGAGAGCTGCCCTGCAGGGTTTCGCGGTGCGATCCAATATTAATCCACGGCATTGCCGTTATCATGTCGGCCATTCCAGCGCCCTGCGCTTGCCCCTTCCAAAAGCGAACACCGACATGCACACCCTTGCTCAATTGCGCGCCGGCGAGTTGTCCGGCATCACCCGACTGGATTTGTCCTGCGGGCTGACCGATTTCCCGCGCGAGATTTTCGACCTCGCCGATACGCTGGAAGTGCTCAACCTCAGCGGCAACGCCTTGAGCAGCCTGCCCGATGATCTGCATTGCTTGAGCCGGTTGCGCGTGCTGTTCTGCTCCGACAACCAATTCACCGAGCTGCCGGAATGCCTCGGCCAATGCACGGCGCTGACGATGATTGGCTTCAAGGCCAACCGCATCGTCGACGTCCCCGGCGGCGCCCTGCCACCGCTGCTGCGCTGGCTGATCCTCACCGACAACCAGATTGAAACCCTGCCGAGCGAACTGGGCGAACGAGCGAATCTGCAAAAACTCATGCTGGCCGGTAATCGCCTTAAGGCGCTGCCGCCGTCGCTGAGCCAGTGTCATCGCCTGGAGCTGATCCGCATCGCCGCCAACCAGCTGACCGAACTGCCGCAGTGGCTGCTGACCCTGCCGAGTCTGACGTGGCTGGCCTATGCCGGTAATCCGCTGGAAACCGAGGCCGACGCCGCCGCGTTGCAAGCCACGCCACTGATCGAATGGTCGGCGCTGCGTCTGCAGGAGCAACTGGGCGAAGGCGCGTCCGGGGTGATCTCCCGGGCGATCTGGCAACGCGACGACGCTTCGCTGCAAGCGGTGGCGGTGAAGTTGTACAAAGGTGAAATGACCAGCGACGGCTCGCCGCTGCACGAGATGAACGCCTGTATCACCGCCGGATTGCATGCGAATCTGATCCGCGTGTTGGGGCGCGTTCACGGGCATCCCGACGATCAGCAAGGGTTGGTGATGCAGTTGATCGACCCGAGCTTTCGCAACCTCGCGGGCTTGCCCAGTCTCGCGTCCTGCTCGCGGGATGTTTACGCCAACGACTGCCGCTTCAGTGCCGACGTGGCGCTGAACATCGCCGCAGGCATCGCCTCGGCCGCCGGGCATCTGCACCAGCACGGCATCACCCATGGCGATCTCTACGGGCACAACATTCTGTTGAACGAGCACGGCGAATGTTTGCTCGGGGATTTTGGCGCGGCGTCGTTTCATGCCACCACTGGCACTGCACAGACTCAGGCGCTGCAACGCATTGAAGTGCGGGCGTTCGGGATTTTGCTGGGGGAATTGCTGGCGCGTATCAACTCGGGGTTGAGTGATGATCGGCGTCGGGGGCTGGAGACGCTGGAACAGCGTTGCTGCCAGGCGGATGTGCTGGGGCGGCCGGGGTTCAGTGAGATTATCGAGGTACTGGAAAACCTGTGACCGCTGCGCGGTCAATCGTTGGCTGGGCTAGCTTCCACAAGGATCGTGTGAACACCACAGATCCGCTGTGGAGCTAGCCCTGCTAGCGATGGGGCATCACTGACGCCGCAAATCAGCCAGCCAGACCAACGAACATGTCCTGTACGTCGTCATGGTTGTCGAGGCCTTCGAGGAAGGCTTCGACTTCAGCCATTTGCTCGTCGCTCAAACCGCTGACCGGGTTCTTCGGCTGGTAGCCCAGTTTGGCCGACAGCACCGTGAAACCTTGCTCCGGCAGGGCTTTTTGTACGGAGTCGAGGTCGGTCGGGTCGGTGTAGAACAGGGTCGCGCCCTCTTCGCCCGCTTCAAAATCCTGCGCGCCAGCTTCGATGGCGGCCATCTCCGGATCGGCGTCCGGGGTGTCCGGCGATGCTTCGATCATGCCGACGTGGTTGAAGTCCCAAGCCACGGAGCCGGAGGCGCCCAGTTGGCCCTTGCGGAACGCCACGCGGATTTCCGCGACAGTACGGTTGATGTTGTCGGTAACGCACTCGACGATCAGCGGCACCTGATGCGGTGCAAAACCTTCGTAGGTCACGCGATGGTATTGCACGGTTTCGCCCAACAGGCCTGCGCCTTTCTTGATCGCGCGATCCAGGGTTTCCTTCGGCATCGAGGCTTTCTTGGCCTGTTCGACGACCAGACGCAGGTGTGCGTTGGTGGCAGTATCGGCACCGTTACGCGCAGCAATGGTGATTTCTTTCACCAGTTTGCCGAAGATCTTGCCCTTGGCGTTAGATGCCGCTTCTTTGTGTTTAACCTTCCACTGTGCGCCCATTACTCACTCTCTTGATCTGTGGCGCCGAGACATCTATTGGCCGACGCGTGGCGGCAAGTTTATACGGCCTAAAGTCGGCAATCGACCAAAAATTCCAATGCAAAATCGACATCTTCGCCATCACTTGTAGGGCGATTCTGAAAACACCCTTTGTCATGACCATTCTGCGCTGTGGTTTCGTACCCTCTGAACCCCGTATTGCCTGACAGAGTCGCTCGAATGCTCAACGACAAGGAAAGTCCGTTCACCCTGACCCTGACCGACAGTGGATTGTGCCTGCCCGTGTTGCGCTTTGACGGTGAAGAAGCGCTCAACCAGCCGTTCCGTTTCAACATCGAGTTGATCGGCCTGTCACCGGCCGTGGCACCGACGACGTGGTTGCATCAACCTGCGTATCTGCGCCTGAATGACCACCACGGGATTCACGGCATCATCCATAGCAGCCGTTGCGAACATCGCGGTACGCACCGGGTCGGCTATCGGATGGTATTGGTGTCGCACTTGCAAACCCTGGCGCAACCGCCGCGGCGCCGGGTCTTCGTCCAGCGCAGCGTGCCGCAGATAATTCAACAACTACTCGAAGAAAATGCCCTGTTGCCGGAGCGGTATCGGCTCGAGATGAGCGTCGGCCATTACCCGCAACGGCCGTTCTGCATTCAGTACGAGGAAAGTGATCTGGCGCTGTTGCAGCGGCTGTGCGAGGAAGAAGGCATTCACTATCACTTCGAACACCAGGCAGACGGCCACGTGGTGGTGTTTGCCGATGACAGCCTGGCCCTGCCACAAGTCCCGGCGCTGATTCCGTTCAAAGTCGATGAGCACACGCCGTCGCCCTCGATCAGCGCGTTGTATCAGCACCATCACGCCGCTCCCCTTGCGACGTTGCCCACCATTCGCAACCGCGGACAGCGTACGTTTGACGGAGAAGCAGCCAATCAGTCCGCGTTACAGCCCTCGGCGCCGGTGGTCACGGCGATCGAGCAACGCCACGCGCAACAACTCAGCCGCCGTCATCTGGAGCGACAACGTTGCCAGCATCGCTCGATTCAGGGTCGCAGTGATTGCCTCGGCTTGCTCAGCGGACGCTTGCTGCAAGTGACCGACCACCCCATCAGCCATTTCAACGAACAATGGCTGATCAGCGAAATGCGACATCACGGCCAGCATCCATCGATTCTCGATCCGATGCCGGCGGTCCATCGCTATCACAATGATTTCACCGCGCAGCCTTGGTCGACGGACTTTCGGCCACCGCTCAAGCAACCGCGTCCGAGTATCGCTGGTTATCACTTGGCGCAGGTGCTGGGTTCGCCCGGCCAACCTTCGCCACTGGATGAACAGGGCCGCATCGCCGTGCGCCTATGGCCTGGGCAACAACCGCCAGACGTCAAGGCTGACCCTGATGCCGAAGCGATCTGGTTACCGATTGCCATGCCCTGGGCCATCGGCCGTCTTTCGCCTGACGAACTGCCCTGTGCCGGCAGCGAGGTATGGGTGAGTTTTCTCGACAGCGACCCCGACCGCCCGATCCTGTGCTTGATCAACGCGCAGGATCGCCCTTCACGGGAGACACCGCCTGCGCACGACAACAGTTTGCTGCTTGATTGGCTGGTCAATCACGCAGGCCATTAGTCCCTTAACCTTTGTCGGCTTTACCTGCGGCGGCGGCGAACTTCGCCAGGCGCACGTCCAGATGCCGAGGGCGGTGGCCATGGTCCTCGGCACGCTCTTTACGCCGGATCGCGTTACGCACCACCAGCGAGCCGAGGTAGCGAATCGGTTCTGGCGGAAAGTATCCCAGCGGCCCGTTGACCAGCGGCGAGCGCGTCCACGGGTTGTCCAGGCCCTGCACCAGCGAGGCGAGAATCTGCCCACCCATGTGACACGGGCCGACGCCGCTGCCCGAATAGCCGAAGCCATAAAAGACATTGCCGCTGCTGCTCATCTGCCCGAAGAACGGCAAACCGGTGACCGAACGATCCGACGGGCCATTCCAGGTCGCGTCGACTTTGACCTCGGCAAACGCCGGGAAGAAATCGGCAAGACTGCGCTTCAGCAATCCCGCATAGGGCGACGGCTGATCGAACACTGGCAGCATGCGCCCGCCATACGCGAAAGTGTTGCCGCCCTTGCCGAGCATGATCCGGCCGTCCGGGGTGTTGTGGTAGTAGTGCACGAAAATCCGCGAATCGAGCACGGTGACGCCACTGGTCAAACCGATCTCCTGAAGCAATTCCGGGCGCGGTTCGGTGATCAGCATGTCGCTGGAAACGATCGCCACACTGCGTTCGAACTGCGGGAAGGCGCGGGCCATCCAGGCGTTCATCGCCAGCACCACACGATCGGCAATCAGATTGCCGTTCGCCGTTTGAATACGTGCCGGACGACCCTCCTCCAGCCCGGTCATCGCCGTATTTTCGTGGATTTTCACGCCCAGTTGCAACGCCACCCGGCGCAAGCCGCGCACCAGTTTGCCCGGTTGCACACTCGCCGCTGCCGGTGAGAACCAGCCCTCCAGATGTTTACCGGAACCGGCCATGCGCTGGACATCGGCCAGCGGGCGTTGGCTGAACGAGTTGATGCCATTGCGCTCCAGCGCGGCGATCACCGCGTCCGTCGAACCAACCTGCGCGCGGTTGGTGGCGGTGTACAACGTGCCATCGAGACGGTAATCGGCATCGACGGCGTACTGCTCGCAGAACTCGCCGATGGCGTGGATGCTGCGCTCCGATTCCTTGACCAGCCGCACCGCTTCTTCCACACCGAACAAGCGCTCGAGAGTGAAATACTTGGCCGACCACGACAACGCGCAGCCACCGTTGCGCCCACTGGCGCCAGCACCGCAGATGTCCGCTTCGATCAGCAGCACCTCGAGTTCGGGGTTCTGCTGTTTGAGCATGATCGCCGTCCACAGCCCGGTGTAACCGCCACCGACGATGCACACATCGGTGCGCACTTCGCCTTGCAACGGCGGGCAGGTGTCGGACGTATCAGCCTGCAAAGCCTGCTCCAGCCAAAACGGTCTCATGGGTTTTCTCCAGTCAGATGGCCACGGCACAGCCTGCCGCGAGCGCCGCAGCAGGCCGCGAGGCAAAGGGGTTTCAGGAACGCAGGGGTTTGATCGTCAGCGGGCAATTGGGAATGGACGCGCGCGGTTCCATCACACCGACCGGACGGCTGTTCCAGTGCGGAATCAGCACCAGTGCCGAGAACAAGGCGCAACCGGCGAAGACAATGAACACCGTGACCGTATCGAAGTATCCGGGAAGCAAACCGCCAAGCACCGCGCCGACCGAGCCGCAGCCGTTAACGAAGCCGGCCGCCGTGGCGCCAGCCTTGGCCTTGCCGAAGTCGATGGCCGCCGCACCACTGATCATAGAGTCCGGGCCGTACAGGGTCAGGCCCATGACAAACAACAGCGCCACCACGATGATCACGCTACCGGACTGCAACGCCGCCATGAACAGCGCCAGCGTCACGGTGAGCGCGAGCAGACTGATCACGCACGCGGGCATGCGGCGGGCGCCGAACAGTTTGTCCGAGGCCAGACCGATCATGATCGGCCCGAGCAAACCGGCCAGTTCGAACGAGGTCGGAATGATTGCCGCGCCGACCTTGCCGACGCTGGGCATCTGCTCGAAGACAATCACCGGGCCCCACAACAGAATCGCGTAACGCGCCGGTTTCAACATGAAATACGCCAGGCCCAATACCAGCACCGTGCGGTTGCGCAGGATTTCCTTCAACGGCTCCCAAACGCTGAGCTTGCTGTTGGCTTCGGTTTCTTCAGCGGTGAGTTCGGGCTCGGGCTCGACTGCCGGCAAGCCGACGTCTTCCGGTTTATTGCGTTGAAAGATAAAGAACAACACCGCGACCACGGCGACCACGGCGGCACTGGAAATAAACGCCGCGTGCCAACTGCCAACGAGCGTGTATGCCCACCAACCGGCAAACGGTGACGCCACCAGACCACCAAAGGCATAGCAGGAACTCCATAACCCGAGCACCCGCCCGCGCTGTTGCGCAGGGAAGAAACTGCCAAGGTTTTTACACAACCCCGACCATCCCGTTGATTGCGCCAAACCTTGAATCAACATACAGGTGGCGAAGATCGGCAGCGTGGCGAAACTGCCCATCACCAGCGCCGCAGCAGCGGAAATCAGCAAACCGCCGAGCACCACAACCCGTGGGCCAAAGCGGTCGGCGAGCATGCCCCAAGTGAATTGGCCGAGGGCATATGCCGCCAGATAGATGGCATCGAGGTTGGCCATGGCCATTTTGTCGAGCATGAAGGTGGGGTCTTCGGCGATGCCGAGTTTGGCCACCGAGAAGGCTTTGCGGGTGAAGTAGAAAGCGGCGTACGCGAGCCAGGTGATAGCGAAGATCTGCACGCGCCAACGCGCAATGGTGCCGATGTGCTTGTTCATGGTGGTTCTGACCTCAGGGTGTGAGTGTGCCGGCAGAATCGTTAAGAAAAACGCCTGTGTTTTTATTGTTGAGCACTGCGATATCACCGCTTCCCTGGGGTGATACCGGTCAGATGAGTCCTGTTGTTGCACGCACAGGCTCATCGCCAACCCTGCTGCCCGATCGGACAGTCAGCGATGGCGTGAGCGGATCAAAGCAATTACTGTTTAATAAATAAAATCGATTTATCGTATTTCACACATAAGCTCAGCTTGTTACTGATCACGTAGCCAGGAGCCGTCATGTCTGTTTCCCACGCCCAACTCAAAGCCTTCCACGCCGTGGCCGTGCATGGAAGCTTCACCAAAGCCGCCGAGCGGCTTTTTCTCACGCAACCGGCGATTTCCGACCAGGTGCGCAAGCTCGAAGAACGTTTCGGTGTATTGCTGTTTCATCGCAATAAACGCTCCGTGCGCCTCACCGATCTGGGCGAACGGCTGCTGACGATCACTCAGCGTCTGTTCGTGATTGAAGCGGAAGCGCAGGAATTGTTGCAGGAATCCCAAGCCTTGCAGACCGGCAGCCTGATTCTGGCGGTGGATGCGCCGGTGCATGTGTTGCCGCAGATCGCGCGGTTCTGCGAGCGCTATCCGGGTATCAGCGTAAAGATCGAGACCGGCAACACCGATGAATCGCTGTTCCGGCTGTTCAACTATCAGGCGGATCTGGCGCTACTGGGGCGTGATGTCAGTGATGAGCGCTTGATGTGTGTGCCGCTGCGTAACGATCCGATGGTCGCGTTCGTGTCGCGCCATCACCCGTGGGCCGAGCGCGAGTCGATCTGCCTGGCGGATCTCGATGACACGCCGCTGGTGTTGCGCGAGCACGGCTCGGTGACGCGGCAGACCCTGGAAGAAGAAATGGCCCGTGCCGGGTTTCGCATTCGCCCGGCGATCCAGGTCGAAGGTCGTGAAGCGGCGCGCGAGGCGGTGGTGGTGGGGATTGGGGTCGGCGTGGTTTCAGCGGCGGAGTTTGGTGCCGATTCGCGGGTGTGTGCGCTGCCCATCATCGACTGCACCCGGCGTTTGACCGAAACCCTGGTGTGCTTGCGTGAACAAAGCTCACGGCGAGTAGTGGCGACTTTTCTGGAGATGGTTCGCGAGAGTCTGCAATAGCTCGAGCATCCGACGCCATCCGTGGGTCGTGGATCTTTTGCGTCGTGAAACGAATGTATCCACTTCGACACCATCAGCTACAATTGCGCTCCACATGTGACAAGAAATTTCACAACATCATTGACCGTGACGCATCGAACCTCACACTGTTCGATGCCGGAATCCAGTACCCATCGCGATGAAAATAATAGATTCGGTTCGAGATCACTTCTGGAAAAAATGGATTCGCCAGCATGACTGCAAAGTCGCCGGCGGCATTTTTTCGTTACACAAGCGCTCGAGGCTGATTCTTGAAGAACACGTCAGCATTGGCCATGTGGTGATCGAGTCGAAACAACTCGCCATCGGTGCGCACACATACATCAGAAGTGATTGCGTACTGTCTGCTGTTTCCTCGATTGGCAGGTTTTGTTCAATCAGCACGCGGTGTTTTATTGGCCAGCAGAAGAGCTCTCATCCAACCGACTGGCTCAGCTCGCATCCGTTTCAGTACACCGGAACGGCATTGACGTTCGACCCGGTAGTGGCTGATGTCACGATTGGCCACGACGTGTGGATTGGCCACAGCGCGATGATCCTTGAAGGTGTACAGATTGGCACTGGCGCCATTATCGCGACCCGCGCGCTGGTCACTCAGGATGTGCCGCCCTACGCAATCGTTGCCGGTACTCCCGCGAAGATCATCAAGTATCGGCATGACCCGGACACCATCGAAAAGCTACTCGCCAGCGAGTGGTGGAATGTGGATGTCAATGTTCTCCAGACACTGCCGTTGGATGATCCCAAAGCCGCTTTGATTCAGTTGCAAGGAATGCCGCTCAAACAGGCGACCTACCGGAAAATTGAAGTTTCGCGAAAAAATACGACAGTTCTGCCAGCGACTCCGCTATTGGTTATTGCGGCGCCAATGCAAAAAATGCCTGAATCAATCGTAAATCCCGGCGTCGCTCCATGCAGCCAATCATGTGCCGGTTCACCAGCCCTTCCCCCGCAATCGGAATTGCCACCACTCGCGGGTCGTGGCTGACCTCCACCGATGACACCACGCCAACGCCCAACTCGGCGGCGACCGCTTCGGTTACCGCTTCACGGCTGTCCAGTTCCAGCAACACTCGCGGATGGATCGATGCCTGCGCACACGCCTCGTCAAACGTGCGCCGGGTGATCGAACTCGGCTCGCGCAGCACCATGATCACCTGATCCAGTTCCTTGAGTTTCACTTCCCCGGCACGCACCGCCCACGGATGCCCCGCCGGCACCAGCGCGCAAATCTGCGACTTGCTCAACCCCTGTAAATGCAAACCCTTGCGCGGCTCGACTTCGGTCAGCACCGCCACGTCCGCGTGCTCGGACAACAACGCCGCCAAGGTTTCCTGAGCATTGCCCAAGCGCAAATTCACCGTGATCCCCGGGTAGCGCGCACGCAGGCTGGCGAGCATCGGCATGACCATGTGCGGGCCGTCCGCTGCCACTTCCAGCCGTCCGGTGAGCAATTGCCGATTAGCCTCGAGCAGCGCTTGCGCCTCCTCCGCCAGACCGAACATCGCCCGGGTGATCGCCGCGAGTTTGGTGCCCTCCTCGGTCAGTTCCACCCGTCGTGCCGTACGCCGCAACAAGGTGATCTGGTAGTGCTCCTCCAATGCCTTGATGTGCCCGGTGACCGCCGGCTGACTGATGAACAACCGCGCCGCCGCACGGGTGAAGCTGCCTTCCCGGGCAACGGCATCGAAGGCGCGCAGCTGAAACAGATTCATGAATAACTCTCGCTGATGGTTGGCATAACAACAAATAATTTGATTGATGCAACGGCGAATTGCAACGTATGCCCCGTAGCTTCATCCCACAGCGCTATCCGAGGACACACGAATGAGTATCGCCGAACCCATCCTGCTCACTCCCGGCCCGTTGACCACTTCGGCCCGCACCCGACAGGCGATGATGGTCGACTGGGGGTCATGGGATGACCGCTTCAACCAACTGACCGCCAGCCTGTGCGAGCAATTGCTGGCGATCCTCAACGGCGCCGCGACTCACCACTGCGTGCCGTTGCAGGGCAGCGGCACCTTCGCCGTCGAAGCGGCCATCGGCACCTTGGTGCCGCGTGACGGCAAAGTGCTGGTGTTGATTAACGGGGCCTACGGCAAGCGTCTGGCGAAAATCTGCGAAGTGCTGGGCCGTTCCTTCAGCACTTTCGAAACCGCTGAAGACGAACCGACCACCGCCGCCGACGTCGACCGTCTGTTGCGCGCCGACAGCACCCTTACTCACGTCGCGCTGATTCATTGCGAAACCAGCACCGGGATTCTCAACCCGCTGGCGGAAATCGCCGAAGTCGTCGAACAACACGGCAAACGCCTGATCATCGATGCCATGAGTTCCTTCGGCGCCTTGCCGGTGGATGCGCAGAAAGTGCCGTTCGACGCGCTGATCGCAGCCTCGGGCAAGTGTCTGGAAGGCGTGCCGGGGATGGGTTTTGTCTTCGCTCGCAAAGACTCGCTGGCCGCAGCCGCCGGCAACTCGAATTCGCTGGCGATGGACCTGTTCGACCAGCACGCCTACATGCAGAAGACCGGGCAATGGCGCTTCACCCCGCCAACCCACGTGGTCGCAGCACTGCACGAAGCCCTGCTGCAATACAACGAAGAAGGCGGCCTGCCGGCACGGCATGCGCGCTACGCGGCGAACTGCCAGGCGCTGATGGAAGAAATGGGCAAACTCGGTTTGCGCAGCTTCCTGCCGGCGGCGATTCAGGCGCCGATCATCGCCACGTTCCATGCGCCGCAAGATCCGCGTTACCAGTTCAAGGACTTCTACGAACGCGTGAAGGCCAAGGGTTACATCCTTTATCCGGGCAAGCTCACTCAGGTCGAAACCTTCCGTGTCGGCTGTATCGGCCACGTTAGCCCGGACGAAATGCACCAGGCCGTTGCGGCGGTGGGTGAAGTGTTGCGCGAGATGGAAGTCCTCGAAATCTAAGCCCCACACAAATCCCCTGTAGGAGTGAGCCTGCTCGCGATGAGGCCGTGTCAGACGACGACGATGTTGAATGATCAACCGCTATCGCGAGCAGGCTCACTCCTACATTTGAATTGCATTGCCAAATCAGGAATTTAATTGCCATGAACTACGAAAACCCAAACAAGCTGCAAGCCGCGATCCTCGACTGGGCCGGCACCGTGGTCGATTTCGGTTCGTTCGCCCCCACGCAAATCTTCGTCGAAGCCTTCGCCGAATTCGACGTGCAGGTCTCCATCGAAGAAGCGCGCGGCCCGATGGGCATGGGCAAGTGGGATCACATCCGCACCCTCTGCGATCAACCGCAAGTGGCCGAGCGTTATCGCAAGGCGTTCGGCCGCACGCCGACCGATGACGATGTCACTGCAATCTACAACCGCTTCATGCCGCTGCAGATCGAGAAGATTGCCGAACACTCGGCGCTGATCCCCGGGGCGCTGGAAACCATCACCAACCTGCGTCAGCAAGGCATCAAGATCGGCTCCTGCTCCGGTTATCCGAAGCAAGTGATGGACAAAGTCGTCGAGCTGGCCGCCACCAATGGCTATGTCGCCGACCACGTCGTCGCCACCGACGAAGTGCCAAATGGCCGCCCGTGGCCGGCCCAGGCCTTGGCCAACGTGATTGCGCTGGGCATCGACGACGTCGGCGCCTGCGTGAAGATCGATGACACCGTGCCGGGCATCCTCGAAGGCCGACGTGCCGGGATGTGGACAGTCGCATTGATCTGCTCGGGCAACGCGTTGGGTCTGGATTACGCCGGTTTCCGTGCCTTGGGCAGCGATGAATTGGCCAGCGAACGCAAGCGCATCCACGCGCTGTTCGAAGGTTCGCGTCCGCACTACATGATCGACACCATCACCGATCTGCCGGAAGTGATTGCCGACATCAACAAGCGTCTGGCCAACGGTGAGATGCCGCAGTCGAGCTGATCCCTGCCACTGGCCGCAAACAAAAACGCCACCATCTGAACGATGCTGGCGTTTTTTATTGGCAAAGCCCTGACTCAGCGCATTGAAAGTCCGATCAGCCTCAGGCAAATCCGCCAAAGCGGATTACAGTTAAAGCATGCCGTCGCGCAAGAACGGCCGTTTTGACCCTGATCTGTGAGGAAACACCGTATGCCGTGGACAAGTTCCGAGTCTCGCTACAGCACTGTGTCGGTGCTGTTGCACTGGCTGATGCTGGTGTTGTTGGTGCTGGTGTACGCCAGCATGGAATTGCGCGGCCTCTTTCCCAAGGGCAGCGGCGGCCGCACGCTGATCCGCGAAGTGCATTACATGCTTGGCCTGACTGTGTTCGTGCTGGTGTGGTTTCGCCTGCTGGCGCGCAGCCTCGGCCCGGCGCCGAAGATCTTCCCCGCTTCGCCACAATGGCAAACGCTGCTGGCGCGGCTGATGCACTGGGCGTTGTACCTGTTCATGATCAGCATGCCGATTCTGGGCTGGCTGATCACCAGTGCCGAAGGACACCAAGTGATGTTTTATGGTTTTGATCTGCCGTTGCTGGTGGGTGAGGACAAAGCCTTCGCCAAACAGGTCGAGGGCTGGCACGTGCTGATCGCCACGATCGGTTATTGGCTGATCGGCCTGCATGCGCTGGCGGGGATCTATCACCATTATGTGGTGGGCGATAACACGCTGTTGCGGATGATGCCCAAGCGCGGTTGAGCCTTATCGATTGGCCGCTAATCCGCGCCGCCCCTGCAGGCCGCCGGTATGGATGAAGATCAGCCGCGTACCGGGCGCAAACCGGCGTGCCTCGACTTGCTGCTTGAGCGCCAGCAGGGCCTTGCCGGTGTACAGCGGTTCCAAGAGGATGCCGCTGGCCTGCTCGGACTGGTCAATGAACTCCAGCAACGGCGGATCGACCTTGGCGAAACCGTCACGGCTGGCATCGATCAGTTCATAGGTCGCATCGGTCGCCCCGGCTTCACGAATGATCGCTGAGACTTGCGGCGCTACCCCGTGATCGTCCGGTACAGCCAACGCGCCATAGACCGGGTGCGCACCAGCCTCGGCGAGCACCAGACCGGCCAGCGTGGTGCCGGTCCCGCAAGCCAGCCACCAGCCGTAATAATCGCTCCAGCCGAGGCTGGCCAATTGCGCCTGCGCCTGCTCCTTGATAGCGGCGCAACCAAGCGCTCCCGGTAATCCGCCGCCGCCCTCCGGCACTGCATATAGATGTGGGTATTGTTGCTGCCAGGGTTGCCAGAATCCCGGCTCATGCCGCGCGCGATAACCGCCGTAACCCAGCCAATGCACCTGCATGCCGAATGCTTGCAGATCGCGCACCGTGGGGGTGTCCTGCGCATGCCCGCGCAGCAGCCCCACTGTGTCGAATCCCAACCGTTTGCCTGTCGCCGCCAGCGCATGCAGATGATTGGAATGCGCCCCACCCAGGCTGATGATGCCTTCGGCACCGGCACGGTCGGCGGCTTTGAGGTGTTCGACGAGTTTGAACCATTTGTTGCCGCTGATCAGCGGATCAATCTGGTCCAGGCGCAGGATCGCGACTTCAATACCGGCAGAGGTGAGCCAGTCCAGATGAAGGTGTTCGAGGGGGGCTTGGGGTAGCCAATTGGCGGGAGGCAAAAGCATGGGCACGGCATGATCTGGAAAAGATCACATACTAGTAGGAGCTGCCGCAGGCTGCGATCTTTTGATCTTGATTAAAAACAAGAATCAAAAGATCGCAGCCTG